>CACOYM010000003.1 GCA_902631395.1 Halieaceae bacterium | reverse complement strand
ACGAGGCCTTTAATCAGTACAGCAACAAGGTCATGCAATTCGAGATCGATATTCTCGCTGAGCGGCGCCCCGACAGCTCAAACGATATCTAGCATTAGCAGACTGGCAATTACTGCAGCCAGAAACAGCGTCTCTCCCCCCAGCAACGCAATCGGTCGCCAGCCAATCGATGCCACCTCGCGCAGCGAGGTCCTAACGCCCAACGCCGTCACAGCCAACAACAATAGCCCGGTGGCGAGTTGAGACATCCACTGAGTCAGCGCACCAGGTAGCGACACTGTGTTGTTCAGCAGGAACAACGCGATGAAAGCCAGCAAGAACAGTGGGAATGAGGGAGGCGCCGGCCGGGCATTACCTTGCGCTTGAGCGGTCAACCGACACAAAAACGCGATGCCCATCACAAGCGGCACCAGCATAGCCACGCGCAATAACTTCACGAAGGTGGCCAGGTCACCGGTTTCGGATGACACGCTGTAACCTGCCCCCACCACTTGGGCGACGTCATGAATGGTCGCCCCGATGAAAAAGCCCATGTCTGTCGGAGTGAAATGGAACAAGTCACCGAAAATGGGATAAAACACCATTGCGACAGTGCTGAAAGCAGTCACTCCGATCACCGTAAACAGGGTTTGTCGTTGCTTTGCTTCTGACTCAGGAAGCGCTGCACTGATCGCCATCGCGGCCGAGGCACCACAAATGCCCACCGCACCGCCGGTGAGCAAGCCTAGGTCTCGATCGCAGCCGAGGGCTCGTGACCAGATCACCCCAAAAAACAAGGTCATAACCACTGCAGCACAAACTGCCGAGACCGCAGGCCAACCGAGAATCGCGACATCACCGACGCTTAACCTGATCCCCAGCAGAGCCACTCCAAATCGGAGGCAAGGCCCAGAAGCCCAAACCAATCCGCTGGTAAAGCGATCAGATTCACTGAGAAAATGGCACGACAAACCGAGCAACAGCCCCATCAACATCGCAGGCGCGCCGTATCGATGGGCTATAGCATAGGCTGCCGCCGCAAGAGCACCACTCAGCGTAGCGCCGGCCAAGATCTCCCGCAGCATAACTTTACTGTCCGATATCAAGCATGCTCCGGATCCAGAAGCGTGATGTCGTCGATCTCAAACCTTGAGTCAGGCGTCATCGCCGCGAGCCGGAGAGACGCGATAGTGTTCGCATCACTCTCTGCCGACTGCTCAAGGTAATCCAAAATCTGCATCAGCCGCAATGTGGTTCGGTGCCGGGTCTCCCCATAACCTTTCACCATGCCACCCAGCGCCGCAATCGCCAGGGCTGTCTCGTGCGTCTTGGCGGACAAAACTGCGTCATACCATCTGTCGATCATATGCCGCTCATGAGCGTAACCGAGGGTGGACCGCCGAAAGCGCCTGAGACCTGCGAGACAGCGGAGGATTAATTGCATGCCGACACGATCTGTTCTCAACGTTCTGGGGCCAAGAAGTCGGCCTAACCATCGGCTCGCAGTCGCTGAGCCCAGCAACGCCCTGCCCCATCTCTCAGGAAGCAAGGCGGCCACCTCCTCCACCCTCGGGTGAAAATACTCAGCTACGGTCACAGGCTGTTCAGGCGCGGCCTTCACCTCTGATCGAATCATGGCCTCCCTATCTGGTCGAACCTTGAGCTGCGCAACACGAGGTATGTCCTCAAACGCCATCCAGAGTGCAAGGTATCGCCCCGTTTCACGCGAGAGAGCATGAGTCTCGAGATCTGAATCGCAACAGATCACAGCCGAGAGACGACTCAACCACTCCTCTGCATATGCCTCATCCTGATAATCTATCAAGCGATTAATACTGTAATAAGCGGTCTCGTGAAGCGTCTCCGGGAGGGCTGCGATACGAGGCAACCATCGGTCCCCAAGAGCGTTAATCGCGGGCGGCAGAGTGAAAGGTTCTGCTTTTGGGGGCTCGTATTCTTCGACACCGCCAGGCTGTGCGCGACGAAAACTCTCGTCAAAGGCTGCGAGGTTGCCAGGCGCACTGCCCCCGGCTGACAGCAGGTTGCGAAAGCAGTGCCCCGCGAATGGCAGCGCCCCGCTCCCAGCGATCGCCCCCAACAGTGCCGCCGAGATGACAGTGCCCTGCCGCTGAACAATTTCGGACATATCAAAATGAATGAAGGTTTTGGCGTAGCGCTCACCCATCTCAATGATCAGTTCTCTGTCTACTGACCCATCCCCCGTTGCACTTTTTTCCGTGATGCCGAAAACCCGATGGTCTGACGCAATCAACATACTTCTATCTGGAGAGATGAAGCCGCGGCTGATCATTCTTCCCGCCTCGGCGATTTCCGAGGCGACTGCTAAGTCGATATCTCCTTGTGCAGGAAAGAGTGACATCACAGGCGGACGCTGACCGTCTTGCCGAGGCATGAACTCGAGATAATAAATCGTAGCGCCCGTCCGCTGCGCTACCCCTGCAAGCGAAGTACTCTGACACCACCACCCGTTTTGCTCCGCCGCCGCAATGAGCCAGTTGGTCAGCACTCCGCCGCCCTCCCCTCCAAGTGCAGCGATCACCATATTGATGGTCGCGTCCTCTCGTGACATCAGAACTGGCGTTGCGCCATACGCTTCCGATCGCGCGCCCGCCACCATTCTCGCATCCGAGCACGAGTGGTATCGAGAAAACGATCCCACGCATTAGGGTTATGAATCATCTCCACCCTCGAGAAAGAGGGGCACAGCACAGCAGAATGTGCATTGGTGCCACAGACACCGCAACCGACACAGCTGTTGTCGACATAAGACACTGGATCCGTGCGCAATGGATCGGGATTCTCGCGGATCGTCAAAGAGGGGCACCCCGACAGGCGGATGCAGCCATGATCACCCGTGCAGGTCTCTGGATCGATGTAAAAACGCGCCCGCTTCACCCGCCGACCCTCCGAGACCGCCTGTCGGATCAGTGGCTTGACCCGACGTTGGCGATTCAACATGCATTCGCCCTCCGCCACCACCACCTTCAGCCCTGGAGCATTGGTCGTCAGGGCTGCACGCAGCGTCTCCTTCATGGCGGCGATATTGTAGGTACTCACCGTGCGGATCCACTTCACGCCGGCGCCGCGGCAGGCATCCTCGATGTCCTGCCAGCTTTCACGTTTGGGTTGATTCGTATCCAGGGTCGTGGCGATCAGGTTGGGCTCCACCAGGGAAGGGATGTCCTGCCCACCGGTTGCAGCCGAGTAGCCATTGTCGATGACAATCAACAGGCCATCATGCTCATTAAATACCGCACTGGTGACGCCGCTGGTGAGACCGTTGTGCCAGAAACCACCGTCCCCCATGATGCTGATTGCCTTGTGCGGCAGCGCGTGGCGCATACCTGACGAACTGGCCAGAGACAGGCCATAGCCCATGATAGTGTTGCCGAGGTTGAACGGTGCCGCAGTGGCGAAAGAGTGACAGCCAATATCAGATGAGATGTGAAAAGGACCCATCTCTTCCTGCAATTGCTTAATGGCAGAAAACAGCGGACGCTCGGGACATCCCGTACACAGACCCGCGGGTCGAGGCGGCAACTCGCCCATCAGCCGACTGATATCCTCATCTGACACCGGCGTCTCTGTGCTCAGTACAGCATCAAGCGAGAGCTTCATGGGTATATCTTGTCGTGATGCCGCCTGAATAAATCGGGTAATACCCTCCAGCATCACCTGCCCCGTATACTCCCCTGCCATGGGCATAATGTCCTTGCCGTAAACACGGGTTTGCACGTCCTGCCGACGTAAAACCGTCTGAATCCCCTGCTCGATGTACTCTGGCTGCCCCTCCTCCAGAACGAGTACCTGCTCTTTACCGGCACAAAATTTAACCAGCTCACGCGGGATCAGCGGGTAAGCGACATTAAGACAGTAAATGGGGACATCGGTCTCGCCATAGACGTCGGCCAGCCCTTGTCGCTGCAAGGCGCGAATCACCGTGTTGTATGAGCCTCCGCAGGTGATGATTCCAACCGAGTCGTATCGCCCGGGGAAAATCTCATTGAGCACATTGTCCTCGACGAAGCGAATCGCCGCGGGTAGCCTCTCGGCAATCTTTTCACGCTCCTGCGCGTAGACAAACGGCGGCAAGATAATTTTCTCAGGCTCCCGATTTGGGATGACTGGAGCCTCGCTGTGAAATTCGGGAGCAACATTATCCCGAGCAACAAACTCACCAGTCACATGACACCCGCGGATGCGCATCATGTAGAAGATCGGCGTGTTGGATGCCTCCGAGAGCTCAAAGCCCTTTTCAACCATATCAACGATACTAGGTAAGTTGGGTCGCGGGTCTAGGAGCCACATCTGCGCTTTCATAGCAAAAGCATAACTTCGCTCCTGCATAATGCTTGATCCTTCGCCGTAGTCCTCACCAACAATCACCATAGCGCCGCCGGTCACCCCGGAAGAAGCTAGATTTGACAGCGCATCAGATGCGACGTTGGTACCCACAGTTGACTTCCAAGTCACGGCTCCACGCAGCGGGTAATTGATAGAGGCCGACAACATAGCTGCTGCAGTAGCCTCAGAACCGTTAGCTTCAAAGTGGACACCCAAGTCACCGAGGATATCCTGTGCATCGTTGAGCACATCCATCAAATGCGAGATAGGAGAACCCTGATAGCCGCCTACATAAGATACGCCAGACTGAAGGAGTGCTTTGGTGATGGCAAGAATCCCTTCACCCTTAAACACTTCGCCCTGCCCGGCGCAGAGCTTTTTGACTTCGTTAGTGAAAGAACGCTCAGCCAACAGAAGAGTCTCGGTTTAGCCCTGAGGTATCAGTGCGATTACTCGACACGGGCTGCCCGACCCCTGCTCAATTTTAAGTGGCGCCGCAATTAGGATAAAATCTGTGGCGGGAAGTAGATCAAGATTTCGTAAACTTGCCAATCCACATTTGTTAGCGCCGTGCATCAGGTTGTGACAGGGGAACATTGGATCCTGGCTCGCCGCCTGGCCAGAATCTGTTCCGACGGTTTCAACCCCTACCCCAATAATATTTCTCTCTTGCGCCAAAAAGGCGACGGTCTCTGGATCCCAGCCAGGCGTGTGCCCCCCTGTCTCGTCCTTGTTCAGATAAGCCTCTTTGGATTCTCTTTTAGACCAATCGGTGCGATAGAGCACCCAAGCTCCGTCTGGAATCCTGCCGTTTTTTGCTTCCCAGGATTTCACAAACTCTAGTGACATCAGAAAATCGGGGTCACGCGCTGCCTCAGCAGCAGCATCAATGACTACTCCAGGCCCGATAAACCGCTCTGGTGGCAACGTGTCGGTTGCGTTATCCGGCAGATCCTGGCCCGTGACCCAATGAATTGGTGCGTCAAAGTGTGTGCCTGTGTGTTCACCGCACTTGATGTTGTTCCAATACCACGCGGGCCCACGATCATCGTAGCGAGAGATTTCCTCCTTTGAAAAGGGCCAGGATTTGCCCCAACCAAACTCTTCAGGCAGCTCCAGAATAGGCGTCTGCGGCGAGAGGGTCACACTGAGGTCGATCACTTTGATCGAACCGCTGACCAATCCCACCGCTAAGTCCATCAACACTGCACTTGTCATTCTTTTTCTCCTAATTTTTGGCACGACTCAAACCGCATCGACATCGTTGCGAAGCGGTTCTACCGAATTATAGCGTGGTGTTGAACCTTTTTACCGATTCACGTATCCAATGCAAGTGTGCGCAGGGTCGTGGATCGCTGAGTGCGCCCGGCTCTGTATTCCTCAAAAATGTCCACGTAGTCATCTGGGCCATACTGGCTAAATAATTCGGCCAAAATATTAGGCAACTTGCGGTAGGGGTTAAGTCCAAGTTCCTTCAAGAGAACGTCTAGGTATTGCTGAAACCGGGTGTTCACAGCACAGGATCGTGACGGTTCAAAGTTGACACAGTCGCGCTTCCATTGCTGAACTTTTTTTATGGTCTGTTGCATTTCCTCGGCGCTGGGCAGGGTCAGGTCACCTGAGAGCACGGCGGACAACCACAGCATGCCAATTTCAACTGCCGGTACGTGCATAAAACCATGATTAAAGCCCGCAAAGGCGATCTTGGGGACTTCCGGGTGCAGCAAATGCCTGTAAAGCTGAACACCATCGGACTCGCTCTCCAGTAGGGCACGATATTTGTCCGGTAGGAACGGAAATGTTGGCGAGCCTGAGCCAAGACTTAGCACAACAAGATCACAGTCGATGGCGTTGCCACCCTCAAGCACCACACCGTTCTTCGTAAATGCCTGCAACTCCCCTTGATGTGGAAGGAGTCGCTCCCTAGCGATATGTTTCAAATACATCCCGGGTTGCATCGCTGATGCAGAGCGAAAGTCGCTAACGATGTCGTGCGTAGGTGTGAGTGAAGCCAAGCGGCGTTTTACCGCTGGGCTCTTACCGAGTCCCAGTAGATACTTCTGGAGTCTCACGATGCTCTGCACTAGGCGCCAATTGCCACGGACAAGGAAGCCTAAATTACGGTGGATAAAAGCTTCGGTAGCATTGGGTTGAACCCAGCTGGGCATCAAAAAGGTACCCATACGACAAAACAGAAGGCGTGAGTAGTGGACGCCCAATATACGAAGGGGGACCATCCAGCGCGGTGTCCGAAAGAGGTGGTGTACCTCGCTGGCCTGATCTACCGCGAAGGTCGCCATATCTAGCGCGCTTTTGCCGAAGCCCGCAACCAGCACTTTTTTTCCGGCAAAGACACTAAGATCGGTAATCTCTCGCTCGGTGACAATTTCCCCTTTGAATTCGTCTTGGCCGGGAAATTTTGGAGATTGCTTGCCACTTGAATACTGACCAATGGAGAGCACGACGAAATCGAAATCCTGCTGCCCAGTATCGCCATCGTTCCGATAGTGCAGCCGCCAGCCACCTGCTGTCTCCTCAAGTTTTGTGACTTCGTGGTCTAACTTGAGCGGAAGATCGAGCTGATCAATCGCGTCATTGAGATGCTGTTGTACCTGTGCGCTAGTTGGATGTAAGTCTGGCTTTGGGCTCCAGGGAACATCCATGAGGCGGTATTGATCCCGAGTGTTCTGCAATCTCACGCCCGGATAACCCATAGCCCACACACCGCCGATCTGGCTGGACTTTTCATAAATTTGTACATCATGGCCCGTCTTGAGGAGGGACTGTGCCGCTGCGATGCCCGAGATTCCTGCACCAATGATTGCTATTCGCACTGATAAAAACTCCTGTAAGGACTTGTGACGATTTCAGTTTAGAGTGAGCAGGCTCGCGTGAGTCGCAAGCATTCAGGATGCGCGCTTTACTACTGTACCTTCCGGCGCCGCCTTTCCATACGCTACCGTATGGAAAATAAAATGTCTGGCGCTCCATGTCAACTCAAAACAGATGCCGGCAAACGCGATCGGTAGAAGACAGGAAAATATTCTGGCGACCGGTTGGCGAGGGGGATGGTTGACTAAGCAGATCAAGATCTATTTGAGGAAGAGCTAAACATGGCGGAAAGGGCGTGATGGCGGCATGCCCAGGCTTATGAAATCTCGGTAGGCGCTGGCTGTTCCCAGCGCCAACTCTGAAAACAGCGGTTTTTGTTTATAACAACGTGCCGCCCGCGGCGACAAATTCCGAAGCGTTCACGTAACGGGCTGCGTCACTCGCAAGAAACGCCACTACCTCACCAATATCCTCGACAGTGCCAATTTCGGTGAACGGGTTATTCTTTTGCCAGTCCGCCATCAACTGTTCCGCACCTTCAGCTGCCGACAACCTTCTAAAGTTCGGCGTTTCAATTGGACCAGGATGAACGGTGTTGCACCTAACTTTCGCGTTTGTCTCTAAAAAATGCTGGGCGACACATTTGCTGAACATGGTCATGCCCGCCTTCGCGGCGCAATAGCCAGAAAACATTGGCCACGCGCGATTGGCATTGGTTGAAGAAATATTAATGATCGAGCCACCGCCATCGGCTCGCAACAACTTTGAGGCGGCTTTGCAGCCCAGAAAAACAGAGTCCATATTAAGCGCCATAATATTGCGCCATTCTTCAATCGTGAGTTGATCAAGGTTACCGAACCCCCCCCCACCCGCATTATTAACCAAAGTATCTAGACGGCCGTGGTTGCTCTCTAGTTCGTCAACAAGATTGCTCCAGCTGTCTGGCTCGGTGACATCTAACGACGCGAAGCAAACATTTTCACCCAACTCAGCAGCGAGCGCCTTTCCTTTTTCCTCTTGGACATCAGCAATAATGACTTGGGCGCCGCAGCCCCAAAGGATCCGAGCGATGCCCTCGCCAATTCCGTCTGCGCCGCCTGTAACGACGGCAACCTTGTTTGAGAGATCGTTGTAAGACATCGCTTTTACTCGCTTATGCGCCCCTTATTTAGTGTGGTGTTCAGTATGGCAGGCTGGAAATTCCTAGGCCCATGGTGTCGCCTCACAGCTATGAACCTGCTGGTTAGGCGCTCTGCTATCATCTCCACTCATGGCGCACATTTTTACCAAGGCGCGCTCTTACCGAGTATCGTCACCGCGCCGATGCTTTCCCATACGCTTACGTATGGAAGTTAGGAGGTCTGACCGTCGATGTCAACTCGAGGTAGCCAGAAGCCCAGGAAATCATTAGTTGATAGGCAGTCCAAACAATCATGGCTAGATGCAGCGCTAAAAGCGTTGGCTAGCGGTGGGATTGACAGGGTCAGGGTTGAGTCATTAGCAAAAAACCTAGGGGTCACGAAGGGAAGCTTCTATTGGCACTTCAAAGATCGAGAGCAGTTCTTGGACGAGCTGCTCAATTTTTGGGCAGAGCAGAGTACCGAAACGGTCATAGCCAACCCCAACTATCCGACGGATTCGAAAGCAAGGGTCAGGGCGGTTGCTGACGATATTGTGCGCCTTGATCTCGGGAAGATGGATCCACACATTCGGTCGTGGACGCAGTATGACAAGCGGAGAGCCAAGGTCGTAGCGAGGATGGACAAGATGCGTTTTGAATTTCTTCAAGGCCTTTTTGTAGCAGCAGGGTTTTCAATCACCGCCGCCAGCCTCAGAGCGCAATCGCTTTACCGCTACGTGTTGGGAGAGCAATTTATCTCAGCAAGGGGCTCGATGGGTCAGCGACTCCAGAGGATGCAAGCGCACGTCGACTTATTGTTGCAAGAGTAGAGGCGGCCAGCGCCGATGGCGCCGTGCTTGCAGTGTTCTGTTATCTTATAAATCTATGTGGTCAGTCGACTGGTTGACGGAGACCCTTGGCTACAAGGCGTGGCAGTACTTCCTGTCTAAAATAGGGAAACTCCTTGGCGTAATCTAAAAATGCGAGGGTGGTGCCCGCGATGCCCGTCTCGCTCAACTTTTCCAGGAGATCAGCGATGGCGTCGGGTGTGCCGATCAGGGGGAATCCTCCGTGACCTGCGGCCATTCGATCGCGGTATAAGGCGAGTGCCTCGGGGGTAAAAGATTGCGCATGCATGCCCTGTAATGTCATCAGATTATCGACCGCACCCCAATCTGCCTGCTCGTCCGCGTACCAGTGCAGGTAGTCATCGGCTTCCTGCTGGGTAGGACGGCAGACCACAGTGCAGAACGTCAGGACATCTACCTTTCGCTTCACGTTTGCGGCTCGCTCGGTAATATCCATGACGGTGGCCTTGGCTTGATCAAAGTCAAAAACCGGAGTGAACAGAAAGTCGGCGTTGCGCATGGCAAATACTCGGCCCTCTTCTGAGCCGGCGGCGTTGATGATGGGCATCCTGGGCTGAACGGGGTGTGGCAGGCTGTAGACCCCCTTGCCCTGATAGAAATTTCCTTCCCAATCGAAGGCGGTATCGCTGCTCCACAGTTTTTGGACGTATTCAAACCACTCTTGAGCCATCGCATAGCGGTCGGAGTGATCGCTGGGGAGGTCGACCCCAAAGGCGTCATATTCAGGCTTGTTCCATCCGGCGACCACGTTCAGACCAATCCTTCCGTTAGAGAACTGATCCAAGGTGGCTAGCTGCTTCGCCACCACAATCGGATGGTTGAAAGCGGTGTGTACGGTGGCGAACACCTGAATGTTTTGGGAGTGGGCGGCAAGCCCTGCTGCCCAAGTCACGGTTTCCAGTACGTTTCCATGAAAGTCGGTCTCACCGCCGTAGCCAATCCAACGGGCGATGGGCAGCATGAACTCGATTCCGGCGTCATCGCATTGCTTTACCAGATCGAGGTTGTTCGCCCAATCGTTATTCCATCGTTCAGGCACCTTAGTGACTGCCATACCACCCGAGCAATTGGCGGAGAAGGTCCCCAGTTTGAGTCGGTTTTCATTGAACATGGGCGCATGCGTTTTCATGAGCAGACCTCGAGGTTATCTGTGACCGAACAGGTACGATGTTAACATTTTAGACTTAAAATGAAGCGTCAAGACAGGGTAAGTTGCTTACGCGCTGCCGTGAAGTTTATCCCGAGGCCAGCTCGAGGGAGTGCGCGGACCACGATGACGTCGCGAATTGTTGGAAAGGGACTCGAGCCTAAAGATTGGAGGGAACATGCAGTACTTTGAGGACTTCCGAGTTGGTCAACGAATAAAGTTTGATCGCTATGCAGTGATGCAGAGCGAGATCGTTGAGTTTGCAAAGCGGTACGATCCCCAAGTGTTTCACGTTGACGACAGCCATTCATTGACTGCAGAGCTAGGTGGGATTATGGCCAGTGGTTGGCACACCACGGCGATTTTTATGCGACTTGCGGTTGATGCGTATCTTGGAAACGCTGCCGTTCTGACTTCTCCAGGTGTTGACGAGCTGCGTTGGCTGGCACCGGTGCGGGCGGGGGATATGATCAGCGGCGAGGCAATCGTCGAGGAGGCCAGATTGTCTGTTTCAAAGCCCGATCGAGGGATACTGACAACAGGTGTGCGCTTGTGGAATCTGCAAGAAGTTGATGTGCTTCGACTGAGGACGCACGCCTTCATTAGGGTATGTCCGCAGGACTAATGGATGTTTGGGCTCAAAGCTGAGGGAATTATTGGGTGATACGCTACTTTACGGCTGTCGCTTCGATCTCAACTAGAGCCTCGTCTTCTATCAGGGCTGAGACCTCCACTACCGACATTGCTGGATAGTTCTTACCCATGACCTCCCGATAGGTGCGACCTATTGCGCCAAGGTCTGCCAGATACTGCTGTCGGTCGGTGACATACCAGGTCATGCGAGTCACGTGCTCGGGACCTGCTCCAGCACTGCCCAAAATTGCGACTACGTTTTCAAGTGCCTGCCGGAATTGGCCTATAAAGTCATGGTGTTCAAAACGCTCGTCTTTGTTCCAACCAATCTGGCCTCCGCAAAAGATCATAGAATCGCCCTGAGCGATGACACCGTTAGCGTAACCCTTTGGACGTGTCCAACCCTCAGGCAACAAGGTCTTGTGCATGCAGAATTCCCGGTTTGTAATGGCGATCCTGACATTATATTTTATACTTAAAATATCGGTTAGCACACTGCTGCGTTTGCCAACTCTCTAAAAATTAAAAGGAATCGATATGAAAGCGATATTTTACGAGCAACACGGTACAGCAGACGTACTTCAGATTGGGGAGCGCCCCACCCCAGAGCCTCAAGATCATGAAGTACTGGTCGAGGTAGTCGCGACTTCGGTGAATCCCATAGATCGTCGATTACGAAGCGGTGAGTTACAGGAGTACATCACGCGCACTTTCCCCGTTGTGCCCGGATGGGACCTAGCCGGCAGGATTGTGAGGGTCGGCTCAAAGGTCACCAACTGGCAGATAGGCGATGAAGTCCTTGGACTGGCATTTACATGGTCAATACAGCACGGCAGCTACGCTGAATACTGTCCGATTGACGCCGCCTCAATCACTCACAAACCCGCATCAATCAGCTTTGAACAAGCTGCCGCTTTGCCCCTAGTGAGCTTGACTGCCTGGCAAGCACTTAGCGAATTCGGACAACTGCAAGCAGGGCAATCTGTATTTATTCAGGCCGGCGCCGGCGGCGTCGGCAGCGTGGCAATACCCATGGCCAAGCACCTTGGCGCCAAGGTCTATACCACTACCAGTGCCAAGAATCGCGATTACGTCAAATCGCTAGGCGCTGATGTGGTCATTGATTACACCTCGGAGGACTACGAATCCTCTCTACGGGAGCATGAGCCAGATGGCGTTAACCTGGTGCTTGAGGCATTACTGGGCAACGGCACTGCCGAAGCAGCCATTCGTCTTACCAAAGATGGTGGCCGCGTCGCGTACATGAATAACGAGCCCCCGGAGATGGATGAAATCGAGCAACGCAACATCAAGGCCGAATTTCTTCACCACAGACCCGATGGAGACATGCTGACGGAGCTGGTGGGCCTATACCAATCGGGCAACATCACCCTACCAAACATACAGGTGCGGCCGCTGGAGGAAGCGATGGACGCGCATCTGGAGTCTGAACGGGGCCATACCAAGGGTAAGGTGGTGCTGCGGCTCTCCTGACTCGACCTACCTCAAAAGCCTTGGTGCTGAAATCAACGATCAATCATTTTAGGGTTAAAACATCTTGCGATCCGGTCTTGGATTGCATGACAATGTTTTAAAGTGATCGGTTAGTGTGTCTACAGATCCAAAACGGAGCATCCATATGAACAACCGCATTCTTCGCACAACGCTGGCTAGTGCTATAGCAGGCGCCACCTTAGTCAACCCAGTCTTCGCGCAAAGCGTTTTGGAAGAGGTCGTCGTCGTCGCGCAGAAGCGTGAACAGAATTTGCAAGAAGTCCCGATAGCAATCAATGCGTTTACCGGTCGACAAATGAACACCTTAGGCGTATCCGAAAGCTTTGACATCGCGGCATTTTCTCCGGGGGTCCATATCTCCGGCAACTTGGCTGGGCAAAACACACAATTCTCAATCCGTGGCGTGACCCAAAATGACTTCAATGACATCATTGAAGCGCCAAACGCAGTTTATCTAGACGAGGGATATATTGCGGTTGCGCAGGCGCAAACCTTTGCAGCATTCGACATCAACAGGGTCGAAATTCTTAAGGGCCCCCAAGGCACACTGTTTGGACGTAACGCAACGGGTGGTCTAGTGCACTTCATATCCAACGCACCATCATTCGAGGGTGCGGAAGGCTACGTCGATGTGGAGTTTGGACAGTTCGACGTGCCCAACAACGCGAATCGAACCGTCGTCGAAGCCGCCATAGGTGGTCCACTCACTGACACCTTTGCCGCACGCGCAGCGATTCGCTACAGCGATCAGGACCCATACTTGGAAAACCTGTATAGCAATGCCGATCAACTTCCTTTCCTCGGGGATCCCGGTCCGGGCGCAGGAGCCGACCTCGGGGATGACGATACGATGGCGGCGCGGATTCGTTTGGCATTTGAGCCAAATGACAGGTTGCGCATGGATTTAAGCTTTAACTACTCAGACAGCGAGGTAGCCACGGGGCCATATCAAAGCAAATCCACCTTCGCGATTGCACAGGATCATGACGGCAACCCCAATACACCGCCAGAGCTGATCAACGTGATTAACACTCCTGCGGGCGAGAGTCGCCTCTCAGCACTTTATGATGCCAATGGAAACGACACCGGACTTGATGCCGGAGGAGACATTGAGGATGGAGACCAGTGGCTGCCTGGCGGCGGCGGCGGTCTGCCAGGGCGTTTGGCCCCGGGTGCTGACTTCTTCGGTTACCTTGACCCCGACGGCGACGACTTCACCTTCTCAGGTGACTTCGCTTTTGCCGATCAGGGCAGCACTGAAAACTCAGGCATCAATTTTAAAATCAGCTACGAGCTGTCTAATGGGATGAACTTTGTCTCGATCACCGATCACAAAGACTACGAGAAGTTGTTGTTCATTGACGTCGATTCTGCGCCCGTTAATCAGTTAGCTAACTATGCTGCGGTCGACGCCACCAGCTTTACTCAGGAGTTCCGGCTGAGCGGCGAAACGGACCGGTCTCGTTGGGTGGCCGGCGTATACTATCTTAACATCGACTCCGAGTCTGACAACGGTCTCAAGGGACCTCAAAGATCATTTGCTGACGTATTTGGTGGCGTCCCGATCGATGTGGGTACTACAGCCGGATTGGAGACGGATTCCTACAGCATCTTCGGCCAAATGGAATATGACCTCTCAGATCGCCTGACACTGATTGGCGGCCTGCGCGCAATGCGAGAAGAGAAAGACTTCGAGTTGAATATCGGAGTCGCGCCGTCAGAATCTTCGTTCGTGGTGAATACGCATCCCTGCTTCCGGGATGCCAGCCAGTGCTTCCCTGGAACTGGCGTGGAGTACACCGACGACATCTCAGAAAGCTACTGGACTGGGAAGCTTCAACTGACCTATGACATGTCTGACGACCTGATGCTATACGGTGGGGTAAACCGCGGCGTAAAGGCCGGGAGTTACAACGCGCCGCTACTTGGTGCTTTTTATGGTGCTGGCGGCCCGGGATCATTGCCTTATGACGAAGAAGTACTTACCTCCTACGAGGGAGGATTTAAAGCTACCCTCGGTGGCGGCCTAACGCGTATCAACGGCTCGGTTTTCTACTACGACTATGCGGATTATCAAGCGTTCCTTTTCGTGGGTGTGGGCGGCGTCGTGATCAACCGAGATGCAGACAATTACGGCGCAGAGATTGAGATCCAGAGTTCACCTATGCCTGGCCTCGATCTGCTGTTCAATGCTGCGTACTTCGATGCTACGGTCAAGGATGTTAGCTTGCGCAACGGCTCACCCCTACCTTCCTCCGACGTTGATCCCACATACGCTCCGGAATTCCAAGCGACCGGCTTGATCCGTTACGCTTTCGATGCACTAGGTGGAGAGATCGCTGTACAAGCCGATGTCAGTTATTCTGATGAATTTTACTACAACTTAAGAAACTTCGACGCAGACAAGTTTGACAGCTATACGGTGGCCAACGCACTAATTAGCTACGAAACAAACGGATGGACAGCCACGCTCGCCGCTCGCAACCTAGGCGATGAGCGCCCTGGGGTTCAAGGCTTCGACCTAGCCACCCTCTGTGGGTGTAACGAAGTGGCCTACCGCGCGCCGCGGTACTACTCCGTGAGTGTGCGAAAGGACTTCTGATGCCCGCACCGCTAAGTCGGAGACATCTTTTAGCCCGCGGCACTACTGCGGGCTTTTTTATAGTTGCCGGCCAGTGGTTGTGGCTCACCCCGCGAGAGGCTGAGGCACGGGTATTTGACCCACAGGTCCTCTCCCCCGAACAATGCAAGGCGTTATCAATACTGGGGGACGCCTTGGTGCCCGGCGCCGCAGATGCAGGTATCGCAGCCTACATTGATCTGCAGCTGCAAGCTGGTGATGAATCCTTGTTGATCGGCAAATATTTGGGGGTAGATACCCCTGCTCAAACTGAATTCTATCGAGCGGCGGCGGATAACGTGATTTCGCTGGCTGGTGACAAAAACTCGATGCAGACATTCGCCACCAATATGGCCTCTGACTCTCTATCTGGATGGGCCGGCCCCCCGGCGAGCTACGTGCTTTTCGTTCTGCGCGCTGATGCCCTAGACGTTACCTATGGCACTCCGGAGGGTTTCGAAAGGCTTGGAATTCCCTACATGGCACAAATCAAACCTGATAAACCATGGTGAGCAAAAACTGTGATGTCATCATCGTCGGCGCAGGAGCCGCAGGACTGACGCTGGCTGCTCGATTGGCCGAAGGCGGCAAGTCGGTCAGCATCTTAGAAGCCGGTCCTGAGCGTAAACTAGGCGACCTCGTCAGTTCCCAAATCTGGGCTAGAAAATTGAAATGGTCGGAACCCGCGGTATCTGAATCTGGTAACCACAAAATCGGCCACGCATTCAACGCAGGCACGGGCACCGGGGGCTCTGCTCTTCATCACTACGGTGTTTGGCTGCGGATGCACGAAGGAGATTTTTCGCTCAGCAGCGATCACGGAGTAGGGCTCGACTGGCCGCTGAACTATGAAGAGCTTGCCCCTTATTACGATCAGGTTCAGGCAGAGATTGGACTAAGCGGAGATAGTGTAAAAGAGCGATGGCGGCCTCAAGGTGCGCCCTACCCTATGCCTCCCTTACCACTATTTGCCCAGTCCCGCGTTCTTGCGAAAGGGTTTGCGAAAACAGGTCGTCACACGTCGCCACTTCCCCTAGCCATCAATAGCGAGCCTTATCAAGGAAGGCCGGCCTGCCACTACGACGGCTGGTGTGACTCCGGTTGCTCGATAGGCGCGTTAGGTAACCCGCTCGCAGTCTGGCTGCCACGCGCACTCGCAGCCGGCGCGCTACTAGAGCACAACGCACGGGTATCTCGTGTAATCCGTGACGCTAACAATACCCAACGCGTTGAGTCTGTTGAGTATCTGCAGGATGGCGAACGCAAAACCATGCAAGCTGACCGCATCATCGTCGCCGCGTTTGCCGTGCAGTCGGTGCGTATTCTTCTTAGCTCAGCAACGGAGCAGCACTCCGCACCCGGAAACCACTCTGACAAACTAGGTCGCTACTTAATGACGCATCCCGCAGGGACAATTTTCGGGTTATTCGACGAGGAAACTTATCCACATCAAGGTGTTACAGCAGGGCAGCTTCTAAGCCACGATGACTACGACGAAAAGGACGCCGCAGGTGGCTTTGGCTCAAGCCAGTGGATGATCGGGCACGCGATCAAGCCACATGACTTGCTCGGATACGGTACTAATAGACCAGACATATTCGGAGCGGAACTAGAACCGTGGCTAAAGCGAGCTTCGCGCCATTTGGGCAATATGACAGTGGTCTGTGAGGACATTCCTCTACCCGAAAACCGTATCACCTTAAGCGACCGGTTGGACCGTGACGGCATTGCCCATGCTCATGCGCATCATGATTTAGAGCCATCTGCAGCAGCTAGGTGCACCCAACGGATGTCAGAGGGCGCGGATATTTTGCGAGCGGCAGGGGCCTCAGAAGTCTGGGCTGGCCCGCGCATCGGCCAACATCACATGGGCGGCGCCGTCATGGGCAGCAACCCCGAAGAATCCGTGACCGATGCTTTCGGTAGGGTGCACGACACCGACAACCTCTACGTGGCGGGACCCGCATTGTTTCCAAGTAGTGGCGCGGTGAACCCTACGTTTACGATTACTGCACTGGCGTCTCGTCAGGCAGATCACATACTATCGATCAACTAGTAGCAGCGCGTTTGCCCAGATCCATCCACCAGGGTTTTGAAGCCAGGAGCCTCCAGAGAGATAACGGTAAAACAACTCAAGTTAGCTTTTCGTTGACTTACCGCATTGGAACAAATGTAGTTGGTTAACCGAGAGTAAAAGCCGGCCCCCCCAATGCGAGGCAGGGCGTGTCAAATGCGCCTGAGGCTGCAGCTAATAACAGCGCAGAGATCGTTATTTTAACATCCACTGAGCGGGCTTCCACCGCCGCAGCAGATACCGCCCAATTTGGCTAACCACCTCAGGCGCCAAGGCTTGCAGCGGTCACCAACAGGCCAGAGCGCTGTGTCGGCACGCACTTTTTCAGCCTTGCGAGCGTCCTGAGCCTTCTGGAGCAGCTCGCCTGTAAAGTTGGCAATTTCAGCGATATAAAAGTGAAGTGCGAACGATCATTACTTTTCGAAACCGTCATAATATTTTAAACTTAAAATATCAGAAACTTCGGACAGAGACCTCAGGCATGGCATCGAAAACCCGTTGGACACCACTCAACTGGCAAGACCCGTTTGAACTCAACTCGCAGCTCACCGAGGAGCAGCGAATGGTAAGAGACAGCGCGCAACAATATGCACAAAGCGCTTTGGCACCGCGGGTCAAAGAGGCCTATCGACAGGAGAGCACCGACCCCAATATCTTCCGCGAAATGGGTGAAATGGGGCTGTTGGGTGCCACAATCGACGGCTACGGCTGCCCCGGTGTTGATTACGTCTGCTACGGCTTGATCGCGCGCGAAATCGAGCGCGTGGACTCAGGCTATCGCTCCATGATGAGCGTGCAATCCTCTCTCGTGATGTATCCTATCTACGCCTATGGCACAGAGGAGCAACGAGAGAAATACCTTCCCAAGTTGGCGACCGGTGAATGGATTGGCTGCTTCGGCCTCACCGAGCCAGACTATGGCTCCGATCCGGGTGGTATGGTTACTCGCGCTAAAGCCGTCGACGGCGGATACCGATTAACCGGCGCTAAGATGTGGATCAGCAACAGTCCGCTGGCGGACGTTTTCATTGTCTGGGCAAAAACCGAGGACGACGTGATCCGCGGTTTTATTCTGGAAAAAGGCATGGAGGGACTGAGCGCGCCAAAAATAGAGGGCAAGCTGGCTTTACGGGCATCGATCACGGGCGAGATTGTCATGGACAATGTCTTTGTTCCCGAGGAAAACCACCTGCCGAATGTCGAGGGTCTCAAGGGTCCCTTTGGCTGCCTGAACAATGCCCGTTACGGCATCGCCTGGGGCGTTATGGGCGCTGCAGAAGAGTGCTGGCATAACGCGCGACAGTACACGCTTGATCGGTCTCAATTTGGCGTACCTTTGGCCTCTAAACAGTTAATCCAGCTCAAGTTAGCGGACATGCAGTCCGAGATCGGTTTAGCCCTGCAAGGCTGCCTTCAGGCGGGAAAAATGCTTTCGGCCGGCGAGATCTCACCCGATCTCATCAGCCTGATCAAACGTAATTCCTGCGGTAAGGCACTGGATATTGCCCGCAACGCTAGGGACATGCTCGGGGGGAACGGCATCTCGGATGACTACCCGATTATGCGCCACATGGTGAATCTTGAAGTGGTCAATACCTATGAGGGCACGCACGATGTGCACGCACTCATTCTAGGTCGCAGTCAAACGGGTCTCTCCGCGTTTTAAAGACTTAGCGTTAGATGAATGTGCTGTTTGAACAGGGGCAGAAACTCATCCTGGCGGTGACTCACAAACAAAAGGGTGCTGTGTTGCCGCGCCTCTATGGCGGACATAAAACCTAAAACCCGCTTTCTGTTGAGCTCATCGAGCCCCTGGGTCGGCTCATCAAGCACCAGCAAGAGCGGCGACTTCACCATGGCTCTCGCAATTAGCACCAGGCGCTGCTCGCCATAGCTCAGTGACTGGAACGGTGTCTGCGCCTGATCCGCCATGTCCACAGCCCGCAGCCATTCTCGCCCCATACGAATCTGCGGTTCTGTCGGGGTATCGTAGAGCCCGATAGAGTCAAAAAATCCGGAGCAGACAACCGACAGGGCATCGCAGCGCACCGTGTAGCGTCGATGCAGATCGTTACTGACCAGTCCAAGCTGGCGCTTGACATCCCAGACCGACTCACCAGTACCCCGCCGATGGCCAAATACACTAACTTCGTTACTGAAGCACTGCATACAATCGCCTGTGATCAACCCTAACAAGGTCGATTTACCCGCACCGTTTTCCCCGGTCACCAGAGTATGTTGCAGCGGCGCAAGTCTGACCGTGAGCGCATCGAGCACATTTCGGTCTCCGTAGCGAACCGTGCAATGGTTCAGCTCCGCAATGTAAGGCGCGTCATAGGCATCGAGCCGAATGGCACACTCTGGAATGCCCGGCTGAACAATCGCTCCAGCGCCGATGGCCGCCTCCAGCCGGGCCAATTGTGCATCGCGAGCACCGTCAAACACCGTGAGCAGCCCGGCCTCTACATGACCGAACTTCTCTACCCAATCTGGAATATCGGAGCGATTGCTTAGTAGCAGTATCACAGCGACACCAGACTCCACAGCCAAACGAAATGTCTCGCTCAAAGCTTGCACCATTCCTTGATCCAGGCTGTCAAAGGGGTTATCGCAAATGAGCAGCTCAGCCTCATCCAATAACGCTTTCAGCACCATGAGCTTGCGACTCTCACCGGTGCTCAATTCTCGATAGAAGGCCTGCAGCCGATGGCGCATTTTCAGCTGATCGATAAGGGGGTCTTTCAGCCGCGTCTGGGGCAAAAACTCGGCTACTCGCGTGCCCCACTCGTCTTCCGGAATGATATCCGTGGCCGCAAGCCGTATCTCCTCCTCGTAGGTCGCCTGCTGCTTCTCGAAGGATATGAGCCCGATCTGATCCACATCGAGCGCTCTTTGAACAACGCCTCGGAATGGCGTGACCTCGCCGACCAATAAACTATTAATCAATTGCTTACCTGATCCATTGTGCCCAAAAACACACCAGCTATCTCCCGACTGAATGGACCAGTCCAGTACGTCCAATCCATCACATTGGCAGTCCGATAGGTGGATAAGGGTTGAGGGATGAGCCATTAGTCCATCAATCGATAGCTGTCGGCACCAGGCCGGCCGCCTTTTCTAGGCCCTGCTGCTGAATTACCGCTACACTGCGCGCCTCAGAAACGCCTGGGTACCTTTCCATGACTTACTCCCTTGAGCGCATTGAACTACTCAATGCGATGGCCCCCAACTTCATCAAACTGCTGGGCGGCAGCATTGTGGAGTTAGACATGAATTCACAACGCGCCATCTTTACCTTCACAGTCCCCTTGGATTACTGCCACTCCGGAGACGTGGTACAGGGTGGGTTCGTGACGGCAATGCTAGACGCAGCCATGTCGCACGCTTTGTTCGGCACAGACGACACGATCTCCAGCATCGCATCTCTTGACATCGCCACGCAATTTATCGGGGTCTGCCGCGGGCAGCAGCCGTTGCGGGTTGCAGGCCGCGTGAAGAGAGCCACCTTCAAAACCGCGTTTCTTGAAGCCGAAATCCAAGACGAAGAGGGCGAAATAGTCGCCACGGCTCAGTCCGTAGCCAAACTGAGCCGCCAGCCAGCAGACGCCTAGCGCGCCAGCCACCACTCCCTATCGCAGCCGAGGTAACACCTTCTCTGCGATATAAGCCATTCGCCGATCACCAGAATCCACGCTCTCACCGGGGAACTGTGCCCAGAAATGGATATCAGAAATCTGAGGGTACTGCTTCATCATCGCGCTCAGCTTTTCAACAGCCGTATCCGCATCCCACAACTCATACAAGCCATTCTCCATGGCTGTTCGGGCATCGGGGAACAACGGGGTCTGGTCCGGCGGGCCAAAGGCGCCCCAACGAATATATTCGTTGGACTGATACAACACGAAATCTCCAACACGCTCGGCTTCCGCTTCCGGATCCTCCGCGATAATTGCCCAGCAACCTAGGATGATATTCCCGTCCTCGGGTGCCTTGCCATTAGCCTGCAGGCACTCCACATATGTATCCATCCCTATGCCGCCAGTACAGAGGAATCCGTCCGCAATCCGCGCGGCGCGGTCAATCGCGGGAGGTGCCATGCCGCCTAATAGCACCCGAGGAGCTCTACTGGGCTTGGGTGTGATTTTAAGATCACCGACTGCGAAGCGTTTGCCCTCAAAGTTGACCGGCTCACCGGACCAGGCGCGTCGCAGAATTTCGATGCCTTCCTCAACCAGGCTGGGGCGATGAGAGATTTTACGACCAAATTGATCAAACTCCAGTTGCCGATAACCGATACCAACACCGAGATCAAAACGTCCCCCGGAGATCAAAGATAGCGTTGCGGCGTCTTCAGCCATCCTCACGGGGTCTGCCAGTGGCAGTAGCATCAGGTTGGTGCCCAGACGCATCCGCTCCGTCCTTGCCGCGATGGCCGCATGTATAACTAATGGAGACGGCGTGTAGCCGTCATCACAAAAGTGGTGCTCGGTTAACCAGACCGAGTCGAAACCCATCGTCTCGGCCCGGGAAATCTGATTCAGCCGCTCCGAATAAAACTGTTCAAAGTCTATCTGCCAAGGCTCTGGATTTCGGAAGTCGTACCAGAGACCAAAATCTACGTTAGATGCCATCGCGTTACCCTCTCAGAGGCCGTTCACAAAATCGTTTAGCGCGGCGAGATATCCCTCCTTCTCTTCGATAAAAGGAGCGTGACCACTCTCGGGAAACTCTACGCCTGTTGCCCTTGGATGGTTCTCTGCCACCCAGCGGGAAATATCGGGCGCAACGAAACCATCCCTACCACAGATAAATGATAGTAGCGGAACATCCAACGCCATCATCATCTTCCGCTGGTCAAGATGCGCGAGCTCCGCCAGCGTCGCTGACGCTCTGGCGCTGGAATTCAAAAAAGCCCCGGCCATGGAGGCCAGTACGGCATCCGTCGGCGGTTTGGCACAGATCGCTGTGGCCAACATGTTCAAAAAATTCACGCGATCATCATTCATTGCTGCGACATTGCCCTCGACCTCCTCAGGCATACCGCCGATTTGCAGATCCGGTTTCTGGGTATAAATCGGGCTTGCCCCGGCAGTCAACACCAGCCCGGCGCACCGATCCCCCAACAAGCTGGCGGCATGGGTCGCCACAGCACCACCAAGAGACCAGCCATTGACCACTATGTCAGAGAGACCAAGGTGCGCGACCAGAGACACCACATCTCCAGCAATGGCCGCGATACTCAGGTCCGCAAAATCGTGGTCTGATCGGCCACAGCCGCGGTGATCCATGGTAATCACCCTGTGACCCGCTGCCTGCAGTGGCAGGATCACGCCATCCCAGCAGCGATTGTCCATACCCCAGCCGTGAATCAGCACCAAGGGGCGACCTTCGCCGCCTAAATCCTCGTAATAAAAACTCTTTTTACCGTCTACTTCCAGCCTTGCCATCGTTCGTCGCCCCTTTTTTAGGTAATCGCCACCGTTACCGTCGCAGCGAAGTGCTCAAAAAATGCCTCGAGGTCAATTGCATCTGGGGCTACTACCCACTGATAGATCGTGCCAAACATAGTCGAACAATACCCCGTAGCGAAAAGCGTCGGATCAACGTCCGCCCTGACCTCTCCAGCTGTCTGCCCCTGCTCGATCCATCGCTGAACATCGCGGCGATAAATCACGTGGTGGCTGGCCAGACTGGCGCGAATATCCGATTCTCGGCCCAATGATTCGTACCAGAGAATATACATAGCTCGCAGGTAACCAGACTCTTGAGTAAAGATATCCCGCTGCGCCTGAATAGCTGCCTCGAGCGCCGCGAGGCCTTGCTTGCCAGCCAGATATTGGGAGAGATGCGCCTTCCAGATGTCATCGAATCGCGCGAACAGCTCCATCCACAGACCGTCTTTCGAACCGAAGCGGTAGCTTGCGAGACCGCGGCTGTAACCCGCACCCTCGCCGATATCTTTTAACGTCGTCTTGGCAGTGCCGCGCTCATTCACCAACTCGATCGCCACCTCGAACATCCGCTGATCTGATAGCGCCGTTCGCTCGGCTTGAGTATTGCCCGCCGGCGACCCGGTAATTACGGCGTCAGTCATTTATTTCTCCAAACCCCGGATTTTTTGTATCGCGAGGCTTCCAGCCGCAACTTCTTCCCGGAGCAATTTTTTATCTATTTTTCCAACGCTGGTTTTGGGAATTTCGTCCACGATGGCCCAGTATTCAGGTATCCAAAATTTCGCCACCTTATCAACCAAAAATAAGCGTAACTGCTCAGGCAACGACTCACCTTCGCAGTTTACTTTGCTGCGCACAATAGCCAGCGGGCGTTCTTGCCAACGCGTATCGTCGACCGCTACCACCGCGACCTCTGCCACACTCTCGTGTTTCAGCAACATATCCTCAAGGTCTACAGAGGAAATCCACTCGCCACCTGACTTGATCACATCCTTGGTGCGGTCCGTGAGCTGCACATAGCCCCGCGCATCGACCGTACCAACATCGCCCGTACGCAACCAACCATCCTCGGTAAAGGCGTCGCTATCCTCGTTGATATAACTACCTGTCACCCACGCACCTTTTAACTGCAGCTCACCCACTGTCGTGCCATCTTGCTCCAAGCAGCGTCCTTCATCATCCATCACCCGCACTTCGATGCCAGGGACAGGTCGACCACTTTTCAGTCGCCAATAGGTCTCTGTCTCACCACTGAGATCCTTGGGGGGGTGCGACAAGACGCACATCGGGCTTGTCTCCGTCATACCCCAACCCTGAATCACGGGTACACCCCAACGGTCCTGAACCGCTTCAATCATGGACGACGGTACGGCAGACCCTCCCGATACGATGGCTCGAAAACAGGACAAATCCAGAGGCGCGCGCTCATCCGCCAGCAGGAGGTCACCCAATAGGGTAGGCACCATCGCGGTCAGCGTCGGTCGGGCGAACTCGATCATGGCGCGCAAATGAGGTCCCTGCAGATGCGGACCGGGCATGACCATGTCAGCCCCCGACATCCAACCGCTATACGGAAAGCCCCAGGCGTTGGCGTGGAACATTGATGGCAACATCAGAATCACGTCCCGCTCTCGCACCGCAAAGCTGTCCACAGACCGTGAGGCCAGCGCGTGCAGGTAGGTGGTTTTCTGACTGTAGGCCACGCCCTTTGGGTTACCTGTGGTGCCACTCGTATAGCAAATACCCGCAGCCGCATTCTCGTCGGGATCGGGCCACGGGAAATCCTGTTCCGCACCGCGCAACAATGACTCGTGTGATACGGCGCGTGGATCATTCAGCGCGGCAACGTCGCAGCCTGTTCCCGACACAATCACATGTTCGACATCGGGAATAAGTGGCAGGACCGGCAGAAAGATGTCGATCAATCGCGCGTCGAGAATCACAAATCGGTCGGCAGCATGATTAATGATGTAAGCGATGTGCTCTGCAGAGAGCCTACAATTTACGGTATGCAACACCGCGCCAAGTGACGGCACTGCCAGATAAATCTCAAGATGCTGGCTGCTGTTCCACATGAATGTGGCGACACGGTCCCCGGGCAAAATGCCCAGGCGTGTCAAACCGTTTGCAACACGCGCACTGTTCGAGTCAATTTCCGCATAACTATGCCAGTGAATTTGCTCACCATCGTAGTCACCCACGCGACTGGTGCTGAAATGCCGCGCTCCGAACCGGTGTAGCGTCCTCACCCCTAGCGGCGTGTTCATCATGGTACTCAGCATTTTGGCTACCAATCCCCAGCCGCGGCGGCCTTGGCCTCGGCCAGCAGTGCAGGGACGTCGTACTCAAGTCCGCGTGCGTAGTCAGAATCGAGCTTACCTTCGACATACAGTCCATAGGCGCCTTCGATGATGGCGGCCAGCCGCCAAAATGCCAGCGCCATGTAGAAATTCATGTGATGTAGAGGGCGACCTAGCGTCTCGGCCCATCGACCAGCAAGCTCTCTCCGGCTAACCGTGCAGGCGCCACGGGAGACTGCCTGCAGCGCCTGGAAAGCGGGTGGATCTTGCGTTCGGTAGTCGCCCCAGAACATGAGCATCAGCGCCAAATCCATGTGACAGTCACCTACCGTCGCTAATTCCCAATCAATGATGGCCAAAATCTCCGGGCGCTCCAGCGATGCCAGAGTATTATCGAGGTGGTAATCGCCGTGAATCACGCCGGGGGTCATCGTGGGCGGCACACTGCGCCCGAGCCATTCACCCAAAGCAAATAACTCAGGGAGGTCGCGCACGGCATTTTCGCCTCGCACACCCAGCCAGCGCTCAATTTGCCGTTCTAGAAAGCGCTCGGGGTGTCCTAGTTTCTGCAGTGCGGGCAAGTCGGCCGGCACAGAATGCAAAGCCGCCAACTGATCAACCAGATTCTCACCCAGCCTACTCGCTGCTCCCTGATCTTCCGCATAGGCGTCAGGCAACTGATCTGTAATCGCCACGCCGTTGATCCACTCCTGAACCAGGAACGGCCGACCAATGACCGTCGCGTCGTCACACCAGCCCAATACCGCCGGCGCTCGGACCGGGAAATCCGCAATGGCCGTCAAAATTTGCGCCTCGCGCTGTATTCCCCGGGCCGAGGTGGGCGATATATCGTTAGCCGGCGGCGTTCTGACGACGCATGCCCGATCTCCGTCACGGAATCGCCAGGTGAGATTGGAATTTCCGCCGCTCAGAGCCGATACAAATTCAGCCGCTTTCCAATCCAGATTTTTTTGAAGCCACGTTGCAACCTGTTGCGTCGACTCAACGCTCATCACATCACACCGAAGCTGGACAGCAGACCGCCGTCGACGGGCACACAGGCCCCCGTCATATAGCGGCTCTGCGCAACCCAATAGACCACTTCAGCGATTTCACGCTCCCCCGCAAAGCGTCGGAGCGGGATTTGCTGAGTCATTTTATCCAGTGCACTCTCACTCAACTCCGAAGTCATCTCGGTTAACACCAAGCCTGGGATGACCAAGTTGGCAGTGATCGCCTTGGGCGCCAACTCGATCGCCAGCGCTTTGGTAAGCCCTGACACGCCGGCCTTCGACGAAGCGTAGGCCGCGTCACCCGGAAAACCCCGAAACCCGACCACTGCGCCAACATTAATGATGGCCCCGCCTGAGTCCATGTATGGGAGTGCAGACCGGGTCATGCTCATGGCGCCACTCAAATTCACTTGTAACACCTCTTGCCACGCATCGTCAGTGAGACGCTGAACTTTGCCGCCACGGTGCACCCCAGCGTTGTTGACCACCACATCAAGGTGCCCATACCGTTCCGCAATCTGCTCAACGGTTGAGGCAACAGATTCACCGTTTGCGACATCGCATTGCCAGCCCGATGCTGATTCACCTAGCGCGCCTGCGACGCTTAACACTGACTCACCACGTGCAATGAGCGCGACGTGATGACCTGACTCGGCAGCAACGGCAGCTATGGCCGCACCGATCCCCCGCGACGCCCCCGTCACGACCCAAACTTTTGCGTCAGCTGCCATTTAAACTCCCAGTTTTACGCCCGCGAAGCGCCGCAAATCTCTGACTTTCTTATCGGTTTCGTTGCTTGTTTGCGTCTAGCAAGTCTAAACTGTCGACCTGATTTGGCAAGCCTGTGCGCGGCCTCAGATTCCTTTTTTAAGCCCGAATCCCTCAGGAGGTAGCGGCGTGTGGTCATTTGAAACAGACTCTGACTTTCAAGCGTCACTGGACTGGATCGACGAGTTTACCCGAGAAGAGATCGAACCCTTGGATCTGGTTTTCCGTGAGCCGGGCGACCCTTGGGACCCCAAATCGCCAGCTTTCGCAGCGATGGCGCCGCTTCGCGAAATCGTGAAGGAGAAGCGCCTGTGGGCTTGCCATCTGGAGCCTGAGCTGGGTGGCCAAGGATACGGTCAGGTCAGTCTGGGACTGATGAACGAGATCCTCGGGCGCAGCCGCTTTGGACCGAGCGTGTTTGGCTGCCAGGCACCTGACTCCGGTAACGCGGAAATTCTTGCCAAGTTCGGGACCGCGGAGCAGAAAGAAAAATATCTTAAACCCCTGCTCAATGCCGAGATCGCCTCATGCTATTCGATGACCGAACCGCAAGCCGGTGCGGATCCCGGTGAGTTCTTGTGCACGGCAACACGCGATGGAGACGACTGGGTCATCAACGGAGAGAAGTGGTTTGCCTCACATGCCCGATTCTCAGAATTCTTACTTGTCATGGTTGTCACCAACGCAGGCGTTCCAATCCATGAGGGGGCCTCGATCTTCCTTGTTGAGCAAGGTACACGAGGCATGGAAATCATCCGCAACTCCGCAGTCGGACCCTATGTTGAGCAAGGAGATGGCGTCCACGCCTACATTTCCTTCACGGATTGCCGCGTTCCTGCAGACAATCTGCTAGGCAATGAGGGACAGGGTTTTCTCGTCGCACAAACCCGACTCGGTGGCGGTCGTGTTCATCACGCCATGCGAACGGTAGGCGTCATCCGCAAGGCCATTGATATGATGTGTGAACGCGCGTTGAGCCGCCGCACTAAAGGGGAATTGCTCGCCGATAAGCAAATGACCCAAGAAAAGATCGCCGATGCCTACACGATGATGATGCAGTACAGGCTGCATGTTCTCTACACCGCCTGGCTAATCGACAAACATAAGGAGTACAACCGAGAGGTACGCAAAGAGATCGCCGCCATTAAAGCGGCTACACCGAAGGTACTGGTCGAGATTGTATCTCGTGCAATGCACTTGCACGGGAGCCTGGGCAGCTCAGACGAGACGCCTCTCGCGACCATGTGGGCGAACATCCCGGAGTTGGGCGTCGTGGACGGGCCAACAGAGGTGCATAAAGTAGCGGTCGCCAAAGCTGTGCTGCGGCATCATTCCGCCCACGACGCCTTGTTCCCGAGCTATCATTCGCCGACAATGAAAGAAAAAGCCCTTAAGAAATACGGCCACTTCTTGGCCAGCTAGCCCCGCGACGTACAGCGGGAAGCCGGCACATGCGCCGATGTTCTCTAGGATCGGCACCGACGACAACCCGGGGGATTGTCATGGGCAAGCGCAAGCAACTTATGTCATCAATTTGTGTGAGTTTTATTGTGTCCGCGTCATCTACGTCGGGCGCAAATTCCGGTGAGGCGCTGTATGCTGAGCACTGCGCGACCTGTCATTCGGCGACACTGAGAGGCTCCGCGCACGGCTCTGCTCTGACCGGACCCGCTTTCAGCGAGAAGTGGTCTGATCAGACTGCGTCGGATCTGTCGGCTTATCAAATACAGGAAATGCCGCCCGGTACTTCCGGCTCCTTATCGGTCGCGCAACACACCGCCATAACGGAATATGTGATTAGCCAGTCCTCTATCACTGACGACGCACGCCTCAAAAGAACGGTTACTGACCTCCAGACTATCGAGCTCGACACACCTGACGCCGTCGAGTTCTCTGGCGCGAGCAGCGTCATGGATCTGGCCCGCAACGCGGGCACCTACATCATGCGGACAGCTGATCTGTTCCGCCCAGTAACCACAGAAGAACTTAATGCACCGGCACCAAAAGACTGGCTGAACTGGCGTCGCACGCCTGACGGCCACAGTCACAGCCCACTGACACAGATCACAGGGGAGAACGTCGGCCAACTCAGCCTAAGCTGGTCCATGGCCATGCACAGCGGCAGCAATCAACCCACACCACTTGTCAGAGACGGAGTAATGTTTCTGACGCACCCGCATAACAAGATTCAGGCTATTGATGCTGCGTCAGGGGATCTCATTTGGGAATATCAGTACCCGTTCCCTTCCGCCTCAAAAATGCTGGGCGGTCCGACGCGAAATATCGCGATCTGGCAGGACCGCTTGTTCCTCGCGACCTACGACGCGGCGCTGGTGGCCATTGATGCACGGACCGGACGCCAACTGTGGCGCACGCAAAAAGCCGACTATCGCGAGGCTTTCACGCACAGTGCCGGACCCATTGTGGCAAATGACGTTGTGGTAAGCGGTATCAATGGTTGTGAGCTCTTTACCCAGTCTGGTTGCTTTATCACTGGCCATGACCCCGAGACGGGTAAGGAGCTGTGGCGCACCTCGACGCTGGCGCTGCCCGGCACGCCCGAGTACGCCACTTGGGGCGATGTAGACCCCGACAGGCGTGGCGGTGGCGACGTCTGGATCGCGGGCTCTTACGACCCTAATCTGGACCTCGTATACTTTGGCACATCTCAACCCAAACCTTGGGCTGCCCCCAGCAGAGGGATGTCAGTGGATGACGCGGCTCTTTACACCAATTCTACCCTTGCACTGCGCCCTAAGACCGGAGAATTGGTTTGGCATTTTCAGCATATCCCTGGTGAGACCATCGACATGGAGGTGGGCTTCGAACGCATTCTGGCAGACATTGATACCACGCCGGCGCTACTTACCATGGGTAAAGATGGCATCTTGTGGAAGCTAAATCGCGCCACAGGCGATTACATTGACCTTCTCGACACCATGGATCAAACGATCTTCGAGGTGGATCGTAGCACTGGTGAACTCACCTACAGACAAGACATAGCCACCGCCGGCATTGGCGATACTTACACAGCCTGTCCGGGCATCTACGGTGGCCACAACTGGCAATCAGCCACTTTCGATGCCAGCCATAATCTGCTGTTCGTGCCCGTTCACCAGCTGTGCTCGGATATGACACCTCGAGAGGTGGATCTAGGTCCGGGTGGTGGTGGCTATGGTGCCGATGTAGCGACCTATCCGATGCCCGGTAAAGAGGGAAAAGTCGGTTCACTGCTCGCGATTGATGTGCGCACGATGGAAGTAAAGTGGCGCGTCGAACAGGAGGCGCTGTTCCTGAGCGGCGCGCTATCGACTGACGGCGGGCTGCTCTTTATTGGCGATCTCGATCGTCGCTTTCAGGCCTTTGATACCGAAACAGGAGAGGTTCGCTGGTCTACCCGTTTGCCCGCGCCAGCGCATGGGTACCCTATAACCTTCGAGGCTGACACGAAGCAGTATGTGGCCGTACCGGCAGGTATTGGCGTGTTCCGGGCGCTGACCGCGGTTATCTTCCCTGATATTTATCAGCCCCCAGACGGACAGGGGCTGTTTGTCTTCAGTTTGCCCGACTGAGTAATCAGTCGATGCCCGAGCGCCCGGCCTCACGAATCATTGGCTGATACTCGGCAAAGGCGGGCGGCTCTACCCTAGAACCGGTTGTATAGCCTGCATCCACTGTCAGCGTCATGCCGCTGGTGTAGCCTGATTCCTCGCTGGCCAACCACATAGCAGCATTTGCCACATCCTGTGCCAATCCCGCTCGCCCTTTCAAGGGCGACGCGTCGGCAAGTGCCGCAATCGTCTCATCCAGTTTTTGATGGTCCCCGGTCATCACGTCTGCCACCATAGGGGTTGCCATACCAGAGGGCGCAATACAATTCACTCGGACGCCAAATCTACCCACCTCGGCCGCGAGGTTTTTCGTCATACCCACTACTGCATGCTTCGCAGCGGTATAGGCATGGGGACCCAATCCTCCCATGACACCCGCGGTGCTGGACATGCTGATAATAGAACCCTTACCAGCCACTTTCATGTGTCGGCTGGCGTGCTTCATGCCGTAAAAAACACCATGGACCATAATATCAATCGTGAGTTTCCACTCGTCAGCCGGCATCGTCGACATAGGCCCCACAGCACCCACTATGCCTGCGCAATTAAACATTACATCGATCTGCCCAAACTCGGATACGGCTGCCTCTACTAGGGCCTCTACCTCAGCCTCCGCCGTGACATTACAGTGGCGAAAGATAGCGTGTCTTGCCCCACCCAGCGTTGCGGCAATACTCGCGCCGGCATCCTCCTGAATGTCTCCTAGCACGACACGGGCCCCCTGCTCTATAAAAGTCTTTGCCGTAGCCGCGCCAATACCACTAGCCGCACCTGTGATCACCGCGACCCTTCCTTCCAGCCGTCGACTCACTTCTACCTCCTTAAAAATCTGGGCCCGCTCAAGAGCGGGCCCGAATCAACCTTCTTTTTTCACGGTCAGCGGCAATAACACTCAGTTGCCGAACTCATAAATGGCCTCAACACCAAAGGTACGTGGCGCTCTGACCGCCGCATAAGACCAGAGTCCTGCCACGTCGTAGCCATGGGTGTAACCATCTTCATCCGACAGATTTCGGCCGAACAGAGCGAAGCGCCAATTGCTCATCTCGAAGTTCACAGATGCGTCCAGCAAACCCTGATCATCGTTCTCAAGCTCTGGTGAATTCGTCACATTAACCCAGTGCTCACCTAGGTAGTGATACGCACCGCGAATCCAGGCACGGCCATATGCAGTGTCCCACTCATAAGTGGCATCGATTGTCGCCGTCATGTCTGGCGCCCGGCGGAACTCAAGATAGCTGAGGTCCACTGTCTCTGAAGAAACGGCATCGGTGTACTGAAAATTGTCGTACTCCGTATCGAGCCACCCCACATTTGCCCGGATGGACAGCCCTTCACCAATCAGCGCCTGCAGTTCGAGTTCGAGTCCTTGTATTGTCGCCTCGGAAGCATTGGTCACCACAGTTTTCTGGCCGGTACCAGTATCGGACGGCAACTGCAGTTCCTCCTGCTTGTCCTCGTAATCCATGACAAAGTAGGACGCGTTGAATCGGAGACGGCTGTCCATCCACTCTGACTTGATACCAACTTCGAAGTTGTTGACCGTCTCGGGGTCGTAGGGCTGCGTAGCCTCCTCTACCGAATTAACGCGGCCGTTAAAACCACCTGCCCGGTAGCCCGTGGAGTAAGTTGCAAATGCCATTAGGCTGTCGGAGAACTGGTAGCGGAGCCCAGCTCTGGGAGTGAACTCACTCCAAGACTCTTCGTTCGTCGCGTTCACCATGCCGGTCTGGAAGGTCTCTTTATCGTCCTTGGTGTAACGACCGCCAAAGTTCAGCGTCAGGTTGTCAGAGACACGCCAGTCGACGTCGGCAAACACGGCCTGAGACTCACTTTCCTGACGAGAGTTTTGCAGCAGGTCCAGGATAGTGCCTGGCACAACAAATCCAACCCAACTGCGGAGCGGGATCTCATACTCTGAATCCCATAAGTAGCCGCCCACAACCGCATTGATCGAACCGCCGTTATCCCACGAAAGGCGAATCTCATGGGTGGTCTGCTCATAAGTAGCCGGCCTGTCAGTACCGTAGAGGAATTCGGGCGTGCCGTCCCAGTTCGAAATAATCGTCTCATCAGATTCATAAGAGCCGAAGATGTAGTCGATCTTGATGGAATCCGTTGCCTGCCAACGCGCCTCAATTATATGCGTGTCAGCATCGAAGGTTGCTAGCATTTCCGCCTCTCGGGCCTGATCAGGTGATGAGGCCGCAAAAGCAGCGCCACCGGGGTCGGGCGGTATGTAACCCACATTTGCCGTCTTGTAACGACTGCCCGTAATGGTCGAGTCCTGACTCGGCGAGCAATAACCATAGGCCGAGCAGAACAGGTGGCGATTTTGCCCCGTATTCAACAGCGGCGGAGTGTCTTGGTCGGTATCCTCGAACTGCCCGGTATATTCGATCTCAAGCGAATCTGTTGGGGCCCACAGAGCATTGAAACCGAATGACTGGTAATCGTTGCGGCCTACATCGCGACCGACGTAGTCGTTATCGTAATAGCCTTCTTGCTGATCGCGTTTTGCTACGGATAATTTTACTGCGAGGTTGTCGGTTACGCCGAAGTTGAAAATACCATCGGTATAGAAGGTGTCATATTTCTCATAGCCTACACGCAGCTTGCCGCCCAGCTCACCGGTCGGCCGTGAGCGAGTGATGTTGATCGCGCCACCAATCGTGTTCCGTCCGAACAACGTACCCTGCGGCCCACGCAGAACCTCCATGCTTTCAAGATCAATGCTGCGCAACAAACTGCCCGCGTTTGAGCCAATAAACATATTATCGACTACGACTGCTACCGCCGGATCGAAGTTCTTCTCAACGTCGGCAACGCCAATACCGCGGATGAAGATGGCTGCCACGCCTCCGGGGCCCTGGGCAGTATCGTCGATCACAATATTGGGCGATATATTCGCGAGATCAGTGATATCTCGCGCAAACTGACCTTCAATTTCGCTCCTGGTCAATGCGCTGACAGCAAAGCCAACGTCTTGGAGGTTTTCCGTTCGCTTCCTTGAGGTGACGACCACCTCCTCCAGAACGCCACTCTGCGCAAACACCGGCGCGACGGGCAACGCCGTCGAGGCGGCCAGCACCGCTGCACTTAATAACCGTTTACTTAAAATTTCTCTCATGGCAAAAACCTCTTTTTTTTGAATGGGTGAGTCGCTTTGGCAGCCCGTCGAACCCGCCGCCGCAACTCGTATTGGCTTCTAAATATTATTTGGCCTCCGGAGCACTCAATGTCGTACCTGGGAAGGGATTGAAGTAGTGGATGGAGACTTCCCTCTCGAGAATCTTCCAGCAGCCGTCACGACGCTGGTAACGATCTTTGTAAGTCGCGCCGACGAAAGTCGCCTCAGCACTGTCAGTCAGCAATCCCATACAGTCCACGTCGCAAATACCTTTTGCATCATCTGCGTCACTGAACTCCAGCACCAAATTAGACGTAACATGCTGCGATTGCGCCCAAGCAGGCCACAGCACTTGATGAATGGCTTTGTGGATACCGTCGTGCCCACTGAAATTACCAAAAGGGGGACCGATTTTCCAAATGCACTCCTCCCACCAGATGGACAGGAAGCGGGCAAAATCTCGTTTGTCGAAACCATGGCAATAGTTACTTACGAGCGCTTCGATCTCATACCTCGACTCAAGTCGATCGATGCGAACCGCCAACTCATCGCCCATGTCTGTCCCCTCTACTCAGCAAAACGCAATGTCGATTAGCGATGTTATTTTAGTGCGGCCTTTTCATCGCAACCGCAGGCAATGCCGAGTTACCTTGCTTGTTGCTAGCAAGCCAGATTCCCCAAAAAGGGTCAAGCCCCATAGATCAAATGACAGCGCGATTTTTTGGCGTTGCGCGCCGTCCCGCCGGTGTAGGAGTGGGAGTGACCCAATGCAGCGGTATGGTTGCTAGTGAACTTGGCATACTCACCTCCACCGGCTCGTAACGGGTATTGCGCTGCTGCGGATGACGACCGCAGCCGCTAATTGCAGCGCGCATTTCCTTACCCGACCACATCTGACCATGCGCCGCCCCCGCTGCGCGCGTAATACTCTCATTGATGAGCACCCCACCCAAGTCGTTTGCGCCTGCCGAGAGCATCTCAATTGCGCCTTGGTGCCCCAGCTTAACCCACGAAGCCTGCACATTAGGAATCACCCGCCCTACAATCAGACGAGTCACTGCGTGCATCAAGCGCGCCTCGCGCCAAGTGGGCCCGGGCCTAGCCTCCCCCTTACGAAAGATCGGCGCACCCGCCGCCACAAATGGCAGCGGCACCACCTCGCTGAAACCACCAGTCTGTTCTTGTAATGCAATAATTCGCCGCCAATGACGCACCCAGGCAGCAGGGCTGTCCACATGCCCAAACATAATCGTGGCAGTGCTGAACAATCCCTGCTTATGAGCCGCAGCCATAATCTCCAACCATCGATCTGTCGAGACCTTATCAGGACACAAAACGCGCCGCACGCCGGCATCAAGCACCTCAGCCGCTGTACCCGGTAACGAGTCTAATCCCGACGTCTTTAACAGTCCGAGATATTCATCGACGGGCATGCCTAGGGTCTTAGCGCCCTGATCGATCTCAAGGGGTGAAAAAGCGTGAATGTGCATTCGCGGCGCAGCCCGTCTAACGGTTTGCACAATATCGACATAGGTTTGTCCGGTATAATCAGGGTGAATCCCACCCTGCAAACAAACCTCCGTCGCGCCCATCTCGGCGGCCTCAATGACCCTGCTATGTAACTCTTCGGCGTCTAGATCGTAAGCCGCGCGATCCGCCGCCACTTCACCCCCTCCCTTGGAGAAAGCACAAAAGCGGCAGCTGTACTGACAAACGTTGGTGTAATTGATGTTGCGATTCACCACATACGTGACGGCATCACCTACCTGACTTTGTCGCAGCTCGTCAGCGGCCTGGCACACAGCCTCCATGTCAGCATCGCGGGCACTAAAGAGGGCCAGTGTCGCCGTCTCGTCAATCGCCTGATCGCGCAGGCAAGCATCCAGTATACCGGCAATGCCGGTATCGACTCGCCCGAGCGGTTTTTTTAATTGTGCTGGCGGACGGGTGGACACACCGGCACGCCAATCGTCACCGCGCACGAAGCCTTCAGCATCTGCCCACTGCAGAACATATCGTCGCACCCGAGAATCGACCCATTCAGGGGATTGCAGATACTGCGGATACACCGTGAGCCTTGACACAAGGCGCTTGTCCTTGGCCTGCGTAGCAGCACGCAGTGCATTAAGACTCGGCCAAGGCGCCTCAGGGTTCACATAATCCGGTGTCACTGGCGACACGCCACCCCAATCGTTAATGCCTGCATCAATCAACTGACCGAGCTGGCCAGGGCTGAGATTCGGAGGAGCCTGAATGCTTATCTCCGGCGGTAGGAGCAAACGGGCCTGCACTACCGTCCACAGCAATTCCTTCAGACTGGCCTGATCTGCCTCGGCCATCAGCGTCCCGGGCTTGGGGCAAAAGTTCTGGATAATCACTTCCTGAATGTGCCCATAACGCTCATGCAAACGCCGAATATCCTCCAAGTCACGAAGCCGCTCCTCTCTCGTCTCGCCAATTCCCACCAGCAGTCCGGTTGTCATCGGTACACGCAAAGCGCCGGCTCGCGCCAGTGTCAGCCACCGGCGGAACGGCTTTTTATCAGGCGAGCCAAAATGCGGGCCGCCTCGCTGACACAACCGAGGCGCGCCACTTTCCAACATCAATCCCATAGACGCCGAAACCGAACGGAGTTGTCGCAGCTCGCTCCGACTCAGTGTGCCCGCGTTGATATGAGGAAGCAGGCCAGTTTCTTCGAGAATGCGCTGCGCCACTGCGGCGACGTAATCGACCGTGCTGCAATGACCGCGGGATTCGAGCCACTCGCGCGCCGCGCGGTAGCGTAGCTCAGGTTTCTCGCCCAGCGTCAGCAATACCTCGCGGCACCCAGCTTCCGCCCCTTCTCGCACCGTGGCAAGGATGTCATCTAGCTCGAGATACAACGCATGCAGCCGAGAAGGTGTCTTGGCAAACGTGCAGTAGTGACAGACATCCCTGCACAGCTGCGTGACCGGAATAAACACCTTGGGACTGAAAGTCACATTCCGGGAGTAATGTTGATCGCGAATGGCACGTGCGCGGCTGCTGCGCACGTCACCCATGGCAACCACGTCTCCCCCATCGGGTAGCGCGACAATCATCGGCGCCCCGTTATTATCAATATGCACTGCCCCCATATGCACCCCACTCTAACGTCTTAGAGCACCTTTTGGGTAGCGTCCTTGAACAAACAATCACCGTAACGCTGCCGCCAAGCAGCTGTATGTTTGCCCAGCCTTGCACTGTGATCCGCTAAAAGCTGGAGATCAGCTGGCTCGTCGATATCCATTTCTAAACCCGCTGTGGTCACCTCACGCCAATGCAATCCAGCAGTTTCCATGACTGCGAGATGTCGCGCGTAACTATTCTCACCAAACGCCAACGGCAGGGACTGCGACTGCCATCGAAGCAAAGCGTTGGTCCCCATATGCGATCGATCGGGTGAGACTACCGCATACTCCAGCGCGGCTGCCGACGCCAGTAACGTGACGTCATTTGAATCAACAAACGGCAGATCCCCGTGTATGAAAAGCAGGGCCTCGCTATCCACTTGACTGGCAACCCACTCCAATGCGCCAACCATACCTCCGTCGTGCCCATCGGGTTCCCGCCAGATTCTGACAGGTGGAGGGAGGCTATTGAGATGAGCCCAGCCGTCACCGCAGATTACATTAATGGCCAAGATTTCCCGAGAAGCAGACAGGCTGGCGATCACGTCTAATGCCATGGCCACTACCAGCGCTTCTCGCGCATCATCAGTGAGCGCGACACTGAGTCGTCGCTTGGCATGGCTGACTGTTTTGAGTGCGATGACCACTTCAAGGCGCAACGCTGCATACCTCAAGCAGCCACTGTGCAAAGGCCGCGCTGACACCGGGCTTCGACATCACGGTATCTGTCACGCGCACATCGTGTGGCTCCGACAACGTCGCGATAAGCCCCCGGTCCATCTCATCCCATACCCATGTGTCCACGAATCCGGGATATCGCTGCTTTACCCATTGTGTCCACGCCGGCGCGGAAGCCGGCAGGCCCAGCTCAATCATGATTTTCGCGGCAGGGCCTTTCAAAGCACGACCGCCGATAATGGGCGAGATCGCTACGACCCTGCGAGCCCTTTTACGGAGCTCGCTCAACATCCCCGGGATGTCCAGAATCGGGCAAAGACTCAGAAAGGGATTGGAGGGGCCAAGCACGACATCGACGGGCCCATCGATGCAGGTATCCAAGGCCGCCAACATTGAAGGGCTGGGGCTGGCACCCTCAATACCTTCATACACCACATCCCGCAGTGCGGGCTCACAGCGCCGGCCAACAAAGTATTCCTGAAACGCGAGCTCCCCCTCCTCCGTCACAACCCGCGTCCGGACTGATTGCTCCGTGGCGGGGACCACGATCATGCCCTCGGGGACACCTAGACGTTCCGACAGCAACTGTGTCACGCCAGCCAAATCGGAACCATCGCGCAGTTGCTCCGCACGCATCAGGTGTAGCGCCAGATCCTTGTCCCCCAATTGAAACCAAGACGGCCCGGCCATGGCCTGAATCGCGTCAAGCACCTGCCAACTTTCGCCCTCGCGACCCCATCCCTTGGCCCGATCGAGCTTGCCCGACGTGGCGTACAGCACGCTGTCGGTATCGGGGCAGATCAGCAGGCCCAAATGTTCAAAGTCATCACCTGTGTTGGTCACCACGATCACGGGTCGTTGCACAGTGCATTTCGAGAGTATGGCGGCGAGTAGAGCGCCACCCCCGCCACCACTCAACAACACCAGCGGCGCCTGCGACATGTCGTCGACTGCCGAGACCATTAGCGGAACATGTCCTGCTGCACCGCCCTGAGCAACGCTCTTGAAGATGCCTGCTCGCTCACTCGGAGGGGGCAGCCCTCCGCCCAGACAACGGGCGTGCCCTGGTCGGTCTCCCCCTGAACCAGCGACGCGGCCGCCGCCAGTGCATCCGCCATAGCGGGTGCCGTGACCTGCATCGTGCGCCCATCCAGATCCTGCTCTCCAACCTGATCCCACACCGGCTCCAGACCGGCAACGCCGATTGCGAAACCGACCGTGCCCATCCTCCAGGGACGACCCAGACTATCGTTGATCACTACAGGAACGTGGTACCCGAGGGCTTGGGACACTGTCTCGGATAATTTCCGAGCGCTGGCATCCGGATCCCGAGGCCAAAGCAGCACGACCTCATCACCTGTCTCGGCAGCGACGCCCGTATTCGAGGCATCGATGCCGGCGTTGGCGGCAATATGGCCAGTCCGGTGCTCCGTGATAATCAGTCCAGGGCGCACGCGGATGACTGACCGTGATTCCTGAAGAATGAGTTCGACAACGCGTGGGTCCTTACCTGTCTCTTTTGCAAGCCGTAGTGCGTCGTCTGAGACCTCAACGTCGTGGAGGCACACCACACGGCCCTCGGCTTTCGATACCACTTTTTGGGCCACAACCAGCACGGGCACGCCGCCACCGGCACTCAATGATTGCCGGCGTAAGTTACTCACAATCAGTTCAGCCAGTGCATCGCCAGGCCTCACCGCGGGAAAACCGTCCAGCGGCGTCAGATGCATCTCCCCTGCGGCCACAGGATCACTCAATACCGGTCAGACGCAGGCCGGCATGGGTCTTGTACTGTTTGTTGATGTTGATCAGCACGGATGTGAGCGCTTCCGCGGCAGCTGCGTTGTGAATCAGCCCAGCATGGAATCCACGCATACCGATCGCCTCGATGAGGTCGATAACCGTCTGGCGGGCCGCTTTCTCATTACCGGTCACAAGAACGTCGCAGGGAATTTCCATGTCCGCCTGCAGGTGCGCCGCCGCAACATTTTGAAAGGCACTCACTACATGAACGTCTTCGCCCAAAAGCGTCTGGGCAATCATGCCCGCACTTCCCTCAGAGGGCAGTTGCACTCTCGCAACACGCGGGGGCACCAACGGCACAGTGACATCGACTAGTACCTTACCATGCACTGCTTCACGAATGCTCTCTAACGTCGGCGTGTGCGCGCCAAAAGGCACGGTGACAAACACGATGTCGCCGCGCTCTGCGGCCGCGACATTATCCATGCCATCAATCTTGGGCTCAGCGACATTCCGACTCACCAGCTCCGCCTTGAGCGCGTCGGCGGCTTCATGGGCCTGCTCTGCTTTTCGAGACCCTACCCAGATGGCGTGTCCCGCCTTGGCCAGGCGGAGGGCCAGACCGCGCCCGAGATCACCTGTGCCGCCGACGATACCGATCGACGGAGATGTGTTGGAAGACATATGTTTAACCTCTATTGTGGAGTGATCGTTGACAAGGTTCAGGGCGTTGGCGATAGTTACGATCGCGACTTGCTGAACACAAGTAAGTTTAGCTCAGACTGGCTCGAGGCAAGAGCCGAGCGAAAAAAAGCGGTGAATCGACCGCACAGACCGTGAGTGTACTGGAGTATCAGCCGCCTAGCAGGAGCTACAGTGAGCAGGAGAAAGTTATGAGTACGACACATACCGCCGATTACGATGTGATTGCTGTGGGTGCTGGCTTCGCCGGTATCTCCTTGAGCTACCACCTTCGTGAAGCGGGCTTCAACGTGAAGGTGTTTGATCGTGCCAGCGACGTGGGGGGCACCTGGGCCTGGAACAAGTATCCCGGCGCGGCCACTGACAGTGAGTCCTACTACTACTGCCTGACCTTCTCGAAAGAAGTGCTTCAGGAGTGGTCTTGGAGCAAACGCTATTCGGGCGGGGAGGAGACGCAAAACTATCTCAAGTTCGTTATGGATAAGTTCTCGCTGTGGCCCATGTTCCAGTTGAGTACGGAAGTCGAGAGTGCCGAGTTCGACAATGATACGGGGTTATGGGTCGTCCGCACTCAGGGCGGGAAAGTCCACACCGCTAAGTATTTCATCAGCGCCATGGGCATGATTTCACATCCCGTGCTGCCAAACATTTCAGGACAAGACCGCTTCACGGGACCCATTTTCCACTCTTCCCGGTGGCCTGAAGGCCTCGACGTGGCGGGCAAGCGCGTCGGCATCATTGGCGCGGGCGCTACAACAGTACAGATGCTGCCAGAGATTGCGAAAACCGCCGCACAGGTAACGGTATTCCAGCGCACTCCCAATTTTGTCTTACCCGCCATGCAGAAAGATATGACGCCTGAGTGGGAAAAAGAGATTAAAGACAACTACGACGAAATTATCGCCAAGGCTCGCAACCACATGTTCGGTATGGCTTTCGAACAGCCGCCGGGACGCAACGCCGTGGATACACCACCAGAGGAAGTTCAGCGCATCTTTGAGGAGCATTGGAAAGGTAGCTTCCGTTGGGTATTTGAGACATTCGATGACCTGCTGGGCAGCGCAGAAGCGAATCAAATGGCCTCCGATTTCATCACCAGCAAAATCAAAGAAAAGGTCAACGATCCCGAGCTGGCCGAGCTACTGACACCCAAGGGGTACCCGCTATTTGCCAAGCGCCCGCCTCTAGATCACGGCTACTACGAGGCCTACAACCGCGACAACGTGAAGCTCGTTGACATCAAAGACCGTGAGCCGATCCAGGAGATCGCCGAGACCGGCATACAAACGACCGAGAATCTTTACGAGTTCGACATCATCGTATTGGCAACTGGCTTCCAGGCCTACACCGGAGCGCTGGAAGCGATTGACATCCGCGGCAGCGATGGGCGCACGCTGCGGGAGAAGTGGGACGAAGAATCGAAGTCGATTATGGGTGTCTACGCTGCCGGCTACCCTAACTTCTTTATGATTACCGGCCCTCAGGCACCCTTCGCCAACCTGCCGACATCCATCGAGCAGAACGTGGCCTACATCACGGACTGCATACAAAAAATGGAATCAGAAGGCCACGACCTCTTCCAGCCAAGCCAAGAGGCCGAAGATGAATGGTCAGCGCACACCGCTGAGATTCATGAACAGACCCTGATGGCTCAGGGAGACAAAGTAAACTCCTGGATGATGGGCGCCAATTTAGAGCAGAGAAAGCCGCGCGTGCTGGTCTATTTTGGTGGCGCGCATGTCTACTACGGAAAATTGCGCGAGTCAGCAGAAGACGGCTTCCCGGAGTTGTCGTTCAGCAACCGTGCAGCCTAAATCCTCTAACGCTGGCGACCGTATTGGGCGGCCAGCGCCTCAATCAATCGTTCAATCTCAGTCTTAGGCAGTCTATTAATCCCCGCCGCTGCCTCACGGCCGCCACCGGTGGCAAACTGTGAACATACCGCTTCGGCACCGGTGCGCCGTTCGAAAGGCGCTCTCACGCTCACTAAAAAAGCACCATCTTCCAACTCCGTCAGGACTGCGTGTGCTCTGCTAGGGTAGGCACGGACCAACTCGTTGCTAAAAACGCCGCTTACACGGCGCGCCCACGCCGCATTCGGTAGCTGATATGTGGCAAAGCCCGGCTCTTCATGCGAGGGCGCTAATGCTTGGAATGCTGCGACATCCTCCTGATACCCCACCTGCAACTGCCTGAACGCCTCTGAGTGCAGAAATGCGGCCGGGTTCCCTGCCTCGTATAGCGCAGAATACAAACTGTCAGGATGGAAGTGCAGATCCTCCAGCGACGGTCCGTAGCCGTTGTAGTTAATGCAAATCCCGAGCTCACGGAGCTGTTTTATTTCAGGCGCTGACAGGTTCGCTTTGGCAGCCATTTGCCGAGCTGGTTCATCCAGATTGTCTCCAAAGGCACCGGTGATGGCCCACTCGACCCGGGCACCCCGCAAACGACCATTAACTATAAGTGCAGTACAGACCTCTGGGGCCTCGCTGATGGTCGCATTGAGATTCTTATGAACCGGCATATCACCGAATGCGTGATGATCCACGTAGTCTATTTTCACGCCGCGCTGCAAAAGACGATTCAATGCCTCTCTATTTTTGGCCATGGAGATATCGAGCACCGTGACGTGGTCACCGGCATTCGCCTGCACACGCTCCAATAGCGAAATGTCCCGCTTAACGCCGGTCACGCGCTCTGCCATCAGCGGGTTTTCGAGCCGCAGCTGCAGCAGAGAGCAAATCCCGTCTGCATCGCCGTTATAGACATCGAACTGCATGGATTTATACCTCTCGCCGGAAGCCTGAGGCTAGTCTTCGCAATCGGACTATGCTGAGAAAGCCTCGATCAAGCCCGCAGCACCCTGACCACCCGCCACGCACATTGAGACAACACCATAACGTCCGCCGCGGCGACGCAGCTCTCGCAATGCATGACCCACAAGCCGGGAACCTGTCATTCCAAAGGGGTGGCCAATGGCAATGCTGCCACCGTTCACATTGTAGCGATCATTATCAATACCCAACTGGTCCCGGCAGTAAACGCACTGTGATGCAAAGGCTTCATTGAGTTCCCAGAGGTCGATGTCCTCCATTGTGAGGCCCGCTCTTTCCAGTAACTTTGGGATCGCAAAAACCGGACCTACGCCCATCTCGTCAGGCTCGCAACCTGCCGTCACAAAACCGAGGAATGCGCCTAACGGTTCGATCGCCAGACTATCGGCGAGCGTGGGCGACATGAGTAGCGTCATTGACGCACCGTCACTTAACTGCGATGCATTGCCGGCGGTCACAGAGCCATTTTCGTTGAACACAGGCTTGAGCGAGGCGAGCCCCTCTGCCGTCGTATCAGGACGCTGACACTCATCTGCCGAAACTGTCACCGCCTGAAGCCGGGTATCGCCACTCTCGCGATCCGTTACCTGCATCGTCGTCGGGATTGGCACGATCTCATCGACTAGCAGATTCTTACGCAACGCCTCACCATAGCGATGTTGGCTTTGAAGGGCATAGGCATCCTGCTCCTCACGCGATACACCGTAGCGCTCCGCCACGACTTCGGCGGTATGGCCCATTTCCATGTAAATAGCAGGCTTCACCTCCTGAAAGCGGGGATTATGTTCAAACGCACCCGGCTCCTGACGCTGACGCATTGAGATTGATTCGACCCCGCCCGCGATCATGACATTGGCGAAGCCCGAGTCGATTTGCTGAGCCGCCATGGCAATAGTTTGAAGACCCGATGCACAGAAGCGACTAACCGTCGTTCCTGTTGTTTCGATGGGTAAACGAGAGAGCACTGCTGCCATGCGAGCCAGATTATGGCTTTGCTCGCCGGTTTGACTTGCGGCGCCAAGAATCACATCGTCGACCTGGGTTGCATCCACCTTGCGGTTCCTGTCCAGCAGCGCATCGATAAGGTGCGCCACCATGTCGTCCGACCGGGTCAGGTTAAAACTGCCTCGGAACGACTTGGTCAGCCCGGTGCGAATGCTATCGACGATCACAGCATGCGACATGATGGAACTCCTTGTAGGGATCGGTAGCAAGCTAACATTCGCTCCTCCGACTGCATAATCAGCCCTTTAGTTTGATCTACACCCACCGCTGGTGCCACAAAAACTTTTAAGGGCTGCCGGGGTGAGCGCAAAGCGGTCAGACCGAGTATTCTCTATCGCTGAGTTAATCGAGGGAGCACATCGTGGAACTGTCGCTGAAAGGTAAAAAAATTCTTATTACCGGCGCAGGCGCCGGCATTGGCCTGGCCTGTGCTGAGGCTTTTGTGACTGCCGGGGCGGACGTCGCTATATGTGACGTGGAGCAGGCGAGGCTGGACAAGGCATTGGCCAGGCTCGTAGCCATTGGCGGAAAACACTATGCCCAATTATGTGACGTGGCCGACTCAGCTGAGGTAGCAGGCTTCTTCGCCAACACTGCAAAAGCTATGGGGTCACTAGATATTGTGCTGAATAACGCTGGCGTCGGCTCACCGCTGGTGCCGCTTGGGGAAACCGACGAGGCCGACTACGATCGACTCATGAGCATCAATCTTAAGGGTGTGTGGCTCTGTATGCGCGAGAGTCTCAAAATCATGTCCTCTGCCGGTTCAGGACACATCATCAACATGGCTTCGGCTTTAAGCAAAACTACCTTTCCCGGTGCGGGGCTGTATGTCGCCTCAAAGTACGCAGTGGGCGGCCTGACTCGCAACACGGCGGTGGAATATGGCGAATCGGGAATTCGCATTAACGCGATCTGCCCCGGCTTCATTGACACGCCCTTACTGAGAGAGTCCGTTCCTGAGGAAGGTCGCGCACACCTTGCAAGTCGTCATCCTATGAATCGGCTCGGTACCCCTGAAGACGTGGCCATGGCCGCTATGTGGCTGGCGAGCGATGCCTCTAGCTTCGTGACGGGTATGCTGTTCTCTGTCGATGGTGGCTGGACCGCGATTTAACAAGCAGTTGGACCTCCCGCGCTCAACGCCGCTGACCACATGCCTATCTGCAGGTAACGCTGCTTTTCGACACAATTTGGGCTGAATCAAGGAGCCAGCAATGCCTGTACTCACCCTCGATCAGATTGAAGCGCTCTGCTTTGATGCGCTTAAGCGCGCCGGTGCCAGTGACGAACAAGCAACCATCGTTGCCGAAGAGATCATGGACGCGGAGGCCGAGGGCATCCGCAATGTGGGACTTGGCTATCTGCATCTGTACCTCAAGCATCTTCGCTGCGGCAAAGTGAATCCAGCCGCGGTACCAAAAATAGTCAAAACCTCAGAATCGACCACCGTGATCGATGCGGATTTTGGCTTTTGCCACCACGCTTATGTGATTGCCGAGGGGCGGCTCATCGAGACGACCCGTTCTCAGGGTGTGGGGCTAATGTCGATTCATCAGTCTTCATCGGCGGGCGTGCTAGGGTGGTTTGTGCGACGCCTCGCACGCGAGGGTTTTGTGTCATTGATGTTCGCCAACAGCTCCAAAGCCGTGGCAGCGCACGGTGGCAGGGTGCCCTTCTTTGGCACCAATCCCTTTGCGATGGGCGCCCCGCGCGCAGGTGATGAGCCACTAGTGATCGATATGGCTACTGCCTCGACCGCACGCGTGAATCTGGTGCGCGCCGCCGCGGAAGGCCGCGAGATTGAGCTCGGCCATGCGATCGATCCGGATGGCAACCCCACCACGGACCCAGCGGCGGGACTTAAAGGCGCGCAACTCCCAGTGGGCGGGCCCAAAGGCTTTGGTCTGGGCTTAATGGTGGATGTACTCGCAGGTGTACTCACTGGTAGCAACTGCTCCTACGAGGCCTCGATGTTCGCGAACACCGAAGGCGGCCCCCCCAATGTGGGCCAAACCATTATCGCGATGGATCCGGAATTTTTCGGCACCGGTTTTGTTCCTCACCTTGAGACCATGTTCAGCGCGCTCACTGAAGGCAATGATGTGCGGATCCCCGGCGCACGCCGCGGGGCTGAGCGCCTGAAGCATGAGACAGAGGGCGTTGAAGTACCGGAGACGCTATTGGAGCAAATCGAGACGCTGGCGGCCGGCGGCTAGCGCTACCCGAGCCACTCTTTCATCGCATCTGAAATCACCTCCCATAGATAGCGGGCGAGGGATTGGTCTACGAAAATTGAAAAAACGGACCGGCCGTCTTGATCCTGATGGGCGGCGACAATCACCGACACCCTAGCAACTTGCGTCTGGGCCACACTACCTTGCGGAAACGCAGCTTCTGAGAGATCCACGCCACAGAGCTTCGCCATGATCTCGGCCCGTGGCTCTCCTGCCACCTGCAGCCACGCATGACTGTGCTGGCAGTATAACGGCCAGATGCCTGCCGCGACTGCCACGGCTGCCGGTCGGGCTGAAGAGGCCCCACAATTCGGTTGTAACAGCCAAAACTCGCGATGACTCAGCGACATCACTGAGTCCGATTCGCCGCTGGCCACAATCTGATTCGGCGCAGCAGGCACTGTATGCCCCTGACTCAATAACCACTCCCGAGCACCGCTGCCCCGCAATCCCCCTCGACGCGCAAGCGTGAGATCAATCAGTCGAAGCCCACCGTGCCCCTCGATCATCCCTCTGCCTTCTAGCGGACTTCGCAGGCTCATAACGCTTGCCTCGCGTTTTGCGGGTCGTAAAATGGAAGGCCTTCAACTCGAGCCTGCACCAGCACACCACCCTCAGTACGAATCGCAATTCGATCGCCCGGGTTCGCAGTGTCTGGGTGCGCGTAGGCCAGCCCGATAATCTGATTGAGCGAGGGCGAGACCGCACAGGAAGTAACGTTACCCACGATATCGCCATCCTTGATCACCAAGTGCCCTTCCAAGGGTTTGGGCGCTGTGAGTTCCAGCGAAAACCCGACCAGTTGCCGGATGGGCGCGGAAGCCGCGAGGATATCCACCGAGCGGCGCCCCACAAAATCAGGCTTGCTGCGATTTATCGCCCAGTCCAGCCCCACTTCACTAGGGTGTGTCATGCCATCTGTGTCCTGCCCGACAATGATGTGGCCCTTCTCTAAACGCAGCAGACGCTGAGCCTCAACACCAAAGGGTTTGATTCGCCATGGCTCGCCGGCCTCCATGACCGCGTCCCACAGCGCGGCGGCAAACAGGCTAGGCACGTGGAGCTCGTAACCCAACTCCCCCACGAACCCGACCCGCATAAGACACGCGGGAACACCAGCCACATCCCCTTCTCTGCAACAGAGGTAAGGAAAGGCGTCAGCGCTGAGATCAATCGAACAATCCAATGCCTCAATTACCGCGCGAGAATCAGGGCCTGCAATATTAATCGCCGAGAGGGCCGCCGTAAGATTTGTGATGTCGACGGAAAGTCGCCACTGGGCGTTCCAGCGCAGCATCTCGCGATACACTCGGTCGACACCGCCCGTCGTCGCGGTGACATAAAATCGATCTTCTGCGAGGCGCGCGGCGACACCATCGTCCATGACCACGCCTTGCTCACTCACCAATACGGCGTAACGGGTGCGTCCTACGGGCTGCTTAAGGAACCCATAGGTATAGAAACGATTCATGAACTCGGCAGCGTCGGGACCGCGAAGCTCAATACCACCTAAGGTGCTGACGTCGATCACACCGACACCGGTCCTCACCGCCGTGACCTCCTCAGCCACGCAGCGCTGCTTGTAGTTTGGCTCACCATAGAATGCCGGTCGCCCCCAGAGGCCCACAGGCATCCACTGCGCGCCAGCAGCAGCATGCCGGTCCGCGATCGCCGTGTGGCGATGGGGGTGGAAACGTCGGCCGGCAATGTGCCCCAGCGCCTCGGGCTTGACCGGAGGTCGGGCCGTGGTGACGCCGGTCTCACTCACTGTGCGCTCAGTGGCTTTTGCCACCAACCGAGCTGTCGGTAGCGCAGCGTGCCGACCCTGCGAGGGCCCCATACCCACCGTTGAGTAGCGTTTTACCAACTGCACATCGCGATAACCCAGCCTGGTCGCGTTGACGATGTCTTTGATCTGCAGGTCCTCGTCGAAATCGACAAATTCTCTGCCCTTTGGATGAGGAAAGATGGGCCAGGAGTGATTCACCTGCGCCGCGCAGGTGACGGACTCATCCTCGTCGGCGGTCATATCAATGCATCGCAGCGCGGCGCGCGCCGCGTTGCGACCATCGGCTAACACCGCATCCAGCGCGTACATGCTGTTCACGCTGCCAGCCAAAAAGAGTCCTGCAGGAAGCCCGCTTAAAGAAAAGGCCGCGCGGCCGTCGTCATAGTCGAGTTTTGCCCCGGCCTGACACGCCAGCTGGTACGCCGGCATAAAGCCCGCACTCATAGCCAGAACCGCGCAATCTGTTTGCGCGATCAGCTCACCCACCTCGCCCTGACTGTCGATGTGATGAATGTCGACAGCGCACAACGACTGACTCTCTGAATCACGTCGCGCAGTGTAAACCGTGGCGCCCATGTAGACCGTCATGCCCCGCGCATTCGCTTCAGCCAGCAACGCTGCGTCGTCCGGTGCGTCGCGGAGATCCACGACTGCCGCAACAGGCAAGCCCGCCTCTGCCGCGGTGAGCGCGGTCATCCAGGCCTGGTCATTCCCCGCAAGCACCACCAGCTCTCCCTGAGGTGCCACCGCATAATGGTTGAGCAGGCGCTCAAGCGCACTACAAAGCACCACTCCGGGGAGATCGTTGTTCCGAAACACCACGTGCTGCTCACTGATGCCTGTCGCCAACACACAACTTTTGGCGCGTACCTTGAATAGGCGATCGCCCTGAATCACGGGCAAATAATGATCGGTAAACCAGCCGTTACAGAGTGCATGGGTAAGCACTTTGATACGAGGATGCGATGCAACTTTAGCGATGAGCGTCTCCGCCTCGCTTCGCACCGCATCACTATCGATGGCAAAGCGGTGATACGTCAGAGAGCCGCCTAACTCAGGCTCTTCATCGACAAGCAAAACCGAGGCACCACCCTCCGCCGCCTTTAGCGCAGCACTGAGACCAGCAGGGCCCGCACCGACCACCGCCACATCGCAAAACAGATACTGCTTGTCCTGGTAGTGAGGGCTGGCAGACAGATTGGCCACACCAAGCCCAGCTGCTTTGCGAATCATTCGCTCCCACCAGTGCCACACGCCGAACGGTCGGTAAAAGGCACGGTAGTAAAAACCTACAGGCAGGAAGCGACCAAACCAGTCGATGATGGCACTACGATCCGCCATCAAGCTGCCCGATAAGTTCTGAGCCGTGGTCTCGGGGTAATCGGCGATGGGTAATTCATCTGCAAGGCGATTGGGCGCCGCCCGCGTCTGCACCAGCGTGTTGGCGTCATGCCCCGCCATGGTCAGCGGACCCCGCGGTCGGTGGTACTTAAAGGACCGCGAGATCACCCACTGTCCGCTGGCCACCAGGGCAGACGCAACGGTATCGCCCTCCAACGCGGGCAATTCGCGCCCGTCAAAACGCGCGCTCACCGGAGTATCCCGCTTGATGCGGCTGCCGTAGGGCAGTGGCAATCGCTCCGTCACGGATCGGCCTGCACTGGTTCCGTCGCGGGCGAAGAACCCGGATCAAACAGTTCTGCCGGGTCATAGGTGCGCATCACCTCATCGGTTTGGTTATGCCTTTCAACGATGAACCAGTAACCACTGGGCGTGTGCATCCACCACTCGCGCACTACGCCAATGTGGTTGTCACCATAAAACACGTAATGCGCCCACTCTTGATCCGTGGCCTCGGTCGGATTGGGCATGGGCTTCACCTGACCGCCATAGGTGAACTCGGCGATATTGCGCGGGCCATTCAAAGGGCAAGTGAGGATTTTCAAACCGCCACCTAGTGACTCGCCGCCGTGGCGCCCATCTCGTTTACTTGCCGAAAGGCATCGAAACGATCGAGACTAAAGGGCGAAATAAGATCAGGCACCTTGCCACCGGAAGCCACCAGTTCAGCCATGGTGACGCCACAAATAGGCGTTGCTTTGAAGCCCCAGGTACCCCACCCCGCGTCCAGATAATAGTTCTCGACGGGACTCAACCCCATGATCGGACTGTAGTCGCTGGTCATGTCGGTGATCCCCGCCCATTGGCGCATGAGGCGCATCTCACTCATGAACGGGAACATCTCTACCGCAGACCCGATCAAGCCCTCTTTCAGCTCGAGCGTGGAACGCGTGCCATACAGCGGGTACGGGTCAGACCCACCACCAATCACAATCTCGCCGCGACTAGTCTGGTGAACATAACAATGGAGCGCAGAAGAACTCACGTGGGGATCCAAGAAAGGCTTGACCGGCTGGGTCACCATGGCTTGCAAAGGGTACGCCACAATCGGCAGTGGAAAGCCGGCCATTCTTGAGACTTCCGCGCTGAGGCCCGAAACGGCCTGCACCACACAGCCGCAAGCTACCCGCCCGCGATTGGTTTGCACACCGGTGACGCGCCCCGCTTCAATATCGATACCAGTGACCTCTGTCAGCTGATGCAACTCCACGCCACACTGCGTGGCGCCCTTGGCATAACCCCAGGCGACAGCGTCATGGCGCGCGGTGGCGCCATCAAGGTGCCAGAGGCCAGCGAGTATTGGCAAACCAGCAGGATCTAAATTGAGGCTGGGCAACAGCTCGCCCACCGCCTGCCGATCGATCAGTTCAGTGCGACCACCAAAATGCTTGTTGACCTCAGCCCGCTGGCGAAACGCCCTAACAGTGGTATCGGTATGCGCTAGCGTCAGCTGCCCCCGTCTCGAGTACATGATATTGAAATCAAATTCGTTGGATAGCCGCTCGAACAGCTTCACCGATTCGGTGTAGAAACGGACGCCCGCTGAGGTAAGGTAATTGGAGCGAATGACCGCCGTGTTGCGTGCTGTGTTGCCGCCACCCAAATAAGATTTTTCCAGCACCGCGACATTCGTGATGCCGTGATATTTAGCGAGGTAATAGGCAGTCGCGATGCCGTGTCCCCCGCCACCGATGATCACCACGTCGTAATATTGCTTAAGATCAGTGGGGCCCGGTAAGTCGGCGATTTGCTCAAACGGGTAATCTTTGTACAGACCGAATTTCAAGAGTGAGAACGGCATGACTAGATGCCTCGCTCAGCAAAATACAGACCACCAAGTAACGGTCCGTGGCACCCCTCGGAATTAGTTGCGATCCGCTCGTCGCACCATTGCGATGGCGCCGTTGCGATACACACCACGACATCACTCTTGCGAGCCAAATCATTGACTCCCATTGCCAGCGCTAAAATCGCGCTCATTCTGCGGGCCCTGCATCGGAGCGCGATTGCTCAGACGCTTCAACCAACGTTTTCGCAGCAAAACCCCTGAGCTGCTGCCAGATCTCAGGGTCAACGGTGAGTCCCTCAGCCAATGCCTGATGCCTAGCCGCTAACAAATCGGCCTCGTCGTGACAGGCAAGCAATTCGTACTCATCCTCCGAGCGAATCTTGGGCAACAGATCGAAGTGGTTTGCCATCACAATGGTAATACCATCATTCGGGACATCATCCTCAGGCGTATCGGCCAGCTCGAAAACTCTTATGGAAGGCACCGCCGAGCTGGCACGAAAACCCACGACCTGTTCAGTGATCGGTGTCTGGGAGTGGCGCCAAAATGCCGTCACGTTCATACCGCGATCAGCAAGCCGGGACAGATACCCCATGATAAGTTGGCGCTGACGACAGTGCCGAATCTTGATAACGGCCAGACCGCGAATTCGTGCCTTGGCGAACGCCAACTCCAGCGCCAGATTGCCGGACGACAGCACGCTCATGTGCTGTCCATCCACGACAGCCAGATCAGCGTCCTGATAAATCACATTTGGTCTGGCTAATGCCGCGGATGCCACCACACACTCAAGCCCCTCGTTGAGCGCCTTCATGCCGTCGAGCCCGTAGCTCTGCATCCACGCCACCATCGCCGCGGCGTCATCGGCATGCCCTGCTTCAAACCCCATCCCGGCGAAGGCTTTGCGGCAGACCGACTGCAACTCATTGAGAGAGATTTTCATGGCACTGCAGCCGTGAATTCCGCACCGGGCGCTACTGGAAAACTCCAGTCATCAAACACCTCCGGCGGCGCCGCGGCGTCCTCGTAGTCTCTCAGTAGTGGAGCTCCCTGAAAAAACGTCACCCTCACCCAGCGTTCGCCCCGAGGATCGAATCGGTGTGCACCTAAGAACGACAGCTTGGCGCGCAACAAATGCATGGGCTTCATGTCGCGGTGCCATAAATTGGCTCTGATCTCTCCATACACCGTAGCGGCCATAGTCTGTATGCGACGGATGACCCGCATGTGCTCGGGAAATGCGATTACCAAATCAACGGTCAGCGCACGGGGCTGTGCATGCAACAATTCAACGAGATCACGGTAAACGCGCTGGGTTGTTGGGGCGATGGCGAGCGCGAGCTCCTTTTCCTCACCCAATTCTTCCCCTCTCACACCGAGCCGCGGCTCCTCCTTTTCTGCCGACTGGTACCAGAACCAGTACCGCGCGTCCTCGCACTCATAATTAGCGTGAATTGCCCAATCAAAATGCGTCTCCAGAATCTGCTTGAGCTGAATCAGCGGCATGTCAGGAGTCAAATCGAGATTTTCGTCAGCAAACATCGCATCGTTTAACGAATCGACTTGCTGAGGATAAAGCTCAATGAGCAGCGTAGTGAGCAATTCTTGGGTCTCGAGTGACAGCTGTGTCTGCGCCCATTTGAGTAGCTGTTGCCACAGGGTGTCATCCAGCGGCACCTGCTCCAGCCAAGCCATCACCTGCATGAGTTCGGCCTGCGCCTCGCCATTACGCACTCGTTGGGGCTCGTCTTCAACGCGGGTATCGGCCAGATAGGCTATGGCACGGCGGCACAGAGCGACTATTTTCTCCCGGTCGCTCTCTTTGGGAAGCTGCGACACTGCGACAGCAAGCGCCCGTTCTCGCGCCCACACCCACTGACTGATCAACTGCGGGTGATTGATCAAAAAAGGCGCCATTCCAAGCCCTGTGGAATTACCGATGCCCAGATAGCGTCGCGTGTCTGTTTTCAAGGTCACAGCGCGGACCGAATCTCTCGCCCTGGCGATGTGCTCGACCTGCTGGACCGAAAACTCGCGCAGCACATACACCGCTGCCATTTGCGCGGAAAAGGGCTGCTGAAAATCCTCACACCCTTTGATGCGATCGTAATCCGCGATCCCAAATTTGCCATTACCGTAAACCGCGGTGGTGCGGTAGAGATAGCCAGCTTCTTTGACGTATTCGATATCAGGCTGTTGGCCTGATGCCAACGCAGAGACGAATACCTCAAAGTTGCGCACCGACTTATTCGCGCGCGAGATCACCAACAATTTGGGATGCTGGCGCCCCGCCTCCTGTAACGGCACGTTAGCCGACATCGCCGACATCAGATCGGCGTCGACCTCACCCTCCACCAGACAGAAGGTTAAATCCCAGGCCTCGGCAATCACCCTGTCGGTGCGTCTTTGGCCCTCGAGATACTGGGAAAAGATCACTACGTGATATCGGTGCGTCGGTGTTTGCAAGCGATACACCGCAGACCCATGACCGGAGGCATTGAGCTCAAATTGTGTGCAGGACGCCTGCCATTTCTGCTCGAACATCATGCGCGTGAGCCTGCGCGCAAAGCTCAATCTCGTCGGCGAAAATGACCCCAGCCGTTCAAGATCCATGACCGTCGCGGGTGACCTTAGCGGCAGTGCGGATTCTTCAAAGGCGTTGGTCAGCTCCGTCATTGCTCGGCGCCGCTTTCCGAGGGTGCTGAGGATGACTGCGCGACGCGCTTTAAGAGATCCACCCAGTTGCCACCGATGATCAAACCCAACTCTTCCTCCGAAAAGCCTTTGCCGCGAAGCGCACTCACGATACCCGGGAAGTCACGATTATCCGCAAACCAGCTAAGCTGCTCGGGCCAGCCGGAGTTATCGGCAGAGCCCTCACCGTAATCCACGACCTTGGACCAGCGGCCAACCCGCATCCACTCCAACACCGACTGCGGTTGCGCCTGACAGAGATCCGAGCCAAAGCCGATGCGATTAACGCCCATACGGTCAGCAGTCCAGGCAACCATGTCAGCGAAACTCTCTAGCGTGCACTGCGGCCCGTGCATGAGATGGAAGGGGTATAACGAGAAGCCGAGTAGTCCCTCATTAGCGGCAACCGCGTCGAGTACCTTATCGGACTTGTTGCGGAGCGCCGGATGAAAGTGACTGGGGTTCGCGTGGGAAATAATGACCGGCTGCTCTGAGTAGTCGATCGCTTCCAGAGTAGATCGCTCAGCACTGTGCGACATATCGACCACCATTCCGACCCGGTTCATCTCGCGGACAACCTGCTGGCCAAAGCGGGTCAACCCACTGTCCTCCTTCTCGTAGCAACCGCAGGCGAGCAGGCTCTGGTTGTTGTAAGTGAGTTGCATGATCATGAGGCCGAGGCGACGCATCACCTCAACCAAACGGATCTCGTCCTCGATCGGCGAACAGTTCTGCGCACCAAAAATTATGCCTATGCGCCCTTCTGCCTTGGCGCGGTCAATATCCGCCGGCTCATACACGGGCCGTATCAGATCAGGGTACGTCTCGAAGCGCTGGTTCCATTCCCCAAAACGCGTCAAGGTCTCGCGCGTGTTCTCGTGGTAGGCAATGGTGACGTGGACTGCATTAAGGCCGCCTTCGTGCATCTGCTCGAAGATCTCGCGCGACCAGGCCGAGTACTGCAGGCCGTCGATAACTGTCCAATCAGAGTTCACACGCGCTCCGCAATTAGGCCTGAAGGTAGGTCGTTTTGATCGTGGTGTAGAACTCACGCGCGTATTGGCCTTGCTCACGCGGACCAAAGCTGGAGTCCTTACGCCCGCCGAAAGGCACATGGTAATCGGTTCCCGCCGTTGGCAGATTCACCATCACACAGCCGCTCACCGCGCGCTTTTTGAAATCAGACGCCTTAGCCAGCGATTGGGTCACGATACCGGCAGTGAGACCAAAGTTGGTGTCGTTGAGTATCGACAGCGCGTGCTCGTAATCCTTGGCACTTATTACGCAGGCGATCGGCGCAAAAAGCTCTTCCCGATTGATTGCCATGTCGTTGTCGGTATCGACAAATAGCGCCGGCGACATGTAGTAGCCGGGCGCAGGCAAAACTAGCCGCTCGCCGCCGCAGAGTAGAGTCGCCCCCTCCTTTACTCCTCGTTCGATCCAGGCCAGATTCTCGTTGAGCTGCACCTCTGAGGCCACTGGACCAATATCAACACCCTCTTCCAAGGCGTGGCCCACCGTGACCGAGGCCAGCTTGGCCCTCAATTTTTCGACGAAGGCGTCGTGCACGCTTTCATCCACAATCAGGCGTGATGAGGCGGTGCATTTTTGCCCCGTACCGCTGTATGCGCCGATGAATGCCGCGTTAACGGCCACATCCAGATCAGCATCAGCCGCCACAATTAGCGCGTTTTTGGAACCCATCTCAAGCTGGCACTTCACCAGATTCGCAGCAGTCGCGGCCGCGACCTGTTTGCCAACCGGCAACGAGCCCGTGAATGACACCGCATGAATCTGGTCGCTGTGAATGATGTGGTCACCCACCGTATCGCCCCCGCCCATGAGAAGATTAAATGTGCCATCAGGCAGACCCTGCCTGGAGATTATCTCGGTCAGAGCCCAGGCACTTGCGGGCACGAGATTGGCCGGCTTCAAGATAACGGCGTTACCAAAGGCCAGCGCCGGCGCGATTTTCCACACCGCGGTCGCCATGGGAAAATTCCACGGGCTGATAATCGCGACCACACCCACAGGCTCACGACGCGTTTCGATCTCCACGCCCGGGCGCACCGAATCCGCCCGGTCATCAATCTGGCGATGCACCTCAGCGGCAAAATAATGAAAGAACTGCCCAGAGCGATACACCTCTCCGATGCCTTCCGCGCGGGTTTTGCCCTCTTCACGGGCCAATAGCGCACCGAGTTCGGCGCTGCGCTCAAGTAACTCATCACCAATGGCCATAAGCACCCGGTAGCGCGTCTCTATCGGAGACACCCCCCATTCCGCCACCGCCCGGTTGGCAGCGGCCAGGGCGTCTTTTACATGGTCCGAACTGGCCTGAGCATATTCACCGATCACATCGTTGGTGTCAGAGGGATTTGTGTTAACGACGGTGTCAGAAGTGGTGACCCAGTTACCGTTGATATGTAGGGCTTTTTGCTCCGCCATCAGGGCGCTCCAGGATTCGTGGAATCGCGGCCGATGCTACCGATACCGCCCCACAATTGAAATCATTTCCGCTACTCCAGAAGGGGTATGCCCCTTCCACTCTGGTTAATAGAAGGGGACAAAACGGCATCAGGCAAGATGAGAGCGAACTCTCTCCGATTTTCCAAGGTATGCACTCACTGGAAACCGTCAAGACTGACTCGGCTCACAAAGGCTTATTGAGCGATCTATCCGCGATGTGGGACACAGATTAGATAAAGCGCCCGATTGATCAGATCCGTTGATGGCATTCCAGTGCTAGACCCGCGAGTGACTAGAATATCTCTTTAAAAGACGACTTTATCAGCGTCTCCCCTGCGCGTAAGAGCCGGTATGGCACTCCCTTCTCTTAAAGGTGCGAGGCAAAGGCACCTAGGTCATCCACCCACCAGTTTAGGTGCGTGAGTTCCCGGGCACCCGGCCGGGCCCACGGGAAGCGATCTGCACCGTCAGTGCCCTGACAGGTGACGAGCTCCAACTCGCCCAACACCTCTCGGGGCTCGGACCAGATACCCCCTTACATAGTGCAGCAAAACGGCAGACCAATCATCGCTTCGATCTCAGGCCCATCTCGAATATTATTATGAAAGAAAGACACGCCCGAAATCGTCTCACAGAAGCGTTTTCAGCCGCCGGATCTTGCACGATGCAAACCGAGGCACCAACACCACAGATTAACTTTGCGGGGATAAGTTCCTCACCGCCGATCACCTCAAGAAACGCGATATTAATATTATAGTGGCCCGCTAAATGGATCTTCCGGAAGTGAACTCCGTCGGGGGAAACCGCTTCACTGTCCTTCTCATTGCGGAAAACCATCCCTTGCTCCGCCAATTGAGCAATCCGATTTGGCAGATCATCGACATAGATATCAAGGATTTTTGGAGCACTAATCGAATACTTGCGCCCCCGTGCGCACGGAATCAGGGGCGACATTCCACTCGATGAGATGCATGGCCCCTTTTCCGACGCCTGGTTAACGGACCAAGGCCTGCCGAGCAATCTGGCAGTCGGCCGTGCCCTAATGGCAAACGCCTACGATTTATCCCATTATCTCTCTCAGCGTCCCATCGCCTTAACGCGATCCGACATCCCAAAGGGCCTCATCGCGTGCTCCGTTCGCTGCAAATACCTGCTGGCGGCGTGCCGCAAACACCGTGGCATCAGTACAGCGTCATGATAATGTGCTGCTTCGCTACCGGGGTGTAATACTCCCAACCACACGGCCCACGCCTTAAGTAGAAAATGCAGACAGGGAAAGATACTTTTATAGCAGCCAACACTGAGGAAGCGGTCCTGTGGCTCACGTTGAATCGGCCGGAGCGCTGCAATCCTCTATGTAGTGACATGATCGCCGCACTCACGGGGGCCATCGCCGCAGGGAGCGCGGATCCCGGTATTCGGGTAATTGTAATCAGAGCACTCGGCTCTGCCTTTAGCGCGGGACACGACCTGCTCGAGACCCGGCGCCGTGACGGTGAGAATCAAACCGCATGGGAAGCGCGAATAGATCAGTTATTGCAGGATTGCGCCGCGATGATGACTAGCATCCTACATGCCCCCAAACCCATCGTTGCCTGTGTACAGGGAGTCGCCAGCGCGGCGGGCTGCCAGCTGGTCTCTGCCTGCGATCTGGCGATTGCCTCCGAAGACGCCACCTTCTGCACGCCGGGCGTGAACATTGGCGCCTTCTGCACCACGCCGCTGGTCGGAATCGGCCGGAATCTCTCACGAAAGCATGCATTGGAAATGGCGCTCACCGGAGACCAGTTCGATGCCGCCACGGCCGAGCGGTTCGGGCTCATCAACCGGTCTGTGCGGGCGCCCGATCTAGAGGGAGTGACGCGTGACTTAGCGACCAAAATAGCCTCGCGATCCTTGGAGAGTATTAGCCGCGGTAAGGCTACTTTTTATCAGCAGTTAGAGATGCCAATCGACAAGGCCTTCGAGGTGGCGAACCGCGTCATGCGAGAGAGTCTGACATCAGAGGGCGACGCCAGAGAGGGCATTTCGGCCTTTCTTGAGAAGCGCGCACCGGATTGGGATTGAGCTCTGGATGTTGCTTGAATCCGACGAGACGATCGCCACACTGCTCTCCACCGCAAAGCGAATCGCCTTGATTGGTGCCAGCGCCAAGCCCAAGCGACCCAGTCATCGGGTGATGCAATTCCTTCTCGACGAGGGCTACGAGGTCCTGCCCGTAAATCCAGGCCTCGCAGGGCAAAAACTGCTCGGACAAACGGTGTACGCCTATGTGGCGGAACTCCCGACAACCGTCGACATGGCAGATATTTTTCGCGATGCTGCGTCACTACCTGGAGTCACACAAGATGTCGTGGATGCTGGGATCCCCGCGATGTGGACACAATTAGGAGTCGTTAATGTTGAGGCGGAGCGCACTGCGGTAGATGCTGGTCTGCAACTGGTGGCCGACCGCTGCCCTGCGATTGAAGTGCCCCGACTTCGGGCTGCGGGCCTGTTATCTGCCCGGCCAATACACGCATTGCGGCCGCTTAGAGAGAGCATTGCTTAACCACCCCAGCTTAAGCCGGCCAAGCTGTCGTCATCCAAACCGGTGCTAGAGCGTTCGTCCACTCGTTTCCTCAAGCTGCGCCAGCGACCAGAGCGTCAGGCTTGCAGCCAACAAGATATAAACCGACACATAGAAAATTCCCAGCTCGTCCCACAGCAGTACAGCTATGGTCGGCGCCAAAGCGCCACCCAGGATCGCACCGATCTGATAACCCAGTGAAGCTCCCGAATAGCGCACCTCTGTGGAAAATAGCTCCGTGAAATAGGCGGCCTGTGGCCCATATTGCATGCCGAGAAAAATCATGCCGACCGTGACTGCCAGCGTAATCATGATCGGGCTTCCCGTATCAATCATCGGGAAAAGCATGAAGCCCCAAACGCCAGTCAAAATCGCCCCTAACCGATAAACTTGCTTCCGTCCCACCCTGTCAGACAATCCAGAAAAATAGAACAACGCAGGGATCATGGCCGCCGCCGCAATCAAGACCGAAGTCAGTATTTGGTCGCGCGTCAAATCGACAGAGGGCGAATTCAGTCCGTACGCCACTACAAAAGCGATAAGGATGTAAAAGGTAACCTGCACCGACAAAAACGCACCCGCAGCAAGCATGATGCGGCGTGGATAGCGCCGGATAGCCTCCAACACGGGAGACTTGATCACCGCCAACTGCTCCTCACCTCCTGCCCGAGCAGCCTGCAACGCCCTGAAAGCCTCGGTATCTTCCATCCGTAGCTGCACATAAAGCGAAATACCGATCAGCACGATGCTGGCGATGAAGGGCAGCCTCCAACCCCACTCCACAAACGCCTCGTCACTCATCGAGGTACTCACGACAAGAAAAGCGAGGTTAGCCAGGATCACCCCGACCGCGGCGCCCGCTTGCGCGTAGGCGCCGTACCACCCACGTTGCTCAGATGGCGCGCTCTCAGTGACCAGGAGCATTGCACCGCCCCATTGCCCACCGACCGCTAACCCCTGAACAAATCGGAGCGCCACCAACAAAAGCGGCGCCGCAATCCCTATCGATTGATAGTTGGGCAGAAGGCCTATGAGGGTCGTAGCTACCCCCATCATCATTAAAGCAATAACCAGCGTGCGCTTCCGCCCCACTTGGTCGCCGAAATGTCCAAACACAACGCCTCCCAACGGCCTCGCAATAAAACCCACCGCGAAGGTGCTGAAAGAGATAATGAGTAGCACCATGGGTGGCAAGTCTTGAGGAAAAAATGCCGTCGGGAAAATCACGGCCGCCGCGGTGCCGTAAAGAAAGAAGTCGTACCACTCAATGCTGGTGCCAGCCAGGGACGTCAGCGCAACCCGGCGCATGTTTTGCTGCTTGGTCGGCTCTGAACTCATACCGCATACCTTCTATAATCCGCTGACTGCGCAAAATTAACATGACTCGACACCCAACGCGCGACGGCTGAGCCTCCAGCATGTTCGACCTGCAAACCTTCGCTGAAAAATTTGCTAATCTAGTCTGGGGCACTCCACTTGTAACGTTGCTCCTCGGCGGTGGGCTGTTTTTTTTTGTTGCATCCAAAGCCGCGCCTTACCGATACATGGGACATGGTCTTGCGGTACTGCTGGGACGCTACGACACACCAGATGCCGCCGGTGAGGTCTCGCACCGACAAGCCTTAGCCACGGCACTCTCGAACACAATGGGGCTCGGCAACATTGCGGGTGTCGCACTGGCAATCGTTGCAGGTGGTCCAGGCGCGGTTTTCTGGATGTGGGTATCAGCGATTGTGGGCATTGCGACCAAATTTTTTACCTGCTCATTAGGCGTGATGTACCGCGGCAGAGATTCGTTAGGCACCCTGCAGGGGGGGCCGATGTACGTTATCCGGGAAGCCCTGCCCAAACCTTTTTATGGCCTTGCAGTACTTTTTTCGCTGGCAGGCCTGATCGGCACACTCCCTATCTTTCAGGCCAATCAACTGACAGCGCTCATTGAAGGCGCCACATTCGGCGACGCTGCGCCGGCCTGGGCATCTCTTCTCATCGGCACGTGTTTAGCTGCCGTCGTGGGGGTCGTCATCTTCGGCGGCTTGCCGAGAGTCGCCAATGTAGCAGTAGCAATGCTACCCACGATGGTGGCTGTTTACTTACTAATGACGCTATGGGTCGTTGCCAACAACCTATCTGCTGTGCCCGGAATTTTGGTAGCCATCATCCGTGAGGCCCTGTCGCCAAGCGCCGTAGGTGGCGGGTTTCTGGGGGTTTTGCTCATCGGTATTAGTCGCGGCGCCTTTTCAAATGAAGCCGGTGTCGGGACCGAGGTCATGGCGCATGGTGCCGCAAAGACCAATGAACCTATTCGCGAGGGCATGCTGGCAACACTTGGACCTGTCTTTGACACCCTAATCGTATGCACCTGTACTGCTGTCGTGATCCTGCTGGCGGGCGATTGGCGGGAACCCAGAGAACTGTCGGGCATTAATCTGACTGCCTACGCCTTCCAGAGTGAGATGGGGACAGTCGGACTAGTACTGCTGGGCCTCGTCGCCCTGATACTGAGCATGACAACCATGTTTGCCGGCTGGTATTTTGGGGCTAAATGCTTCGGTTTCCTAGCTGGTGCCCGGTGGCAACGCTGGTTCCGTTGGTTCTTTGTGCTCTCCGTTATTTTTGGCGCGACCGTCAGTATTGACGTGGTGTTCAACCTGATCTCGGCATGCTACGGCCTAATGGCCATTCCCACGATGGTGAGCTCTATTTTACTCGCGCCACAAGTTTTGGCGGCTAGTCGAGATTATTTTGCTTCGCTCTCTGGCAACCTTAAAGCGCCAGACACCTGAGCAATTACATCTGCTCAAGCCGGCACCCTCAGAACGAGCATAGGTTTGCCATGCGCAGCTCTCGAGAGAGCGAGAACGAAAACCGAGGCGATTGTCACGCGAGCGCCACGAGTTGGGATTACTCTCCACCAATCTGCCCCTTACGCTGGACAAATTTGTATCGACCTCTGGAACTGCCTGTCCCAGTGCAGCAACTTTGGGCACTGATCCATACAGGCTTCGCCCAAAGGCTGATTACTAATTGTCAACCGGATTTATCCGCAGGATTCCACAGCGGCCCGCGCAAATTCGGAAGGAGACACCTTTAGTCGGACATCAAATCGTTTAGATGCTCGTGGAAAGCCTGGACGCGCCGCTCCTGATTGGGCATCCAATACCCTTGAAAACCCGCCGATCCCAAACCCTTTTGCTGCATCTCCGCAATGCTAAGGTCCTGATCGGCGGTAGTGCCCAGCGTTTTTTCGCCATACTTAAAATGCTCGTGGAACGCATCTTCGACAGGCAGATCCGGCCCCCCCGCTGGTGAAGGTGTCATAGACTGTCCTTCGACTCGATTGACCATCCACCAGTGATCAAAGAGGCATTGCGCCGGATCCGTGGGGTGCGGTCGCGGGCGCAGGAGCTGGACACCGTCCGGACCCACCGTAATAACGTTATTAGGGAACAGATTGTAAATCACGTAGTCAGTGAGCTGATAGTCGGCGCGGTAGCTGTAGTGAGCATACCCAAGCGCCTCGCCACGCTCTCGCTTTGCCGCCTGAATATCAATCCGCAACCGCTGCCAGCTCTCCCGTCCTACGTAATCGTCACTGTTCACACTCCAGGCGGCAGCCATACTTTTCAAAGGCTCACCGATGGCATCGCTGCGATACTGAACGGAGGGCATAAAAGAGGGAAACCATCCGCGGTTGTGGCCATTTGGGAAGCAGTCAAACTGACAATCTTCGTAATCAGCCGCGACATATGGGATCAGCTCCGGGTGCAACACTTTAACGTGGTAGGCCTCATTGAAGTTATCGGTAATGATTTTCCAGTTGCTGTGCGTTTCTGCCGTCATATCGAGTACCCGGAGCATGTCCTCGATTCGGTGCGATTCAAGCTCACGGCAGATCGCTCTGCCCAGACTGGTTTCTAAGGTCGGCGCGTCGGGATCAAAATTGTACCAAATCAACCCGAATCGCTCCTCACATCGCATTTCCTTCAGCCGGGCCTTTCCGCAGGGACTCTCGACAAAGTCCTCCTCATCAGGTACTGAAGTCACTACTCCAGCGCGATCAAAGGTCCACCCGTGGTAAGGGCACGAAAATTCACGAACGTGGCCATCTTCAGCTTCGGTGATACGTGTGCCTCGATGAGGACAGGAGTTGAAAAAGGCCTTAGCAGAGCCATCCTCCTGACGTACCATAATGATGGAGTCAATTCCCAACTCAGTGGTCAGATAGTCGCCAGGCTCAGGCATTTGATAAGCCACACCCCCGATGTTCCACACGGTATGCCACACCTTTAGGAACTCGCGCATTAGATAATCTGGAGAGGTATAGCGATCACTGGTAACAACATCCCCGCGCAGCTGAAGTTCGGCCTCTTTAGGTGGCCGACTAAGCGCGCGCTTTAGGGTAATAGGGTTAGCGGCGTTCATTTTCTATCCAGTTCACTGGTTATTTTCAGTTCAGGGCTCTGTGGGCGCTTGTGAATGACTTCGCCGGCCACCTTCTCGAGCTGCATATCATATATTTGCCAGCCCACTCCTTTGGTGTATCGAACTTTGCTGAAATAAGTGCCCAAATAAATATCGATAACGCGGTCATCATCTTGATGCCACGCCTGCAGGAAACTACTCATTTTGCCCTTGCCAGCCCGCCCGTCAGCATCGGGCATGCTCTCTAACTCTACGATCTGCGTGCCTAACAGGTGCTGCGTCGAGTCAAAAACAGAGAGCGCACCGTCGACCACTTTGACCCACTCATCCGGACCCGTCACAGAAAATTGCGAGCCGCTGGGATCGCTGGCCCTAATCGTCGCGTCAGAGGTGAATATCCGGTGATAAACCTCCCGGCCAGCCTCTATATTCTCCGGCAAATTGGTTCCGATCTGGTCAGTGGCTCGCGCGTACAATCGCTGCAAATATTCAATATTTTGCTTGGCCACCATAATGGCGACATCATGCTCATCAGCCTTAACAGCGGATACCACGATGCACAAGTGTAGTAGCGCGTTGATTATTAGCAGTCGGTGCACAGCATAGCCCATTACCGCTACCTCTCCGTTTCAGTGGTATCGAGCGAACCACACTTTTTCTGTAGACACTAGACTAGCGCCCAATTTTTTGACCCGGACAATATCACGTCTCTACGCCACTGTGCGAATAACAAACGGTATCAGCAAAGCGAAAAAGAAGATGCTCAATCGACAAGTCGTTTTAAAGAGTTATCCAACCGGTGTGCCACTGCCCGAGGACTTTGAACTGATCGAGACATCCGTCGCAGAACCCGGCGAAGGGCAGATGCTGGTGCGCAATCTATTCTTCTCGCTCGAAGCCGCTATTCGCAGTTGGCTCGACGGTATAGCCAATTACTTTGAGCCGATCCCTCTAGGCGGCGCAATAAGAGGCCCTTCGGTGGCCAAAGTCATCTCCTCGCACCTAGACGGCTTTGAATCTGGGGATATTATTTTTGGTTTGCATCACTGGGAGGATTATTCACTCAGCGACGCCAACACCGCTCTGCTGTCAAAGTTGTCACCTGAGCCCGACATCCCACTCTCCTACTACTCTGGTGGCTTGGGAGGCTCAGGGCACACTGCATACGTAGGGCTTCACGAAATAGGCAAAATTCAAGCGGGCGAGACAGTGCTGATTAGCGCTGCCGCAGGCGCGACCGGTTCGATGGCAACCCAGATTGCAAACCTGCGAGGTTGTAAAGTTGTGGGCGTTGTTGGCGGCGACGATAAGGCGACTCTTATAACTCAAACCCTCGGTGCTTCCGCAGCGATCAATTACAAATCCTGCGGCGATCTCAAAACAGCTATCACTGACGCTTGTCCCGAGGGCGTCGACGTCTACTTTGACAATGTCGGGGGCAATACACTCGACGCAGCCCTGCAGTGCATGAAGACGTTTGGCCGAGTAATTGGCTGCGGCATGATCAGCGACTATAACCACCAAGACAATCCAACCCCGATCTACAATATGTGGAAGCTAGTGGAGAGAGAACTCACCATGAAGGGCTTCCTGCTCTATACGTATATGGACAAGGTACCCGCTGCCTCACAGCAGCTCCATGAGTGGGTCCGTTCAGGAGAAATCAAAATCCTTGAGAACATCACTCAGGGCTTGCCGAACGCTGGCTGGGCCTACAGCGAGATGATGCGCGGCGCGACGATTGGCAAAAATGTGGTGGCGATGGATCTTAGACCTGAAGAAAGTCTTTAAAAATGATGCGCAGCCCTTGGTCGAGGTCACAATTTAAGGTCAAGTCAGAGCCCACGCCACTAACCTAGGATCACATGTCCATATTGCTCTCTGCTTAACAACGATACAGGGTCGGTAGCTTCGTTTTATGGGCGGCATATAAATTTATATGGGTAGCGTTTTCAACACCTTGCGAGTAGGCGTGAGGAGAGGTGGCCCGCCCGGAGAGATTCGAACTCCCGACACCCAGGTTCGAAGCCTGGTGCTCTATCCAGCTGAGCTACGGGCGGAGGCGCGAAGCTTAGGTTTAGTGAAATCAAAGGTCAAGAAACAGGTGCGGTGGTTATTGAGCAGAGCGTGCTACTGGCCCAATGAAATGTTGCACTGGCAAACCGCAGGGAAGCGCATATTCGAACGGTGATAGGTTTGATTATGAATCTGCAACCGGCACTTCTCATACATGAAAAAAACCAAAATAAATACTTTAAAGCGTTGTTTTTAATATATTTTTTTAAAATTACGGCTGATCGCGAAACGATGCTACACTACGCGCCGCTCGCGCGACTGCCTGAATCTTATCCAGAGGGAAAAACATGACCGAACTGCAGACTAAAGTGCAGTCAACGCTGTTGGCAGAGCACAATCAGGCGTCCGTCAGTGCCATGCTCAATGCCATTCTGGAAAAACCGTTGACGCCCATGGAGGCCAAACAGGCCAAAACCTACATGGAGCAAGTCGCTTCACAGGCAGCAGACGCAGAAGGTGCAGAGGTCCAGTTATTTCAGCTCATGGAGATGAAGAACCAGCACGCCACTTACGTGATGCGCGTGGCCCTTTTTTCCAATAACAAGGCGATTGGCCTAGATGTGATGGACGCAGAGAACGGGCAATTTTTCGTACCGGAAAACTGTCCAGTTGTAGAGCTCCAAAGCGCGACCTTGAATTGAAACCACCGCCCCAAGCTGGGGAGCTTCTGACTTACACCACACTTGTCGGACTTGTGGCGTATGCCGCAATCGGCACAGACCTCTATCTACCCGCTATTCCGTACATGATCGCCGACCTAGCAGGTAATCAAGCTGACGGCCAGCTGACACTCAGCGTATTCATGATTGGCCTGGCTCTTGGACAGCTTGTTTTCGGTCCATTATCGGATCACTTTGGTCGCTTGCCGGTGGTGCGCACAGGGACGCTGTGTTTCCTCGTCACATCGGTGCTCTGCGCAGTGGCACAGAGTATGGAAATGATGTGGGCGTTCCGAGGCCTGCAAGGCGCAGCGGCAGCCAGTGGCCCCGTCATCGCGCGCGCGATCGTCAGGGACCGCTATGAGGGAAATCGAGCCGCTCAGGTTATGTCGGCTCTGTCAGGCGCTATGGCAGTGATCCCCTTGGTGGCTCCAAGCATTGGAGTTCTCGTATTGCGGTTTTTCCAATGGCCTGCCGTGTTCCTGGCACTGGCCATATTTGCTCTCATCATTCTCACCGCACTGATTCGTTTTCCGGAGACCGCCCCGGCGCATGGTGCACCGAAACTGACTATCAGGGGAGTGCTTACGGGATTCAGAGAGATGCTCTGTAACCCCACGTTCTTGGGCTATCAGTTGGCGGGATCTTTTTCGTTTGCCGCTGTATTTTGCTACCTGTCGACGGTGGCGTATTTTTTACCCGATGTCTTTAACATCCAGACCGAACAGTTTGGAGTTGCATTTGCGTTGACTGTGCTGGGCTTCATGACGGGTAGCCTTATCAACGCACGGGTCGTCGTAAGGTTTGGTCTTGACGCCACGCTTCGGACTGGTCTGCTTATCAGTCTGCTCACCGCCGCCATCATAACCATTCTGGCACCCTCGGCCGAACAGTTCCTCGCACTCATGGCAGGATTGTCGTCGCTATTCTTCCTTGGCGTGGGTCTGACTTCGGCCAATGCCTCTATGGGCGCTATTTCGTTGTACACAGAACGCGCCGGTGCTGCTTCTGCCGTTTACGGCTCTACCCATGCGCTTATCGCTGCAGCAATAGGTGCAGTAGCGGGCACCCTTTACCGTGGCAGATTGATTGAGCCGGCGATGATCACTTTGATTTGTGCCATCATCGCGGTCGGAGGATTTATCTTGTCACGAGGCACCGCAAAACAAAGTGCGTTTCTTCAGTAACGTTTTCTTGTGGGATGATGCCAAGGACTGTCACACCAAAATGGCTAACAACACTTCACCAAGTCAGAGCGCAACGCAAAACTGAAGGGACAATATGAGCAACACACGCTGGGAACAACTGCTCAGATACCGCCTTATCGAAATCGTCGCGATGTGGGAAGGGCGGCTCACAACACGACATCTGTGTGACGTGTTTGGCATCGGTCGCCAGCAGGCAAGCAAAGATATAAGCAACTACAAGCGCTCGATCGGACCGGGCAACCTAGAATATGATCCGAATGCAAAAGGCTACCGCCCCAGCGCTGACTTCGCACCCAAAGTCAGCCGAGGGGAGGCCGAAGAGTATCTGGAGATCGTAGCAGGCTTCGGTGACATGCAGCAGATTCTCGGCCAACTGCCTCAGGCGTTTCTCAGTACCGAGGCACTCACCGCACCACGCCGACATATACCGCCGCTCATTTTGCGGCCTCTACTGCAGGCTGCGCGTGATCACCGTCGCGTGGACGTAGACTACGTTTCGCTAAACCGGCCCAACAGAGAGGGGCGCGTCATCGTGCCACACACTTTGGTTTGGACTGGATTGCGCTGGCACGTCCGCGGCTGGTGCGAGAAAAATCAAGACTACCGAGATTTTGTCCTCAGTAGATTCCGGGGCGAGCCCGACATCATGGATTCTTCAGAGCACACCGCTGAAAATGATTCGGATTGGCACAAGTACGTGGAAGTTAGGATTGCTCCCGACCCGAGGCTATCAGAGCAACAGCAACAAGTAGTGGCACACGATTTCGACATGCTGGACCTGCGTTTATCGCTGCGAGCCCGCGCAAGGTTACTCCCCTACGTGATCAAGTTGTTACAAATTAACCTTAATCCAGAGGATCGACACCCTCATGCTCAGCAGATCGTCATACTGAACCAAGCGGAACTGACTCCATGGCTATTTGATGGCACCTAACGATAAATCGAGTTTGTCAGCCAGAGATCGATCTTCGGCGGCGTGAGACCTGCCTCATCAGCGAGCGTGGCATTCTGGGCTTCCTGCCTGTTTGCAAGTAACGATGAATCGTTTCCTGGGAGCGCAGCGCCGTGGCAGTCTTGGCTCTCCCCACCATCTTATTATCCTGAGCCTCATTCAGCACGCGCGCTTTAACGTTGTCATGCCATTGCTGATCCAGAATATCCTGGAGCACTTCCTGAACATCCGGGTCTTTAATGGGGCACAGCACCTCAACTCGATAATCGATATTCCGGGTCATCAAATCTGCAGAGCCCAATAAATATTCAGGTACTCCCCGATTATGGAAAACATAGACCCTGGGATGCTCAAGGTATCGGTCAATGATGCTGATCGCCTGAATTTTGTCGGAGATGCCTCTCACGCCAGGAAGCAATGAGCACATGCCCCGCACAATCAAGCGGATCTGAACACCAGCCTGACTGGCTTCGTACAATTTCATGGTGAATTGGCGATCAACGAGGTTGTTGCATTTCAGCGTCATCATGGCGCGATACCCCTGCTTCGCATGCTCGATCTCACGATTTATACGAGCCATTAGCCCAGAGCGAGAACTGTGCGGGGATACCAAGAGCGTTTTGTATTCGGGTATGCGGTAGTTGTATTTAAGGAACTCGAAAACAGACGCAACATCCTCGCCGACCGTCTTTTCTGAGGTAAGCAGAGAAAAATCCGTGTAGAGACGAGCTGTCTTCTCGTTAAAGTTTCCAGTGCCAACATGGCTGTAGTAACGAGTCACTCCCTGCTCTTTACGCTCTATCGAAAAAAGCTTGCAGTGAACCTTAAGGCCAGGGATGCCGAAGATCACCTCGACGCCCGCCTCAGTGAGCCGATGCGCTATTTCGATATTTGCATGTTCATCAAAACGCGCGGCCAACTCCACTACAGCCGTAACACGCTTGCCATTATGCAAGGCGTTAATCAGGGCCTCTGCGATGCGAGAATTATTAGCGGTCCGATACAAGCAGATCTTGATCGACGAGACACTGGGATCCAGTGCCGCGGTCTTGAGTACATCGACGATATAGTCGAACGGGTGATAAGGAAAATAAAGCAGTACATCTCTCTCCCGAATAACATCGAAGATACTGGCCGGGTCATCAATCTCGGGAATATTAATCGGAGGGTGAGGTCGATACTCCAATGCCTTACCTCCCGGGTTTGGGAAGAACAAAAAATCCTTTGAGTTGTGGTATCGGCCTCCAGGAATCATGCTGTCGTAACGTCCAAAGCCAAAACTTTTCCGCAAAGCGTTTAGCAGGGCCTCCGGCATAGTTCTGTCGTAAACGAAACGGACCGCATCAGCCTTACGGCGCTGTTTCAGGCTCGATGCCATTTTTTCGATCAAGCTCTCATCAATCGACGGATCCAGTTCCAACTCAGCATCCCTTGAAAACTTAAAGCAGTAAGCCCTGACCGAGGAAATATTAAAGACGCCCCGAAAAACCTGAGGCAAGCATGCTCGAATCACGTTATCCAAGGTAATGAAAACCGTCCCCTTGCGCCGGCCTTTCTGTCTCGGAATCTCAATAAACCGCCCCAGCTGTTCCGAGGGCACCTCCAAAACGGCGAATTTCTCTCCTTCATGGCTCTTAATCATTACCGCCAAATATAATGACTCGTCGGCAAGATGGGGTATCGCGAGGGACTCATCCAATAAAATCGGCTCCAACTCGGGCAACACCGTGTTGCGAAAGAAGTGCTGCACAAACTCGGCCTGTCCCTCATCGAGCTGCCGCTCGTTAATCAGGAAAATTTTTTGCTTTTGGAGCTCGCTCATCAGTGACGCATAAATTGCATCGAACTCTTTTTGAAGTGCGACTACTTCTCTCTGAATCAATTGCAAGAGATCTTTTGCGGCCTGTCGCTCGGTCCCACGGGAGACCGAAATCAAACGGCGCACTTCAGCCACGCGGACACGGAAAAATTCATCCAGATTGTTAGAGAAAATGCCCAGATATCGCACTCGCTGAACGAGTGGCACGTCGACGTTGCGGGCCTCTTGCAAAACTCTTGCATTGAACGACAGCCAGCTAATTTCTCGAGGAAACAAAATCTGATCGTTCACATCGGCCAAACGCGATTGCACAGGGTTAATCATCTGTAACCTCCCGTCTTCCGAGGCAGATTCGCTTACACCGCTCATTCTCACCCGTCGATCCTACTCACACTTTGATGACATTCACCATCGGATCCGAACGAGGATTTGGCGAGTTGCAATGGCCCTAGTCCAAGACCCCATCGGCTCGAGCTTAGCTGCTCGAACTTTACTCTCTCACAAGCCCAACAAGGCAACGACCTGCCATCCCAGACAATAACCAATTAGGCGCTAGTGCCGACCGCAGCGCTACGTTAGGCCTCAACCAGGCTTGCATGCTGCGCGGTTTTTAAACGTTCGCAAACACGTAAGAAGCTACCATGTCCGCGCACCGATCGGGAGCCTCTAAAGGCAACAAATGTCCCCCCTCGGTTACCTGAAAATCGATGCATTGGTTGCAACGCTGGATCCAACTCACTGTTCTCGGCGTGAGCACGTTAGACTGCTCACCTGCGATTACTAGACAGGGTTTATCAATGGACCTAAGGGCACCTGCGACCCTGGGCACCGATCGATAAACGCAGGCCTCCCAGGCACCCGAGTAACGGAGGTTTACGCCCTCACCATTATCACTGTGCGCAGCCATCACATAAGCTTTGAGCGCCTCATCGTTGAAATCAGAAAACACCCTTTTTGCGCGATAAAACGAATATGCAGATTCAGAGCTTTCAAAATGGTGCGGGCGTTTGAGTGCCCGCTGCACGATCGCAGTGCCATTAGGTCGCAGAAAATTCATGACCCGCGCCATGAGCCACACTGAGGTAGGCGGTAGGACCGGATCAATGAGAACAAGTCCCGCAAATAGGTCGGGCCTCATCTGGTTGGCGAGCACGCCGGCAGCAGCGCCCATTGAATGGCCGACCAGCCAAATGGGGTGCGCTGAGCCCTCAAGGTGATCTATCAGATCCTGTGCATAAGTTCGCCACGATAAAAAAGTCGGGGCAGGATCCTCAGACCATAAAGGTCGATGATCGAACGGCGTAACGTCGGGGAGCCCTCTCTCTTCGAGTGCGTCAAACAAAAGCGTGTACGCGCCGGAGGGATATCCGTTGGCGTGCGAAAATACAGCTTGCAGCATCGATCACTCGTTACCATTTGGGTGCCGGAGTTTAGCGCTTTTCTCCACCCCATCGCACTCTAAGGACGTTTCATCGCGGGGAGTCAAGATAGACGCGTGCCAGCATAAACAATGGGGAGGTGAGGCGCTGAGGGTGCGCGGTGATAGCTGTATTTGGACAGCACTCTTTCGGTGCCTGCCATTAACACGCGCGGGACTAACGGCACGTGCTCAACGAGAGCTCGGAACGTCATCAGAGGCGGCCTTTAGGCCGCTTCACTCTTAGCGGGCCTCGCTCCTGAACTGACTTACCAGACTTGCAGGTGCCTTACGTCAAAAAAGCCGCTTATTACAACCCGAGGCTTCCGGCGCTAAAGCTTCGAGAACTCCCGATTCAGATCGTACTGCCTTGAGGTGACGTAGCGCTCCATCGCCTGAATGCGACTCGCTGCCCGAGCAACACGCTCCTTAGCCTTGCGCACACGCACAGCAGGTGCATCGGTATAACGAAACACTGTTTTGCGACGATAAGTATGGCGGTCCTCGTCGTATTCCATATCGATCTCGATCTCCTCCTCAGGCAAATCTGACCAACGAGAAGCCTTTGGGGCGACAGCAACCCAAGCAGTTACATACAACCAAAACGCGAGCGATCCGGTGAACATCAGTAGCGCAATCGCTGCCAGCCTAACCACCCAATTCGGGACATCCCAATGAGCTGCCAGACCGGCACAGACCCCACCTATCCAGCCTTCAGAGCGGTCACGGTATAACCCCATGCCCCACCCTCGTCGCCGACTTTCACCAAAACTTCGTTGCCGTTCAGACATTACCGCCCCTCCTCTTTAGCCGCAGCGTCTGCGTCCTCTCGCCAGTTGGGATGATCAGCATCCAAGATGGATTCCAGTGAATCGATTCGATCCGCCATTTGATCCACCGCAACCAGCATCTCCTCTAGTGCCTGACGATCGTCCTCGCTGAGCTGACTACTGGACCGGTTAACGCTCCGGTAGTGCATCACAATCCAGGTGGGTGCCACGATTACGATAAACAGCACCATCGGCACGAACAACACTTCAAAAGGGTTCATTTACTCTCCCTATCGATAACCGCCTGCCGATCACAGACGGCCCCATCGCCTCTGGTTTCGATTATGCCAGCAAGACTTATGACGACTGCGCCGCACCGCTGCCGCTGTCGCCGGGCGTCTCGGTATCCGCCACAGCGTCCTTTATGCGCAACAATTCATCATTCAGCCAGTCGTCTTCACCGAGCGCGTCAATCTCTGCAGCCAGACTAGACGCAGTATCTCGGCCCAGATCCATGGCCCGCAATTCCCCTTCGAGGTTATCCACCTTACGTTCGAAACGCTCGAACTTGGCAAAGGCATTATCCAACTCGTTGCGCTGCACTTGTTTTTTCACTTGCATTCTAGAGCTGGCAGCTTTGCTTCTGAGGAGGATCGCTTTTTGTTTAGCCTTGGCGTCATCGAGTTTCTGCTGCAGTTGGCCAACCTCTTCGTTGAGCTGCGCAATGTGCTCACCAGACGAGGAAAGCTCCTCCTCGATAATGCGCAGCGATTCCTCCACCGAGCGTCGCTCTTGTAGGGCAGCCTTAGCCAAGTCGTCGCGGCCTTTTGAGACAGCGAGTTTTGCCTTCTCCTCCCAGTTAACGACCTCAGCGGCAATCCGATCCCGCCGCCGCACCGTGGCCTTCTGGTCTGCAATGACGCGGGCAGAAGCGCTTCTCACCTCGACCAGCGTGTCCTCCATTTCCTGAATAATCAGGCGAATCATTTTTTCCGGATCCTCGGCACTGTCACACATTGCGTTCAGATTGGAATTCACGATGTCCGATATCCGTGAAAAGATTCCCATGTTTCTCTCCCTCTATCCCTTGTCCGTTGTCGCCACTTCGCTGACGTCCACGTAGTCGAGCGCCGCCACCTCAGGAGCCCCTCCTCCCGCTTCTCGTTTGTCGATACACAGCGCGTAATCGCTCCGTACCTGTTCACTCACTACCGTAACCATTCCACAGCCCTCAATAAGTAGCGCGCTTACGCGCGAGGCTATCGACAGATGACTGATATTACTGCCATTAATGCGCATAGCGATCCGACCCCTCGTCCTCGTTAACCGGTTCAACTGACGCTCGGTAACGTGCGGCCAAGGTATTGCCAATCCAATAGGCGCCCTCTAATGACGCCGTCACAAAACCAGAAGTCGCGGCGGCACGCGCTGCGCCTGAAAGTACCGCCAGAGCGCTGCATACGAACAGCACTGCCAAATAAACCAAAGCTCTCTCGTCGATTACATCCGTTTCATTTTTCCCTCTGTGCATGTTGAACCGACCCCTTGGTCCAACAGGTCGGTTTTACCTGTATACATACATCCTTGCGAAATCTGTGCTAGAAGTAAATTTTCATTACAATACATATGCTTATAAGAAAAATCCCTTACAGATAAAAGACGTAAAGGTTATTTAAGCCTTTATATAATCGATTTTTCACCTTTATTAGGGTATTGTTTGATGATGGTCAATCAGGCCCCTACGATCATTGGTGAATCGACCGCTCTGGCAGCCGCTTTGGACCACATATCGAGGCTCGCCGGCATTGACCGTCCTGTCCTCATTGTGGGTGAGCGCGGTACGGGGAAGGAGCTTGCCGCCGAGCGTCTGCACTATTTGTCCCCCCGATGGAATCAGGCGTTCACGAAAATTAACTGCAGCGCTGTCACCGAAACTCTGCTTGAGAGCGAACTTTTTGGCCATGAGGCAGGCGCATTTACTGGCGCTACCAAGCGACACATCGGGCGATTTGAACTCACCGACGGCGGAACGCTATTCCTAGACGAACTCGCAACGATGTCGCCTCGGCTTCAAGAGAAACTCCTGCGAGTTATTGAGTACGGTGAATTTGAGCGGGTCGGCGGTCAGAAAACACTGCGGGTAGATGTTCGACTGGTAGGCGCAACCAATGCGGACCTGCCGGCGATGGCTGACGCCGGTCTTTTTCGTTGGGATTTATTAGATCGTCTGAGCTTCGACGTGGTGGCCTTGCCACCATTAAGAAAGCGTGACGATGACCTAATGGAACTCGCTCATCATTTCGGCATGCGGATGTGTCGGGAACTCGGGTGGGAATACTTCCCTGGATTCACCAAGGCCGCCGTCCGGCAGCTTCAATCATATTGCTGGCCCGGCAATATTCGCGAACTAAAAAATGTCGTCGAGCGATCTTTGTTTAGGGCGGTGGAGGCCGAACGCCCTATAGCCGAGATTGTGATCAACCCGTTTCATCAGAGAGCAAGCTCACCCCTAGACCCCGATGCGCCAGACGCCGCTCGCAACGTATATGAGCAGCATCGCCTAGTGGCCGATGCTGCGTCGTCATATGAGTTCGCGCCTTCCTCGCAAACGCGGACCCTATGGCCCATAGATCTCAAACAGCAACTCCACGACGAGGAGCTGTCATGGCTGGAGCGGGCACTGGACGCTGCCCATCAGCGTCAGAGCGACGCCTCGGATTTACTCGGACTCAATTACAATCAGATGCGCGCGCTGGTTCGTAAGCACGGCCTGACCACCCGCCGCAGCCGAGGCAAACGCTAGCGAAGGCCTTGCGCCGTCACCCAATCGAGTGTGGTGTTCAATGCTGCGCCCAGCTTTTCACCGATCTCGTCAACGTGCTCAGGCCCGATGATGAGAGGCGGACACAGCGCAACACGGTTGCCACCGAGAGGCCGGATCACCAGCCCGTTCTCTTCTGCGGCTTTTGCGCAAAACTGCCCAACTTTCATACCCTCGAAGGGCTTTTTGGATTCCTTGTCAGCCACAAGCTCCAAGGCACCAATCATGCCGACGCCGGATACCTCACCTACCAGAGGATGATCTGCGAATTCTGTCAGGCGCGACTGCAAATAACCGCCTACCTCCTTCGCATGATCGAATATGCGATCGCGGACGTATATATCGATAACCTTACTTGCAACCGCACACCCCAGTGGATGACCGCTGTAGGTATAACCGTGACCGAATACCCCAACTTCCGTCGCGGAAGCATTGATGCAGTCGGCGATATCACCCTGTACGATGGCGGCTGATACTGGCACGTAAGCCGACGACAACGCCTTAGCCAGCGTCATCAGTTGGGGTCGCATAGCCATTTTATTGGCGCCGAAATCCTCCCCGAGACGTCCAAACCCGCATATCACCTCATCGTCCCATAACCAGATGCCGTAGCGATCCAGAACTGCCTGAATCGCCTCGAAATAACCGGACGGCGGAACAATCACACCCCCTGCACCACTCACGGGCTCTGCGATCATCGCCGCAATAGTGTCGGGCCCTTCAGCTAAAATTAGGGACTCCAACTCGTCGGCGCGACGCGCCACAAAGTCTGCCTCGGTCTCGCCTTCAATCGCACCACGGTAGTAGTGAGCCGAGCCCGTTCTCAGAACGCCCAGTGCTTCGAAAGGCAGCTGAAAGTGCGCATGATTTGTCGGAATGGCGGTGAGTGCAGCAGAGGCCAGCGTTACCCCGTGGTAGCCCTGCTCTCTGGCTATTACCTTGAAGCGCTCAGGCTGTCCGGAGGCTTCTGCGTGATAGCGGATCAGTTTGAGAAGCGTGTCATTGGCGTCAGACCCAGAGTTACCCAAGAACACCCGACCATCAGACATCGGCACCATTGCCGACAGCTTGTCGGCGAGCTCCATTGCTGAGGCGTGTGTTTTCCCGCCAAACATATGACTAAAACTGAGCTCGCGCATCTGTCGCTCGGCTACCTCTATTATCTCCTTATTGCCGTAACCCAGTGCCGTGCACCAAAGTCCCGCCATACCCTCGAGGTAGCGCTTGCCCTGCTTATCGAAGATGTAGGGCCCTTCTGCCCGCGCCACCAGCATTTGCTCGGACAGTGACGGGTTAGTTGTCGGATAAATCATGGCAGTCATGCGTCTCACTCCCCATGTCCACGCGCAGCTCTTTGTTGCTGCGAGCAGTCTATCGACTCTCGCACGCCACAACTACTACCTAGAGGTTTTAAATCTCTGACTATGCTAGGGAGGACGTCGCTCACAACTGGGCGTTTCTGCAATCAGCTCTTGCACAAGAAGTTGTCACACGATGCTCCTCGGACGTCTAGGGAGGCTAGTGGAGCGAGCTGGCTTAGGTCGCTTTAGTCCGCTCTTTTCCGCAGCGCTCACAACGAAAACGCGTAATTAACTCGCCTCGATGAACGGCAAAAGGATCAGATTTGACCGGGCGCCACCTGTGGTGACCATTGCGGCACATCGTTTGATCCCACTTCTTTTTTTTTGCCCGAGAAAACGGGACCACATCTGCCATTAATCGATCACCCTACCGATTTAACGCGATCAACCGCATGCTGCCAAGATGACAGCCTTCGGCGCCGGGCGCCCGTTGTCATTCGAGCAGGGAACGATTGATCCGCTCGCCAAACTTTTGCCAAAGCCTCGGTGTTCTTCCAGACCCCCACACCGAGCCCGGCAAGAAAGCAAGCCCCCACCACGGTCGTCTCGATGATCATCGGGCGGACAATGGCTCTGCCCAGGTAATCAGCCTGCAGCTGCATCAGCATATTGTTGGTGGAAGCACCACCATCCACCCTAAGATCGCTCATCCGTCTTGCGAGATCACGCTCCATAGCCCGCAGAATGTCGACATTCTGGAGCGCCATCGCCTCTAGCGTTGCGCGGGCAATATGGGCGGCCGTAGCGCCCCGAGTCAATCCCGATATCACGCCTCGCGCAGCCGGGTCCCAATGCGGCGCCCCCAACCCTGTCAGTGCCGGTACAAACTCAACACCGTTAGCGTCGGGAACGGACGCAGCCAAACGTTCAATGTCTTGTGCACGCTTGATGATGCCCAATCCGTCACGCAACCACTGAACTGCCGCGCCGCAGATGAAAGCACCCCCCTCCAGGGCGTACACCGCTGACTGCTGCCCTGGCAACTGCCAGGCAACAGTGCTGAGCAATCCGGCGTCACTGTGCATTCGGTCTTGACCCGTATTCATGAGAATAAAGGAGCCAGTCCCGAACGTGCATTTAGCCGCACCTCTCTCGAACCCCGCCTGTCCGAAGAGTGCGGACTGCTGATCTCCGGCGATACCGGAGATTGGTAGACCGTCAGGCAACCCTGGCACTCCCAAAGTGCGACCCAAGTCACCACTGGACGGGATAATGTCCGGCAGAATATTGTGCGGAACACTGAAAAGCTTGAGAAGATCAGGGTCCCAATCCAAGGTGCGCAGGTTCATTAACGAAGTGCGGGACGCATTGGACACATCCGTTGCATGCACCAGACCACCGGTCAATCTTGCCAGTAAATAGGCATCAATCGTGCCGGCGGCAACCTCGCCGCGGCGTGCGCGACCCCTTACACCGTCTATGTCGTTCAGCAACCAGCGGAACTTGCTCGCCGAAAAGTACGGATCGAGCACTAAACCCGTCCTGTCACGCACCATCGGCTCAACGCCCTTTTTTTGGAGCCCTTCGCAAAACGCCGCCGTGCGCCGACACTGCCAAACGATGGCATTTCCCAAGGGTTTGCCGGTGCGTCGCTCCCACAGCAGTGACGTTTCACGTTGATTGGTGATGCCTATACAGGCAACGTCTGCGGCTTTGCATAACCCCTTGCGAAATACCGCCCGGATACCCTTCAGAACCGACGACCAAATGGCCTCAGGATCATGTTCCACCCAACCGGGCTTGGGATAAATTTGAGGGAACTCATAATTGACGCTGCCAAGCAAAACTCCACGAGTACTCATGACCGCGACAGTCGTGCCCGTGGTGCCCTGGTCGATCGCCAGAATCGCCTTCATGGCAAACGCTCTTTACCTACGCGACTCAAGCTGCTTTGAAGCCCGAGATCGCTTTGATTTCCAAGTAATCGGTAAAACCATGTGAACCCCATTCACGGCCATTACCTGACTGCTTGTAACCCCCGAAGGGCACATCCATTCCAGGAGACGCACCGTTGATGTGGACGTTACCTGCGCGAATACGGGAGGCTACTAAACGAGCGTGATCAAGGTCACCACTTTGTACATAACCGGCTAAGCCGTAGGGCGTATCGTTGGCAATCTGAATCGCTTCTTCTTCACTGTCGTAAGGCAACATCGCCAACACTGGACCAAATATCTCCTGCTGAGCAATGGTCATGTCGTTGGCGACCTCGGAAAACACGGTTGGCTTCACGTAGTAACCGCGCTCGATACCATCGGGTAAGCCCGGCCCACCACAGACCACCTTGGCACCCTCGTTAATACCAGCCTCAATCAGGCCCTGTATCTTGTCCCACTGGACTTTGGAAACGACTGGGCCCATCGTCGTCGTGTCATCGCCGGTTGCGCCAATAACCACAGACTCCGTGACCTTTGCGGCGATCGCCTCGGCATCCGCCAATAACGCACGAGGCACGAGCATACGCGATGGTGCGTTACACGACTGTCCGGTGTTGTTATACATGTGCACCACACCGCGGGTAACCGCCGCCTCCAGATCTGCATCGTCGAGAATAATATTCGGTGACTTCCCGCCTAATTCCTGCGTGACCCGTTTCACAGTGGGGGCCGCGTTCTGGGCAACCAGTGAGCCAGCGCGAGTTGAGCCTGTAAAGGACATCATATCGATATCGGGGTGACGCGATAGGGCCTCACCCACGGTCGGACCATCACCATTCACCAGATTGAAAACACCTGCAGGCACCCCTGCCTCGTCCATAATTTCGGCATATAGATACGCAGACAGGGGCGCCACTTCGCTGGGCTTAAGTACCATTGTGCAACCTACCGCCAGTGCGGGCGCGACTTTGCAGCTGACCTGATTCAGCGGCCAATTCCAAGGTGTAATCATCCCGCAGACGCCGATGGGCTCTTTCACAACACGGTGTGGGCCGAGGTCCTCAGTAAAAGAATACGTTTTGAGAATTTTCGCCGCCTCTGTGATGTGACCGAGCCCCGCGTAGGCCTGTGCAGTACTCGCAAGTTTGATGGGCGCACCCATTTCCAAACGAACCGCCTCAGCAAATTCGCCGATGCGGCGCTGGAAAATTTTTGCCATCCGCTCCAGCATGCCGACACGCTCTTCAACACTAGTCTGACTGAACGGCTCGAAAGCTGCCTTCGCCGCGGCAACTGCCATGTCTACATCGGCCTCGGCACCCAGAGAGATCATGGCGCAGACTTCCTCGGTCGAAGGGTCTAGAACATCTAGGGTCTTTGGCGTAACAGGGTCAGCCCACTGGCCGTTAATGTAGAACTGTGTGTAATCTCGCATGGTGACCTCGATAATTTTTGTGATGTCGATACAAGGCGGCAGCGTAAGCCAAATCCGCACGCACTGTAGATGCACCCCGTCAGAATACCCCATAAGTGTAAAAGGGGGGGATGAATGGAGAAGCCCAATAATTCCTCCATACGATCGGGTGGCAGCGCCACCTGCTTTGGAGAATGCGTGCGCAGTTGATCGAAGAGTGCAGGGGCAAACTCTTTGGGTCCAGATGAATTTACAGATGTTTCTCCGATGAGGTTTTGTGCTAGCCGCGCAGTTTCTTCATACTACGCGGCCAGCCAAAAATTTTTTTGGGGTAAAATAATGAACCAAGCCGTTGATCTGAACGAATTGACCCTGTTTAGGGACATGGCACGCCGCGCGTTCGAGAAAGAAATTACACCCCACTACGAGCAGTGGGAAGAGAACCGCATGGTCCCACGCGAGCTGTGGAATCGGCTTGGTGAGGCAGGACTGCTTTGCCCCGATATGGACGAGCAGTTCGGCGGAGCAGGCACATCACCCCATGTCACTCTCGCAATGATAGAAGCGTTATCAGAGATGGGATTTGGTGGCTTCGCATCGGGGTACGGCATTCACAACAACATCGTTGCACCCTATCTAAGTCGTCACGGCACCGAAGAACAAAAGACATATTGGCTGCCGCGCATGGCGAAAGGCGAGATCGTGGGAGCTTTGGCAATGACCGAGCCAGGCGCAGGATCAGACGTCCAGAGCATCCGCACCAATGCCGTTCGCGATGGAGATGAATGGATACTGAATGGTTCAAAAATTTTTATCACCAACGGAATCCACGCTGATCTCGTCATCGTGGCGGCGATTACCGATCCCGGTAAAGGCGCCAAAGGCACGTCACTGTTTTTGGTTGACGCACACTCTGCCGGCTTCGAGAAATCAAAAAAAATCGAAAAGATCGGTCAGCACACATCAGACACCGCGCTGCTATTCTTCAATGACGTGCGCCTGCCTGCCAATGCGCTTCTGGGCGAAGAAAACCGCGGCTTTGTCATTATGATGGAGGAGTTGCCTCGCGAGAGACTGGGTATTGCCGCACAGGCGATCGCCGCCTCTGAAGGTGCAATGGATATCACCGTGCAATACGTTCAGGAGCGTGAAGCCTTTGGCCAAAAGGTCGGGCAGTTTCAAAACACGCGCTTTAAGCTGGCCGAGGTCAAAACTGACATCGCCGTCAATCGTGCGTTCTACGAGCAGTGCGCACGGGACTATGCCAGCGGGACTCTAACGGCCGACAACGCAGCCATGCTCAAGCTAGCAAGCTGCGAAATGCAGTGCCGAGTCGCCGATCAATGCCTGCAGCTTTTCGGCGGCTATGGCTACACGTCGGAATACCCCATCTCCCGCTTTTATGTCGATGCACGTATTCAAACCATTTATGGCGGCTCTTCGGAGATCATGCGTGAACTCGTGGCGCGATCCATACTAGGGCGGTAGCTGACACAGGGGACAAGCACCTTTTATGCCCCGTGCTCTCATCACAGGGCCAAAGCGCATCAAGCTCGTCTGGTTTGCGAAAAACAACACGATAGCTCGGCGCAATGAATTGCACTATGAAACGTAACCACCCGAATCTGAGAAAATCTCCAACAAGCATAAATGGGATGACCAGTCTGATCACTTGTCTGCTGTGCCTCGCCCTGTCGCCGCACAATGCGCCCTTTGCTCGCGCAGATGACACCTATCTGGAAGAGGTAATCGAACGCCATTGGCAGTGGGTGCTTGAGCAATACCCTGAAAGACGACTTGAGTACGGCGATCGTTCGGGGAACGCGCTATGGACTGATCGGAGTCCCGCGGCATTCCGTTCGCGTTACGAAGATGAGGGACGTTTTGTCAGTCAGCTCGAGCAAATCGAGCCTGCTACGCTCACCGCCGATGGTCGCCTGAACCGGGCCATGCTGCTCCGTGAGCTGCGCGAGAATAGAAGTGAATTCGAGGACGGTCTGCATTTGATCGCACTGGATATGCGCTCCGGTCCACAACACTGGCACAGTATGGTCGATTACTTGCCAATGGAGACCGAGCAAGACCATCTTGATTGGCTAACCCGACTGCGAAACCTACCGGAGCAGCTGGCGCAATTCCAAGCCCTTCTCGCTGAAGGTCTTGAAAAAGAACGTACGCAGGCAAAGATCGTTATGTCCCGCGTACCAACACAAATTCAAAACTTGCTCGACGGCGATGCCTCAGACAGTCCATTTTTTCGGGCTTTCACAGCACTGCCACAGCACCTCGACGCGTCGCAAAGAGAAGCATTGCAAGAAACAGCTCGCCAGATAATTGACGAGGACATAAAGCCCGCTTTTACTGAGCTGTTGACGTTCTTGCAGGAGCGTTACCTCCCCGCAGCACGTGCGCCCGGCATCGGATCGTTGCCCGGCGGCAAGCAAGTTTACGCCCGTCTCGCCCATCACTTCACCACAACAAACATGACGCCCGACGAGATTCATGAAATTGGATTGAAGGAAGTAGAGCGAATTCGCGGAGAGATGGAAGCAGTGATCGGAGAGGTCGGATTCGACGGCGACATTACAGCGTTCAATACTTTTCTGAGAACAGATCCTCAGTTTTATTATGACAGCCCTGAGGCGCTTCTTGAGGGCTACCAAGCTGTCTCTAAACGGCTGGACCCCGGGTTGGTCAAGCTATTCGGAAAGCTTCCTCGCGCTCCATATGGCGTGCGACCTATACCAGACGAGGAGGCGCCCGATACGACCACCGCCTACTATATGCGACCGGCCGCAGATGGCTCCCGTCCGGGATGGTATTACGTCAATCTTTACCAACCTGAAACGCGGCCAAAGTTCGAAATGGAGGTTTTGAGCGTACACGAGAGCGTACCCGGTCATCATCTCCAGATTGCACTCGCTCAGGAGCTTACCGGGCTACCTGAATTCAGACGCAATGGCGGTTTCACGGCATTTATTGAAGGCTGGGGCCTTTACTCGGAACGACTGGGGTACGACATGGGCCTGTATACGGACCCCTATTCTCGCTACGGCCAATTGGTCTACGACATGTGGCGAGCCGTGCGTCTGGTCGTGGATACCGGCCTGCACTATTTCGGCTGGAATCGCCAGCGCGCCATCGATTACTTTCTGGCCAATGCCGCCAAGACCGAGGCGGATATCGTCAATGAAATTGATCGCTACATCGGTTGGCCGGGTCAGGCGTTGGCGTACAAAATTGGACAACTGAAAATGCTGGAGCTGCGAAGCGAAGCTGAAGCTGCACTGCGCGATCAATTTGATATTCGCGCCTTCCACGACGAAATGTTAGGTGCCGGCGCCTTGCCGTTGGATGTCCTAGAAGAACGGATGGATGCCTGGTTGGCAAGAGCTATCGCTGAGTCGCCACAGGTGGCCCCACTCTCATCAGACAAAGCCCTCTAGGCTAGACCAGACAAGGCCCTCTAGGCTAGCTCTTCGAGTGCTTCGGAGAGCGCCACCACCAAAGACGTCATCTGCTCGCGCTCCATCACAAAGTGAGGCGCCAGCTGAATAGTGTCGCCGCCGTAGCGCACCAGAAAACCTTTCTCCCACATGCGCATCGCCACCTCAAATGGTCGCCGCAGGGGTTCCCCGTGGTAGGCCTCCAAGGTCAGTGCACCGGCGAAGCCATAGTTGCGAACGTCCATAACATGTGGTCTCTCTGCCAGAGAATCGTGCAGCAAGGACTCCCAAAACGGAGCCTCCTCAGCGACACGAGCTGGCAACTGATCGCGTACCAAAACCTCGAGTGCCGCCAAACCGGCAGCGCAAGCAACTGGGTGCCCCGAGTAGGTATAGCCATGCGCGAATTCCAGCGAGTAATCCGGTCCACCGTGCGCCATAAAGGTGTCGTAAATCTCAGGCGTTGCCATGACGGCCCCCATGGGGACCGCACCGTTTGTGATCTGCTTCGCAAGATTCAGGATATCGGGGGTCACGCCAAACGCCTCGGCGCCGGTGTAAGCGCCGCAGCGACCCAGCCCCGTGATCACCTCATCAAAAATCAGCAAAATCTCGTGCTGATCGCACAGTTCCCGAAGGCGCTGCAGATAGCCGGTTGGCGGCGGAATAACTCCCGCTGACCCTGCCATGGGCTCCACAATGACCGCGGCGATTGTAGAGGCATCGTGCAGCATAATCAGCTCGGCAAGCTCCTCCGCAAGGTGTGCACCCTGTTTGGGCATGCCTCGACAGAAAGCGTTCTCAGGCAGCATGGTGTGGCGGAGGTGATCTACCTCCAATGATTGTCCAAAGGGCTTCCGATTGGCGCCAATGCCGCCGACCGCCGTGCCGCCATAGTTCACGCCGTGGTAGCCCTTTTGGCGCCCAATGAAGCGCGTTTTAGCTGGCTGTCCTTTGAGTCGCCAGTAGGCGCGCGCCATTTTGAGTGACGTATCCGCTGATTCCGAGCCCGAGTTGGTGAAAAACGCATAGTTAAGATCGCCGGGCATCAGTTGTCTGAGCTTGTCCGCCAGCTTGAAAGCGGCCGGATGGCCGAACTGAAACGGCGGCGCAAAATCCAGCGTATCAATTTGCTCCGCAACGGCTTTGGAGACTTCAGGGTGGCCGTGACCCAGTCCAGACGTCCACAGCCCGGAATGTCCATCTAGAATCCGTCTTCCACGATCGTCGGTAAACCACACGCCTTCCGCGCCGACAATGATGCGAGGGTCCTGCTTGAACTGGCGGTTCCCCGTATATGGCATCCAGTAAGCATCGAGTGGTAATGATTCAGACATGACATCTCCAGTGACAGCGAAAGTGTAAACCTTCTCGGGGTAGCGACTCACTCCCCTTTTTGGGATAGCGTTTGGCATCTCGTATTAAAGTATCAGCAACGCAGGAAATGAAAAGCCAGCCCAACAAATGAGGGGCTCACACCGTGGAGACAAAGACGCTTGTTGTTACCTCGCTTGGTGTAAGTCCGCTGTCCGCCTCAGCGTCGGCTTAAATTGACTAATCCGAGCCCCAGCAATCCCACTGCCAATCCTACTTTGCTTAAATGAGCATGACATTCGAGCCCATAGGCGACATTGTTTCGGTCAGAATTTTGGATGACGTCCTATCAACCACCTGGGCAAACCAACTGAATAACGCGGACCAGTTAGAAAAGGGCGCCCTAAAAAAATATAGTCGACGCTCTCGGTGCCCGACGCAGTCTCTGCTACCGACAGCGCTTAAACCCCGATTACCGACAGCGCACCCTGCAAGTTGTGCCTCAGAGAATTCCCTTTAATAGTAAATAGCGTCGACTTTCGCGAGGACCCCGCAAGGACCACCTTAAACGCACCTACTCACTGCCGATAAACCTCTGAACAATGCCTCCAAGCTGCGAGATAAGCAATCGTTGCGAACCCGCGCATTAATTTCCATTCACGCCGTGCGCCACTCCACCACATGACGACAGTAGCGGGTGGTAAATACCAGTGAAGCAACCGGAGCGTCAGATCCCAGACAGGATAACGGATCGCAACGGTGGGCTCGTCCAATGAAGTCACTGTCTCATTAACTCAAGAAGCGCAGACACAGACGCCTCCACCCCCAATGTCACGGACGCATCGGGATCAATTTTAAACAGCGGTGAATGGTGGGAGGGAACCGGGGCACCGCCGCTCTGCTCAGTCACGAAATCCTCAGGCGGGGTCCCACCGACCGCGAAATAAAGACTGGGTATATAGGGGTTAACGGTAAAGAGCGGGAAATCCTCTGCCCCCATTCCCAATCTCTCCCCAGAAAACAGAGCACTTTTCCCAAAATGCCCGCTCCATAGCGCTATTACGCGTTCTGTCAGCGCCTTGTCGTTAAGTGTCGGCGGCACACTCTCATCTGACACCACCACCCTCGGGAGCAACTCCTCGGGCAAACCTGCGACCCGTCCCATATTCTCAGCAACTCTGCGAATACCATCCAACAGCAACCTTCGATCCGAACCCGACTCACTCCGCACGGTCAACTGCAAATGGGCGGCGTCGGAAATGATGTTGTGCTTGGTACCGCTATGAAACGCGCCCACGGTGATGACTCCAGGACGTCTGGGCGGCAGAGTTCTGCTCACCACTGTCTGAAGCCCCATCACGATCTGGGAGCCCAGCACGATCGGGTCGACGCCGCGGTGAGGTGAAGCGCCATGGGCGCCTACCCCAGTAATATAAATATCAACCGTATCCGCACCCGAGTACGGGGAATCCACTGACGCGCCCAACATGCCTGTCGGCATGGCCGACGTTACGTGAAAGGCCATCGCGTAGTCAGGCTGTCCAAAGCGACGCCAGACATTATCGGCACGCATCGCCGCAGCACCCATCACCCGCTCCTCTGCGGGCTGACCAATCAGCATTAGCGTGCCTCGCCACTCGTCGCGCCGATCCGCCATGATCTGGGCCGTCCCCACCAGGCTGGTGATATGCACATCGTGCCCGCATGCGTGCATGACGAACACCACATTACCGTTGGGATCAATCTGCTTGGCACGCGACGCGTACGCCAGACCTGATTTCTCCTCAACCGGCAGGCCGTCCATGTCAGCCCTGAACATCACCAGCGGCCCTTCACCATTTTTAAGCAGGGCAACAATACCTGTCCCGCCGACATTGCGATGCACCGTGTAGCCGAGCGACGCCAACTCATCTGCCAATCGAGCGGAAGTTTTATACTCCATCGTCGAGAGCTCGGGGTTCTGATGAAAATACAGGAACAGATCTCTCAGTTTAGCGTCGTAGGCACGACGAATAGCATCACCCAGCGGCTCTACAGCGTGTACATTATTAATTATCAGCGCCGTTAATGAGATAAGAAGAGTGCGTTTCATGTTCATGGCGTGTCTCTTATGCGAGTGGATTGATCGAGCGGGAATACTCTGGCCGCGCCGTTCCAACACTTTAGAGCGGCTGATGATACCCCAGCTCGGTCTCAATCAAACCACTGACAGATTGCAGATTAATGGCGAGCAGGTTAGTGTGCCGTCCGCATTCGAGGTGGGCAGTTACCAGACCCCCTCGTTTCTTTACATCGGCCTGCAAGGGATTTTCACCGCGTGAACAGCGAACAAATCCTAGCCCGCTTCGGCAGCTATGCCGTGCGGGTGTTACATCAGGACGACCACTACCGTCTGGCAAGTCTTTGCAGTCACCATGACGGCGTGGATGTTTGCCGCACTCTCGCGGTCACACATTTCTCGACTCCCGCGCCAGCGCCACTCGCCAACGCCGATACACTTATTCGCCAGGGACACAGTATTGGGAGCACCCTGAAGGACGCTGGGCTCACGCTGTCACGCAACATGTTGGTAGAGGGTGTCACTTTGTGTGGTGACGGCTTCGCCCAGCTGGCTGGCGAGAAGGCCTTGGCAGGCAGTGAACTCGTCATCAGGGTCTACGAGTTATGCGCGGGGCCAGAGGAATCGTCTCTACAGGTCTATGCAACGATTGCCGAAGCCCACCATCCCGAGCATGTTGTAGTTAACGATGACATGCTTACGTTAAGTGACATACCCAAGGCCAATTGGGGCGCAGATGCGCGCGGAGCACTAGAGAAATTACTTGCCACGGTGGCGTGAGAGGGCGCCTTCGAGGACGATCGCAGTGTCGCAGCAACGATCATCGCACCACCATGCTTAAATCGAAGCCAATACCTCGCGCGACGCTTACCGCCTCAAGCAGGTCTGCCTCAGCGCGTGTTGCGACCCATAAATTGGCGCATCGAGTGCCGGTGCGGCAATAAGCTAGGACGGACTGGCTCGAATCATCAAACAACTCTGCGAGGCCATCGAGATCAGGGCCGGGAAAGCTCATCGCATTCACTGGATACCTAACAAAAAGCAGACCCGCAGCATTGCAGGCCTCTTCAATCTCGTCCATCGAGGACTGACCAGGCACCTCGTTATCTGGTCTATTACACACAACGGTAGTGAATCCCTTATCAACCAGCTGGGGAATATCCTGCGGTGTTATCTGGGCGGCGACTGACAACGAATCGGTCAATTTGAAAGTTGGCATGCAAGCTCCTACGGCATAAAAGGATCAGCGCACCAGTGCAAACTGATCATCTAGCATCGAGATCATAGTCTGGCGAGGATCCTGAGGGATTGCTATTGGATGCCCTGTAATGCGCGCAGCCACGGCACGATAGGTATCCGACAAGGAGTGCAGCATGCCAGCTGGCAACGCGTGCGCCGCCGCGAACTGCTTGCGCTCTGCAAAGCGCGTGTGATCCAGCAAAAGCTGTGGATCTTTGACGTGCCGCAGGAGCGCTTGTCGAAACTCCTCCTTGCTGTTCTCCACCACTCGCCCGCCTCGATATTCCACAGCGTCCCAAATCCGGGACGAGTCGGGAGTCCCTACCTCGTCCATGTAGATCAGCTGCTCATCGCCTGCAATGTCTTTGGCATAACCAAATTCGAACTTGGTATCCACCAACATCAGCTCCAGCGGGGAGAGGTGTGAAGCAATGAGTCCTGCACCCTGCCTCAACAACATCTCGTAATAGTCAATGTCATCGGGCGAACGAAAACCAAATTCCCGCCAGTGCTGTAAGAGCTGTGCACGTGAGACGTTGGTATCGTCCGCTTCGGGTATTCCATCCAAACCCCGCATCACGCCTTTCGTGGAGGGCGTAACTAATGTTTCGCTCAATTTCTGATTGGCATGCAGATTATCGGGAAGCTGGTTGCCACAAAACTCTCTCGCGCCCTGCTCATAGGCACGCCACATGGAACCTGTGATGAAGCGCCGCGCAATAGCTTCCAGCAGGAGAGGCTGCGCACGCTGAACGATCCATACTAGGGGGTGTGGCACTTCCAAAATGTGGCTGCGCGCTAATCCAGCGTGCTGAAATTGCGTAAACCAGAAGTGCGAAATCGCGTTTAACGAGGCACCCTTGCCAGGCACGCCCGCCAATCCACCCTCCCCATGCCACATACAATCAAAGGCCGAAATACGGTCACTGATAACCATGACCGCAAGCTGCGAATCGGGCGCTACCGCGTAGTGACGCTCCGAAATGAGACGTGCACTATCCGCTTCGGTTAACCAGTACACCGATCGCACTTTGCCAGAATGAACAGGCCCGTCGGTTCGGAGCGGCAAGTCGTCGTTGACGGCCAAAATACCTGCACTCACTGTGTCTTTTCCTTTGAACTTGGCATGTTGGGAAGTTTTGCCCAGAATGCACGACTTTGTCACGGGGCATCGGCCTCGGGAAGAGGTCAGCCATGATAAACAATGTGACCCCGCTATCTCGGGTATTGTGTGTATCGATTTTTTGGGCGATGGCAATTGGCGCGGCGACGCCAGCGTCTGCACAGCAAGGGGGAAATCAACCCGACGACGACAGGGGGATTGAGAACGTCATTGTGACTGCGTCTCGTAATGCAGATCTGGCCGCGACGCTGCCGACCTCCTGGTCCATTGTGGGCCAGTCCGAATTGCAAGGCATCGCCCCTCAGCACAGCAACCAGGTATTCAATCGAGTGGCAGGCAGTTGGGTTAGTCGGGGCAATGGTCAAGAGTCTTTGATCTCACTCCGGTCTCCAGTACTCACAGGTGCAGGTAGCTGCGGTGCTTTCATGACGGCGCAAGACGGGATCAGCCTTCGATCACCGGGGTTTTGCAACGTCAATCAGCTCTTCGATGCAAACTTACTGCAAGCCGGAAAAGTTGAGGTATTAAAAGGACCCGCCACTGTGGTGTTCGGTTCTAATGCACTGCACGGCATCATAAACGTGCTCACCCCCACCGTCGCCCAAACGCGAAATCAGGTGCGAGTGGAAGCGGGTTCACGAGACTACTACCGGCTCTCCGCTAGTGGGTCTTTTGACAGCTTTGCTCTGTCCGCCCAAACCGCACGCTATGGCGGCTATCAAGAGGAATCTGGATACAAGCAGCAGAAGGCAACACTCCGCTTGGACCACGAGTTTCAGGACTGGCGGGTGACCGGCGCCTTGGAGGGCAGCAACCTCGACCAAGAGACGGCGGGGTATATTCGTGGCTTTGAGGCCTATGAAGATGACGACGCGCGGGAGGAGAATCCAAACCCTGAGGCGTACAGGGATGCGTGGTCTGCTCGTGGCCACCTGAATGTCAGTCGGAATTTGGGAGCTGCAGGAGAGGTCTCTCTGAAGCCCTACTGGCGCAGCAATAGTATGACCTTCCTGCAGCACTATCTTCCCTGGAAGGCGACCGAGACAAACCAGCATCGCAGTTTTGGCTTGCAGGCTATGATCAGTGGCAGATCGGATCAGTTGGGTTGGCGCGCAGGCTTGGACGTAGACCGAACGAAGGGCTCACTTCTCGAGACACAGGCAGAGTTTTTCAGTCCAAACCAGCCCGACGGCGTCCACTATGACTATGACGTCGACGCTGACTCTATTGCCGCATTCACACATCTTGATTGGTCTATCACTGATCGGTGGCAACTCGACGCAGGCATCAGGCTTGAGGAAACCCGTTACGACTACCAAAACCGCACCGACGACGGTCCAGCCTGTTCACCCTCGGCTAGCGCCTGCCGCTTCTACAGACCTGCCAGCCAAAAGGACAGCTTCGGTGACTGGACAGGCAACCTGGCGCTCAGCCACCACTCAGCAAATCGCACCGTATTCGTCAAAGCGGCTAGAGGTTTTCGTGCGCCCCAAACGACTGAGCTTTACCGGCTGCAGTCGGGTCAGACCATCACTGATATTGATTCAGAGACGGTCAACGGACTGGAACTGGGGATCAGAGGTGTTGTGGGTGTGCTGAATTACGATGTTGCGGCTTACTGGATGGCGAAGGACGACGTCATTTTTCAAGATCGTGACCGCTACAACGTATCTGGTGCTGAAACCGAGCACCGCGGAGTAGAGCTTAATTTCAGCTGGGCAATCGATGAGGTGTGGTCGCTAAAAGGCAACGGTAGCTATGCCCGGCACCGCTATGACAGCGACATTAAGCTATTGGGATCGCGTGGGACGATTCAAGGAAACGATATCGACACATCTCCCCGACACTTTGGTTCTGTGCAGCTGATGGCAGATTTTACGTCTCGGAATCAACCAGTCCGCGCTGAGCTAGAGTGGCTGTGGGTGGCTAAGTACTGGCTAGATCCCAATAACCAACATGAGTACGACGGTCACGAACTAATCAATCTGCGCGCCGCGTGGAAAGTCAGTCCCAACCTGACACTCACGCTAGTGGCAACAAATCTGCTTGATGAAGGCTATGCGGAACGCGCGGACTTTGGTTTCGGTAGCTACCGGTATTTTGTGGGAGAGCCACGGAGTGCGGTGCTCGGCCTCACACTAGCGCTCTGAGAGGCTCGCGAGGTCTGGTCGTAGCGATCTGTGGTCTCGAAGACGAGGGAGAACTAGCGGTAAGTGCGTAAACCGACCGCGCGGCGCACCATATCTAGAAGCGCTGTGCTCTTGGCACGCAGGCGCTCAGCACCATGTTGAAGGATCGCTTCCAACTCGGCAGGATCCGCCATGAGCCTGCCATATTCTTCCCGCGCTGGAGCCAACTCATCATTTACCCGCTCAAAAAGTTGCTTTTTTGCCTCGCCCCACCCGATGCCTTCGGCAAAAGCCTGGGCCATGCGATCTCGTTCCGATGCGTCAGCGAACGCACACCAAACCTGAAACACGGTCGAGTCTTGAGGGTCTTTGCGTTCGCCGGGTTCCAAAAGATTAGTTTTGATTTTATTGATCGATTTTTGCAGCTGCCTCGGCGTGCCAAACAGTGTGATGGTATTCCCATAGCTCTTGCTCATTTTTCGTCCATCGAGCCCCTGTAGGACTGCAACATGATCATCGACTTCTGCCTCTGGCAACGTGAACGTCTCGCCGTAATGGTGGTTAAAGCGCTGGGCAATATCTCGCGCCATTTCCACGTGCTGGATTTGGTCCCGTCCTACCGGCACTTTGTGTGCATTAAAAATCAAAATGTCCGCGGCCATTAGAATCGGATAAGAAAAAAGCCCCATAGTGATACCAAAGTCAGGGTCGTCGCCCGCTGAATCATTGGCTTGCACCGCTGCTTTGTAGGCATGCGCACGATTCATGAGTCCTTTAGCAGCGGAGCAGGCCAGCACCCAGCTGAGCTCTGTGATCTCAGGGATATCCGATTGCCGATAAAAATGCGTCTGCTGCGGATCCAGACCTAACGCCAACCAGGTGGCGGCGATTTCCCGACTGGACTGCGCAACTTCGTCGGGGTTCTGGTTTTTAATCAGCGCATGGTAATCCGCCAAGAACAGGTACGCCTCTACAGAGGGATCCTGCGACGCCGCAATGGCAGGACGAATAGCACCAACGTAGTTTCCCAAATGTGGTGTGCCGGTTGTCGTAATACCTGTGAGAACCCGTGTTGTGGTCATAAGGCTCACTCCTCAAGCCAGACGTAGGTAGAACGCCTATTACAGTTTGGTCAACTGCGGGATATCCTCCACACAGACCAGCTTACGAATCGAATGCATAGCTAGCGTCGGCTCGCCGAGATCTGTCGTTGGTATCCCCGGCTCAGTCGCCTTACTCGGGCATATCGTGATTCCGCAGGCAAAATCAGCGCGAAATGTCGTCGAAGAGGTGCCCTGACGCGTCATGAAGTATCCATTGCCCTAAGCCATAGTCTATGGGTAGCCGGATTCGACTGCTTGGAAGCTCGCTCGGCTAGCCGGCGACTAATAACGTGCACCGTGTGGAACGGGATCAGGCCCTTCTCTAAAAATGGCAACGGCTCATTCACCTGTGTCTCGCCTTATATCTCCTGAGTAATCCAAACCCATAGCGCCAAACCAAACAGAATCCGGTACACCACGAAGGGCATCAAACCAATGCGCTGAACCAGATCCATAAACAGCCGGATTGTGCCGTACGCAAAGATCGCCGACACAGCAAATGCCATCAGAACGCTGTAATGCGCCGCTAACCCGATGCGGCTATCGGGATATGCCACTAGCATTACTAGCAGCGCTCCTGCGATCACGGGCATGCTGAGCAAAAAAGAAAAGCGCGTAGCGGCGGAGTGATGGTACCCGAGAAGAAGCGCTACCGTGATGGTGATACCTGATCGCGAGGTACCGGGAATCAGCGCCAGCACCTGAGCGGTACCAATTAGCAGAGCATCTGGGACACTCACATTGGAACGCCCAGCTGAGGCATCGGCCGCACGACGATCTGCAAAGCCAAGTAGAACACCGAACGCGAGCGTGGTCGCGATAATGACAGGCACACCCCGCGCTTCGTTTGCAATCATGTCTTTTAACAGCCATCCTGCCAACACCATAGGGACGGTAGCGATACTGACGGCCCAAAGCTCGGAACCATCCGCATCGTGACCCGGCAAAAGAACAGAGAACCAGCTTGCTAGAGTCGCTCGGAAATACCACAACACCGCACACAGCGTGCCAGCGTGCACACCGACGTCGAAAAGCAGGCCCTGATCGGGCCAGCCCAAGATCTGCGACGGTAATATCAGATGAGCAGAACTAGAAACGGGCAGAAATTCTGTCACGCCCTGAATGAGCGCCAGCATCACGCTCTGTAACGACTCAGCCATGTTGACCCTGCTCTGAAAGTTTTTTCCAGCCAATTTCGCGCTGAACGTACTGTGGCGACAAGCGATGTGCTGGAAATGATTCGACAGGCAGTTGTCCGTTTCCGTACAAACGTGCCATCACCTCCGCTCTGGGTGTGACCTCCACATCGATGCGTGAGCCGTTGCGTAGCCAGTTGGGGAACCGGGACAAGTAACTGCCACCAGACCCCAACACGACAGTGCGACCCATCTCGTCAGGTTCAGGGACATGCTCGGGCGAACACACAAACGGCTCCCCCTCTGGCGCGAAATGGCCATCGCACAACCGGCCCCATAGTCCGTACAGCTGGTCAGTTTGCGCATCAATTGTGGTCAGCACGTAAATACCGTCAGTAAGCGCACCGCTGTCTGCGGCCGAGAAGACCTGGGCCGTCAGGGAACAAAATCCCTGTACGGGCAGGTCTTGGGACCACGCTAAACCCTGGGCCACACTGACCGCGACGCGCAAACCCGTGAAAGACCCTGGGCCGGTGCCACATGCAATCAGATCAACTGAGTCTCTCAGAGGCTGTCCATCAAGCACATCTTGAAGCATGGCAAGAATATGCCGGTTGTGCGCCCGCGGCTGAATCTCATAACGCGCGCGCACACCAGCGCCCTCCCATAGAGCAAGTGTGCAGGCTTGCGTAGCCGTATCCAGTGCCAAAACACGCATGATGAGTGACATGAGCTATAGTCGTTAAATCAGCAAAGATGATCCCATAGAGCACCTGAAGTGTGAATGCGAGGGACCACTACAGCTTGGGTATTTTGGCCGGTGGTGGGGGGTGGGCGTGACCAGGGCCTGATCATCAACCACTGCGAGCCCCCTCTGGCGCATCTTTGTCTCAATCGATCCCGGTTGCTCGAGCGCCTGATATGCTGCCGCGGCAACCCACAGTTCCATCAGCACTTCGCCGACCGCATGCTATGTGACGTGCATCCCGGGCAGGGCCCCTGTGCGGGGATTGCGGCACTGCTGGCAGCAAGTGACACAGAGTCACCGATCGTGCTGCCGGTCGATCTCATCGGGGCCCCTGACAAAGTGATCGACACACGCAACAAGATTGGCGCGATAGCGATGCTGCGCTCGTCCTTTACGACGATTATGGGCGTCATTCACCATGCATGAGGCCGTGCTGAGCCACAATAGCTCACTGCCACACTTATTTAGACGGGGGCGGCGCGCGACTACTGGGGCTCTATGACCGAATCAAGGCGCGCTCCGTGGCCGTGCCGTCAAACTGGTTACTTGATGCTGATTCACCTAAGGCGTTAAAGCAATACTAACCTTGCAAAGATTGCAGTACGAAAAATAGGACGTGTGCGATCACCACGCCGACCGTGAGGTTGCGGCGCATGGCCACGTACCACCTGGGCAAGATTTCGGTACCGCGCTCGTACCACAGCAGCGCCAGGTAGCCGCTCATCAGAGCCACCGAGGCCAACCACGCCTTGGCTGTGAGGACCGCAGCGACCGCGAAAATCACCACACCATTGGTAACCATCAATTGCGCCATCACTGGCTTATCCAACGACTGGACGCGCCCCCATAAAGTGCCGCACAGAAAACACAGGATCCCAAGGGAGTAAACCACGAAGCCCTGCACCGACACGGCGGCTGGCCAATCTTGGAGCAGTAAAATACCTAGTAAAAAAGCGTAAAAAGGCAGCAGGCCCGAATAACCCAGCATCAGCATCACAGCACGATTTGACATAGTGGCCCTCCAAAAAAAACCCCGGCCAAAGGCCGGGGCAAGAATTTGCCACCTGGGGGAAGATGGCTTAACCGAAGAGTCGATCGTTCGGTCGAAAACTTTACGCCCCCTTCTATTGGCCGGATCACAGAAAAGAGGGAAAAATTCGCCGCTACCAGCTTACAAGCCACCACAGCATTGGCTTATGCCTGTCGAGCCTGAGCAGATGCTCGGCTGATGACAAAAGATTTTTCGACAGACTGTCCTGTGGGGAGTAACGTATGAACTGAGCCATTCCCCAACTAGGACGGCTGTCCTGTTTACTGAACGGGCCGGGCAGAAAGATCCCCTCCTAGAGGTCGAAGCCTGCAGCCACCCTGTACAAGTGCTCTGTGCGCTTGCCGCCGTTTCCCACCTGCACGCGAGGTATCTGCGTGGTGATGAACAGACACATTGCGTTCTTATGGATCAGCAGTGCGCACTGAGGGAAAAATATGAAACGAACCAAACGCAACAGAATCAAACGTGCTTTCGAAAAGGGCTACCAGTTGGGGCTAGCCGGCCGCTCAAAGGAAAACTGTCCCTTTTTGACGGGCTTGGCCCGCATAAAGTGGCTCGAAGGCTGGAAGGAAGGCAGAAACGATTGGCGAGAGGGCCTCACAGACGCCCTGACATGCTATAAATTGTCAGGATTCTGATCTGTCGCCCGGTACGGGCAGCACAAGCGCCTTTTTTTGAACATTCAGGCCTTATAATGGTCAGAAAGAACGCCACTTCTGACACAGCAGTAACAAAGGCCTGATCCGTGAATTACCAACTTCTCGCGAACCTGGAAAACTGGCTGGGGCAACAAATCGTTGGCCAGCAAGATCTTATACACAAGCTGATGCTGGCGCTGTTGGCCGACGGGCACCTCCTAGTTGAAGGCGCGCCGGGCCTGGCCAAGACCCGCGCCATCAAAGAGATGGCAGCCGGCATTGAGGGCAGTTTTCACCGCATTCAGTTCACGCCGGATCTACTCCCCGGGGACATTACTGGAACGGATATTTTCAGACCCCAAACCGGGGCCTTCGAGTTTCAGAAGGGTCCGATATTCAACAACTTGGTGCTAGCAGATGAAATCAACCGAGCGCCGGCTAAAGTGCAATCAGCGCTTCTGGAAGCGATGGCGGAACGTCAGGTCAGTATTGGCAGCCAGACTTACCCCTTGCCCGATCTTTTTCTGGTGATGGCCACCCAAAATCCCATCGAACAGGAAGGCACCTACCCACTCCCGGAGGCGCAATTAGACCGCTTTCTGATGCACGTTCGCGTGTCCTACCCAGACGCCGCGGCCGAGCAGGCCATCTTGCGATTGGCGAGAGACGAGGCCGGAGGCACTCACGGCACCCCCACCACTACCGTCTCCCAGGCTGACATCTCCAACGCACGCAAGGCTGTGCTAGATATCCACATGGCACCAGCCGTAGAGGAATACATCGTGCAACTCGTCATCGGATCGCGGGAACCATTAGCCTACGACAGTGAGCTTGCCGATTGGATAGAGTTCGGCGCTAGCCCACGTGCCACCATCGCGCTGGACCGCTGCGCCCGCGCTAACGCGTGGATTGCAGGGCGCGATTATGTCAATCCTGACGACGTGCAAGCTGTCGCGCTAGATTGCCTGCGACACCGTCTGATCGTTTCCTTCGAGGCGGAAGCGGCAGGCGTCAGCAGTGACAACGTTGTCGAACGATTGATTGAGCAAGTGCCCGTTGCCTGACAACATAATCGAAAGCCGGATCACTGGGCCGACCGGCGCAATTGTTACGGCAGAGGCGCTCATCGCCAGTCGCTTCACCGCACGATACGTTGACGTGACCGGCCAATCCCGTGCCCTTGCTAACCTTGCGGGCATGCGCAGGGCGAGACAACGCGGCCGAGGCGTGGAATTTGACGAAGTGCGCGCCTACGCAGCGGGAGACGACGTAAGAGCTATCGACTGGCGCGTCACTGCCCGCTCGGGTTCGCCCCACACAAAGCTTTTTCACGAGGATCGGGAGCAACCGATATTGGTAGCTGCGGATCTACGAGCGTCGATGAAATTCGGCTCGACGCAGTGCTTCAAATCGGTCATGGCAGCTCATATCGGCGCCATCGCGCTCTGGTCCGGATTGCAGGCAGGAGAGAGAATCGGCGGCGCAGTATTGGGTGACAATACGCTGCATGATACGCGGCCCAAACGAAGCCAACATGCGGTACTTAGCATGATTGGCGGCCTTATGTCCGAGGGCCACCCCGGGGGTAATCTTCAAGGGGCGGATAAAACAATGGGCGATCTGCTTCACCAACTGGAGCGCATCGCCAGGCCAAGCGCGCGGGTATTCCTCATCAGCGACTTCCACGATCTTTTCGAAGCAGATTACCTCCTCCCACTCCGTCGACTGGTTCGTAAAACTCAGATCATCGCAATTGCTATCAGCGATGTGTTGGAGGCAGAGCTCCCCAAAGCGGGGTTCTATGCCGTCACCGACGGTGTAAGCCACTCGCAACTAAATACCGGCGCATCGGGTGTCAGTGAGATCTACGCGCAAGAATACCGGGACAGGCAAAACCAGCTGTCTCGACGGTTACGTGAACTGCGGGTACCGCTGCTCTTGGTTCGCACCAATCAGGATCCGCTCAGGCAACTACTCACGGTGTTCCCTGCGCAATGAATCCCGAAATGATGCTCGGCCAACTTGCCCCGCTCAGGGAGCCGCCTGCGATCGGATGGTGGCCACTTGCGCCCGGCTGGTGGCTTCTAATTGCACTGACTGTCGTCACAATGACGGCGCTGGCCCTGTGGCTGACTAAGCGGCACCGGCAGCGGCGTTACCGGCATCTCGCTCTCGCCGCACTTTCCGAGCTAAAGACTCAGCGGGCACCGAGTGCCGCCATTAATCGGCTTCTTAAGACAGCCGCGCTGAAGGCGTACCCTCAGGATCAGGTTGCTGCATTGCACGGTGCATCATGGCTGCAGTTCTTGAGTGGCACCTGCAAAAAGCTTGAAGCTGATGCCTTTGCCGAACTAGAACAACCCTATCAACGTGATCCTGCGGAAAGCAGTGATGCACTGTTCCTCGCGGCCGAGCAATGGATCCGCGGCCATGAGGTGCAGCATGCTTGAGTGGCTCTGGCCTTGGGTTTTCATGACCGCCCCGGTCCCCCTCTTGGTATACCAGCTGAGCCGTGGCGAATCGCTGCAGCCCGCTGCCTTACAAGCCCCTTTCGCTGTCCGATGGAAAAATTTGGGGGCAAGTAAACCACGAGGACAGGGTAGGAGAGCGCATTGGTGGCTGCTGTGGCTTATCTGGATGCTGCTCATCACAGCAACCGCTCGGCCACAGTGGGTCGGTGAGCCGATCGAACTGCCCAATAGCGGACGGGATCTTATGCTGGGACTCGACCTCTCCGGGAGCATGCAAATCGAGGACATGCAGGTGGGAAATCGACTGGTGCCTCGGATCATTGCGGTCAAAGCGATCGCGGCCGACTTTGCACAACGTCGCCAAGGCGATCGCGTGGGCCTGATCCTGTTTGGCACCCGTGCCTACCTGCAAGCACCCTTGACTTTCGACCTAAGCACTGTCAAGCGCTTTATCGATGAGGCCCAACTGGGCTTCGCTGGCGAAGATACCGCCATTGGCGATGCGCTGGGACTTGCCATTAAACGTCTGCGAGAGCGACCTGCAAGTGCGCGGATTTTTATTCTCCTCACTGACGGGCAGGACACCGCGAGTACAGTTGATCCAATGGAGGCGGCAGCGCTCGCCGCACAGTTAGATGTGAAGATATATACTATTGGCATCAGTAGAAATCTGGGCAGAACGGTAAACGGCCGCAGCGAAGTAGATGAAGCCATGCTCAACGCCGTCGCCGAGGCGACTGGAGGCCGATATTTCCGCGCCACCTCCCCCGCTGAGCTCGAGGCCGTATATGCCCTACTGGATGAATTGGAACCGGTCGAGCAGGAGGCCAGCACGTTCCGACCGAGACGGGCACTGAGCTGGCTCCCTCTTTTGGCTGCGCTGGCCGTAGCTACTTTTTTGGCCACTTTACGCAGTCAATGGTTGCAGCAAGTAATTCAACGGCCAAATTATGGGTGATGGGCATGATTGACGGCTTTCACCTTTTGCGACCGGAATTACTTTGGGCATTGCCGATATGCCCTCTTGTTGCATTGGCGTTGTGGTATCGACACATCCAAAAGGGCGATTGGTCAAAGGCGATTGATGCGAACCTATTGCTGCATCTGTTGCCCGATCACCAGCAGGACAAGCAACGATCACTTATCTGGTTTCCTTTGCTTATGCTCAGTTTAGTCATTCTGGCTGCAGCTGGCCCCAGCTTCCAGCGCGTTGAACTGCCGGTCATTAAACGGGCCGACGCCCTCGTAATCGTGCTGGATCTTAGCGCCTCAATGCTGGCCGCAGATGTACAACCCAGCAGACTACAGAGAGGCAGGCAGAAAATTCTTGATCTACTCGAGCGACGCAATGAAGGTGTAACTGGGCTGGTGGTATTTGCCGGCGACGCGCACGTTGTGACGCCACTAACCGACGACACCCGAACGATCGCTAATCTGATGCCCGCACTGTCCCCCACGATCATGCCAATACCGGGTGCCAACGCGACAAGTGGCATAGCAATCGCGGCGGAGCTTCTGAAAACTTCGAGCGCGCAGGGTGGACAGGTAATACTGATGACCGACGGTCTGCCCGCGTTCGACACCGATGCAGCGCAGCGTGCGCTTGCCGACAGTGGTGCGACGTTATCGATCCTCGCCATTGGTACTCGCTCGGGCGCACCGATCCCGCTCCCCAATGGCGGATTTTTGAAGGACGGAGCTGGCGAAATTGTAATTCCCGCCCTCGACACTAGTGCAATCAGATCCGTTGCTGAAACCTTGGACGCTGCCTATAGTGAGGTCACTTTGGACGATACAGATATCGCCTCGCTCACAGCCCGCGACCTTCTCGAGAGCGAGGGAGAACTAGACCTCGATCGGCAAACAGATGTTTGGGAAGATCAAGGATTCTGGCTTGCCGGCCTAGTTGCTCTATTACTTCTGCCCGCATTTCGTAAAGGCGTTGTGGCGAGCATTGCGGTGCTGCTGCTTGCACACTCGCCGCCACCCGAAGCGTCGGAATGGCAAGATTTATGGCTCACTGCAGATCAGCGGGGGGCGCGCCACCTAGACGAGGGTGCACCCGCGGACGCCGCCAAAACCTTCCGTAATCCTAGTTGGCGCGGTGTGGCAGAATATGAGGCTGGAGGCTACGAACAGGCAGCCCGAACCTTCGCGGGAGAATCTTCAGCTGACAATTTGTACAACCTCGGGAACGCCCTGGCGTTGCAGGGCGACCTCCGCGGTGCTCTTAAGGCCTATGAGGAGAGTCTGACCCAAGAACCCAATGCCGAGGACGCTATCGCCAACCGAGATTATATTCAGTCACTGCTTGATCAACAGGAACAGGAGGGTGATCAAAAAGAACAGGACGACGAGGAATCCGAGCGGAGCGACGGAAATAATTCGGAGTCCGGCGACTCGTCTGACTCATCAGATCAGGACCAACAGTCTGATAGCGGTGGACCGGGTAGCGAAAGTACTGATGATGAGGATAACCAGAAGGATCAAGGGCAACGGTCGGAGCAACAAAACCAGAACATGGCCGCCACTGAAGATCTTAATGAGGAGGCATTGGAAGCAGCAACACAAAAACAGATGGCAAAATTCGACGAGGCATTGGAAGAGCAGCAAGCGCTGGAGCAATGGCTGCGTCGCGTGCCCGATGATCCCGGCGGTTTGTTGCGTAGGAAGTTCCGATATCAAACTATGCAAAGATTAAGAGACGGTGAGGAACCAGATGAATCTATTCGTTGGTAAGCTCACTCGCCGGTGCCTAGCCGCTGCAGCCCTACTCTGGTCGACGCTGGCTTTTGCTGAGCTCTCCGCGACGGTGGATCGAAGAGAGATCTCGATGGGAGAGACGCTTCGGCTGACATTACTCGGCGACGCGGGAGAGCAACCGGCGGAAATCGATCTGACACGGTTGAGCCGTGATTGGGAGATTCTCTCGCGATCAAGCGCGACGAATGCGCGCTACATTAATGGTCAGAACCAGGTCACTCGTACACTGGAGATGGAGCTTGCGCCCCTTAGAGAAGGCACGCTAAGCATTCCGCCGCTGACACATGGTGGACGGACTACGACTCCTCAGTCAATCAGGGTCAACCCCGAACCCACCGTAGCACCCGGGGACGCGCTGGTCCTGTTCGAGGCTAGTATCGATAAATCGTCGGTGTATGTGCAGGCCGAGACGATTCTGACTGTTACATTACAGCAGGCCATTAATCTCGATGGGGGCGAAGTTTCATCTCTCGATGTCCCCGACGCCGTTGTCGAAGATTTGGAACGGCGATCATTTCAGCGTCGGGTCGGTAACCGCACCTGGCTGGTCACGGAGCTTCGGTACGCCATCTACCCTCAGAAAAGTGGCAGGCTGACAATACCCGCGATCGGGTTTACTGCCCGTGAAGTACAGCCCGGTCGATCCCTGCTGGGCGCCCGGTTGGGACGTCGAATCCGCTTGGCCTCAGAATCGATCGAACTCGATGTTAAACCCGCGCCTGCCAGCTTTCCCGGTGTGGTTTGGCTACCAGCACGCGAGCTCACCCTGACTGAAAATTGGTCGATTGACCCCGAATCGCTCAACATTGGAGACTCTACCACCAGAACACTGACGCTGGTTGCCCGGGGCCTGCAAGGCAGTCAGCTGCCGCCATTGAGCAGCGTGCAGGGATCTCTAAAAATCCCGGAGCTTCGTTTTTATCCTGACCAAGAATCGATCGATCAGAGCGAACTATCCAATGGCGTCCAAGGTCAGCGTATTCAGAGCGAAGCTCTCGTCGCGCGATCCGGTGGCAGCTGGCAACTGCCCGAAATCCGCGTGCCGTGGTGGAATACCGAAACTGATTCGCTTCAGTATGCCATGCTACCCGCGCGACTTGTCTCGGTCGCAACGCCTGCGCCACTTGACGCAGCAGCCCCCAGCCAGCCCAAGACCGAGCGCAGCCCCGCTCCGCAAAATCAGCCCTTATGGGTCTGGATACTGAGTGGATCGGGATGGATTGTTGCAGTCTTGCTAGCTGGGATGATCTTGATGAGCCGCCGGCAGCATTCGATCGCCGCCGCGACACGCAAGACCGGAAACCGCGACGCCAGCAGCTTGCGTCAGGCACTCGTGAAGGTACGCCAGTGTGCCGAGCAAAATGATCCGGCGTCTCTAAGGCGCGCAATCCTCGTTTGGGCGCATCTCCATCATGGCAAGCACTTTGCCACCTTCAACGATCTAGCAAGTGCTAGCTCGGAAGGCCTCACCGAACGACTCATCATGCTTGACCGATGCCTCTATGGCGGGGGTGATATCTACTCTGCCAAACAAGGGTTGCTGGAAGCGCTGCGTAGGGAGCCAGCGCCGCGTACCGTCTTAGCTCGTGATAACGAGCTGGCGCTCTATCCCACCTAACTCGTCCGATATCCGAGGCGCCCGTTTATATCCTGTCAGCGCGTTTTTCAGTTAGCGCAACGCCTGACTAACCGTTATCACTGAGCGCGCGGTTCACTACCTCGAAGACATCTTTAGGGAGGGAACTAATCGCCGCAAGACGCTCTAATTCAGCGCGCATTGCACCTTGTCCGGCGGCATAACGGCGCCACCGCGTGAGCGGGGTCAGCATGCGGGCTGCAATTTGCGGGTTGCTGGCTTGTACACGCTCTATGACATCGCCCATCAGCCGGTACCCAGCGCCGTCCGCTCGATGAAATGCAATCGGATTGCCCCCAGCAAAAGCGCCAATCAGCGCCCGTAATTTATTGGGGTTACGCCAATCGAACGCTTCATGCTCCATCAACTCTTGAACGCTCTCCACGCAATCTGCTTCGGGACGAGTGGCCTGAATAGTTAACCACTGATTCACCACCAAGGCCTCGTGATGCCACTTGACATAGAACGCATCAAGTACCCCGGCACGCTCTTCCGGCACAGCATAGGATGCTATCCAGCGCAGCGCAGCCAGGCGATCCGTCAGGTTATCTGCACGCTGGTAAAGTTGCCGCGCCGCATCGAGTTCCGCTGGGTTCGCGGCCAATAAGTAATCCTGCGCAAGATGGCGAAACGCTCTGATACCAATATCCTCAGCTGTCGGAGCATAGTGTCCTGGAGCGGGATAGGCTTCCAACACCTGCTGCCAGCAATCGCTCAAGGCCTTCCCTAATGCCGCCTTCACCTTTATGCGCTGGGCGTGCAGGGCCGCCACATCAACCAGCCCCCGCTGTGCTGCGCGGTCAGCGAGGTACTCTTCACTGGGTAGTGTAAGGGTCAGGGCTTTCATGGCAGGATCCATTAAGCCCGTTATGACTTGCTCGCAGGCATTTCTCAAATCGGCTGTTATAGCGATATCCGCATCGGAAGCTGTCTGCTCAATCGCGCGGGACAACAGGTTCTGTGCAGCGTCCCAGGCAACGAAGGCATCATCATCGCCACCCATCAGGACCAATAAGTCTGACTCAGACTGCTCTGTCGCCACTCTCACGGGTGCTGAGAAACCCCTTAGGATTGATAATACCGGCTTATCGGGCACGTCCTCAAAAGTAAAAGACTGCTCTGGCTCGACGAGCTCCAAGATTCGGGTAGTCTCCCCGCCCGAGGCAAGCGGACTCCCATTAAGCAACAAACCCGCAGCTACGGGAATAACCAGTGGTGGCGGGTGATCATTTAAACTCGTGGCGGTGTTGCGCTGTCGCAAGGTCAAAGTGTAACGGTGATTCTGTGAGTCATAATGCTCATCAAAAGCGATCTCAGGTGTACCAGCCTGTTCATACCAACGCCGAAACTGCTCTAGATCCCGCTCGGACGCCTCCGCCATACAGTCCACAAAATCGTCACAGGTCGCCGCCTGCCCATCAAAACGATTGAAGTAGAGTTCCGCGCCCGCCAGAAAGGCCGCTTCTCCCAAGAGTGTATGCAGCATGCGCACGACTTCCGCGCCTTTCTCGTAGACGGTCAGCGTATAAAAGTTTGAGATATCAACGAAGGCGTCAGGGCGCACCGGATGCGCCAGCGGGCCGGCGTCCTCTGCGAATTGGTGGGTCCTGAGGAACAGAGCATCCTCAACGCGCTTGACGCCGCGAGAATTCATATCAGCCGAGAACTCGCTGTCGCGAAACACGGTAAAACCCTCTTTCAGACTGAGCTGAAACCAGTCCCGACAGGTAACACGGTTCCCCGAGTAATTATGAAAGTACTCGTGTGCCACTACCGCCTCGACCCGCTGAAATCCCATGTCGGTGGTGATGTCGGGGTGGGCCAACACGCAGGAGGTATTAAAAACGTTGAGGCTCTTGTTCTCCATCGCACCCATATTGAAATCATCCACGGCAACGATGTTGTATAGATCGAGGTCGTACTCGAGACCATAAACAGTCTCATCCCAGCGCATCGCCTCTTGCAGGGACTTCATTGCATAATCGCAGTAACCCATATCTTTTGCTTCGACCCAGATGAACAAGTCAACGGCTTTGCCTGAGGCAGTGACAAAGCTATCCCTGACAGCTTTTAAATCGCCTGCCACCATCGCGAAAAGATAGCTCGGCTTCGGAAACGGATCGTGCCATACCGCCCGATGCCTTCCATTCTCAAGCGATTGTTCTTCGATCAGGTTGCCGTTACTAAGTAAAACAGGGCATTTGGACTGATCCGCCTCCAGCGCAACCGTGTAGGTCGCAAGAACATCGGGCCGGTCAAGGAAAAAGGTGATTTTACGAAACCCCTCCGCCTCACACTGGGTGCAGTAGGCGCTTTGCGATCGGTAGAACCCCTCAAGAGAGGTATTCTCCTCTGGCTTGATCACGACGCAGGTCCGCAGTGAGAAGCGCTCGGGCACCGAGGCGATTACCAACTGAGTGTCTGTGACTTCATATTGCGTCGATTCAAGGCGGACACCGTCGAGCTCGACCCAATTGAGCGTCAGTTGCTCGCCATCGAGCATTAGCGGCACGGCACCCGACTGCTGTCGTATCATTTGTAGCGTTGTCGTAACCAATGTTCGGCCTTCCTCAATCTGCACGCGGAGGTGAACCGTCTCGATGCCGAAAGCCGGCGCTTGATAATCCTTGCGGTAAATCGTGCCAGGCAAACCTTCTCGTAATCCCATTACGCTCCTACCTTGATCTCGACCTCATAGCCGCCAAATTTCCGAATATTCAGTACACCAGTATCCAGCATCAGGTACTGCCCCTTTATGCCCATCAGAGTCCCCTCGACCTCAGTTTGTTTGTCAAAGTTGTGCGCCTTCACTTTGTCGGGCCAGCTGAGCACCGGATAGTCGATCTGCGTCTCTTGCGCATCCTCCAATAGCTCAAAAGCCGACTCGCCCTGCTGTAGCTTGAGATCAGCAATTTCGTTTGCACAAGTTTCCATCAGTTGCTGCCTTATCCCTTCCAAGTTCTGTGGTTCACCATTACCTTTAAGCATAGTTTGCCACGCCGTCCGATCACCAACTTCTCTCGCGCATAGCACCTCCAGAAGACCCGATTGGTAGCGGGTTTGCACCCTCGCAATGGGTTTAGCCTGTGTCGCGCCTTGATCAATCCACCTTGTCGGTAACTGAGTCTCTCTAGTGATGCCCACTTTGACGTTTGAGGTATTCGATAAGTAAACAATATGCGGTACCTGACAGTGCGTTTCTGCCCAATCCGGCTCACGGCAAGTGCCCTCTGCCAAGTGGCACTTTTCAGGGCTCATAATGCAGGTGTCGCAGGCCGCGAGCTTGCGAAAACAAGGAAAACAGTAGCCCTGATTGAAACTCTTTTTGGTCAACCTATCGCAAGCCACGCAATGAATTGCTCCAGTGAAGAAAATGGAAAGCGTTTTGCCCAATAGCTCATTGAGGCAGGGCCCACTCTGCTCGGCCAGTACTGTGTAGCGCACTGGATCCGCCAACTCAGTCGCCATTTTACGGAGGCTGCCGCGCCAATCAGTCATTTCGAGATTCTTTCCACGTCAACGTTTCGGGTTCGTCACACACCTCTCCAGCCTTCGCACCTTTGTCGATAAAACCCACGCGCTCCTCGGGCGGGAGGTGCATCTCACCCCAAGTGATCACAGCTTGCATTGCGTGCTTGCGCTGATCGGCAGTCAGAGTCTGCCCACCAGGCCAGCGACCTGTCGCGAGTGAACTAACGAGTTGGTCATATATCTTACGATCCATCTGTCGGACCGAGTCTCGATACTGATCGGACACTGTCACTGTATCCTCGATTGATGGTGAAACACGATTAAAGTCGCTTGAACAAACGGGGGAATCCGCTGATGAGGAGACCGAGGAGCAGGCCGCTGACCAGCCCCCCAAGGTGAGCGCCATTTGCTAGGGCCCCTGCGCCGATAAACTTCATACTGCCGGTCATGCCGATCACCAACCAAACCAGCATGAACGCGAGCACCGGCATCGGCGGCGGCGCAATCCAACCAGGCCTCAGCCAGTGGCTGGCCATAATCATGCCCATAAGCGCGTAAACCACGCCGGACATGCCGCCAAATACAGACGGACCCTCCCACCAATATTGGCAATAATTACTGACCATCGCACAGATCACGCAGAAACCGATCAGATTCACACCCCCGAGACGGTGCTCAATGCGCTGCCCAAAGTCCCACAGCCACAAGCAGTTAAACACTACATGCAACCATCCGAAATGAATTAGGGTGGGAGTGACCCAGCGCCACCAGTCGCCCCATTCACCAAACGCCACGTAACCACCGGCTGCCTGGAAGGGAACAAAATTGAAGAGCTCCAGCATCCCTACCCACTGCAACGGGTAAAAAAGCAGAAAACACACGCTGGTCACGACCACTAGTAAAAACGTGGCCGGGGCGCGTTGAATGGCGATTGGGGAATTACTTAACCAGCGCATCAGACCAGCGCAGCTTGTCGCGACAGCTGGCGTAAAAGCTGTAAACGGGCGGATGCAACAAAGTCAGGTCACGGGCTTTTTTGCGTATACGCACCGAGTCACCCGGCAGTGCGGTGATTGAAATTTGACCGTCACAAGTTATCGGCGGGTGGATATCGTTGCGCGATACCACATCGATGCGGATTTCACTCTGCCCGCTGACAACGATGGGCCGGCTAGTCAACGAGTGTGGAAACATAGGTACGAGCACCAGCGCATCCAGACCGGGATACATAATCGGCCCGCCCGCGGACAAACAGTACGCGGTTGATCCTGTGGGTGTCGCAACCAGTAGTCCGTCTGCGTTCAAACGATATACGAACTCACCATCTATGCTCAGCTCAAACTCAATCATCTGGGCCGACGCGCCCGAGTTCACAACAATGTCGTTTAAAGCCTCGCCACGTCCAATCACCTGCTCACCACGCCAGACTTCCGTGTCCAGCAAAAAGCGTTTTTCACTTATAAATTCGCCGTCCAATACAGCACTGACCTGATCGATCAATTCATCGGGGCTGACATCCGTCAAGAACCCAAGTCGCCCACGATTAACCCCAATGACCGGTGTATCGTGTTTGACCAAAGTTCGGGCGGCACTGAGTAGACTCCCGTCGCCACCGATCACGATCGCCAGATCGACCATGGCTCCAATGTGATCGCGGGACTCCATTTCCCGCTTTTCAAAATGCGCGAGGGTGGCCAGTCGATCTTCAATGGTGACCTTCAAACCTCGATCGTCCAGAAGATTGAGCAGACCCGACACGATTTCCTCGACCCCCGGGTGCTCTCGTCTCCCCAGCAGACCGACATGTGTGAAGGTGTTACTCATAATGCGGGTGCTGTGATCACGTAACTCATATCGACAGCCACTCCTCCTGTGCTCTCAGTGCTCTCAGTGCTTCGCAACGCACAGTGCGCATCGCCGTATCGTCTCTTAATTGTAACGCCGCAAGGCGTTACGCCACATCCATATGGCTATACGGCAACTTGAGGCAGTTGGCCTTAAACCATCCCCGGACTCGTATATCCGTCACGGTGGTAGTGAATTTTGCGACGCTACACATGTGCCGCACTACGGCACGCCACGACCAAAATTGCTCAGATCAAGGCCAACATTGTTCAGATCAAGTACCTGCTCGGCACGATAACTGGAACGCACAAATACGCCCGAAACGACCTCAAGGAAACCTCGCTCCAGACCCCACTCACGATATCGGTCAAACTCCTCTGGGGACACAAACCGCGCCACGGGGAGATGGTGCTTGGTGGGCTGGAGGTACTGGCCCAGTGTCAAAACGTCTACGTCATGCTGGCGTAAATCATCCATACAGCGCTGCAACTCATCGTCTGCCTCTCCCAAGCCCAGCATCAGTGACGTCTTCGTAATCACGTCGGGGCGGTATCCCTTCCCGTGTTTCAGGACATTGAGCGTTTGCTGATAACCGGCGCGCGGATCTCGTACGGGATGAGTCAGACGTTCCACGGTTTCTATGTTTTGAGCAAACACTTCGATACCCGAGTCCAGTAGCGTCTCGACAGCCCACAGGTCACCCAAAAAATCTGGCGTAAGCGCCTCTACAGCCGTATCAGGATTCAGCGCCCTGGTAGCCTGCACCACAGAGGCATAGTGGCTAGCGCCACCGTCGGCCAAGTCGTCTCTATTTACCGAGGTCAGGACTACGTATTTCAACCCCATCAGGTTGACGGCCCGAGCCGTGTTGGCAGGTTCCTCGGGATCCAACCAGCCACTGGGATTGCCCGTATTTACCGAGCAGAAACGGCAGGCGCGAGTGCAGACATCACCCATAAGCATGATGGTCGCGGTACCCGCGCTCCAGCACTCACCAATATTGGGACACTTGGCCTCCTCGCATACTGTGGCCAGCCCGTGCTCGTGTACTATCGCGCGGACGGCATCGGACTTCTCGCTTTTTTGCGCTCGCATCCGGAGCCAATCGGGCTTTGTCGCACGCTTCCCTGGGTTTAAAGAGGCCTTGATGCCATCTTTTATCACGGACATGCCACGGCTATTTTTAAACTTACTGCCGCTATCGATCTGCTTAATGGGAATGCAATTATCGCTCATAAATGAATCACTTCCGTCCTGTAAAGGACCGCATCAATCGGCCACCAATCAGGAAAACTTAGGCGCACGACCTGCGATAAACGACGCGACCGCCTCCGCTTGATTGGCCTTGCCGATGATGTCGGTTTGCTCTTCAGATTCAGCGAGCAACAAAGCCTCATCCGTGCTGTCCGCCAACGCATTGGACAAGCGTTTGGCAGCGCGGATGGCCTCAGGGTTCTTACTTGCTATCTCTTCTGCCAGACCCATCGCGCGCGTGAGGGGGTCCGAAGCAGTTTCCGTAGCAAACCCTAGTTCACATGCCTCCAGACCGGAAAATTCAGCGTTGGTGTAAACCAGTTTGCGCAGCACATCGTCTCGGACATTACCCCTCCACAGTGGATAACCAGCCATATCGGGTACCAACCCCCAGCGCATCTCCATGACGGCACAGCGCGTCTCTGGGTGAATTACACGAATGTCCGCGCCCGACATAATATTCAGGCCGCCCCCCAGCGCGACACCGTGAGCGGCTGCGATAACAGGCATAGGCAAAGTTCGCCATCCCCAAGCCACTTGTTGCGGCACGTTGGCCATTCCATGGGTTCGCGGCATCAAATCCATGGGCTCTTTATCCTCAACAAAATTGGACAGATCCAAGCCAGCACAGAAACCCCTGCCTTCCCCAGAAACCACCACCGCACGCACGTCGGACTCCGTTGTGAGTGTGTCGATGGCATCGCAGATCGCCTCGAACATCGCGGTGTCCAACGCATTCATTTTGTCCGCGCGGGTAAGCGTGACGTGCGCAATGTGCGCTGAGATGTTGATTGAGACTCTATCTGACATGACGCTCTCCCCAACTTCGGTATTATCTCAAAAACCGTCGTTAGTGGTTGTCTTCACTGATGGTCACTAAGATTCTACCTCGACCAGTCCAATACAATGTTAAAGCACCTGCGCTGCGTATGGCAGGCTGATTCGCTAGGTATTAGCCTAGCTAAGCTGCCGCACATATCAATAAGACAACCCGCGCAACTCTCGGCTTCGACAGACGGGCATGAAAAGAACGCATTTTAAGGACAAACGCCATGATCAATAAGATAAAAAGACTCACCGCAGGGCTAGCAGCACTTAGCACCCTAACTGTCGCACAGATTATCTATGCCGACTCGGATCACGATGAGATCTTAGCGCTCTACGAGGGCTGGATCAGCGCGGTAGAGGACAGTGACATAGACGGCTATGTGAACGGACTCCATCCAGATGTCAGCCTGCGGCCGCCTGGTGTTTCCGGCCTTGATGGCAGGGAAAAGTATCGGGTATTTCTGAGCCCGGTCTTTAAGACCGCCCGATATGAGATAACGGTCGATGTCCCCCACAGCATTACCATGATAGGTGATGTCGCGGTCGTAGAGTACGACTACACCGTCAAGCGCATTGTCGACACGAGCGCAGCGGCCGACTTACCACAGGGCGCATTGGAAGGTGAATCTACGTCGAGTCATTATATCGACGTGGTCGCAAAAGACGACAATGGTGCTTGGAAAATTCGACTGCATAGCTGGTCGATGACGCTGTGACAGGATCAGCAAACACGAATAAGCGCACGCTGGTCACCGGCGCCTCAGCCGGTCTCGGAGCGGAATTCGCGCGACAGCTGGCCGCGCGAGGGAACGACTTGGTGCTCGTCGCACGACGTGAGGGGCGGCTCCTTGAGCTGGCGAAAAAACTCAATCAGAACCTCGGCGTTCGCGCCGACGTCATTGTTGCCGATCTCGCGGATCCATCGGCGCCAAAACGTATCGCCGACACCTGCGCTGACAATAGCTGGGAGATTGATTGGCTGATCAACAACGCGGGCATCGCAGGACCCGACCTGCTGAAAGACCGCAGCTGGAGAGATCAACAAACTTTTTTTCAGCTTATGATGTTGGCGGTTGCCGATTTGTGTCACCGGCTGGTGCCGCCCATGGCGGACAGAGGCTTTGGTAGGGTAATCAATGTTGCATCAGTTGCGGCGCGGGTGCCACGCTACGGGGGCTGCAATTACGGCCCGGCCAAGGCGTATCTGGTCGCGCTCTCCGAGGAACTAAATCTTACCGTCGCCGCACAAGGCGTTCACGTCTCCGCGCTCTGTCCTGGCTACACCCATACCGATTTCCACGAGACCGCAGGGCTCATGGAAATAAAAAACAACATGGCGAAATGGCTCTGGTACGACGCGGACGTCGTCGTCCGCGATGCGATTAAAGGCGTAGACGCGGGCAAGCCTGTTGTCGTATCCGGCCGCCTGTATCGCTGGCTAGATCCCATTTTTCAATCGGTCTGGACACGGCGCTTTCTCAGGATCAAAGCACGGCCGGATCCACAGCCCTAATCACCAATCCCGATAAACTTATAATAGGTGACAGCCCTGAGTCAGAGATTAAACTGCATCCTAGGGCTTATTAGGTTGGATTGGAGGACTGACGTCTCGAGCACACTGTGTCACAGCGGCCCTCTTAAGGCCCGCTTTTGTCTGGAAAGTCCAGTACATTAGCGGCCCAGTGAATACCTTCCCATCTCAACCTGTGTTGCAAGGCGCCCTTGACGCGCTGCCGCTATTCATCCCGGCGCTGCCCTTCGCCTTTGTATTCGGCGTGGTCGTTGCCGAGGCCGGCATACCGGAACTGCTGGGTTGGTCATCATCGCCCATCATTTTCGGCGGCGCTATTCAGGTCACCTTATTCACCCTGATTGGAGAAGGCGCCTCTGTCGCGGCAGCGGTCAGTGCGGCACTTATCGTCGGCGCGCGTCACATGCTCTATTCCGTGACGCTCGCGCCTCGCTTCCAAAATCAACCGACTTGGTTCCGCTGGGTCGGTGCCTACGTGTTGATTGATCAAGTATTCGTACTCAGTCAGATCAAACCCATCGACGAGCCTGTGGCCTTCCGGCGCTACTTCCTCGCTGCAGGCTTCACTTTTTGGGCTCTGTGGATGATCTTCACCGCCTTGGGCGTCGCGCTAGGACCGGTTATTCCCACCGAGTGGGGCGTTGAATTTGCCGCGCCTGTGTTGTTCGTGAGCCTGATGATGGCCGCCAGTAACCGGCGCGACAAACTGTGCTCTGCAGCAGTTGCCATGGGTCTCACCTACTTTTTCGCTGCTCTCCCGAGCCGGGCCGGGATTCTAGTCGCAGTAATCTTCAGCGTCTGCCTGATGTTGCTCTTCACTCGGAAGCAATCGATATGATTACACTGGCTATTGTTCTCACAGGTTTTGGCTCCTACGCCATGCGCGCGTTTTTTATCTTTGCTCTCGCGCATTATACGTTTCCCCAAATTTTATTGCGGGCACTTGAATATGTGGCTCCGACGGTCATGGCAGCCCTGGTTATATCCATGCTGACATCGCCCAAGGGAGAACTCGAGGCGGGTTTACCGGAATTAATCGGCCTGACTTGTGCCGCTACTGCCGCTAAGACCACCGGCAATCACATTCTTGCCCTAATCTCCGGAATGGGGACTTTCTGGCTAATTGGCGCAATAATCTGAGATTTACTGCCTTATTCCACCGGACGAGGACTCGCCTTGTCACATTATCCGCCCAAGGTTGCCGCTGCCGTCGTCATCGCCAATATGATTGGCACTGGCGTCTTCACCAGTCTCGGTTTCCAGCTCATTGATATTCAATCTGCGCCGGTAATCATGGCGTTATGGTTAATCGGTGGTGTCTCAGCACTCTGCGGCGCACTGAGCTACGCCGAGCTGGGCGCGGCACTACCCCGCTCAGGGGGCGAGTACCACTTTCTCACGGATATCTATCACCCTTGCGCCGGCTTTATTTCAGGCTGGGTCTCAGCAACAGTCGGATTTGCCGCACCGTCCGCTCTGGCAGCGCTGACCTTTGGCAGCTATCTCAGTTCAAGCGGCGTGGGCGCGGATCCACTGTGGTTGGCGACCCTCGCAATTATCGCTTTAACGGCAGCGCACTGCAGCACCCGTCGTCACAGTGGCAACACACAGACACTGTTCACCGTACTTAAACTAACACTCATCGTGGTATTTTCGTTAGCCGCGCTGGTGTTCAGCCCAACGGAACGACAGGCGACCTTCCTTTGGGGCGAAGAGGCTTCCGCGTTGCTAGGCAGCGGGGCCTTCGCGGTTTCCTTAATTTATGTAAATTACGCTTATTCAGGCTGGAATGCGGCTACATACATCAGCGGAGAACTTGCCGCGCCCCAGAAAAGCCTCCCCTGGGTGCTTGGGATCAGTACCACGATAGTTGCGGCACTGTATTGCCTGCTGAATTTCGTCTTCCTCTCCGTCGCACCAATAGATGAGGTAGTGGGGAAAGTCGAGGTGGGTATCATAGTTGCCGAATTTGCCTTCGGCAAAAAAATAGGCTCAGCAATGGGCCTGCTGCTCGCTTTGCTGCTAATTTCGACCATTAGCGCCATGATCTTGGCTGGGCCGCGCGTGCTACACCGGATAGGACAGGACTACCCCCGCTTCGCGCCCATAGCGCGCGAGAACAAAGATGGCATTCCCATCAATGCTATCCTTTTACAGTCTGGCACGGCTCTGCTGTTCTTGTGGACTGCGTCTTTCGAGCAAATTCTCATTTTCTCGGGCGCGACTATGGCCCTAAACACCTTCGCTACTGTGTTGGGCTTGTTCGTCTTACGTTGGCAGCGGCCGCAATTATCGCGCCCTTTCAGCGTAACTCTGTATCCCATCACACCGTTGATTTTCCTTGCCATAACGGGCTGGACGCTGACTTACATCGTGCTTCAGCGACCGATCGAAGCGCTCATCTCTGCAGCAATTGTTGCCAGTGGTGGCTTTTTTTATTGGCTAGTTACGGCAACCGCCCCGAGAACTCAGTAACAAATTCGGCGGAGATGTTACAAAAATGCGAAACTGATGGTCCTGAATAACTCGCTGCCTCGCAGTGTCTTTTTGATAGCCTCGCTTAGGTGTTGTGAGCAGTCGTCCGCGGGGAGATACTCGAATTCGCAAATGGGAATAAAAATTATTATCATCCATCGAAAAGTCAACTAAACCAATTGGGGGAACTAATGAAATTTTTAACACCCGCATGTCTCGGTGCCATACTTTTAGGACTCTTGGCGTCATTCGCTGCACTGGCGGACGACCAAATGCTTAATGGGATGAATGTAAGCAAGCCATTCAACGTTCAGGCTAATCTTTGCAAGCTCAATCCCGGTATCAGCGAGGAAGATTATGATGAGATGCTGGACGACTACTTCGATTGGGCCAAGAAAAACAGTGTTGAGCCCGTCTTCGTAAGGCAGAAGCCATTGTTCTCTCACGCAAATGCAAACAACCCTTGGCCCTACGATTTCGTGGAATTTTTGGCCATGGACGACTACGAGCGCTGGGGAAAATCTTGGGACATGTGGCTGACATCCGAAGACGGCGCAGCGCTGAACGAACGTTGGCAATCATTAGCAATGTGCGACGTAAAGCAGGCACACGGACTAGTTTTATATGCTGATGCGGAGGCAATGCAAAATGATGATGACCGTTATGTGAGCTGGAATTGGTGCACACCGAAGGTTGGTTGGGAGCAACTCGAGCAAAAACATAATGATTACATTACTGGAATCAAGAATTATCCAGCGGGAATGATCGGCTGGGCCTTGATGTTTCCGCACACGGGGGGCGCAGACTCCCCGGGAGAATTCGCCCATTTGGCAGTCTACCCCGACATCGAGTCCTTTATGAAAAGAAGAAAAATGGAAGCAAATGGTGGTTGGCGAGGCCTACGTGAGTACTACCAGACATACGCGGACTGCAGCGGTGAACAGCTCATGAGTGAAACCGTAATGCTACGACCCTAGCCATCTTTGTAGAAAATCCCTTGCAACTAAAACTTTTATAAATGCCCGTCGAACCTCGGGATAAGGAGAACAAATATGGAACTCAAGAATTTCTTTGGCGTCATTTGCATAGCGTCAGCACCAGCTGTGCTAGCAGATAATCATGTATCTGACGGCGTTCAGTGGAGTACGGGTGCGCCGCTTGAGATATATGGCTGTAGTTTTAAGGAAGGTATTGACGGCTATGAGCAGTCGCAAAAGTTTGCTGCAAGTTGGAACAAGTGGGCAGACGAAAATGACGCTTTTGACTCTCACGTTGCTCAACTCATGTGGAGTGAGTTCTCAGACGGACAATATCCCACCGATTTCGCCTGGCTTGGCTACTGGGATAGCTATGATTCAGCGGGCAAGGACATGGACATACGCTCTGCGAAGGGTGATGAAATGTATGCAGAAGCCAACAAATTTCTTGAGAACTGCTCTCATAGCGATTGGGGAGCGTGGGTCCTAGTGCAGGCTGGCGATTTTACGAACGGTAATCATTTGACTGAGTTTTCTGACTGCGTCTACAAAGAAGGTAAAGGCGATGATGATTTGTTAGTGGCAAACAATGAATACGCTGCACTTTTGGCGGCCCGGGGGCTCAATGGAGAATCGATGGGCATGGCCCAACTTTGGCCAAGAGCAGGCGCTCCTGTAGGAATCGGCAACTCGCCAAGCTTTAAGTGGGTGGTGGGACATGCAAATTTCGCGGCGTACTCGAATTTCACTAATGAGCTCTGGAACGAAGGCCTGTTGATAGACTTCAACAGACTTTATGGTGACATCGTCCAATGCGATTCAAACCGTGTTTACCACTCTCAGGTAGTGCGAACACCTTCAAATTGAGCAACGGCGCGACTCAAGATCATCAAGACCTTACACTCGCGATATTCAGAAGAAATTGAGGCAAAAATGAAAAAAATTATTAACTCTCTGATGTCACTTGCCCTCGTTCTTGGCGCAACGTTGGCAGTGGCCGATAACCATTCTGCACCGTCGTCCCCAGTAGGCATGGTCTATGGGATGAACGTTTCAGACCCGCAAGCGTTTGCAAATGCCATGGGCAAGTACTGGAGCTCCCCTACAGGGAAGAAAATACCGGGAGTCGCTATTCTGCGGCAGGTAGTAGCGGCTGGCGAGAGCCCCATCTCTCATATGGTATCAGTATTGCACCCTTCCTATGAGGCTATGGATGCTGCTTTCGCTATCAACTCTGCCTCCGATGACTGGGCGACGCTCCTAGCCGAGCTAAATGGTGTGTCGGAGCTTATTAGCTCCTCAATGTTTGAGGGCACAGGCCTAGGCTCTACGGCTAATCAAATTGGTGCTGGACCCGGCGTGGCTAATCTCTACGTCCTTATTTCAGTATCGGACCCAGCTAAATACGCCGAGGCGTGGCAAAAAATGATAGCTGGCACTGATTTAGGCGAGACAGACACGGTGCTGATTTCAATGTCAGCGGGTGGGCTTGGTGCCACAACCCACGTGGCTGCAGTGTCAGGTAAGAGCGTAGGGGCAGTCATGGCGCAAATGAATGCCAATCGGAGTGAAGAGACCTTCCAGACATTCCTGCGGGAGGTGGGGGATATCAGAACGATTGAGCAGAATATCGTGACAGTCGATGTGGCGGTGTTCGGGAGGATGGGCGGCTAAAACGTCTCAGGGGTCACAGCAGATGCTCTGACCCCTTTCCATCGTGTTTGCAGCATAAGATCAACGTGCACTGAACACACTCAAAACTGCAAAAAATCCGCACAACGCGCCAGCCATCGCAACGCAACCAAGTTCCGACGAGCGCTCAAAGCCCTCGTGAAGGAGAGGTGCAGGTGCCCAGACCGGATAGGTTGCGATGACCTGCCCTACTTCACGCTGACTTTTCAGTGCGTAGACGCCAACAGCGGCGGCCAAAAAAAGACCGGAGCATTTGGAAAATTGTTGGTAGAGCAATGCGTCGCGAGGACTGATAGCGCGATATTGAGGCTTCTCGCTGCGGCCGGCTGCGAGGCAATCTGCGCTAGAATGCTGGAGTCTTGAGAGCACTCCGCTGAGCACGAGCAACAGGTCACGGATTTATTCCGACCACTCACCAAACAAAGACTGATAGCAACACTCTCGCCCACTACCCCGGGAGGGCACTAAGGAGCTCCAATGGGGTTTCTTCAATGGCGGTAACGCAGCAAACAGTCAGAAGGCGAAGTCGCCCTCCACTGTAGTTAACCCCAGCGCCTCCCAGTCGAGCATGCCTCCTCGGTAATAGTGGATTTTCCCCGCCGGAAAACCATCGCGGATCATTGCCTTCATCGCGGTGGGGCTTTGCGGGCAGACCGGCCCATTACAAAAACCCACAACCTTGGCAGCGGTACTACAGTCCCATCCCGCATCATTCTTACTACAGCCTAGCTCATCCATGCGCATAGCCACTTCGGTATACGGGATGTTGACAGAGCCTGGGATCGTAGCGTCTAGGAACCACTCCTCGGTGCGCATATCGACCAGTATCATGCTGGGATCACCGATGGCATTCAGCACCTCTATTTCCGTCACCGGAACAATGCCAGGCTCAGGCACCAGTGGCTGCAACCAGCCCTTATTTTTTGCACATGGGGTCATTTGGCGAGTGATGGTGATTTTTTCACCCGACGGCAATGTCGTTATGAAGCTTTTTTCTTCCCCGACAATGCGGAGATCATCTGCTAACCCGTCGTGAGCCAGCGTCATCAGGGTTATCGCACAAAGAAGCGCTACCCGCTCAAATACGTTCTTCATTTAGTTATCTTCCTTTTAGCTTTTATCGTTATATTCCGGTCTGGCAACCTCTCGACAGCCCGCCAATTTGATCTAAAGCTGTAACGTTGGCGGGTCGGCGATTGGGTGCGTTACTTTGGCATAGTTTGAGACGCGACATTTAGAAGCCTGATTTTACCTTCCTCAATCAAGACATCGATCGTTTCATAGGCCTCTCGCTGCGCCCCATCGGGCCCTGTAGAGCTAACAATGTTCCCAGTGGCCAGCCACTCTTCTATAACACCATCCTCATTTTCTCCGTCGTTGGGAATTACCCACCATACCGCCCATTGGGGATCCTCTGTCTCGATCCAGTTTCGTAAAAATGCCGCTTGCTGATCGGAGCCACTAACCACCTGGCCATCAGGAGTAATACCTTTAAAATTTTCAGCATTCATGGCCGCGATGGCCTCAAAATCGCGGTCGTTGTGAGCCTGTATATAATCGAGCCAGATCTGTCCATTGGCGCTATTGCCTGCGCGTAGTGGCTTGGAGATACCGTTGGCGAAAAACTGGGTGCCAATGCTATCTGCGGCCTCGGCGTGGGCCATCATGAACCCCGCATCATCGTAGACTTGGAACTGAGTGTATAGACCATCATTGATAACCGCCTTGTGGATGGAGTCACTGATCTGTCCGCCAGCGGTCATCTTTGTTTCGATGAGAACCACGTTGTCCGAGACGTGATAGGCCACGGGTTCGACCTTGAAGTCAGGCCAAAGCGCGCCGATTGGCATGAATACTTCCTCAATCACCTGCTCCGGTCCGTAATAGGTTCCCCCGTAAGGGAATCCCTGCGGCATGGTCCACTTGGCATCGGGAGCTTGCGTTTTGGCCCAAGCTTCCATGTCCCCAGCGGCAAACGCATCGTAGCCAGCCTTGGCCGCGGCAATCTTTGCGGCATCGTCGCTCGATTCTAACTGACACGCCGAGAGCAGCATTGCGCTCGCCGCGATGAGAAATGTTCGAATGATCATACTCAGCCCCCTTTTCAGTGCGAGGCCCTAACCTATGCCTATGCGAACCGTTTTTCAAACCCATAAGAATATCGGCTTCGCCTTTCACAACGGGGACCATTAGTCTGGGCCCGCAACTTCGACACCTTCCAACACCACGCACCAAATCTCGATAAAACCGATGAACCTGCCCACACGACGACTGATCGCTTCTTGGACCATGCTACTAAGCATAAATCTCGCTGCTCAAGTGCCCACTGACGAGACCGCAATGGCGTTGTTCGAAGAGGATATTGCCGATGGTGCTACTAGTGAGGTTAGCGAGCTGATGGCGCGCATGTTGGCCTTCAATGAGCCAGAGATGCTGGTCTATGGGGTGTTTATCAGCGAGGACAGAAGTCGCATTACGTTCATGGAGACTTATTCCAACACGGAGGCCATGCTGTTCCATGACAAGCGTTTCACTCGACACTTTGCCAATGACCTGTTCCGACTAACTATCAATCGCCGCCTCGCCACATACGGGGCGGTGTCAGAGAAATACAAAGCGTTCGCGACAGCGAGTGGCTTCACCTTGGAGTTTAGCGATATGGTCAATGGCTTTAGCTGGTAAACGGGCTCTCACCAGAGCGCTCTAAGGTTGATTCAGGCGCACGTCGAAAGCGATCACGTGGCGAGGCACCTCACTTTTGAGGGGGTGGACAAAGTGCATGTAATAAGGCGGAAATAAGATTATTTGGCCCGTCCTGGGTCGGTGTAAACGACCCGAGGGTTGGTTACCGATGCTTACCGCATTTAGGTTTGGATTAACGAACTCTAGGCAACCCTCGGGCTCAGAAGAATCGGGTACAGAAACGTAATAAACCCCTGAAATAAGGGTGTACTCCTTAGGGTGGAAATGCGGTGCCTGCCAATCCCCTGCCCCAAGAGATACCGCCCAACTACTGATTGACACCGGCGTGATAAACGGGTCGCAGTCCAAGACTTGGGAAAGGTAGCTCTCGATCGCAGGCCAGATAATCTGCCCCTTGAGTGATCTTAGAGCATCATCGTCTCGGTCGAGAAACTCCTCTCCCGCCGCACTTTGGAACCCACCTTGCGTCGTATTGCTCGATGAGGAAGCCGCATTCGGCTCAGTAGCCGATACCTGCTCAATCAGGGCAATAAGGGCATCATTTAGCGCCTCAATGCCGTTGTGCTGTCTTATGAGAAATGGGGTTGGAAAATGCTGCTCCAAGCTTTCTTGGACGCTCATAATTGGTCCGTAATGGGATCAAGGAATCGGCGAGTAATCCGATTCGATTCGCTCATAGCGCCGGGGTTCACGGCGGGGGCCCGCTCAAGCTGCTTCACCGCACTCACTTTCGCAACGAAGACCCTCATCAGCCACGGGCCTATCGAAGGGCCGAGGTGGGGCCTCCTCGCGCCATCCCAACAAGCCCGTGACCATTGCCAAAACGGGTGCCACGACAGTTGAGATCTCCAGTCCGCGATGGGATATGTGAGTTTCAAATAAATAAATCCACTCTTCTGCACATACAGCATTGTCGGGAAAATTTGTCTTTAAATCTCACCTTGACATCTTGTCAGCACTTTTTCCGACCAGATTTAAACGAGTGGCATACAGACACTATGAACCCATTTGATCGGTGACATGACTCTCCTCGCCCAACTGCCCCCGCTCGTCTCGCCAAGCATCCCTCGGCGGCGTGTCCAGCCATCCATCGCACTCGCCAACAAAAGTGCCTAGCTCATCGTCACCACTGCCGTGAGGGGTATAACCCAATAGCGCCCGCAAAGACGGACTGAGGTGTCTCGCAACATGCGGAGGGTTCTCGAAGTACTGGTTAGACTCCTGACGAAGCCATCCCAAGCAGTAAGTGTTAATCAATCCAATCCGACTCGACTGACTGAGATTCGCGCCACCTCCGTGCCAGGTGGAACCCAGATAAAAAAGAACCGATCCGCTAGACATCTCCGCAGACTGCCACTCCCCAAGGTTGGGTAAATGCCAAGATCTAAGGTACCTATGTGAACCCGGCACGACCCGGGTGGCGCCATTTTCTTCATTAAAGTCACTAATCGCCCACATCACGCCGATCTGCAGCTCCAAACCAGCTAAATCAATGGGGTAAATGGTGTCGTCACGATGCAAAGCTTGCCCATCCTCTCCCGGTAAAATTTCGATCGCGGTCATACTGCCTATCGTATAGTTTGCACAATGCGGTAGCAGTATCTCGTCGGCCACAGCGATCACCCAATCGTGCTCGACCAGCTCGGCTGCACCCGATGACGCTCGCAGCACCTGATTGAACCGGTTTGTCTTGCCGCCATCGAAAGCACTCTGCTCTGTCAAAGCACAGCTATCAAAACCAGATCGCAACTCTGCCGCGACGACTTCCATCAAATCTTGGCTGACCGCACTCGAGACGATCGCCGCACCAGACGTGCGCAAGGCTGCTACCACCTCCGACACTGGCTCGGTATTACCAAATTTAGGGATCATCCATCTGTCTCCCACGCCTGACTGACAATCACCTCAGCTCCCTGATGCCACGCAGACCCTTTATCATTGTGCGATGATTCAAGTAGGCTCATTCCGCAGGAACGCCTATTTCTTCATTATCAATCTCGTCTCGCCAACCATCAAGATTGACCTCTAGAAACGCAAAGCCAAAGATCCATAGGAGCTCATCCCACAGGTACACCCAGTGACCGTAATAGGCCCAGTATATGCCGAGTGCTAGAATCAGCGCGTACAGCCCAAACTTCAGCCAGTTAAGGGCAGTCACTGCGTGACCAGAGGTGACACCGCGTTCAGTGATTCTGATCGCGACTTCCATAGACGCGCCCACGCTCAGCCAAGCAGCTGTCTCTATAAAATCACACCAGGCAAGTCTCTTAGCTAAATCAAGTCCGGCTGAAGACGTAATCACGGGCTCACCTGGGATCTCCCAATACTGAGGGAGCTGAGGCAAATCGTCACACGTTTCCGACGTGATCAAGGTGTAGTCGAGATTGAATAGCCATGATCGCCCAGTGTCATTGAGATCGCAGAGATCATATGCGGCGGAGGAGGAGGCGGGCCCCAAAATTTCCATCAAGGCAGTGAAGTTCACGTAGAGTGTGTGCCCAATCAGACAGAAAGTGATCAGCTTGATTAGAAACACGACTCGCGCCGCGTTCAGTGACCACCCAGATTCATCGAGCACATAGGTCTCGATCTCGAAAATCAGCAATAACGTAAACCACGCCACCTCGTCCAAACTCGTATTGAACTTCCGAACCCAGTCATAAAAGCTCGCAGCATCAGTGAGCAAAAAGCTTGTTCTCGACCAGTCCTCAGCTAGGTAGTACCCAAAATTGGCTAGCAGTAGCGCATAAAGGGTAACCTTGATCCAAAGGAAAGCGGGTCCCTCATAAAGCGTGATGATCAACGCTCTGGACATGATCACTGGGTTAGAGCTGACAGCGAGGGGAGCAACGGATTGCTGTAATCACGTCAGTACTGTCCGCTCCACTGCAGCAAATCGCCGGTGGCGCGCTCGGCCGGCGTAAGAATGTTGATACCGTGTCGCGCTCGCAACGTCGCGACAGACTGATCCAGCCAGTCCTCGGGGAACTGAAAAGGCCATTTATGAATCATGCGCCGGGTACGCCGAATAATGCGCCATTTCAGGCCGAGGCATTTCCAGTAGAGCTTGAGTAAAAGGAACCAGCCGCCGTCTCTCGTCAGCGCCTTGTAAAGTGCTTCGATATCAGGCAACTGGGCATAACCCCTCAAATATCGCCATTTGAATTGGCATCCAAAGATCAACCAGGTATCCAAACCGGCCTCCTGCTCCAACGAAGTGTCCATGCCAAACATCACATGCGTCGCGTCGTGCTCAAGGATCAATCTAGAATCCGAGCGATCGACCATGACCTTTCTCCCGATAGATTGGAGATAGGCATGGTATTCGGCCACCCCCTCCCGCAGAGTTAAGTCGCAATCCTGCTCTTGATAACGCAAATGCATTGCCGACCTCGACTATCAATCCGGCAACCATAGTAGGTGAGGGCCTGACTTGACTTCAACATCTGCCGCTCGCAAGCAAGCAGCAACGGGTGGTCCTCTCATTTCAGCTGGTGATATGCTTTTTTATGAGAGGGAGATCACCAGTGAAAAAATATCAGCTCATAGAAGTTTGCCAGGCGGCGCTCTTGTCGCTCCTGATCTGCATGCCCGCACATAGCGGTGTGGCAGACGAAAGCCCATATGAAGGCCCCTACCACAATGAAGACATCGATGACCGCAATCAGCGCATGGCTTGGTGGCGGGAAGCGCGCTTCGGCTTGTTTATCCATTGGGGCGTCTACGCTGTGCCAGCGGGCACGCATAATGGCGAGGAAATAGAAAATATCGGGGAGTGGATCATGCACTATGGTCGTATCCCGGTGAGCGAATACAAACAGTACTCGAGAGAATTCAATCCCGTGAATTACGACCCGGAGGAATGGGTACGTCTCGCTAAGGATGCCGGGATGAAGTACATCGTCATAACAGCCAAGCACCATGATGGGTTCGCGATGTTCGACACCGCGGTCAGCGACTGGAACGTCGTTGACTCGACGCCTCATGCTAGAGATTTATTAAGACCGCTGGCCGAGGCTGCTCGCAAATACGGCATCAAACTCGGCTTCTATTATTCTCAGGCGCAAGACTGGGTGCACCCCGGGGGAGCAACGTGGGAGGGGCGTTGGGATCCGGCTCAAAACGGAGGTATGGATGACTATCTCCGTGACATTGCTGTGCCTCAGGTCAGAGAACTACTATCCAACTACGGCGAAATTTCGGTTTTATGGTGGGATACACCTATCGATATGACCGCGGACCGCGCGGCTATGTTCGACGGCCTGACCGATCTTCAGCCAGGCATCATCTTTAATAATCGATTGCTCTACGGCAAAGGCGGGACTTACGGCGAGGTCGGGGATCTTCGCACCCCAGAGCAACACATTCCCCCAACGGGGCTGGACTACGACTGGGAAGCCTGCCAGACCATGAACACAACTTGGGGTTACAAGTCCTACGATGACGACTGGAAGTCCAGTGAGCAACTGATCAGGAATTTAATCGACGTTGCCAGCAAAGGCGGAAACTACCTGCTAAATGTGGGGCCCATGGCTAGCGGTGAAATACCCCCGGAAAGTGTCGAGCGCCTCAGGGCTGTGGGTGACTGGATGGAGGTGAACTCCTCGTCGATTTATGGCACGACAGCCAGTCCATTTGTCCGGCTTAAATGGGGTCGGGCAACAAAGAAGGAATATTCCAACGCAACGGATCTGTTTCTTCACGTGTTTGAGTGGCCTGAGGATGGCCAGCTTCGGGTTGACGGCCTGCGAAACGAGGTGAGCGGCGCGTACTTTTTGGCCGACTACCAACTCCCGATTGAAGTTCGCAAGTCTGCGACGGGAATTGTCTTGGATCTACCAAATCAAGCTTTGGACCCTATAAGCACGGTTATCGCTTTAAAAGTAAAAGGCGAACTTGATGTCGAGCGGATACTTCCAACTCAGACGGCGGAAGGAGGGATAGCGCTAACAGTTGACGACGCAAACATTCACAACCCGGGATATGGAGGTAGGCTCAGAATCGGCCAGGGCAGTAACTTCGCATCCCACCTTGAGGGCTGGACAGATTCCCGCAGCCACGTCGACTGGCTTGTAGAAATTGACAGACCGGGCAACTTCCAAATTTACGCCGACGTAGCGGCGGGCGAGCCGTCTGGCTTTTCTCTGCAGGCCGGCACTGCCAAAGAAAAACAGCTTACGGTAAAGCCCACCGGAGGCCCAAAACTCTTTCAGCGGCAGCTGATTGGAACGATGGAACTGCCTGAGGGCGAATCAAAAATAGTAATGCGCCCTCAGGAGCCCAGCTGGCGCCCCATTATCCTGCGCTCCTTAAACTTGAGGCTTCTAACCGACTCGGAAAAGTAAGGCGCCGTTAACACTCGTCTCATTCTACTCGGGTCAACAGAGCCGAATTTTGGGTCAACTCACCGTCCAGCATGACGGTGTTAGTAAAAAGCATGGAATTATTATCATCGTCTTGCATGGTCCACTTCATCGACGTCACAAAGCTCTCGTGCTCAGCGTGAAGATCATTTGCTGATTCATCGAGCGCCAACACCAACTCCGCATCTGACACGCTGCTGACACTGAAGACCGGCTGAGTTCCCAGCGCACAATAATGCTTTACCACCAGCTCGCCATCGTCATCAGTGTAGGTGCTGAGCATTTCCACCCCGTCCTCAACTAGCGTCTCGGTAATGGTGGTGCCTCCAGAGGTCAGCCGCCACTCATAGGACACATTTATGACCGCCCCCGTCAGGCCCTGAGTCATTTTGCCTTCCCACTTACCCAGTTTTTTTTTCACCTGCTGAAACGCCGCGCTGCTCTGCACAGCGGGCATCGTTACTTCACCAATCACAACCGGCTCATCCGCCGCATGGGCGGATAACGCCGCCATAACGCCTGCAATCAGACCAACATAAAACTTCATCATCACTCTCTCCATACTCAGTGTTAAGGAATTGACAACGTTGAAATTAAATCAAAGCACCTCCAAAAGATAGGACCCTCAGAGACATTCCTCGTGTAGACAAGTTTCAATAGCGAGTGCTGCTGGGGTAGAGAGGATGATAGTCAACCCCTTTATCGCTCATTACACGCGCGATAAACGTCTCCCATGTGTCGTTGGGCACCCATATCGAGTGCATAAGAGACATCGCGTCGTCGATATCGGCCCCCTCGTACAGGACCCTGTAAAGAAACCCAAATACAGATGCCCTGAAGTTCACCTCGCAGTGCACCAGCGTCCTGCCGCCAGAATGCGTTTGCATGACCGCAGTGAAAGCGGTGAAATCCGCCAGAGTCGGCGACTCCCAATCGACTGGGATGTGGATGAACTGCAATCCCAACCCCTCCACTATTTCGTCTTCGTGAGCGATTGCCTTAGAATGGTTGGTAAATGCCAGAAAAATGACTCGGTCATAGCCAGCTGCTGCGATCTGCGCTAGTTCTGCCACAGTTGGTTGACCAGATGTCGTCAGAGAGACGGAGTAATCTATTCGGTTTGGTAGCTTTAAGCTAACGCCGTCATAGGAATTCTCGACCACAGAATAGACTTGTGAGGACCCCGCTAACAGCCAAAGACAAGAGGCTATCGAAATCGTTTTCATGAGGCGACTCTCAAACCACGCACTTCATCATTTTTCTCCAAGGTTTAATTGAATTTACAACGGCTGACGATAGCTTCAATGTCCCTCATAGCGATTAAAAATTGGTTTGCGTTTTTCTAAAAATGCGGCCATGCCTTCTTGCCAATCGGGGGTATTGAGCGTGTTTTGGGACGCCTGCTTTTCGTCTTCAACCGACTCTTGGATCGTCTTCGAGCCGAAATTAACCACGGTATCTAGCACGCCTTTCACCGCGAGTCTCGGTTGCGCCGCCAGTTCCTCACCGAGCGCCTGTGCACGCGCTTTTAAAAGCTCCAATGGCACCAATTCTGTGACTAGGCCGATACGGAAAGCCTCGGCACCGTCAATTTTTCTGGCTCGCAAAATCATATCTAGCGCGTGTGGAGACCCCACAACTCTGGGCAGCCTGGCTGACCCGCCCCATGCCGGCACACTACCCAGATCCATCTCAGGCAGACCGATTTTGGCGCCCTCACTAGCGGCGATTCTAAAGTGACAGGCCAGAGGTAGCTCCAGCCCGGCTCCCAGGCAATAACCAAACAGCGTTGCAATAGTTGGCGTGCCGCCCGTCTCAATCATTTCCAGCACGCGATGGCGCTGCGAGAAAAAGGCCTCGGCGCTTCCCGATCGTTTTATGCCCTCAGGGATCTGCCGCAAGTCCATGCCTGCGGATAAATTGGCCAAACCCTCAGCCGTAAAAACAATAGCGCGAATATCGTTATCCGCAAGGACATCAGGCAACTGCTCCTCAAGACGATCAATGTAATCAACGGTCATCAGATTGAACGGCTCGTCGTTGACGCTAAAAGTCGCAACATTATTTTTCACAGAAAATAGATAGGGGTCTTTCAATGGCTCCTCCTCCGAATAAGTCATGCAGCTCGCTGGTAAGTTAGTGGGTCACTATACTCAGGGTCCTCAGCAATCGTGCTCTTTACCTCATCAACACGATTGCGCGCCCGAAACCTGCTACCTCCAAATTCACTCAAGCATGGCGGCTATCCATACCGACTGATACAAACACTGCGTCAATAACGCCCAAAGATGAGGGCGATCCTCAGCAAGACCGTCCCACAACGTCAAATCGTACTAGGGCGCCCTACGTAGCAGGCTCGCAGGCGAAGCCTACGCTACGACTCGAGCCACTTCGCCCCGATGCAACATGACGCATTATCTCAGCGCAGCATCTGAGGAGTGTTCGCATGGCACCTACACTTAACACACCTAGTTCCAGCTATTACAGCCTGCAAATGAGGAAGAGTCTAAGTTTAAGGTGCTCGGCCGTAGAGCTGGTAACAACCACAAAAATCATTGAAACTTGAGTAGTAATAAGGAGCCGAGCACTAGTTACGCCAGTTGTCGGCGCTAGACGCGTGAGAGTGTTTGACCACAAATGCAAGATCAGTAAAACCGGGGAATGTGTGTGATGGATCAACTAGCTTTTGTCGCAATGGGCGGAATCATTTTTATTTTAGGAGTCAATTGCTGGTTGCTATGGCATGGCCTGAGGGCACTGGATGATCAGGTCAGGTTAATGCGTGAGACTCTGCAGCTGGAGATTCACGCCGTGCGTGACTTGATGGAAGAAACTGAGCAACGAAAAAAAGAACGCGGTTGAGATCAAAAGAACGTCCTCAAAGTCACTTACTGATAGACTGTTAAATCTCTCAAGCAAATACTGATCTAAGACCAGCGTCCAGTGTCTCTTACAGAATCAAGCCACATCAGATGAGATCGTTCCAGACAGCTGAGCGGACGCCTTTGAGTGTCCTCGCAAGTCTGGATCCACAACGCTGAGATTCTGAAGCAGCCGCAGCCAACCTTACTCTCTGTAGCATCACTACTTTGCACAACGCTCTCGTCAGACACCGTGAACGACCGCTAGCGCCTGACCTAATAAAAATATCAGGCAGAAGGCACGAGATTACTTTCCAAGCCGCATGGATATTGTATCAGTACTCAACAATTTGGCCGGCGACAGGTGCTGAGGTATGGAACTGCACGATTTTCCACTGGTCAGCCTGCCTTTCAAGAACACCCGTGATGCGTATACCTCTTATGGCACTCAAGTCACCTCCCACCCGGATATTCCAGTCCGCTATTTCTGAGAACCATGCGGTAGTACCCGACTGGCTCAGTCTTATTACCTGATCAGAAATATCAATACTCTCAACATCAAAAGCGCTGATCTGCTTCTCGAAAGAGAGCATCAGTTCGCGCTTACCTACCCATCTCTCTGCAGCGTCCGTACCAAACGTGATCATGATTTCGTCGTCCGCCATCAATGAATCGAGCAACGCTGAATCACCTTTCTCAAATGCCTCCATGTAAAGATCAACCACTGATCTCACCTCAACCAAGCGAGATGTTTCTTGTGCATCGGATCCGTTTTGAGACGAAAATGCCTTTATAGCCAGAAAGAAAAATAAGAGACATGACAACCTTGATTTCACTGGGAACCTCTATGAGAGACTGAAGGGATCGAGGTACAAAGTAGATCTGATTCGGATCATTGTCTACTGAGGGTAAAAATGGCGACGCTAGACACGACTAATTTATCAGCGTCTTGATCATTTTGCCGGCGAAATAAGAATCTAGCGTCGCAGACTGGTTGGGCAACCCTCACAGCGCAGCTGCTACAACCCTCTTGTTAGATGCAGGAGCCTCCAAAGAAACCTCCTTGACTTTGCGGCCGAGGTTCAGTTGGAAGCCGCGCGCTGCTAACGAGGGTTTGCCAGACCCACCCCGATGACTGATCGCATCCGGTGAGCGTCAACCTTCAGAGACTTCCGCGCTGTTGGCGCGTTTAATTTGTCACGGAAGGTTACCCAAGAGCACGCGGTTATTCGTTAAAGTCTCTAAGCAAAATGAACAATTTATGGCCCGCGCAATGATCTACTTTCGAATTTTCACAATCCTTCTAGCCACATCATTTATGGCTGTTGTTTTTTATGGTGACCTGACAACCGTAACGGCCCTATTGGCTGGCTTATGTGGGGGCTTTGTAGCCGTGGTGGCTGCACAGAACGACGCTGCCGTAAAATTTAAAACTTTGGAGAAGCGCTTACAGCAGCTGGAAACCAAGTTGGCTCAGAACACCAAGTAAAGTCGTGGTAATGAAACGTCACAGGAAGAGGTACGAGGCACTTTCGCGAGTAATCGCGAGCACCTACTCCTCGTCAACGTCGGCATCGTTTTTGCAAACGATGCTCGCCGTCACCTCGCCGGTGACGTCTAAATTCAACTTTGCTTTACCTTCCATATCTCCCTCAACAGAACATTCCTGCAACGTCTGCTGAACGATCGTTTTAACCAATTCTGTGAACTGGTCGACCGAGAGATCTGAGACTAGAGGTGGGTCATCCGATGCAGTTGCTGGAGCACCTGAAAACTCGTTTGCTTGCACAGCGACTACTAGCACCCAAGGTAAAAAAAGTAGCGTCAAAGGATGGAGTTTCATCATTGAAATCTATGTCTATGTGTCTTTTTAAAACTCACGGGCTTTGCTCCTGCTCCTAATTTAAGAGTATGCGTTGTTCGCGATTAGCAGACGACGAGTGATAAATGCGCTCGCGATCAATTGAGCACTACCAGTTACGTGCTCTTGCCTTTATCGCACAGGGTAGTTTTTCAAAAACAGGTCTTGGGTGGTGTCTACAGCTTCACGGATATCAGCTGTTTGGGACACTCGCCGTAGTCGTCAACACAATCCTCTGAGGCATACCTATACTCCTGTGCGCTTTGGAAACCCAACCCAGACGCCCCTGCTTTTTCAAATTGTTTGCCAAAAAACCTTAACCCACGAGCTATAACGCTCGAGCTCAGCTCCTACCTTAGCAGGCCAATTTAATTGCAGCGGACTGGCGGGCTGCTAAAACTCCTAACACTCATAGCAATCGGTAAGCGTTAAAAAGGCAAACCTTATTATTGATAATGATTATCATTTGCGTTACTAATGTTCTCTCGCATTTGGCGAGGTAATTATGGAGGTTGCAAGTGGATAAATTATTAATGCTCGACCCAACTGACTATGTGGGAGTCTCATTTTGGGTAATTTCGGCTGCAATGCTCGCAGCTACATACTTTTTCTTCGTGGAAAGGGACAGAGCAATTGGGAAATGGAAGACATCGCTGACCGTTGCCGCGATGGTCACAGGCATTGCTGCTCTGCACTATTTTTACATGCGGGGTGTTTGGGTCGCCACAGGCGAGAGCCCAACGGTATTTCGTTATGTAGACTGGCTCCTGACTGTCCCGCTGCAAATCATTGAGTTCTATCTCATTCTTGCTGCAGTCGCAGTTATTGGTGCTGGACTGTTTTGGCGATTACTCGTCGCATCGGTGGCTATGCTGGTGGCAGGGTATCTTGGTGAAGTAAATGCATCCATGCCGACGTTCCTTTGGGGAGGTTTTATAATCGGTACGGCCGCTTGGCTCTACATTATTTATGAAATCTTTATTGGTGAAGCCAGTAAGATAAATACTAGTGAAGGTACGGATGCCTCTCGTAAAGCCTTCTCAGCGTTACGGATTATCGTGACGTTTGGTTGGGCGATATATCCTTTAGGGTACCTTTGGGGCTACGCAGGGGACGGCAGTGCCGCCACGCTGAACTTAGTTTATAACCTTGCTGACTTCGTCAATAAAATCGCATTTGGCGTAGTTATCTGGTCAGCCGCGACATCTTCCTCGGACGCAGCAAGCTAGTCGCAACGGCCCATTCAATTTCTAACCTTTGACTGAGGAGCCAACGGTGTTGGCTCCTCTTCAAATAACTAGGGTAGTGCCTGAACCCCGGTAGAGGCGTATGTGCCGCATAGTTGAGGCCACATCGCCGCGTTTATCTGGCTTTGAAGGGTAAGGCTGAGCAGACGGATTCCGGTAATCTTTCTGCGAGGTATCTATCAAGATATCTTGGTCAAAACCTCGCGCTCTCTCAAGCCGACCGCTCTCGCTGGAAATAGATTAACTTTTTATATTCGTCTTTATTTTTGCGTTTGATTTCTCTGTTTCTCAGTATCCAAAGCTGGCCTCGAGAGCACGCTCGGCATGCCTCCGCTGTACAACCTGGTGAGATACACACGCCTGGGAGGCCTAAGTGCGGTTTTGTTAGGGCCCCTTGCTGCCCGGGTAAGGCTGGCTGGCGAACGTTATAGGCTTTGCTAACGATGTATGAGTTATGTCTCGTCAAGAACGGAAAATAGAGGACTTGGCGCACTTTCTAGGGCAGTTAGTCAAGCTTGTCCCTGTTTTAAAACCAGGCTTTGTAAGCGTGGTTCCGCTCCCACATCCATAGGCAAGCAACCATCAGCAAAATACTAAGCGCAAGAAAAAACGGTTCTGAGGGCATGATTATCTCTCTAATACAATAAGGATGTTTGTCCAACGGAGCGGATAATGATGCACGCCGGCTCACGCACAATCATGGGGCAGAATTTGATGAAGGATAGATAAATATTTGGGCTAAGAAATATGCAGGTTAATTTGGTGCAGAAATATTCAGGATAACTACTTGTTTAGAGTGCTCACTGCCGCATTTATTGCGCTTTGTATAAACTGATTGGGAGTTGCGTTGAATTTCTAGGTTACCCGAGATTCTGCATGGTCATCCGCGGATGCTGTCGGCTTTCATAAAGCATCTATAAAAGATCGCTCTGCGAGAGGATTTAGGAGAATTCGACTGCCTCGGGACAATAACATTTAAAAATAGTGGTGATTTGAAAACATGGAAATTGGATTGGTTGTAGGTAGCCATAGGAAGTACTCGCAGAGTGCCAAAGTAGCGGAATTCTGCAGTGACTTTTTACGGGACAAACTCAACGTCTCTACCTGGACGCTGGATTTAGGACAAGACCCTCTCCCTTTCTGGGACGAGGAATTGGCAGGAGGTGAATCCCACTGGGCTGGTTTTGGCCAACTGGCGCAACAACTTTCGGCCAGCGATGCATTCGTATTCGTATCACCCGAGTGGCATGGCATGGTGCCGGCAGCCTTGAAAAATTTTTTTTTAATTTGGTCTGGAACGGATGAACTAGCGCACAAACCTGCTCTAGCCTGCGCGGTCTCAGCGGGCGAGGGAGGGGCTTATGTAATAAATGAGTTACGGACTAGTAGTTATAAGAACAGCCGTTTGTGTTGGTTACCCGAGCATATAATCGCCAGGCAGGTCCATAAAATTTGTAATGCTGATCCCTCTGAGAACGATAGCGACGCCAATATACGTTTTGTTGAGAGATGCCAACACTCCCTCCGCTTGTTGACCGCCTATGCGAGGGCGCTGGAGAACGTCAGAGATGAAGGTTTTGTGGAGCAGACAAAGTTTCCTAACGGCATGTAGAGTTCCCACTGAGGTGTAAGTGGCACATTCATAAGCGTTTCGGCAGCCGGCACTAAGTGGGTTGCGACGTGGCGAAGACAATTCATAGCGTTATTTCCCCCTCGGTGAATTCCTTGGACTCGCCTAGACGCAAATCACCGAGGTCTAACTTCCCCACTCGCTGCAGGTGCACTACTTCAATACCAAAATTCATGGACTCAAATAAACTCAGAATGTTAGAAATCCTAGCCTGCACTGAGCTTAGTTCGAGTAAATTGTCGCCTCTGTGTTGGATATCGAATGCTGAATTCTTTGAGGATCCAAAGTGTTTTTCGAATGAAGCGCGAAGACCAGAAACTTGATCACCACTCACTTTTTCAGCCAGTGTAAAATAATAAACGCGCGATTTTTTCGACATTTTTTTTCTGAGCATGCTCGACCATCGAGGATTATCACTAATTACTACTAAACCTGTATCTATCGGTCGTAAGATGTTTGCAAAATAAACTTCCCGACCGCTCAGTTCTTGCGGAAGTAGTTTACAGATTGATTTGGCAGTCGCAGATTGTTTTAGACACTCATATGAGATTGGTTTGTTTAAAAGGAAATAACGATACTCCACTGATTCTATGAGGTTACCGTCAAGCATCACCTGGCTGTCCTCAGACAGTTCAAAATCAGACTCCGTGATTACGACGCCGTCTACAGAGGCTCGTCCTTTGCGGATATAAAATTTTGCTTGGTTGCGGCTCATATTCACATAAAGTGATAGGAACTTAGTCAGTCGCATACGGTGACTCTTCACTTACGATCTGCAATGTAGACTTATCTTCTCATTCAATTTTTATATTTGGAAACTTATGTTCACCATGATTTGTGTCGGCGTGCAATCTCCAAGTTGCAGGTGAAAAACGATCATCTGAGCTGTGTGAGCGCCTGCACTCTCCTGAGTGGAGCGTCTGTGATAGGAGTTCTTTAATTTGACCAGCAGCAGCAATTTCCGATAGCGTGCAGATCGATGTGGTTGCAATACGCGGCCCCGTTTGGTGGTTTGATTAAGGAACTTATCTGAGGTTGATCATCGGCCGCTCTAATAAGTCAGGTCGAGTCGATTCGTGATAGCTAAGATCCTGCCTTGCGGGCCATTGCAAATACGCCATTTATTTGCGGCCGAGACTTTTGGGGGTTTAAAGTTTAACCATCGCCCCTTGAGGGAGATCATGCGTCAAAGATTATTTTATTTTTTTTAAGGTCTTACATGTTTAAAGAAAATATCTTGAGTGGGAAAAGGATTCTAGTCACTGGTGGTGGTACTGGATTAGGGAAAGAAATGGCCAGCGAGTACGCTCGGCTTGGTGCGCAAGTCTACATTTGTGGCAGAAGGAAATCAGTGTTGGATGACACCGTTCAGGAGATTGTCGGTGCTGGTGGAGAAGCAAAAGCCTATTCATGTGATATCCGTGTGGCAGACGCTGTTGACGAAATGATTGACCAAATTTGGTTGGATGGCGGCCCACTCACTGGTCTAGTAAACAACGCTGCAGGCAATTTCATCTCCCCCACAAAAGATCTAAGTATCAGAGGGTTTGATGCCATTTCAAACATTGTTCTCAGGGGCTCTTTCCAAGTTACCCACGCTTGCGGAAAACGTTGGATAGACGAAAAGATCAGTGCCTCAGTCATATCCATCCTCACCACATGGGTATGGAATGGCGGCCCGTACACGGTGCCGTCTGCGATGTCAAAGGCGGGTGTAAACATAATGACTAAGTCCTTGGCAGCAGAATGGGGGAAATATGGTATTCGATTAAACGCCATTTCCCCCGGGCCGTTTCCCACGAAGGGTGCATGGGAAAGATTGAACCCTAATCAAAGCACAGCAGAGACTGACAGCTACTCTGCGATTCCAATGGGGCGAAATGGAGAAATGTCTGAGTTACGGAACTTGGCAACATTCCTGATGGCGGATGGATGTGAGTATCTGACCGGGCAAAACATAGCTATTGATGGTGCAGCGCATTTAGCTACTGGAGGAAATTTCTTTCCAAGCCTTGACAGTCTCTCTGACGAGACTTGGGACGAGATTAGAGAGATGATTCGTTCGTCAAATGATGCCGATAAGGCGAACAGGAGTGTCTGAATTCTCTTGCTAACTTGTCAATACTTCTTCACTTAAGCACATTCCTCCGGTGATTTTGAGTACCCCTGTGATTGTGATAGTCCCCGCCCCGAAACGTTCGGAGTGAGGACTAAGTCAACAGGTTCACCGCTATCGCGAGAGGTTAAAGCTGCTGAAGCCTCATGAATTTGCCATCAGAATTAAAATAGACCGCAAACCTCCCGCTGATACCGTTTTTAGTTACGTAGGGCTTAAAAACCTCCCAGGGCAAGCTGAGAGTTTGGCCATTTTCTGCCGCTACCTTAATCCGATTTTTCCGTGCTGAATAAAACGAGAGTGTCTCTTGTTCGGTCAAATAGATGTTGAATATTGATACTGGCATGGCTCTTCGGATCTTCGATAGGCAGGAGATTGTGCGTGCTGCGCTAACACTGTGGTTATGCATGCAAGTCTGTTTCTGCTGGGATTTGCTACCCAGTGCCGATAGCTTAACGCAGGACTATCACAATGTAAGGTGTTGCTTCAGAGCCAAAATTAGAAGCTAGATCGGTTGAGGATACAGGATACTCCTGTCACGGCTCGCAGACGGAGTAGAGGATGGCGGAGCGGACGGGACTCGAACCCGCGACCCCCGGCGTGACAGGCCGGTATTCTAACCAACTGAACTACCGCTCCATGTTTTAATGCAGAAGCTGCATCGGTTGTGGTTTGGCGCCGCCTCGGAGAGCGGGTGGTGGGTGATGACGGGATCGAACCGCCGACCCTCTGCTTGTAAGGCAGATGCTCTCCCAGCTGAGCTAATCACCCCAAACCAGATCAGCGGATTATAGGGATCGCACCTTCACTGTCAATGCGCTTCCGAACGTTTTCGACGTCGTTCTGAGGCATCGCAGAAAGCACCAAACCGTGTAGAATCGCCGCGATTTTCGCGTCCCCGATCCGGAGGGCCGTTTTGGAACTGCACACAGATTTTCGCTTTGAAGCCGCGCACCGGCTGCCCAAGGTCCCCAAAGGCCATAAGTGCGAGCGTTTGCACGGCCATTCCTATCGAGTGCGCATTACCATTGAAGGCGCAGTAGACCCCGACACGGGCTGGATAATTGATTTTGACATGATCAAGCAGGCGTTTGATCCATTGCTGGATCAACTCGACCACCATTACCTGAACGAGATCGATGGACTTGAAAACCCGACAAGTGAAAACCTTTGTCACTGGATTTGGGCGCGATTAAAGCCAGAACTGCCTCAGCTAACCGAGGTCGAAATTAGTGAAACCTGTGATTCAGGGTGTCGTTATCGGGGTGAGTGAGAACAAAAACCGCCAGCCAATGAAAAAATATTCAAAAAAAGCTTGCACGCTATTGGAGTTCTGTAGTACCCCGAACCTAGTTGTTATTCACACAACCGACTGTGACGTCAACTTTGTGCCGCTTATGTGACACACCGTGCAAACGCATTCACATTTTATAACTAAGTTATTGATTTAAATATATTAAACTAAGTTGATCAATTTTTGACCAGTTTGCTGCTAATCCCGCCGTTTCGTCTTTCAAGGCTCAAGTGAACAAACTATCCCAAGAGTTATCCACAGAATCTGTGGACACTTTGAATTCATAAGCAGGCCGTTTTGAGGGTCAGGTAACCCGTAAAATAGTGCACCTCACTGTAGTCAGCACTGCTAAAAAATTTATTAAGCTAAAAAAGCGGCTACCGCTGAGTTAAATCGCTTGGGCTGATCAATGTGAAGCCAATGACCGGCCTCTTCCAGGGTGATCACCGAGCTGTTGGGGAATTGCCTTCTAATCTCCGGTTCATGCTGCGGCCGCACATAGTCTGAAGTTGCGCCGCGCAGGAACAGTGTGGGTCTTAGGTAGCTTCCAACGCCCGTCGGTGGCTCCCTGAATCGCCCATAACCGCCCTTAAGTCCTTTGAGATGAAAACGCCATCCGTAAAACTCACCCAAGCGCGTCAGTCCCATCAGCAAGTACTCGACTACCGCGTGATCGGCAATCGCTTCCCTGAGAATTGCCTCGGCCTCAGCACGACTGGCACATCCATTTGCCGCCACCGTCTCAAGCGCGGTCATTACAACATCATGATTACTCTCGTAAGCGACCGGCGCAACGTCTGCAACCACCAGCTTGTCGACTCGCTCGGGCCACGAGAGCGCTAGCTGCATGGCAACCTTACCGCCCAACGAGTGCCCTAGAATGTGAGAGCAATCGATGTTCATGTCGTCCATCCAAGAGACTAAACACTCGGCATAAGCACCTAGCGATGCGCTCTCGAGCCACATCGAGCGACCATGGTCGGGCAAGTCGATGCAGTGCACAGTGAATTCGGACTGCAATGCACGCGCCACCCCCCTCAAGTTACTACCTCGACCAAACAAACCGTGGAGTAACAACACATCTGGTCCATCCCCTGAAGACAAAGCGTGTAGCGTATTGTTCATCTGCTCCGCTCCTTTGGTAGCATATGCTCACTTTTATTGAGGAATTCAACCATGATGGCGTCGCATCTCCAGATTCGCACAACACTTCGAAAGACTAAGGCCAATCCCTTGTTGCGGTCTATGGGCATCACGACCAGTATTGTTCTCGGCTTGTTGGGATGTGGCGCCTCACCCACTGTAGGCGGTGGGTATAACGCCACCACCCCAACCAACATATTCGTGGAGGCGCTGTTCGAGCAACTGGATAGCAATGTCGTGGTAATAGCGAACGTGAATTTGGGTGGGCCTTCCCGGAACTACCTAAAGAAGCGCGAAGCCTTCGTTGACGCTCGCTTACAAGAATACCTCGAAAGCGCGGGATATAATGTCCGACCGCAGCGCGAATTCTCCCAGCGTTGGAATAACGCCGTATTAATTTACGGTGACCCGATCGATCCGACAACCGGCCGAGTGAACCAAAAGTCCTTTATTCAAATCGTACAAGCAGTTAAGGATCAACTTTTAGAACAAACTGACATCAGTAGCATCATTTTCACTGACATTATTGAGAAAGATGTTTACTACGAGACAGGACTCAACCGCGTTACGCGCTTTGACGGCGTCACACGCAAACCTGCTATTCAGGGAGCCGGTAGCGGTGTTACCTCAGAGTTTGACTGGTCACGCGCGGTAGCGGCAGCCTCAATGCGCATTGCGTGGTTCAACATAAACCTCGAGCGCGTTTTCTCAGGTGAAGGGGGAATGGAGGTCACCGACGCCGTAGACACCCGGAGTGGAACCGCGTTCGTGCGTCGCCGCGATGTACTGGAAAACGAGAATCAGATCGATGAGGGGTTGGCTATCGCCCTACATCCCATCATTCCCATGAAAAACTGGCCTGGTGACCCCTAATTACGCGAGTGTCTCTAGACCTCGCTCTATACACCACATGGCGGAAAGCCCGCCTAAGACGTAAACCGGCAGTGGCTTAAGTGCTCTCAGGCGCTGGCCAATAACGTTCACGCCAGCAACTGCGATCAGCACAAGCAACGCTATGAAAGCCAGCTGACCTAGCTCGATGCCGACATTAAAGAACAATAGGGCGAGCGGCACATTCGACTGAGGCAGGCCGGTCTCAGCCAGGGCACCAGCGAAGCCCATGCCATGGAGCAGACCAAAACCCCCTGCCAACCACCACGGTTGCCGCCACAAAGCGCCACCGCCCTCGCCACGCGATAGCTCTACCGCTAACACATAAATCGACAGCGCGATCATGAACTCCACAAACGATACCGGGTAATCAAATAGCCCTAATGTCACCATCGCCAGCGTTACGCTGTGTCCAAATGTGAAAGCCGTAACGGTATAGATAAGCCTGCGGTTCCACCCCACCAGTAACAGCAATCCCATGACAAAAAGCAGGTGATCAGGGCCAGCCCATATGTGCTCCGCCCCCAACCAGGTGTAATCCAGTGCGACAGTGCCCGCTGAACCCTCCTGCGGTATTGTGAAGTCGGGCTCCGAAGCAGTGAAAACCGCTTGATGGAAGATACCGTCTGCTAGGTTCACACGAAGCAAGACCGATGATTGATTTTCACCTAAACCGGTGACCGTCAAAGTTTCAGCGACGAGCCCATGCGCGCATTCATACTGCGTCTGCGTCAGCATGCCCGTGCCTTCTCGCACCCAGGGCGACACGGACATTGCCTTGCAAGTCGCTGGAAAGCGCGGCTCGATCGGTATTGCGGAGACTTTCTGAATCGGTGTTTTCCAAGTCGCATTGAAAGTCCGCTCGGATAGCTGAGTCACCTCAAGCAATGAAGGCGCGAAACGATGAGCCACAACCTCGGCAGCCGCAAACATAAAGCACAGCAACAGAAGCCCTCTCATGGCCGCAGCACCTGGTACATTGCCATAGCGCTAGCGACCCATTCCGCTATTCGCTCCTCCTCAGCCTCCCGCTCAAGATCGCGGACAATGCGCTCACTGACCTCATCGACGCTTAGAGTCCTAGGCGGTTCCCAGTCCGCAACATAAACGTAGTGCAGACCAAAAGTGGAGCTTACGGGGCCGACCCAACTACCCGGTGCCGGCTCAAGTTGCTCAAGCTCCTCCGCAAACACCGCACCAAAAACTCGAGTCAATTGATCCACGCTTTGTCGTTTGAATTGATAACCCGGTAAAAAGGGCGCGCCCAGAATTCTGGCCTCATCAGCCGTCAGCCGCTCATCAGCCACCCTGGCAACCACGTTAGCCATCTCATCGGCTCGGTCTGGGGGCAGAAAAACGTGGCTTAAGCTGAATCGGGCGGGCTCCTGCCAGCCCAACAGATCCTGGTCGTATCGAGCTTGAACTTCCTCTGCGGTAGGTGCCGAACTTGGCGTAGTTGCTACGATTAGACGCTTCATAACCTGTACCAAGCGCCGCCGAATTACTTCATCGGTGAGGTGCAATCGAAGTGCATAGCCCTGTCTGATCAGCTCTTCATCCGAGGCATCGGTCTGCGCATTCAGAAAACGCATATTACGAATAATGCGCTGCTCCACAGCGGCATCTTGATGCTGTAGGTCGCGACGAAGCGCCTCTCGGAACAACAATTCATCCCGCAGCTCGGCATCAACGAATCGCGCTTGGAGTTCGGCACTGGGCTCACTTCGCGCAAACCGAGCATAATTCGCGGCCATCGCCGCAAGGCGCTCTGCATTGGGTGGCCCCAACACGGGCTTGGGCTCCGGAAATAGTTGCCCACTGATCAAAAATAGCAGCGCACCCAACAACGCAAACTGCAGCCATGGCCTTTTTAGCATAATAGTTTCAGACCCCTGGTGATCGAGCCCGATTTAAAAGTAGCTCACCAGAGATTCAACTGACTCCTCAGGTAATACCTTACTGCTCCCTTCTCGTGTGCCCATGTAGAGAAAGCCGATCACCTGATCATTGATCGCACCACCTAAGGCTGCAACGACATGAGGGTCGGTCGCATAGCCCCCTGTTCGCCACACACAACCAAACCCGAGTGCATCAGCCGCCAACTGGGCTGCATGAAGTGCGGCTGCAACCGCATGCCCCTGCTCGTCACGCGAAATTTTTTCGTGCGCTACCGCATGCAGCAATCCTGCAATGATGACGGGTGCGCGCATTGGCGCGGAAAGTGCCTTGGCCAGTTGGGCCTCATCGGTGACGCCACGCAGTTGCAGACTCTCTTGAAAAAATTTGCCCAAAGCCTCTCGTCGATCGCCAGTGATCACAACGAACCGCCACGGACGTAAGCGGCCGTGGTCGGGTGCACGGGCGGCTGCACGGAGGATTACGCTCAACTGCTCTGCGTCGGGACCCGGGTCCGTCAAGCGTGGATGGGAATTCCTATTGAGCAGCGTGGCAAGCGTGGCAGTCATGTTAGACGTGTTCATAGCGAGTAGTTTGCGCAAATCTTCAGGCAAATACTACAGCAGTTACTTTAGACGCCATCCGTCCGGCAAATCATCTCGTAAGTCAACACGCTGCTCACCCAACTCAACGCCAGAATCTGTCACCGTCACGTCGGCATCGGTCAGCACGTCCTCGTCGAATCGGTAGGATGGCGTCCACTCGTCACTGAGACGCTTAGTTTCGATATCCAACTGCGCCTCGGTCACGCTGGCCAACTTGTCGCGCCAGGCCGCCATGGCCCGTTCACCGTGATGCCGCCGCAAGAGCGCCGCGGTCGCGTCCGGGCTCAAAAGCGCCGCCGTTGCGTTATTGCCGCCGAACCCTTTGCTATTTACAAGCGCATAATCCAGCTCGTCCGCAGATTGTGGGTTCAGGACAAAGGCCAGTCGCTCAGTCACAACATCCCCCGCAAGCGCATCGATCGTGCTGATTTCGGGAATGACGCCATACCTCCAAATGCCCAGGGTTGCGGTGAGCTGGTCACCTGCTGCTGCACCCAATGAATGCCCAACATAACTTTTGATGGCCGCTACCGGCCACTTCGACACACCAAATGCCTTCGCCACTTTACTGAGCAACGTTGACTCGGTGACGCGGTTTTGAGGGGTGCCCGTACCGTGCGCTTGCACCATTCCGCGATGGCGCAATCGGTCCTCACTCAGAATGCTCCTCAGGGTCGCGGCTGATTCCGCGACAGTTAAATAGTTGCCAACGCCAGGGCCGGAAATCGACTTTTTCGCTCCATCGGCTCTCACGCTAACAAAGGGAGCGCCCGCCAGAATCGGCGCACCAAGCTCCAAAGCCAGCGCATCATCCATCAAAATTATCACCTGAGCCGACTCGGCCATCGTGAAACCACAGTTTTCACCAAAAGGTCTGCAGGCTCTGCGATGATCAGGCAGGGCGTCATCGCTGAGACCATCGATTTGCCTGAGGCCTGTATCGGTCGCGAGCGCCCCCATAGCTGCGTAACCATCCATTACCTCAACGCTGACCGGCGCTTCCGCAGCGCCAACCACTGCGATGCGAGAGCGGCCTTGGCGAATATCCTCAATCCCGAGACGAAGGTTGTATAAAAACGTCGCGCACGCACCCAACGCGGGGCCTGTCGCACTGACGCTACCCAGCACGTAGGCACTGATGAAGTCACCCGGCATCTCGGCAAAGCCAAATGGACACTGCTTGGAGGTAACGCGGCGCCCCAGTGCGCGGGATCGCAACATGCCGCCGTAACCTGCTTCATCCAGCTGCCCCATGGCGCCCGAGACATAAACACTGATCGCATTGGCCGGGACGGCATCTGCAAGCACCTGCCAATCCAGCCCCAGGTCTGCTAGTGCGTCAGATACTGCAAACACGGTCATCTGAAGTGCGCGAGGGTGATTGCGAGAGCGGTATAAGACACCTGGGTCAAAACCGCTGGGCAACTGACCGGCACTGCTTACGTCGAAACGCCGCACACTGGGAAGCAAGACCTCTGAACCTTTCGGTAACGTCACACGCACTAGCTTGTTGGATACCGCCTCTGATATCCCACCAACGGCAGCGCCCTCACCAATGCCGCCAGGGGTATACTCAAAATTCGAGGACACTTGCCCTTCAGCAACTTGCACCCGACGGTTCCAGGGCACGGCCCGATAATCGAACCAGTCAGGCTCGATTTCGCGCACCAACGTATGGGCAAGTATATCGGCAGTATCGGACCTTTCCGTCATTTGAGCTAGTGCGGCTTGAGTGCCCGCGCGATCAGAGGCTGCGAGGTGTTCCCAAATCATTCGCCGATAAGCGTGTCTTCGGGATGTCCGTCCGGCGCTATTCACGCCGCCTGCGGCCACCACGACAGGTAATCTCAGCATATTCGATCCTTCTCACAACACGGGCAAGAGCGCGCCATCGCGCTCAAGTGAGCAGGAAGTCTACGCTCGACGGACAGCTTTTCTATGCGTATAAAGTCAAATAATATGCTAAAAAAGTCATTATCGACGAAAAAATTCCACGTCGCTGCGTTGTTGCATGCGGATATGCTGGCCTCATCCGTGACACTGCCGCTGGAGATTCTGACGGGCGCCAGTCAGGCACTTGGACGAGTCGGCACCCGCTCACTAGACATCGCCTGCTTTAGCGAGGGCGGCGGAGAGTTGCCGATTCAGAGCGGCATCAGCCTAAATACCCTGCCACTGAGTGACTTGGCAGAAACCGACTTGTTAATTGTGCCTGCGATTTGGCGGCAACCACACCGGGTTTTAAAGCGGGAGTCGCGACACGTGGATTTGATCGCGCAGCACGTCGCCGCGGGCGGATTGACCGTGAGCGTCGGCTCGGGAAGTTTTCTACTCGCTGAGACCAGCCTGATGACTGGCCGCTCGATGACCACACATTGGCAATGGTTTAATGCGTTTGCGCAGCGCTATCCCTCGGTCTCGCTAGAGCGACGACAGCTAATTACGCAATCTGAATCTGTCTTTTGTGTCAGTAGCGTCAACTCAGTCGCAGATTTGATGGTTTACCTTTGCGGGGAAATTTTTTCGCCTCGAGTAGCAAGGCATATTGAGAGTCAATTCTCGCCCGAAATCCGTCAGAGATTTTCGCCCTCCCCTTTGGGGGCGCCGCGGGACCTACACCATGACGAACTAGTCGCGGATGCGCAGACCGAGTTACTCCGGGATTTAAGAGAGCCCGTTCGACTCGCCTCGTTAGCGGCGTCATCAGGCGTGAGTGCGCGCACCCTGACGCGACGCTTCAAGTCGGCAACCGGTGTCTCCATCAGCGAGTACCTTCAGCTACGCAGGCTCGACGAGGCACAAGCGCTGCTTCGCCGAACTAACCTCTCTGTTACGGAGGTTGGCAGTGCTGTGGGGATTCATGACCCATCCCACTTCACACGCACTTTTAAGCAACTCACTGGGCTGACTCCGAGCGCTTTCCGGACCGCAGTCCGACAGAAGGGGTTCCGAGTCAGCAAACTGCCAGACTAAGCTTGCAGGGCTTGCGTAGTTCGGGCTAAATGCCCGCCCCTCTCTTTGATTTAAAAGCTCCAAGATGACTAAAGTAATGATTATCGACGGCGCCCGAACACCAATGGGCGGCCTCTTGGGTGATTTGACCGATGCGACAGCGAACGAACTGGGTGCAACCGCCATTACCGCTGCGGTTGAGCGAGCTGGCGCCGAGCCAGGGGCGATCGACGAGGTCTTTATGGGCTGCGTGCTGCCGGCTGGTTTGAAGCAGTGTCCGGCGCGCCAAGCCATGTTGGGTGCAGGGATTCCCAATACAACGGGTGCGGTCACTATCAACAAGGCCTGTGGAAGCGGTATGCAGGCGACCATCTTCGCTGCAGATAGCATCACCGCGGGCACTAACGAGCTGGTCATCAGCGGCGGGCTTGAGAGCATGTCTAATGCACCGCATATTCTGATGACAGGCCGCCGCGGACAACGCCTCGGGCACTCCAAGCTCTATGACCATATGTTTTTGGACGGTCTAGAGGATGCTTACACCGGTGCAGCCATGGGCACGTTCGCACAGAAAACGGCAGACGAGCATGGACTGACCCGGGAAAAGATGGACGCCTTTGCCATAGAGAGTTTAACTCGTGCTAAGCGCGCGATTGATGAAGGCCTTAACGCCAAAGAAATGGCGCCTGTCACAATTAAAACGCGTCGCGGGGAACACACAGTTACCAATGACGAGCAGCCGCACAAGGCCGACCCGGAAAAGATCCCTCAGCTCAGGCCCGCCTTTTCTGAGGGCGGCACTATCACTCCTGCCAACTCTAGCTCGATTTCAGATGGCGCCAGCGCCCTACTTCTGGCGAGCGAAGAGGCCGTCAAAGCGCACAGCCTGAAACCCCGCGCACGCATCGTGGCACACGCGCGCAACAGTCTGGCCCCCGAGTCCTTCACGTTGGCACCTATTGGCGCGATCGAGCAGGTCCTGGCAAAAGTCGGCTGGACCGCCGTCGATGTAGACCTCTGGGAGATCAATGAAGCTTTCGCTATGGTAACGATGCTAACGTCGCGCGCACTGAATTTGGATCCAGCTTGCGTTAACGTTCACGGCGGCGCTTGTGCACAGGGCCACCCAATAGGGTCCACTGGCTCACGCATTATCGTAACGCTCATCAGCGCGCTGGAGCTGTACGGCAAAAAACGAGGTGTTGCAGCCCTATGCATTGGTGGTGGCGAAGGCACGGCCGTGGCCATCGAACTGGTCTGATAAGCTTCGCGATGTATTTTTATGCTCAGTGACATTCCCACATTACTCGACGACATCAGCGCGGGCAGCATGGTCATCTTGATGGATGATGAGGATCGCGAGAATGAGGGTGACTTGATTATCGCGGCGGAAAAAGTGACGCCCGAAATAGTCAATTTCTTTGCTACTGAAGCCTGCGGTCTGATTTGCATGCCGATCATGCCTGAGCGCGCACGCCAACTGAACCTGCCTCTGATGGTGCGTGATAACCGCTCGCAACATGAGACCAATTTCACCGTATCGATTGATGCCATCGAGCAGGTCGGCCCCGGGGTCAGCGCAGCACAGCGCTCGCACACTATCCTGCAGGCCGTTGCACCCGACGCCACGCCGAGGGACATCAAACAACCTGGACATATCTTTCCGTTGGTCGCCAAACCGGGGGGCGTCCTAGAGCGAGCCGGTCACACCGAAGCAGGCGTAGACCTGGCGCGCATGGCAGGGCTTGCGCCGGCGGCGGTGATTGTCGAGATCATGAACCCAGACGGCACAATGGCGCGGCGACCCCAGCTCGAGACTTTTGCTAAAGAGCACGGTCTCAATATGGGTACCATCGCTGATCTCATCGAGTATCGATCGTTGCATGAAAAATCGATTGAGCTTCACAGCGCAGAGTCTGTGCACACCGAGTGGGGCCAGTGTACCCTGCATACCTTTCGAGATCTCATTGACGACACCCTTCACTTTGCCATGAGCGTCGGCGACCTCAGTGCGCCTGGCGCCGTGCCGGTGCGCGTGCAACCGATGAATACTTTGCGGGATTTTTTGGGCACCCGCCTAGATGACAAGGCTGGGCCGGGTTGGTCCTACCGTGCCGCAATGCAATACATTGCTGCTGAAGGACGCGGCGTTGTGGTCCTGCTTGGCGGCAATGAGACACCGCACTCCATTCTCGAGGATCTGTATCAGCTAATCCATGCGGAGCAGCGGCCGGCCCCGCCGCAAAACTACCGACTGATTGGCACCGGCGCACAAATGCTTCGGCAGCTGGGCCTGAGAGACTTGCAGCTGATGTCAGCGCCGCTCCATTTCAACGCACTCTCGGGCTTTAATTTAAAGATCACGGATTTTCTGGCCGCACCGCGCCGATAAGGTTCGAATCTTTCTCCCGGCTTTTGCCGGGTGACATTTGCAACACACCCACCTCGGCTAAGACCGCCTCTCCCATTGTGACGGCAGCAATCGCCCCCAATTTGAACGCAATATACCCGTCCGAGTTAATGTCGGAAGCAAGCGACGTGAACGGCGCGGTACTTAGATGTGGAAAGTGACCACGTCTGCTGACGCGGTGTGCTCCGTTCTGACCTCATTAACCACTGTCTCGCAGGGATAGCAAAATGACATACCGAACATCAGCTGCTTATGGTCACCCAAATTGAGCGTGGGTCGAATCACATTGGCGAAAGAGGCGAGCGCCGTCTGGGGGCAGGAACCCAAGCCATGAGCGGTCAGGCCGAGGATCACCGTTTGCGCGAACATACCGAGGTCACAATCTTCCCTCAGACCAAAACCGGTGGGCAGAGTGAAAAACGCCACAGCGGGTGCATCAAAGAAGCTGAAGTCACGCATTAACCAGGCACTGCGCTCAGCCTTTTGCTCGCGGGCAATACCCCGAGCATCGCGAAGCGCTGAGGCCGATGCAAACTGACGCTCTTTACAAACGCCCTCATATTGGCCGTCGTAGGGAAAGTCCAAAGCAACCTCGCCCGCTGCGAATTTTGCCTGCAGCTCTGCACAAAATTGCTCAAGCGTGTCACCCGTCACGAGGTGCACGAACCATGGCTGGGTGTTACGGTTACTTAACGCGCATTATGCACTTCCAAAAACAGCCCCCATAACTTCTCTTGGCACTGGACCTGATTTGAACTCTCGCATTGAGCGGAGCTGACTCACGATATCAGCAAACACTGCACTCATTGTCCGCGTTGCCATATCTACTCTCTCAACCCACAACAGTCGCAGGCAACGAAATGACCCTTCTTACGCGCCAGCCTGAGAGAAAACGAGGCTACCAAGGCGAGGCACCCGCAAATCGGTGCTCTGGGCAACGGTGACTAACGGACATTGCCGTCAACCCGTTCGGGAATATATTCAACCGGCAGCCAAACGTGTTCACTCCGCCGCTGGGCCCCAATAGGTGTGGGCCTCAAGGCCGCATCGCCAGCCGGACAGACCCCGGTGGCAAACCAATCCAGCGCCGTGGCGAGTGATGCTTCAGTCGGGTCACCGAATGCTGTAAAAATATCGTCTTCGGCTTCACACAGCGTGAATCGTCCAGTACCGCCGAGGCCGACTTGATGGTAACCGCCCTGATTCTCACCGTTTACTATCTCAAAAGCTGTCAGCCGCAGAGCCACATCGCAGTCTTCACGCTCCAACCCTTCCACTGAGTCATGCATGTCCCAGCGCCCTTGGCCCACTTGCTTACCAAAGGTGTCACTGCCCACCATAACCACCTCAAGGTGTGGATGAAGGCCATTGATGATGAGCTCGCTCGCAGAGGCCGTCGAGCCAGACGTAATGAACGCGATGCGAATCGGCGAAAAGGTATCGGGCAACTCGTCAAAGAGTCCCCAGTTATCGCGATCCTCATTGTAATCGGGGTGCTGATCGTTGACCTGAATTTTAAATGACGCCTGACCCCGCGCAGTGGCGCCCGCGAGCAGATCCATCATGGTGTCAGCGACACTTAACAATCCACCGCCGTTATATCTCAAATCGATGACCAAATCAGTCACTCCGTTCTCTGAGAAAACGTTGGCCATGTCTGTCAATGACGAAAAACCCTCGTCCGGATCGAGAGCGGCGTCGATAAACTGCCGCAGGTGCAGGTAGCCAACGGGCGCGAGTCCTTCGCGATCAATCAACATTGTTGCGGTTGCAAGTGCTGGTGGAGCAAGCTCTTCTTTAGCAACAAGAATATCGCTGTCTTCGCCGTTCTGCCGCAACCGGAAGGTTCTCTCGACACCCACATCTCCGGGACCAAAAATTTCTTCACTCGTGGCTCCTCTGGCGTTCAACTCGGCCAGTGTCTCGAACCCAGAACCGGTATCCACAGCGATCAGTTCCATGCCACGTCTCATACCCGCCTCATAAGCGGGGCCACTCTCAAAGACATCAATGATGAACAGCTGCTCCGCGGTGCTCGTAGACCTAAAACCAAATCCGATGTAAGCACCAGAGCTGATACTGGTCTCGTCTTCGGTAATAGTCGTCATATAGGAAAAGCCCCTGTCTCGACCATCATCGGTCAGCGGCTGCAACCTTGCCTCAAGATAGGCTTGCGCACTGTCATAGTCCGCCTTGGTAACACTGGCCATTTCGTCGTACCAGAGATACCAGGTGTCAGTGACTGCCTCCACAAAATCAATTTGCGCCGAGATGCCGCAGGCGCCGTCATCTCCCGAATCACCTGAGGAGTCTCCGCCGGAGCCACCACCGTCAGCAACGGGCGATGCGGGCGAGTTATAGCTACCGCCGCCACCGCTGCAGGCCGTCAGCAAAATCGTGAGGGTGATGAGAAGGGTCCAGTTTTTGATGCGCATCCTTTTGCCTCGAAAAAATACTCGTACTCAAATGTAACACCTTGGCGCAATGAGGCGGTCGATGCAGTCGGTGGATTTTAGCTTGCTCGAGAATCTGTCAACGTCGTCGCCATCGAAAACGCAGGGATTTGATTAGCACAGCAACTCCAGCCCAGCCCTCTTGTTGGGCGCACTGAGTGACGGCACCATCTTATTGGACGACCTCATCACGCCTCAGCAGAAGGGCCGCCCTCTGCGCGCAGCCATGCTCCATAATGGGGAAGGCCTTGGTGATATCGAAGCCCTAGCTCCGGAGTGATCACAATATGTGGATCGTCAAAGGTGTCGACGATGTTGAGGAGGAGATCCATGAAGAAGCGAAAATAAAACTGTTTTCTGGGGGCGCTGATGCAATAGATGAGACGCAGCAACTCATGATCTCAGTCAGCGTCGATGCTGACCAGGAGTCCCAAGAGGCCTAACAGCCGATATTGAGGTGCTACACCATACAGAAATAAGCCGAGCTGGGCCGCGTCGAGATACGCACCTCGCGGTAAATATACTCGGGACGCTTTAGAACCGACATCTGCGACTCGGCACCTTTCGACCTGACAACCGCGAGCCTGGCGCTTCCAAGAGAATCGCGTGAGTTGATCCCTCCGGCCCTGATGGCCTAAAGTTCGGTGACTTGTTCGGAACAAGTCACCGCGTCGCATCGCGAGAATAAACAGAAAAATTTGTCAGCAGAGGAGCTACGCCATGCCATCAGCAGAAGACCGGCTCGCCATCACAGAGGTATTGAACCGAATGGCCTACTACTACGATGAAGGGCACCTTGATGAGCTAGGGCCATGCTTCGCCGACGACGCGATCATGAGCATGCAGATCGCAGGGGGCGACATGGTCGGGCCGTTCGAAAGTCGCGACAACATCATGGAGCTCTACCGCGGCGCCAAGTCGACCCAGACGGACGTTCGCCGCCACAACATTACAAATGTGATCTTCGAGGCGTCTGGCGACACCCTAGCGGTTACATCTTATTTAACCTTGTTCGCGACGGAAAACACTGAAACCAAGTTGCTAACGACCGGCGTCTATCGTGATCAGGTCGCCCGGGTTGGTGGAGAGTGGAAAATCATCCGCCGCCACATCGATCTCGACAGCGCCTACTAGAGATTTGCTATGAATCTTGGCCGCATTCCCTCCAAAACCGCGCTGCTCCACCCAGAGCGCGAGGCACTGATTGATATTCCCAATGACCGGCGTATGACCTTCGCTACACTCGATGAGCGGATCCGACGTCTGGCTAACGGCTTTTGTGGCGAGCTGAATCTCGAGAAAGGTGATCGAGTCGCCATTCTTTCGAAGAATTGTATCCAATATATGGAAGTTTTCTTCGCCTGCGCTCGCTGCGGGTTGATCGCTCAGCCTTTAAACTGGCGCCTGAGCGAACCCGAGATGGCGCGAATTTTGAAAGATGGCGAACCGAGGGTGCTCATTAGTTCAGAAGAATACGCGGCGCTTACCGAGGCTCTGGCTAGCTCAGCTAGCATCTCCAAGACGCTGGTGTTTACCGCATCGACCGACTCTAACTACGAGCAGTTGATGGCGACCGCGAGCGATGCGGAACCCGCGAATTCGGCTGATGTCATAGGTAATGACCCCGTATTGATTTTGTATACCGGAGGCACAACAGGTGAATCGAAAGGTGCCCTACATTCTCACCATTCGCTCTACATGGGAATGCTGAATCAATCTATTGCAGAGCGTATCGTACCCACCGACGTATACATGCTGACTGGGCAGATGTTCCATATCCCGGTAGCGCTGGCAATGAACTACATGGCTCACGGCTGTCCGGTCGTGCTCATCAACTTTGACGCAAAACTGGCGTTAGAAGTGATTCAGCAGGAGCGCGTTTCGGCGTTCCTTGGCATCACAACCATGATTAATTGGATGATGGCAGTCGAGGGCTTTAAGCACTACGACCTCAGCAGCCTGCGCAACTTTCAATACGGCGGCGGACCCATGCCCCGCTCCGTCGTTGAGGCTGCACTCGATGCGTTCCCTTGCACGATGATCCAGGGCTACGGTCAGACCGAGGGCATGACGATGACATTCCTGTCTCAAGAGGACCATCAACGAGCGGTAGCTGGTGATCACCCCGAGCGACTCGGCTCGTGTGGCCGTGAAGGATTCGTTTCGGAAATTTCGGTGGTCAATCCAAATGGGAATCCCGTACCAAGAGACGGGAGCTCGGCTGGAGAGATCATCGTGCGTTCAGAGGCCAACATGCTCGGTTACTGGCGGCGACCCGACCTCACCGAAAAAACCCTGCGCGATGGCTGGATGTGGACAGGCGACATCGCCACTTGGGATGAAGAGGGATACGTCTTCATCGTGGATCGCGCCAAGGACATGATCATCTCAGGAGGCGAGAACATTTATAGCACACAGGTCGAGGCGGCAATCCATCAACACCCTGCCGTGCTGGAATCAGCAGTGTTCGGCATCCCGGACGAGACCTGGGGCGAGGCCGTTAAGGCCGTCGTCGTATTGAAACCCGGACAAACCGCAACAGAGGCGGACATTATCGCCGAGGCGAGCAAGCACCTCGCCTCGTACCAAAAACCCAAATCGGTAGACTTTGTCGAGGCACTACCCAAGGCGCCCACAGGCAAGATCCTCAAGCGGGATTTGCGCGACCCCTACTGGCAGGATCGGACTCGTCAAGTATGAGCGGATTGCTATCCGAGGAGGTCCTGTCATGCATCGGCAAGCAGAGTGCTCCGCGGCGCGAAATCGTCACGCGACGCGATATCCGCAAGTACGC
>CACOYM010000002.1 GCA_902631395.1 Halieaceae bacterium | reverse complement strand
GGCCTTCAACGCCTACGCCAATATAATTAGCTTGCTTCGTGGTCAGCTTGGTCACTACCCCACCGAAGCCTTTCACCATGTAGCCTGCCACCTGTTCATCAAGTTTTTTGGGCAGTACTTCTACGGTGATGGCGGCTTGCCGCGCCTCGCCTGAAAGCGTTGAGAATTGTTTTTCGTACAAATGGATCTGTGCGAGTACCTGATTGGCAAAGGATCCGTCCATAATGCGTGAAGGGTGGCCTGTCGCGTTGCCTAAATTGACCAAACGGCCTTCCGATAGGAGCAGCAGATGGTCGTTGTCGTCGGTGTTGCGGACGATCTTGTGAACCTGGGGTTTAATTTCTTCCCAATGCCACGCGTCCCGCATGTAGGCGGTGTCAATTTCGTTATCGAAGTGGCCGATATTACAGACTACTGCTCCTGATTTCAGGGCTCGCAGCATGGCAGCGGTGCAGACGTTATAGTTACCGGTTGCCGTCACCAGAATATCGGTGGTACCGAGCAGGTCGGTATTGATGCAGCCATCAGAGCCATCGTCAATTCCATCTGTGAAGGTTGAAACCACCTCGAAGCCATCCATACATGCTTGCATGGCGCAAATAGGGTCACACTCGGTAACGCGCACAATCATGCCCTCTTGGCGTAGCGACTGTGCTGAGCCTTTGCCGACGTCGCCATAACCAATGACCAGTGCGCGTTTGCCGGCTAACAGGTGGTCGAGGCCACGCTTGATCGCGTCGTTTAGACTGTGGCGGCAACCATATTTGTTGTCATTTTTGGATTTTGTCACAGCGTCGTTGACATTGATCGCGGGGACCTTGAGCTCGCCATTGGCCAGCATCTCGTAAAGTCTGTGCACGCCTGTAGTCGTCTCTTCCGTAATGCCGTTGATGCGCTCAAGCATCTCTGGATAATTTTCATGCAGCATCGCAGTCAAATCACCGCCATCGTCGAGCACCATATTCGCGTCCCAAGGTTTACCGTTTTCCAAGATAGTTTGCTCGATACACCACTCGTATTCTTCTTCGGTTTCACCTTTCCACGCAAAAACTGGGATGCCCGCGGCGGCAATAGCGGCAGCGGCATGATCTTGTGTCGAGAAGATATTGCACGAGGACCACCTGACTTCGGCGCCCAGCGCGACCAGCGTCTCGATGAGCACGCCGGTTTGAATCGTCATGTGGATGCAGCCCAAAATCTTGGCGCCTTTAAGGGGTTGCGTGTCGCTATAATGCTCGCGCAACGCAATCAGTGCAGGCATCTCGCTCTCGGCGATTTCCAGCTCTTTCCGGCCCCAGTCAGCCAGGTGAATATCAGCGACTTTATAGTCGGCGAAAACGCTTTGCTCAACGGCAGTGTTCATAGTGTCATCTCTCTTGAGGTCGATGGGTTAAAGACCAGCGGCTGTGCGCAGCGCGTCAGCTCTGTCGGTGCGTTCCCAGGTAAAGTTGTCGCCGGAGCGACCGAAATGTCCATAAGCGGCTGTGGCGAGGTAAATAGGGCGCTTGAGATTTAGCATATTGATAAGGCCTTTAGGGCGCAGATCAAAGTGCTCACGGATTAATGCCACGATGGCGTCATCGGTGAGCGTGGCAGTGCCAAAGGTGTTAACGGAAATCGACGTGGGCTCAGCGACACCAATCGCGTAAGACACTTGCACCTCGCAGCGCCGTGCGAGTCCTGCCGACACTATGTTCTTGGCGACGTAGCGCCCGGCGTAAGCGGCGGAGCGATCAACTTTGGAGGGATCCTTGCCCGAGAACGCGCCACCACCATGGCGTGCCATACCGCCGTAGGTATCGACGATGATCTTCCGGCCGGTCAGACCACAGTCCCCCTGCGGGCCGCCAATAACGAAGTTGCCTGTCGGATTGACGTGAAACAGCGTGTCAGCGTGCAGCCACTCCGCAGGCAGGGTGGTTCCAATAATTTTTTCTCGCACCGCTTGGCGCACGTCCTCCTGCGAAATATCGGGGCTGTGCTGAGTGGAGAACACAACCGCCTCGACTCGCTCGGGCTTGCCGTCTGCTCCGTAGCGCATGGTGATTTGACTTTTTGCATCGGGTCTCAACCAGGGGAGTGCTCCTGACTTGCGCAGTTCCGCTTGCTTCTCTACCAGACGATGGGAATAGTGGATTGGTGCAGGCATGAGGGCATCGGTTTCATCAGAGGCAAAACCAAACATGAGGCCCTGATCCCCCGCCCCTTGATTGGCTTCATCGGCCTCGTGGGTGCCGAGTGCGATATCCGCTGACTGTTGTCCGATGGCGTTGATTACGGCACAGGTATTGCCGTCAAAACATACATCAGATGAGTTAAAGCCAATATTCAGCACCGTCTGCCGAATCACCTCCTCGAGCTCGCCGGTGGTTACGGCGCTGGAAGTCGTGACCTCGCCTGCCACGACGACCATGCCTGTCTTGACAAGCGTCTCGACAGCAACGCGTGCGTCGGGATCCCTTGCCAAATATGTATCGAGAATGGCGTCTGAAATTTGATCCGACATTTTGTCAGGGTGTCCCTCAGACACCGACTCAGAAGTAAAAAGAGAATAGTCACTCATGGTAAGGATTCCTGAATCCGATTAGCAGCGCTGAAAGTGTTGCACTTGTATTTGAAAGCCATTGCGTTGCGCCAGGAAAACGCTGGCGCTTAATCTGAGGTCTGCACCCTCTGCCCAGCCTGCGAGTTGTTCTGGTGTGAAGCCCAGCCACACGTCACCGCAGTGCTCGCGTGCCCAGGCCTGATCGTGGGCGCACAATTCGCTGACGATCAAGTGGCCTCCCGGCATCAGCAGGCTAGCTGCCTCTGCGAGGACTTTTTCGGGCTCGGGCGTATGGTGAAGCACCATATTTGCGACGATCACGTCGACCTCATGGCTGTGCTTTTTCAGGGCATCAGTACTGCCATGAACAAACGATACATTTGACAGGTGCTGCGCATGTTGTTGTGCCAAGCGCAGCATATCCTTAGATAAATCCAACGCTGTGACCCTGTGCGCACGGTCTCCAAGACAGGGCAGTAACCGTCCCTCACCGACACCAACTTCGATGATTAAGTCAAATTTTTTAGTCTCGAGTCGATCGAGGAGCTGCAACGTTATCTCACTGTAATCTGCCCATGGGACAATCAATTCCTGCTGCTCTCTGAGCCGGTCCGCATTGCCTTTAAAAAAGTCGATCGAGTTGTTTTCGCGTTGCCGTTGCACCCGCTCAATTCCGAGGCTGTCTTTGCTGGTGATGGGCGCTTCATCGATGTGTTGGAGAATCTGCTTCTGCAGCTGATGCAACGAGCCCTCAGCCAACGCACGGCGATAAAAAATGGCGGTGCCTTCTTTTCGACGGCACAGCAGCCCGGCATCGATCAGTATCTTGAGATGGTGACTTAGTGCGCTCTGACGGAGATCAAAAATGGTGCAGAGCTCCGAGACACTGAACGAGTCCTGAGCCATCACGCGCAAAATATGTAGACGGAGTTCGTCGCTGGCAGCCTTTAAAAGGGTTGCCAGCGGCGTTCCGGTCTCCGGTGGAGAAAGGTCAAAGATTTGGGCAGTTTTAGCCATGGGCGCGAAGCCTACCAGCGCACAGGGCTTATATCAAAATAATTCGATGGATTAGACGGTTAGGTCAAGCACCCCATTTGGCGTGCCTAGTAGCAGTAGGTCCGCAGGTCGCATTGCAAAAAGGCCGTTGCAGACTACGCCAGTCATATCGTTGATTTGGCGCTCTGTTTCGAGGGTGTTATGAATTTCCAGGCCGTGGACGTCAAGGATTACGTTGCCGTTGTCTGTGATGACGTCTTCGCGCCAGACAGGTTGACCACCTAGTTTTGCCAGTTCTCGTGCAACGTGGCTACGCGCCATGGGAATGACCTCTACGGGGAGCGGGAACGCGCCGAGGACCGCAACCTTTTTGCTTTCGTCCGCGATGCAAATAAATTGCTCGGCAACGGCCGCGATAATTTTTTCGCGGGTCAGTGCGCCGCCGCCGCCTTTGATTAAGTGCAATTGCCCATTCGCCTCATCCGCTCCGTCGATGTATAGGTCGACGCGCGGCACAGCGTTGAGGTCGCTGACTGTGAAACCCATATCACGCAGTAAAGTTGCGGAGCGCTCCGAGCTGGACACCGTAACATCGATCCGGTGACGGACACTCTCCAGTCCTTTGATGAACCACTCCGTGGTACTTCCAGTTCCGATGCCTAGCACGAGTTGCTCGTCAAGGCAGCTCGCTACTCGCTCAATTGCGGCTTCCGCCACTTGTTGCTTCAGACGGTCTTGGTCCACGGGGCCTGCCTTTAGTTGAGATTGAGCTGAACAGAGATTACGGTGGTCAGCACGGAGATGCCAGCGCTATTGCGAGATCAATTGCCGAGTGGCTCAAGGTGCATCAGGTTTATGGTGGGACGCGCTCTGGATCCGTCGCAGAGCCGGTGACGCCTTGAAAAGGTGAACAAGATTCCGCATGGTTCATTCTGATGAATCATTTGGGTGTGGGTATGGGTCTCACGCCCTGAAGGAGACTCCTGTGTTTAAGCCGTTCGACTTCCTCAACGCCCGTTCATTGGTTTCAAAAGCCGCTAGCTTCTCGGTTTTCTGTTTATCCTTTTTGCCGCCGACCGTCTTGGCAGAGGATAACCCCGCCATACCGTCCTACGAGCAGCTGGCCGCTCAGGCGGAATTTCGTCAAGCTGAGATTTCTCCAGACGGCACGTATCTCGCTGTTGATGTGGTCCACGAGGGGCGACGCGCCTTGGCAGTACTTAAAACAGAGAACCTCGAAGTTATCAAAGTTTCGGGTTTTTATGACGCTGAGGTGGGCCGTTTTGGTTGGATAAACAGCGATCGCCTGGTACTCACGATTGTTCGAAAGCGTTATGGTCGCGAGGCGCCCGGCTCATTCGGTGAGATCTATGCCGTGAATGCCGACGGAAGTGCGCCCAAGTATCTGTATGGTATCAACGCTGATGAACCGGCTATCGCCTATGGCGATGTGCTAGGCAAAATTGATGATCGGCACATTTTGATTCAGAGTTACCCATATGGTGTGAAAGACGGTATCCCAGAAGCGCTGAAGATCAACATTTACAGTGGCCGAATCAGTCGCGAAGCGAGATCCCGCCTGCGGGGGGCCTCCTTCGTTCACGACGAAAACATGGCGGCACGCTTCGTGCAGGGTGTCGATGACGATAACCAGCAGGTGTTCTCTTACCGTCCCCGTGGTTCAAGGGACTGGCAAGATTTACAGATGCCTTTTGGCGATCGAGCACAGGTCTTGGGATTCGAACCCGACAGCGATGTCCTCCGTGTGATCGGCTCGCATACGGGAGATAAACGCATCAAAGGTCTTTACCGCTTTGATCCGAACTCCGGCAAGGTAGAGCAGGTCTATGCCGCTCCCGATACGGACGTCGAGTGGGCCTACACCGACGATGAAGAGGAAGTTTACGGTGTGCAAATCAACCGCCATTACCGCGAGTTTGTGCCGCTGAACAGGGATCATCCGCTAACAAAAATTAAGTTGGCGTTGCAAAGTAACTTCCCGAGCCACAATTTGTCATTGGTCTCAAAGACCGACGACAACCAACAGTTTGTTATTTCCTTGTCGGCTCCTGATGACCCACCAAGTTTTTACCTGTTTAATGTTGGCACCGGATCGTTGCGCTTCCTGATGCATGTGTATCCCGAGGTAGAGGGCACGCTGCTCGCCCAAACCGATGGCATCAGCTTCCCAGCCCGTGACGGACAAATTATTCATGGCTATATCACTACACCGCCCTTAGGTGAGGCACCTTTTCCATTAATAGTGATGCCCCATGGAGGCCCACACGCGCGTGATGGTTGGGGTTATGATTACTACGTGCAATCCCTTGCTACCCGCGGTTATGCGGTGCTGCAGGTGAACTTTCGCGGTTCGACTGGCTTCGGTGATGCCTTCATGGAGGCGGGTTATGGGGAATGGGGCCGCGTTACGCAGCAGGATATTGTCGATGGCACGCGTTGGGCGATTGCTGACGGTGTTGCGGATCCAGCGAGGATCGGCATCTATGGTGCTAGCTTCGGTGGTTATTCGGCTTTTCAGGCGCCGCTAGTGGCGCCCGGCTTATTCCGCGCGGCCATTGGCTACGTGGGCGTCTATGACCTCGATCTACTTTACAACTCTGGTGACATCACTAGGACGCGCTGGGGTGACGCCTATCTGGACACAACATTGCCCAGCGACCCCAAGGAGCGTGAGGCGCAGAGCCCTGCAAGGAGAGCTGATGAGTTGAACCTGCCGCTATTTATCGTGCACGGAAAAGATGATTTTCGGGCCGCTTTCGAGCACGCCGAGGTCATGCGCGACGCGCTAGATGAGGCCGGTAAATCCTACGAATGGCTGGTCAAAGATGGTGAGGAGCACGGTTTCTATACGCCCGAGAATACCGTTGAGCTTTTCGAGCGCGTCGAGCAGTTTTTTGCCCAGCACTTGGGTGCGACCGTGGCTGAGGACTGGCCCCTCGAATAATGCAGATCGACGCTGAGCAAGCTGTTGCTGACGGCTTCAGGGCCTTGTCAGCTGGCCAGCCTAAAGCTGCGCTTGAGGCCTTGGATAGTGTCGACTTGAATGTTAACCCGCGTGCGAGTCTGCTGGCAGGCCACGCATATAAAGCGCTAGGCCAGCATGCATTAGCTGAGGCTGCATACAGAGCGCTGGCTGAGAATCCTGACAGACGTCACAGTGCAACAGGTTGGTGGAGTCTGGCTGGTCTCAAAACAGCGCAATTTTCCGCGGCGGATGCTGCGCGTTTGGACAGCTTAATAAATGGTGACGAGCAGGACGGGTATCTTGGCTTGCTCCACATGGCGCGCGCCGAACTCTGGCATCAGGCGGGTGTACCCGATATGGCTTTTGACCACCTGAAGGCCGGTAATGATCTGATCGCTGAAGCAAAGCCTTTTAACGGAGAGGCCTTCCGCGCCTTAGTCGACGAGTTGCTGACCATTGAGCTCTTTACCCCTGATGTGCAGGGTGATCAGACACTGCAGCCAATTTTCATCATAGGGCAGCCTAGATCAGGCACGACTTTGGTAGAGCAGATTCTGGCGTCCCATCCCGAAGTCGATGCGACGGATGAGCTGTCCTTTATGGGGCACCGCGGCGCCGATCTGCAACGTGAGGGTGGCTATGCGGCAACTCTCAAATCCTCGGGTGAAGATCGCTGGGCGACCTATCAGCAGCAATATTTGGATATTGTGGCGCCTTATCGAAATAAAGGTGGCGCCTGTTTTCTTGACAAAACCCCCGAGAACTTCCTGCATATCGCGCTGATTCTTAAAGTGCTGCCGAATGCACGATTTGTGCATGTCATTCGCGATCCTCTCGATAATATCGTTTCACAGTACCGGCACTTTTTCCCTGACTCCCGGGAATACAGCAACAGAATCGGGGGGCTTGTATTCTATTGGCAGGGGTACCTCATGTTGATGCGACACTGGTCAAGGCTCTTCCCAAACCAAATCTACCATTTGCATTACGCGTCATTGGTGGGCAATGCAGAGCGCGAAATCACGTCATTGCTTAAATTTTGTGGACTGGCACCTTCCTCTAGGTGTTTTTCCCCCCACGAAAACGAGCGGCCGGTGTTGACCCCGAGTGCTGCACAAGTGCGGCAACCCATCAACGCTTCTGGGATTGGTAGTGGTCTGGTTTATGGTGGCGGCTTAAAAGACTGGTTGAGAGAAATAGGTAAGCTAAAGGAGGCTAGCGTAAGCCTCTTTGGTAAAGGATGACTATCGCTCCTTTACCTTGATTCTAACCCCTTTCTCGGTAACGAGAAAAATCGAGCCGAAAAATCCATCCTCAATGGCAACCCGTTCGCCCGGTCTAATCTTGATCTGAGTGTCAGAGGTCTTTTTAAATAAGCGTCCATCCTCGGCGACATAGATGGTTTCACGACGCTGGGTGTACAGCACATCCCTTATCACAAACGTGATCTGCTCGGGCACTTCTTCGACTATTTCTGGTGCAGCCTCTTCACCGAAAACGATTGCGGCCACCTCCGCATTGCGCTGCTCCTGACGCTGCTCGCTGGAGCCAATCTGCGGTTTTTCCAGAGACTTACGCATAGCTACCGCCGCTGCGTCGTAGCAATCGAGCCGATCTGAATCGGCTTCAATAACGGCGCATTCCATAAACGACTGCGCGCGAGCGGTTTGTGTCAACAGAGCAAAAGTTAGCAGTGCTAGGCAGAGGCGGTGAGTGTCCATCCGATAATGTCTCCCTTGTGCTGCAATTCTGTATGTTGAAGATCACGCCAGCCCATTTTACGCATTTGGGTAACTAAGTCTTCCATCTCGGCGCTCGTGCTGGCCACTGAAAGCATCTGCTGATGTCGGATTTTCGCTGCGCTGGCTTCACTCTCAAGCTCAGCAATGAAATGCGTCCGCATCTCATGTGTCTGACCAAGCAACTTGAAAAATCGCAAAGCGGCCAAAACGTGATCTGCCATGAAAGCGTTACCGGTCTCCAATGTTGCGCCTCGGACATATTTGTTACCCATGCCATTTATCAGCTTGCGCGCCGCCTCAGCATCGGCGTCTAACTTAAGTGCTTCAACATCACTGAGCTTTAAAAACGTGTCATTGATGGTTGTAAGTGCATTCCGGATCGCCGCAATATCTTTTTCATCATATTCACTCACTGCCCGCGCGGACATTTGCGCTACCACAGAGTCATGATGGTGCAGCAACGCAAATAACTGACCTGCTCGGGTCATGCGCTGTAACACGCCCGCGAGGGTTCTGTTTAAGTCGCTGTACTCCATACCGTAGATGGAGAGGCACGTAGAAATATCTTGGACGTTGTCAGGAAGGTTTTCTACGGGAGTGTTGCCAACCAGAGCAATACCGCCTCTCGCGCGACTGACAGGATCCCGCAATATGTCGGGCAGTTCGACATCAGCGGCATCAAAGCCCGAGTACTTGAAGGGGACATCCAGTGACAGTAGAAAGGGCAGAAGCGAACCATTGCCGCAGCATAGCTCGACTACATTCAGTGATTCGCGATCGTGCAGCATGGGCTCTGAAATGCTATCGAGCCAGTCTTTGACTGGCCCGGCATAGCCATTACTAAAGTAATCACCAAAGGTGGTGGTGTGTCCTTGGCGCCAAAATCGGCTCCATTCTTCCATTGAGTTCTCTGCTTTGTCAGACGTCGCGCCGATTAAGCCATAACGCTGTTTGGTGATACAGGTAATCTAAAAAAAAGGCCCACGTAAGCGGGCCTTTCTCGTTCTATTGGCCGATTTACCATCAAAACTCGATGGTGTACTCCGCGTAGACAACGCGACCGACTTTGGGGTACTGGTACTCCGCAACTTCCGTGCCGAAGTCGTTGAGCAGCGGGTCCTCATCGGTGATGTTGTTGGCACCGATAGTGATCTGGCCCCATTCGCCAAAGTTGTAGCCGACGGAAGCGTTCAGCTGATCCCAGGAGTCGTACTTCTCGTCGCCTGCACGAGACTCGGACTCGCCGATGAAGTCCCAACCCGCATTAGCAAAGAAGTTATTCCAAGCCCAGGTTGCTTGAACATTTGATCTCCACTCAGGGAAACCAAGAGTTCCGACGATGTCGAGCAGAACGCCGTTACCATAAACCTCTTCAGTCTCATACTTTAGGTATTTGGTACCCGTGTATCGCAGGCTGAAGACGCCAAAGGCAGTGTCGATAGTTCCGGCAAGACCCAGATCGAGCGCTTCACGCTTCTGCGCGATGGCGCCGTTGACGAAGCCTGCGTCGATCCTCACAACCGCGCCAGTGGCACTCCGCTGCACATACTGACTTCCGGGTCCACCGGAGGTGCGCGACGAATAGTCTTGGTTAAGGAGGTCCTGGGCACTTACGTAGTCGATGGTGTTGTCGAGCTCCAAGCTAATCCATGTTGCGCTGGCTTTCCAGCTCATCATGTCACTCTCCCAGAAGTCCCAGTCGACCCCGAAAGACATCGACTCAGACTCTTCTGCGTCGAGGTTCGGATTTGATCCGATGTAGGTATCGAACTGACGAGAAGGACAGGGGTCCTGACCGGTTTGCTCACAGGCCCAGAAATCCGTTCCCCCAGACGCTGAGAAGGAAGTCGCTCCGTATAGGTCAGAAAGGTCCGCGGCGCGGAAGCCTTCGCCCCAAGAAGCACGGAAGCGAAGTTGCTCGTAACCCGGCACCGCGACGGCAACACCCAAACGAGGTGAACTGGCGCTACCGAAGTCCGAATAGTCGTCCGCGCGAATAGCGGCCGATATTTCCATCCAATCAAAGACCGGGAACACTGCTTCAGCCATGTAAGCTGTCACGTCGCGATAGCCTTCAGCTGAGTTACCCGCTGAACCACCGACGAGCCCGGCCTCGGACTGAGCATCAACCAATGCTGAGTACTGGATCTCGTAGTACTCAGCGCCCAGATAGACGGCAGCAGTGCCGCCAGCCATGTCAAACATATCCCACTGCACACCACCGGACCATCGCGTCAGCGTCAGCCGGTCGTCATTGTGCGTAGTGTGCTTAATGTTCGAGACGAACGTGTCGAAGTCGTCAATGCCGTAAGCGATGTTGTACTCAAGGCCGCCGTAGCTTAAGTAGTACATACCTACCGATGATGAACGGTACTCCGAGTGCGAGTAGTTCATGTCGACTTTGATGTTGTCGGTCACTTCCCACTTCAGCCCAGTGTTGATGTCGACCATGGTATCGTTGACGAAGTTGTCACGCGTACCGATGTCAACCCATCGGAACCAACCGCTAGTCGCGCCAACATCGTTTCGGGGGTCGCCTGGGATGGTTGGGCCAGGCGCCGCGGGAGGCGCGTAACGACCGAAAGACTCATTATCTGAAATGATTGCGTCCATATAGACTTCAAGGCTGTCGTTGATTTCGTATTCAGCAGAGACCCAAGTGTTCAGGCGCTCGAGGCTCGCTCGGTTTGCTGATACCAGCGCATACGCGTATCCACAGTAGTAGCCGGTGTCAGGGCCAAAGACTAAGTCAGAGCGCATCTTACCTACGAAGCCAGTGCCTTGTGGGTCGTCTTGGCAGTTGGCACCGGGGTAGACCAGCCATGTGTTAGGGTCATCCCGGTTAAAGGGTTGCCCATTATACTGCGGGTTGATAACCGTGTATCCATAGAAAGAGACGCCCACTGTTTCCCCGTAACCGAGGATGTCACCATCGCCGTCAAGGTCTGAGTACTTTGCCTTGGTGAATTCGCGGTCCGCATCGAAAATCGGATCACGCATGTCGTATTCGATACCGAATGTGACGCTACCCTTGTCAGACGTAGCACCGAACAGCATTGATAGGGACTGTTCTTCACCGTCATCACGATCGCGATCGCCGAAGCGGCCAGAAACCTTAAAGCCATCGTAGTTGCGCTTCAGGATGATGTTCACAACGCCCGCAACCGCGTCAGAACCGTAGATCGCTGAAGCACCGTCAGCAACGATCTCGATACGGTCTACCGCAGAGAAAGGAATCATGTTCAGGTTGACGGTGCCACCACCACCCAATGAAGGCGAGCCCGCAACACGGCGGCCGTTGATCATGACCAGCGTACGGCCAGCGCCGACGCCACGCAAGTCAATCGTTGCGTTGGACTGCGCGCTGTTTCCAGATGACTCACGGAACGAGCCTAGCGAGTTCAGATTCGAGGTTCGCAGAGCATCCGCAACTGAAATATCACCTTGAATTTTCATGTCTTCCGCAGAGATAACAATTGTCTCCTGCGAAATCGTGTTAAGCGTATTACGTGAAATGCGCGAGCCGGTAACCAGAATTTCTTCTACGTCGGCTTCCGCATTGTCCTCCTGCGCTGAAACAACCCCCATGTTGAGGGCCAGTGCACCGGTCGACGCAAAGAGCGCGTAACGAACCGCATTGTGCATGACGTTTTTCTTAGTCATTGAGTTTCTCCTCAAGTGTGTCAGACACAATAAAACGGGGGGCCAAACCAACCCCGCGCTCACTCCGCGTCTGTTACTGCTTCGTTTCTATACGTATAGACCGTAACGCTTCCGAGAAAACGGGAAATTAGGCGCCACGACGTCGGAGAGCATAACCCAAGAATATCCGTCATAAAACCTTCGCAGTTGTGAAATCTGTTAATTTTTTAGGTTGCCGTTTTAGTGTTTGTGCGCGATTTGAGGCGCCTACCAACAGACCATTGCTTTGGTTTTGCCCTCGATACGTAACTAGCAAACCGAGTGCTCAAGCCTTGTATATCCTGCGTCTGCCTCTCAGAGACCCACGAAGCAGTGGAACAACTGAGATTCATACAAATGATTCGCTGATAAACGTTCAAAATTTGCTGATCAGCCCTGCTTGGCGGACAATAGCGGACGCCCAATTGCCAATACTCTTCCGGAGCTTTTATGCCCTCTCAGACTGAACTGGCCAATGCCATTCGTGCCCTTGCTATGGACGCTGTCCAAGCCGCTAGCAGCGGCCACCCGGGAGCTCCTATGGGATTGGCCGATATTGCTGAAGTGCTCTGGAATGGCCTAATGCGCCATAACCCTGCCAACCCCGACTGGCCGAACCGTGATCGATTTGTGCTTTCAAATGGCCATGGGTCGATGCTGATTTATGCACTGTTGTTTCTGACGGGTTACGACTTATCGCTCGACGACCTCAAGCAATTCCGGCAACTTCATAGCAAAACACCGGGACACCCGGAGTACGGATATGCCCCCGGGGTCGAGACGACTACTGGCCCTTTGGGGCAGGGGGTTGCTAACGCCGTCGGCATGGCGCTCTCAGAGAAGGCGCTGGCCGCACAATTTAATCGTGACGGACACACTATTGTGGACCACCACACTTGGGTGTTTCTAGGCGATGGCTGCTTGATGGAGGGCATCTCCCACGAGGCGTGCTCACTGGCGGGCACGCTTGGACTAGGCAAACTGATTGCCGTCTACGATGACAACGGTATTTCCATCGACGGCGGGGTGGAGGGATGGTTCACCGACGACACGCCAAAGCGTTTTGAATCCTACGGTTGGCATGTCATTCCTGGCGTGGACGGCCATGATCCCGCCGCCGTTGAAGCGGCACTGCTGGCTGCGAAAGCGGAGACCAGCAAACCCACGCTGGTGTGCTGCAAAACCGTGATTGGCAAGGGCAGCCCGAATAAACAGGGCACTGAGAGTTGTCATGGCGCGGCTCTGGGTGAAGACGAAATTGCCTTGACCCGCGAGGCGCTCGGTTGGTCTCATGCACCGTTCGACATTCCTGAAGATATCCGCGCCAGTTGGGATCAGCGCGGCACGGGCGCCCAGCATGAGGTCAAATGGCAAGCGGGTTTTGATGCCTACCGGGAGGCCTTCCCCGATCTAGCCGATGAATTCCTGAGGCGCCTCAGGGGCGAACTCCCGGCTCAATTTGATGAGCAGATCGACGCGTATATTGCCGGGTGCGTGTCAGCCAGTGCCGATATCGCGTCGCGTAAAGCGTCGCAACAGGCACTGAATGCATTGGGCCCGATTTTACCCGAACTGATGGGGGGTTCCGCGGATCTGGCTGGCTCCAATCTTACCCTGTGGAACGGCGCCCGCGGCGTTTCCAAGGAGGATGCCTCGGGGAACTATGTGTATTACGGCGTTCGGGAATTCGCTATGGCGGCGATCATGAATGGCATGGCGCTTCACGGTGGGTTTATACCGTACGGTGCCACCTTTCTGATTTTTATGGAGTATGCACGCAATGCAGTCCGCATGTCAGCGCTAATGGGGCAGCGTGTGCTGTACGTCTTCACGCATGATTCGATCGGTCTGGGGGAGGATGGCCCGACCCATCAGCCTGTTGAGCAGTTAACAGCTTTGCGCGCCACGCCTAACCTTTATACCTGGCGACCGTGTGATGGCGTCGAATCAGCTATCGCATGGAAGCACGCCATCAAGCGTGAAAACGGTCCAACGGCGATGATTTTCTCTCGCCAAACACTTCCTGCTCAAGTCAGCGATGCGGACCAGGTCGAAAGGGCGCACAAGGGCGGCTACGTGCTCGTCAAAGAGCAAGGCGATCTAGACGCGATTGTAATTGCGACGGGTTCTGAGGTGGCGCTTGCGGTAGAGGCAGCAGAGCGGCTCAGCGCGGCTGGCCGCGGCGTTCGTGTCGTCTCGATGCCCTGCGCTGAGCTGTTTGATTCTCAGGAAGCCGGTTACAAAGAGACGGTGTTGCCTAGCGACGTGCTGGCGCGCGTGGCGGTCGAAGCTGGTCACGTAGACTTCTGGTTTAAGTACGTCGGCCTTGATGGCCGCGTGGTTGGCATGACTAGCTTCGGTGAGTCTGCGCCCGCCGCTGCCCTCTTCCAGCACTTTGGCTTGACCACTGACAACGTGGCGGCTGCTATTGAAGATGTCATTTTAGACTGACCCATGATGCGCTTTGCAATAAATGGATTCGGGAGGGTTGGCCGCACATTGTTGAGGGTCTACCACAGCAGGCCAGACGCACGGGCAAAAATGGAGCTTGCCGCCATTAATGAAATCGCCGACGCCGACACGGTGGTTCATTTGGCGCGCTATGACTCCAATTATGGGCGTTATCCAGGACGTATTTCGCGCTCCGGTGATTTGCTAGCCATTGATCAGCTATCAGTGAGTCTCAGTCACGAGGCAGATGTGGCGGCGTTGTCGTGGGAATCGCTCGGTATTGATTTTGTTTTCGAGTGTACCGGCGCCTTCACGGACCGTGCCACCGCTGAGCAACATCTCCACGCAGGCGCAAGCCGGGTACTGTTCTCTCATCCCGCCGAGTCAGATGTCGACGCCACGATTATTTTTGGCATTAATGATGACGCGTTATGCGGCGACATGCATGTTGTGTCCGCGGCGTCGTGTACCACCAATGCCGTCGTGCCGGTGCTGGACACCTTGTCTCGAGCATTCGGCATCGAGGCGGCAACTATCACCACCATTCACTCTCTGATGAATGATCAGCCGGTACTTGATGCTTACCACCATACGGATTTACGCAAAACCCGCGCATCTTCACAGTCGATCATACCGGTCGACACCGCTTTGGCAGTGGGCATTGAGCGCATTTTGCCGACTCTTGCAGGCAAGTTGTCAGCGCATGCCCTGCGTGTGCCCACCACGAAAGTGTCGGCTATTGAACTGACAGTCGCCACCGAGAAAACCTGTAACAGCGAACAGATCAATGCAGCACTCAAAGAGGCAGCAGAGGGCAAGCTGGCTGGCGTGTTGGACTACTCACTGGAGCCACTGGCCTCTTGCGACTTCGTAGGCGAGTCCGCCTCTGCCATCGTTGACGTCAAGCAGACACAGGTGGCCGCAGGCAAACTGATCAAAATACTGATTTGGTTTGATAACGAGTGGGCTTATGCCAGCCGCATGATCGATGTTGCCCTCGCGTGGGGGCAGCAGATAAGTCAGTCGATAGCGCCCGCTAGAGAGCAGACATAATGAAGTTGATGAGTGATTTAGACCTATCCGGGAAGCGCGTCTTGATTCGCGAGGATCTCAACGTGCCGATCAGGGGCGGTGCGATTACTAACGATGCGCGCATACGTGCGGCCGCGCCAACTTTAAGAACTGCATTGGACCATGGGGCTGCAGTGATGGTGATGTCGCACCTCGGTCGTCCGGTCGAGGGAGCGTGGTGCGAACGCGCTTCGCTGACACCGATCGCGAGACGGTTATCTGAACTGCTCGATCGCGAGGTGCTGCTGGCTAAGGAGTGGCGTAAGGCTGCGCCTTTACCCGGGGACCTGGTGCTGCTTGAAAATGTGCGCTTCAATCGTGGTGAGGCCGAGGATGCTGCGGATTTGGCTGCCGATTACGCGGCGCTCTGCGATGTATTTGTGATGGACGCCTTCGGTACTGCGCATCGCGCGCATGCTTCTACGCATGGGGTGGCGCACGTTGCGCCTATGGCGTGTGCGGGCCCGTTGTTGTTCGCGGAGCTCACTGCCCTAGAGCGTGCATTGAATGAGGCGGAGCAACCGATGTTGGCAGTGGTCGGTGGATCAAAAGTCTCTACGAAACTAGAGGTATTGGATGCGTTAGCCGATTGTTGTGACAGCCTCGTGGTGGGTGGTGGCATCGCCAACACTTTCCTTGCCGCCGCGGGTTATCCAGTGGGTCGATCGCTTCGTGAACGGGATCTGATCGATAAGGCGCGCGAGTTAATGGACAAGGTTGATATCCCCTTGCCGATCGATGTGGTGGTTGCTCCCGGGATCGACGCCGGGGATCAGGCAAAGACTAAGTTCGCCGCAGAGGTGAGGGGCGACGATATGATCCTCGATGTTGGTCCAGAGACGGCGGCCAGTATTGCAGAGCGTATCGGTAAGGCTGCGACGATTTTGTGGAACGGTCCGCTGGGTGTGTTTGAAGAGGAGACATTTGCTGGTGGCACAAGGGTGTTGGCAGAGGCGATTGCTAAGAGCCCCGGATTTTCGCTGGCAGGCGGTGGTGACACGCTGGCTGCCATTGATCAATTTGGGGTTTCTGAGGGTATATCCTATATCTCGACAGGAGGCGGCGCTTTTCTGGAGTACGTGGAGGGAAAACTATTACCTGCCGTTGCGGCGCTTAATGCCCGCGCTGACGACTAGATTGGTTACGACACCATAGTAAACATTAGACAAGGAGACCGCTGATGGCACTGATCAGCCTGCGCCAGCTATTGGACCACGCGGCGGAGCATGAATATGGCGTGCCCGCGTTTAACGTGAACAATCTTGAGCAGACCCGAGCTATTATGGAAGCAGCGGATCAAACGGATTCGCCGGTCATCATGCAAGCCAGCGCCGGTGCGCGGAAGTACGCTGGTGCGCCCTTTTTGCGAGCATTGATGGAGGCAGCTATGACCGAGTTTCCCCATGTGCCGGTTGTGGTTCATCAGGACCACGGCACTTCGCCGGCGGTGTGCCAGCGCTCTATTCAGCTTGGGTTCAGTTCCGTAATGATGGACGGCTCGCTCGGCGAGGATGGCAAAACTCCGATGGATTACGACTACAACGCAGGGGTGACAAGACAGGTGGTGAATCTGGCCCACGCTTGTGGCGTCTCTGTCGAGGGCGAAATAGGATGCCTCGGATCGTTAGAAACTGGCGAGGCGGGTGAAGAGGATGGTATTGGCGCCGCAGGCAAATTGAGCCATGACCAACTGCTTACTGATCCGGAAGAGGCTGCTCAATTCGTTGCCGATACGGGCGTGGATGCACTAGCAATTGCCTGCGGTACCAGCCACGGTGCCTATAAATTTACCCGGCCACCGACTGGCGATATTTTGGCTATGGATCGCATTAAAGCTATCCATAGCCGGATCCCTGACACGCATTTGGTAATGCATGGCTCCTCCGCGGTGCCGCAAGACTGGTTGGCGGTGATCAACGAATTTGGTGGCGACATTCCCGAGACCTATGGCGTGCCAGTGGACCAGGTCGTGGAAGGTATCAAGCACGGCGTTCGCAAGGTCAACATTGATACTGACCTGCGATTAGCCTCTACCGGCTCGATTCGCCGCTTTCTTGCTAAGCATCCCGCTGAATTTGATCCGCGAAAATACTTCGCGGTTAGTTTAGAGGCGATGAAAGAAATTTGTATCGATCGCTATGAAGCTTTCGGAACGGCCGGCAATGCGTCGAAAATTACGCCGCTGTCGTTGGCTGACATGCAAATACGTTACGCCGCCTAGCGACACACTTCGCTCAATCAGAGCGGACATTTTGCCAAGCAAGGCCCGTGTCTTGGCCCTCTGTAGTCCGTATGCTATGCGCTTTGCGACGGCATTCACTCTTCATGGAGCAGTCCTACATCAAGCGAATACTCAACGCGCAGGTCTATGATGTAGCGCGGGAGACGCCTTTGCATGCCGCGCCGCTCCTGTCGAACCGAATAGGTAATCGGGCGTTTTTCAAGCGTGAGGATCTTCAACCCATTTTCTCTTTTAAGTGCCGGGGTGCGTACAACAAGATGGTGCGCTTGAGTAGAGAGGCAAGAGATGCGGGCGTTGTCGCGGCATCCGCCGGGAACCATGCGCAGGGCGTCGCCTTGGCTGCCGCCAAGTTGGGCACACAGGCCAAGATCGTAATGCCGGTCACAACCCCTGCTATCAAGGTCGATGCAGTGCGAGCATTGGGTGTCGAGGTGGTTTTGAGCGGGGACTCATTTGATGAGGCGGCGGTTCACGCGCAAGCTCTGGTTAAAAAAGAAGGCCGTACTTTCATTCACCCGTTCGACGATCCTGATGTGATTGCCGGTCAAGGCACCGTCGCGGTTGAGTTGGTCAGACAGGCGTCCAAGCCTCTCGATGCGGTTTTCATTTGCTGTGGTGGTGGTGGCTTGCTGGCGGGTATGGCAGTTTATCTTCGTCATGTCTGGCCAGAGACTCGCATTATTGGAGTGGAGCCCGAGGACGCGGCGTGCGTGCAAGCGGCGTTGCTAAAAGGCCGTCGGGTGACGCTGCGCGAAGTTGGGTTGTTCGCCGACGGTTGCGCCGTTGCGCAGGCCGGCAAAGAGACGTTCCGGATAATTTGCAGGTATGTTGATGAGGTTATCACCGTTACCACCGATGAGATTTGTGCCGCGGTAAAAGATATTTTCGAAGATACTCGCGCGATTGCCGAACCTGCTGGCGCGCTAGCGGTGGCGGGCATGAAGAAATATGCGGCGGCGCACAACCTGTCCGGCCAAACCATGGCAGCGACGGTCAGCGGTGCCAATATCAATTTTGATCGCTTGCGCTACATCTCGGAGCGAACAGAAATTGGTGAGCGGCGTGAAGCGGTGCTCAGTGTCACCATCCCGGAACGACCCGGTGCTTTTAAGGCGTTTTGCAACGCGATCGGCAAGCGTAACGTCACTGAATTCAACTATCGGTATGAAAGCGACGCAGCGGCACGCGTCTTTGTAGGACTGACCATCGCTCCCGGAGATGAGAGCGTTGCTGACCTGCAGGCTACTCTGTCAACGCAGGGTTATCACGTGCTCGATCTGACCGACAACGAGACCGCCAAGCTCCATCTGCGACACATGATAGGCGGCCGTTTGTCTAGCAATATTACTGATGAAATGGTGTTCCGGGTGGAGTTTCCCGAGCGTCCCGGGAGCTTGCTTCAATTTCTGAGCGAGCTGGGTAATGAATACAGTATTTCTCTGTTCCACTATCGTAATCACGGCGCAGCCTATGGTCGCATTCTGGTGGGAATGGAAGTCCCTGCGGGCAAGCGCGCAGATCTGAAAAAAAGGCTGGTCAGTCTTGGATATCGGTTTTGGGAAGAAACGACTAACCCGGCTTACCTTGAGTATCTTGGTCGAGCTTAGACAATCTGGCGCGGTTAGTGCCTAATCAAAGAGCACCAAGCCTGATTCACTGAGGTAGCCGTTGAGGCGCTGGTCGTGTGCTTCGACCGGCCAATCCTTCACGCGCTGCATATCGAAACCAAGGCCTAGGCGAAACCCGGGAGCGTTGGCGAACACCCGGTCGTAAAACCCTCCACCATAGCCCAGCCGAATCCCGCTGATGCCGCAACCCAGTAGGGGGGTGAGAAAAAGTTCGATTTCATCTGTTGCAAAGGGTGCTGCTGATGCCAGCGGTTGCAAAACCCCACCCACAGTGGCTTCCACCGCGTCCCCTTCACGCCAACTGTGGAATTCTAGGTGCTTGCCAACGACCCTAGGGAACACCAGTTTTTTGCTTTTGGCGATGGCAGAGCGCGCTATAACGGTTGGGTCAAATTCTGATTCGTGTGGTAAGTAGCTTGCCACGACGTGAGCGGACTCCCATAGGGTATGGTCGATTATGAACCGGCTGGCGCGCTCTGCGCAGGCCACGCGATGTTCGTTTTCTAAGGCATCACGTTCAAAGCGCAACTGGCGTCGCAATACGTGCTTTATGTCGGATACGCCGCCCGTCATCGGTTATATCTCGGTGTCAATGCTGTACTGTACACACAAGTAAGGGGGTTAATAGCAAGGCGCCGACAGTTGAGATGAGCACTCGATAAGATGTGACTGCTTGAGAAAATGACCCGCAGTACCGCTGACGAATAAGCCCTTGAACCCAGCGGCTCAAGGTGGTGTCCACTGCATGGCTTAAGGCTTCCCGGTTCTGGCCAGGCTTGCACAACACTCACGGAAGTGGACTCCGGGTACTGCATTATCGGCTCGAGGACAAATCGTCTGGCGAATACTTCAGGCCAACTGCATTATAGCCGAAATTAGGATCAGTTGATTTCGAGTTGCCGCAGTTGGTAGAGCACCTCGTCAAGCTGGCTGTTAAGTGCCGATAGTCGCTCTTGCTCTTCATTCGTATCGATGGGACTTTCGCCGCTTTTCAGGGCCAGCAATTCATGGCTGATGTTGAGTGCCGCCATAATGGCGACGCGCTCAAGCCCAATCACTTTCCCCGTCGCGCGGATGTCCCGCATATGCTGGTCCAGATAGCGTGCCGCCTGCGTCAGGGCGAGTTCTTCATCTGCAGGGCAGGCGACCTGATATTCCTTGTCTAGAATGTCGACGCTGACGGTATTGGGGCGGCTCATGCGCTGCCGTCCAATGAGCGGAGGCGCGCAATAGAGTTTTCTACATGCTGGCTGGCCTGACGCTGCCTTTCCAGCAACTCCCGCCGTTCTCGTTGCAACTCGGCTGCACGCAGTTTAAGCGCGCGATTCTCGCGATTGAGCTCTCGACTGAGAGTGATCAGATCGGTCACTTTTTTTTCGAGTGCCTGGATGAGGTTGTCAGCCACGAGGGTTACACTGTGTTACTTGAGAGCCAGCACTATAATGCCCGAGCTTTTGGCGGGTCAATGTGTGACTGGCTGAGCGAAGTAATAAGACACCGGTGTAAAGGGCTCGCCAGAGCAACAGCGATGAGATCGCAGCGTGCGGCACCAGCGTGGTCAACGTATGTCGATAGAGGATCCGAGCAGTGTTACTTGATGCATTAGGTGCATTTGAGGATATGCCATCTTGGGACGATGCAGCCAACAGTCTGTTCAACGCTGGTCAGACGTTGAACCCGTCCGCGCTCCATGGGGCTATGGCCGGTTTGTTAGGAGCCGGTTTCAGTCCTCACACCGAGCGGCATTTCGCGGCGACGGTCGCAGCGCTTGAGAAGGCCCTGGCGATTGATCTGACCGGTGACATGTTCGATTTTGTCTCTCGGATGAGTCTGGCGACGTTGTCAGCGATACAGGACGCCGACTATACGTTCCAGCCGCTGCTCCCCTCAGACGACAGCTCATTGGAAGAGCGTCTCATATCGGTCTCCGAGTGGAGCCGAGGCTTTTTATCAGGATTTACTCAGGGCATTACCCAGCGTGAGGCCGCCGGTGAGCCGATTCCATGTATGACCGCAGAGGCGCTGAAAGATATGGCTGCGATTGTGCAGGTCGACTGCGAGGAGACCGACTCAGAGGAAGCCGAGCGTCAGCTGGATGACGTGATTGAGTACATCCGCTTTGCCGCCATCAATATCGTTAACGAAGCGCAATCATTACGGGAAACTGCCAGTGAAGATCTCGAAAGCTGAATTCGCCCGTCGGCGAAAAAATCTGATGTCTATGATGGACAAGCAAAGCATCGCCATCATTCCGGGCGCGCGTGAAGTCACTCGCAGTCGCGATACGGAGTACCCCTTCCGGCAGAACAGCGATCTTTTTTATCTGACGGGCTTTGAGGAGCCTGATGCGCTATTAGTGTTGGTGCCCGGTCGGCGGCAGGGCCAAATTATGCTGTTTTGCCGGGAGCGGAACCCGGAGATGGAGCTCTGGAATGGATACCGGCTTGGGCCTGAAGGAGCGGTGGCGTGCCTCGGAGTGGACGACGCCTTTCCGGTTGACGATCTGGACGAAATCCTGCCCGGCCTGATTGAGGGAACACACCGGATCTATTATTCCATGGGCCATGATGATGTCTTTGATCAGCGCGTCATGGGTTGGGTAAATCAGATCCGGCGGCTAGTGCGCACCGGTGCGGCGCCCCCCACAGACTTCACTGACCTTGCGTTTTTGCTACACGAACAGCGTCTGATCAAGTCTGCTGCCGAAGTGCGTGTAATGCGCAAAGCGGGAGAAATCAGTGCAGCAGCGCACGTTCGCGCCATGCAGGAATGTCAGCCTGGCCGTTACGAGTACCAACTGGAGGCATCTATACAGCATACGTTTGCTGAACACGGCGCGCGCTTCCCGGCCTACAGTTCGATTGTGGGCTCGGGCGCCAACGCCTGTGTGCTGCATTACACCGAGAATGCCTCCAAAATGCGCGCAGGCGACCTCGTGTTGATTGATGCCGGCTGCGAGTATCAGGGTTACGCGGCCGACATTACGCGAACGTTCCCGGTAAGTGGCGAGTTCTCCCCCGAACAACGCTCGATCTACGATCTAGTATTGGAGGCGCAGCGCGCCGCTATCTCCAAAGTGCGTCCAGGTAACACCTGGAATCAGCCCCACGATGTGACCGTTAGGGTGATCACGCGCGGCCTAATCAAATTAGGATTGCTCAAGGGTGCAGAGCGCGACCTGATCAAAGCCGAGGCCTACAGAGATTTTTATATGCACCGTGCCGGCCACTGGCTTGGCCTTGATGTACATGATGTAGGTGAGTATCGGGTCGATGGCCGCTGGCGTCAATTGGAGCCTGGAATGGTGCTGACCATCGAACCCGGCATTTATGTCGCCGCAGGCAACACCAAAGTGCCCAAGCGTTGGCGCGGTATCGGTGTCCGCATCGAGGACGATGTTGTGGTCACTGAAAAGGGCTGTGATGTGCTCACTGAGGATGTGCCTAAGCGTGCTGAAGAGATTGAGGCGCTCATGCAGCGAGCTTCATGACTGACTCCACGCGCGTGCTAATACTGGGCGGGGGTCTGGCGGGTCTATCCTTCGCTATTGCGCTGAAGACAGAAGCGCCGGACCTTGATGTCACTGTGATTGAGGCGCACGCGTTACGCTTGGGCACGCCAAACCCGCTTGATACGCGCGCGTCCGCGTTGAATTTACACTCTGTTGATCGCCTAGAACACTGGGGTGTTTGGTCGTTATTGCAAACCCACTTAGCGCCGATTCACGATATTCATGTCTCGCACCGCGGACATTTTGGCAGCACCCTGATGTCCGCTTCGGATCTGAACGTCGAGGCGCTTGGTTACGTGGTGGAAAATCATGAGCTGGGGCGAGTTCTATTATCGCGTGCCCAGCAATTGGGCGTGGGCGTAAGAGCGCCGCTGCGATGTGCGCGCCTACGTCGTGACCACGAACTGCCGGCTGTGGAAACCGAGGAGGGTGAATTGCTGTCCGCTGACCTCGTGTTGCTCGCAGCGGGTGTGGCGTCAGCTTGGTTTGATGATCTCGGCATCACCGTTGATAAACGTGCGACAAAAAACCAGGCTTTTGCGTTCAATGTGACGTTCCCAGGGCGGCAGCTAGGGCGCGCCTTCGAGCGATTCACCGCGGGGGGTCCACTCGCTGTTTTGCCCCTGCCTTCCTCGGCTCGCTCGGAGCGGCGTTACAACGTTGTATGGTCCGTATCCGATAGCGAGACATTTAGGTTGGCTGACTTAGATGACGCTGATTTTACAGATGCGTTCCAGGCCGCCTTCGGGTGGCGGTTGGGACCAGCTACGAACGTTGGAAAGCGGAGTCAGTGGCCGCTGGTCAGGCTGGTGGCGACGGAGCAGTTCCGTGCAAGTTACCTTTTAGTGGGCAATGCAGCGCACACTCTGCATCCGGTTGCAGGTCAAGGTTTGAATCTGTCGGTGCGAGAAGCTGACGTTCTCGCAAGGACTGTATCGGCTGCGCAGGCCCGAGAACAAGCCATAGGCCATTTGAGTAGTTTGCGGCCATACCTGGCAGAGGCAACAACCGAGCAACGCTTCGTTACCGCCAGCACGGACTTGCTGTCGACACTATTCGACCCACGTGGGCCTTTAATTGATGCGCCTCGGAATCTCTCGCTAGCCATGTTAGATCTGATCCCAGCTGCGCGTGCCAAAGTCGCGGGCATTGGGACGGGTCGTCGTGATTTCGGCTTCTGAGGTGCAGTCAAACCTTGATGTGCTGATTGTGGGCGCCGGCGTGGCTGGACTATCGCTCGCCACAGCATTAGGGCGCGAGGGTTTCAAGATTGTGGTCATTGACGGTGCCCCCCGCCCAGAGCGCCCCTCCGAGGCCAGAAATATGGCTGATTGGGATCTCAGGGTGAGTGCGCTGACGCCAGCATCTATAAGCTTTCTCACAAAGCTAGGCGCGTGGCAGAACATTCCAGCTAATCGGACTGGCCGTTATCATCGCATGCAGGTATGGGATGCGCAGGGAACGGGATCTATTGGTTTCGATGCCGAAGAGATACAGGCGCCCTTTCTTGGACACATCGTAGAGAACCGTCTGACTCTTCAGGCGCTGCTTGATTGTGTAGATCATTGCTCTGGCGTTGAGGTGATGTGGGGGCAGGGGCTGGAATCGATGATCCACACCAATGCTGGCTGGAAAATAGAGTGCAGTTCTGGGCAGCGGTATTGCGCGCCGCTAACAGTAGGTGCGGATGGCGCTCGGTCCCGCGTGAGAGAGTTGATAGCTATGCCGACACGGCAGTGGAGCTATCACCAGAATGCCATTGTGGGCACAGTCGCCCTGCAATCGGGACATCTGAATACCTGCTGGCAAGTGTTTTTGGATTCGGGACCGCTCGCGCTACTGCCTTTGGCAGACCCGGAAAAAGTGGCCATTGTCTGGTCATTGGATGAAGCTGAGCATGACCACATTGCCGCCCTTCCTGACCACGCGTTTCTTCATGCCTTGAATCGCGCACTGGGCCAGGACGCCCCCGTTGTAGCCGGGATAGGGCCACGCGCGAGCTTCCCTCTGCAACAGGTACATGCCGTGGACTACATCGATCAAGGGCTGGTACTCGTTGCAGATGCTGCTCACAGTATTCACCCGCTTGCCGGACAGGGCATAAATTTGGGTCTTTCAGATGTTCGCGTGCTGGCCAGTGAGCTGGCGTCTGGTAAGGCGCACGGCCTCTTAGTTTCGGACCCGGTCCTTTTGAAGCGCTACCAGCGTCAGCGCAAAGCCGAAAATTTAGCGATGATGGCCGCCATGGAAGCGTTCAAGCGCTGCTTTGGTAGCCAGAATCCTCTCGCCGTGCTGGCGCGCAACGTTGGGTTCAACGTAGTCGATCAACAGTCGTGGATGAAGCGTTGGTTTATGGAGCAGGCGCTCAGTTAGGCGCCTTGCTGACCAGCGGTACGCAGGGGTTTCAGTCGCGCAGGGACATGATAGGCCAGCCTGCTTTCTCGGCGTGCGTACGCAACGTCGGGTCCGGATCCACTGCGACGGGATGCCCCACGTTCGACAGTAACGGTAAATCATTGTGCGAGTCTGAATAAAACCAGGTCTGCTCCGGCGGCGCGGCTCCCGGGTGCTGTGATCGCCACTGTTCTAGATGGAGCAGCTTGCCCTCCTGGAAACAGGGCACGCCCTCAGCATTACCGGTATAGCAATCCCCGCATAACTCCACGCCACTCCCGAGCCAATACTGAAAGCCAAGCCGCGCGGCCACCGGTTCCGCTACCACGGCGTGCGTCGCCGTCATCATCAGTAGGATATCGCCTGCCACTCGGTGCTCGTTCAGCAGATCGAAGGCTTTGTTGAGCAGCATAGGCTCGATACAGTCTGAAACGAACTGGCGCTGAAGCGTTCGCACGTTGGTCCGCGTTTTGCCCTCCAGCGGTGCCAGGACAAAATCAAGATATGCGCGCATGTCCAGACAGCCCGCTTGGTAATCGGCGTAGAACTGGTCATTTTTTTCTTGGAAGTTTTCTGTATTTACTAGTCCTCTCTCACGCAGAAACTCGCCCCAGCGGTGATCAGAGTCGCCTGCCAGTAAAGTGTTGTCGAGATCAAAGATTGCCAGCGCCATTCTGTCGACTCGTTACAAGTGCGTTACTAAGAATTGCCTCGCCGTTTCAGATCAAGAGTGCCGTAGACGAGGGATGTATGGAAGAATACGGAGAGTGGGTCTGCGCGACAATGCGGAGCCTTTCTTTTTATCGTGACCCGGGTACCCAACTTGGAGCCATCACAATACAACGAACGCGTGATCGACCAGGATGGTTTCAGGCCCAACGTGGGCATTGTGATTTGCAATGGCGCAGATCAGGTGCTCTGGGGTAGACGATTAAACGGTCGGGACTCATGGCAGTTCCCCCAGGGCGGCATGCACCTCGACGAGACTCCCGAACAAGCGATGTATCGCGAGCTTGAGGAGGAAGTTGGGCTCCTTCCCGAGTCAGTGCAGATACTGGGCCGAACCCAAAGCTGGTTGCATTACCGCCTGCCAAAACGGTTCATTCGGCAGTCAGAAAATCCGGTCTGTGTTGGCCAGAAGCAGATTTGGTTTCTGTTGCGACTCACCGGCGCCGAGAGTGACATCAGACTGGATGCGCATGATGATCCCGAGTTTGATCATTGGCGTTGGGTGAGCTACTGGTATCCGGTTCACGCTATAGTCGACTTCAAGCAGGCAGTCTACCGGCAAGCGCTAACACAATTGATCGGCTTGCTGGCGCCTAAACCACGGAAGCGTGGCCGACGCAGGAGAAGCCGGTAATGCTTGAGGTGCTTCGGCGTTTAATCCAGGACGTAAACGCAGCCGATTCTTTGGAGGATGCGCTGTTATTGATCGTGGCGCAGGTCCGAGCCGCGATGCAAACCGATGTGTGCACCATCTATCTTCATGACAAGCCCTCCGAGAAATTGATTTTTCGGGCGACCGAGGGCTTGAACAAAGACAAAGTCGGCCAGTTCGGACTGTCGTTTGACGAGGGTCTGGTGGGTTGGGTCGCGACGCGGGAAGAGCCGCTTAATCTCGATGATGCGAGTGCCCATCCTCAATTCCAGTGGGTCGAGGGCCTCGGTGAGGAACCCTTCAACGCTTTTCTTGGAGCGCCAATTGTGCATCAGCGAGATTTGCTGGGCGTAGTAGTTGTGCAGCAAGAGGACCATCGCCGATTCTCGGAGGATGAGGAAGCGTTTTTAATAACTGTTTCTGCACAATTGGCCGGTCTGATCGCCCATGCAGAACTCGCGGGTGCGATCAGTCAAAGTCCTTTCTCGAAGCACGACACAGAGAGTGCGGCGCGATTATCTGGGATCGCCGCGTGCTCGGGCATTGGAATTGGAACTGCTGCATGGGTGTCTCCTCACGCTGACTTACAAACGGTGCCCTCGCGACAGGCCGCAGATCGGCGTGTCGAACTAAAAGCTTTTCGCGAGGCTCTCGCCAGTGTTCGAACAGACATTCAACAGGTGGCCGAAAATCTGGAGGATGAGCTGGGCCCTGAAGATCGGGCGCTGTTTGGCGTTTATCTGAATATTCTTGATGACTCCACGCTCGGTGGTGAGGTCGCCGCGTTGATCAAAGCAGGTGAGTGGGCACAGGGCGCGCTAAGCCAGGTTATGCTCCGCCACATCAGACATTTTGAGCGTATGGAGCATTCTTATTTACGGGAGCGAGCGGTGGATGTGCGAGATCTTGGCACACGTGTGCTGGGTTATTTGCAGGACGCCAATCGCCAACAAGTCGATTACCCCGACGCCACGGTGTTGGTTGCCGAGGAGCTGACGGCTTCGACGTTGGGAGAGATTCCCCGCGACAAGCTCGTTGGCATTGTGTCCATGCGCGGCAGTGCCAACAGCCACACGGTCATTCTGGCCCGCGCCATGGGTATCCCGGCGGTGGTCGGTGTTGAGGATTTGCCCCTGAAACGGCTGCCTGATCAGCGACTCGTTGTAGATGGTTACAACGGACGCATCTATGTTAATCCCCACGCCGATCTGCTGGCTCGCTTTGAGGGGTTGTTAGCAGAAGACGAGGCGCTTTTTGAGGAGTTGGCGCCACTGGCAGAAAGATCCGCCTTGACCGCGGATGGCGCCTTGATACCGCTTTGGGTTAACACGGGTGTCGCGGCTGATGTGCAGCGAGCGCGCGAATTTGGTGCCGAGGGCGTCGGCCTCTATCGCACTGAGGTCAGTTTTTTGTTGCGGGATCGGTTTCCTAGTGAAGAGGAGCAGCGGCAGCTCTACCGAGAGCAGCTGGAGGCTTTCCATCCTGCTCCCGTGACGATGAGAACGCTGGACATTGGCGGCGATAAGGCACTTCCTTATTTTCCGATTGAAGAGTCCAACCCTTTCCTGGGATGGCGGGGTATCCGTGTCACGCTGGATCACCCAGAGATTTTTCTGACTCAGGTTCGGGCAATGCTCAGAGCGAATGAGGGTTTGACTAATCTAAGAATATTGTTGCCGATGGTGACCGCTATCGACGAATTACGCGTCGCGCGTGATTTGATACTGAGGTGTCATCGGGAAGTGCTTAGCGAAGGATGTTCGGCGCCATTACCACCGCTTGGCGTCATGATCGAGGTTCCGGCAGCCGTATATCTCGCAAGGCCTTTAGCCGAGGAAGCCGACTTTTTGTCGGTGGGCTCGAATGACCTCACGCAATACCTGTTGGCTGTGGATCGCGGTAATGCGCGCGTTGCGGGGCTGTATCAGGCGTTTCACCCTGCTGTTTTAGCGGCGCTGGAACATATCATTGAAGCAGCGCATCAAAGCGCCAAGTCAGTTAGCATTTGCGGTGAGTTGGCTGGCGACCCCCGTGCGGCTCCTCTACTGGTTGCCATGGGTTTCGACCAACTCTCCATGAATGCAGGGAGTCTGTCAGTGATCAAACGCGTCCTCAGTGCTTTTACGCGCAGCGAGTTATCTGTGTTGGTTTCAAAATTGCGCCCGATGAGATCGGCACCTGAAGTGGTGGCGGCGCTCGATCTGGCCCTAGCGGAGCGCGGGCTCGATCGTTTCCTGCGGCGCGCGGCGACTGCTTGAATGATTCCTTATCCTGACATTAATCCTGTCGCGCTCGCCTTTGGGCCCATCAAGATCCATTGGTATGGGCTAACCTATATTGCTGGCCTGACCTACGCCTGGTGGTTGGCGCGCCACCGCGCAGCACAGCCTTCTACACCAATACATAGAGATCAGGTTGACGACCTCATTTTCTATGCCGCTATAGGTATCGTGCTGGGTGGGCGACTTGGCTACGCTTTCTTCTATGGTTTTGAGCGGTTGATCTTAGATCCACTCTGGCTATTCCGCGTCTGGGAAGGCGGTATGGCATTCCACGGTGGACTTCTGGGCGTGCTGATGGCGATGGCAGTGTTCGCTTGGCAGCGAAATATCCATTGGGGTCGGCTGATGGATTTCGTTGCCCCCTTGACACCTTTGGGTTTGGCATTTGGTAGGTTGGGTAATTTCATTGGACAGGAACTTTGGGGCCGTGCGGCAAATGTGCCCTGGGCGATGGTGTTTCCTGGCGACTCACTTGGGCTGGCCCGGCACCCCTCGCAACTTTACCAGTTTGCGCTCGAGGGGTGTTTGTTGTTTGTGGTGCTTCTTTGGTTCAGTCGCGAACCTAGGCCGACCTGGGCGGTTTCAGGGTTGTTTCTGCTCGGCTACGGAATATTGCGTTCAGCGGCGGAGCTTTTCCGCGAGCCGGATGCTCACATAGGTTTTGACGCCTTGGGTTGGATCACGCGCGGGCAACTATTGTGCATGCCTATGTTGGTGGCAGGACTAGCGTTACTTTACGTGGCCTACCGGCCCGCTAAGCGATGAGGATGACATGCAGTCGTATCTAGAGCTACTGACCGATATTCGTGAAGCCGGCATTGATCGCAGTGACCGGACGGGTACTGGCACCCGATCGGTGTTCGGTCGACAGCTTAGGTTTAATTTGCGGCAGGGATTTCCTATTCTCACGACCAAGCGCATTCATTTTAAAAGTGTCGTCAATGAACTGATTTGGTTTTTGAGTGGCGATACCAACACCAAGTGGTTGCGGGAAAATGGCGTCAGCATCTGGGATGAGTGGGCGACCGAGGACGGTGATTTGGGCCCGCTCTACGGTGCGCAGTGGCACGCGTGGCCCACACGGGACGGCGGCAGCATTAATCAGATCGACTACGTCGTAGATTGTCTGAAAAACTGCCCCGAGAGCCGGCGCATACTTTTTCACGCCTGGAACGTGGAGTACCTGCCTGACGAGACCGTCAGCCCTCAAGACAACGTGCGTGCTGGCCGCATGGCGCTACCGCCCTGCCATCTGCTTTACCAGTTTTATGTTGGCGAAGGTGCGCTGTCGGCGCAGCTATATATCCGGTCCAGTGACGTGTTCCTGGGTCTCCCCTTCAACATTGCCTCAGTGTCGCTGCTGGTTCATATGCTCGCGCAACAGGCCGCACTGGTCCCCGCCGAGGTGGTTATCACGTTGGGAGACGCGCACCTTTACCGCAATCACAGTGAGCAGGTCAGCACACAACTCGAGCGCTCTCCAATGCCCCTGCCAACACTAGAGATACTGAGAAAGCCCAATTCCATTTATGAGTACCGTTTTGAAGACTTTCAACTCAACGGTTACGACCCTGCTCCCAGCATTTCTGCTCCGGTCGCAATATGACTAAAAACAGATTCCAAAACGAGTTGCCGGTCGTGTTGGTGTTGGCTGCTGCAGAGAATGGGGTTATCGGCCGTGGTAATGCCCTGCCGTGGGAACTGCCGGATGATCTGCAGCACTTCAAGCGCACAACGATGGGCCGCCCTATCATTATGGGCCGCAAGACATTTGAAAGCGTGGGCTTTCCATTGCCCGGGCGGTGCAACATTGTGATTACTCGAGACGCTGGGTGGGAGTACGATGGGGTCTTGGTTTGCCACACGCTGGACGAGGCTTTAGAGCGAGCTTTTGAGCAGGCATTAATTGATGGTGCGGACGCTGCAATGGTGGTGGGTGGCGCCGAAATCTATAAGCTAGCACTGCCTCGCGCTGACAAGATATTGTTGACCCGAGTGCAAGGCAGTGTGCAGGGAGATGTGACGCTTGACCTTACTTCAATGGCGGGATGGCAAGAGCGCGTCATTGCCTACTACGACGCCGATGAGCGCAATAGCCATGCTTTTACAATAGTAGAGTTGGAGCCGCCTAAAAATGAGTGATTGCAGGGGCCCAAGGACATTGAAACCATTTGCGTTGCTGTTACGTACACGTTAAATTCCGGGACCCTGATGTCAGACGGCGGCTCAATAACCGCATAATAGCCGTGCTGGCCCGAGATATAGGAAGGGGTCAGGTTTGACCGACACCCTTATCCTGATTCGCTTTTGAGAGGAAGTATCGATCCCATGACCACGACTAGACTTAGAACTCTGCTGGTGGCGATTTGCATCGGCGGTAGTGCGTCCATCACGGGCGCCCAGTCCATCGATCCAATCGTTGAGGTAGGCAAGCAACGCACTGAGGCAGCTAAGGTCTCACAAGCCAAGATCGATCGGCTTGCCGACGAGACTGCCAGCCTTCTGTCTGACTACAAGACAGTGATGAAGCAGGTCGATGGCTTGAAGGTCTACAATGCTCGTTTAGAGCGCCAAATCGCAAATCAAGAACGACGCATCCGCGACATCGATCGCTCCATTGCGGAAGCCGCCATTATCCAGCGTCAGATCCCGCCGTTGGTTACTCGCATGCTCGACGGCATCGAGCAGTTCATCAATCTCGATATGCCGTTCGATCTGGATACCCGGCTCGGTAACATAGAAGCGGTCCGCGCTAATATGGATCGTTCCGACGTGACTTCAGCGGAAGCCTTCCGCCAAGTACTTGAGCTCTACTCAATTGAACTTCAATATGGCCGCGGAATCGAAGCCTACACTGACACTATCGAGTTGGCGGGTGCCGAGCGCGAAGTTGATATATTGCGGATTGGCCGCGTTGCGCTGGTTTATCAGAGCACAGATGGCGCAGAGACCGGCGCTTGGAACAAAGATAGTCAGAGCTGGGAAGAGCTATCCGCCGGCGACTACGCTGCTGCAGTTCGTAAAGGAGTACGAATTGCTAAGAAGCAAGCGACTATTGAGCTGTTGAATATGCCTGTATCCGCGCCGGAGGCGAACTGAAATGCGTTGTCGATTGCTGAAACTATCCGCCTTTGCACTTGCGAGTTTGCTGGTTGCGCCGCTGACGCTCGCTCAAGATGAAGTTGAGTTGGAGGTGCCCCCGCCCCCGACTCCTCAAGAGATTGCCGCGGAAAATCTTGATCAGCTCTTGGAGCTGGTGAAGCAGGGTCAAGCCCGCGCGTCTGCTGAGAACAGGGCGCGAGAGAATCGCTTTGCCAATGACAAGGCGAATCAAGCAGCCGCCCTCAAGCGTGCTGAAGATGAACGCACTCGTGAGGAGCGCCGCTCCGCGCGCCTCGAAAAGCAGTTTGAGAATAACGAGTTATTGATTGCTGCGAAGCAAGAACAGCTTCGTGAGCGCCTTGGTACGTTGTCAGAGCTCTTTGGTCACTTGACAGCTGCTTCAGGTGATTTAGCGTCAAACGTAGAGGTATCTCTTGTCAGCTCCGAGTACCCCGGTCGTGAAACCTTTCTTAAGGGTCTGATCGCGAAGATGTCTGGATCTGACCAGCTGCCCAGCATCGCAGAAATTGAACGTGTTTGGTTTGAGTTGTTGCGAGAAATCCGAGAGCAAGGCGAAATCAGCCGATTCACTGCTCAGGTTGCCACGCCCTCGGGTGAACTGAGCCAGCGTGATGTTGTGCGGGTCGGGGCTTTTAATATTGTGGATACTGACGGTAATTATTTGTCGTTCAACGTCGATAAGCTTGCCGAGCTTCCGCGTCAGCCTGGTGGCGGCTTTAACTCACAAGCTCAAACGCTGGCCAGCTCTCAGGCAGGTCTGACCCAGTTCGGCATTGACCCTACTGGGCCCACTGGCGGCTCGTTTCTTGCGGCGATTATTGACAGCCCGACGATCTCTGAGCGCTGGCATCAGGGCGGTTATGTTGGCTATGCCATCACAGCGGTTGGTGCGTTCGCTTTCTTGCTAGCAATATACCGGTTAATCGTTCTAACTGCAGTTGGTGGCAAGGTTTCGTCTCAACTTAAGTCTGGTTCTGCCCGTGACGACAACCCATTGGGCCGAGTGTTGATGGTGCACGAAGGCAATCCAAACATAGATACGGAAACGTTGGAGCTTAAAATGGCTGAGGCCGTTCTGAGTGAAACGCCGAAGTTGGAACAGGGACTGACGTTGCTGAAAATTATCGCAGCGGTGGCGCCGCTGATGGGTCTGCTGGGAACGGTGACGGGTATGATCATCACTTTCCAGGCGATCACGATTTTCGGCGCGGGTGATCCCAAGGCGATGGCGGGCGGTATTTCTTCGGCACTGGTTACCACGGTACTGGGTCTTTTGGTAGCGATTCCGACTGTGCTGCTCCACACCGTTGTGAACGGACGCTCGCAGCGCATCATTCATGTGTTGAACGAGCAAGCGACGGGTATCGTGGCGGAGCACTCTGAGCGCGCCCACAACTAATTGCCCGGGAGGCTAGCCGTCGATGGGTATTTTCGAGGTCATTCTCGCCTTTATGGAAAAGGGTGGGAACGTACTGTGGTTGATTGCCGCACTCGTGTTCTTTATGTGGACGTTAATTTTTGAGCGGGTGTGGTATTTCAGATCGGCATGGAAAGCAGATCGTGCCGCAGTCGTGAGCTCCTGGGCAGGACGTAGCGAGCGTAAGTCTTGGAATGCCAAAAAGATCCGTGAGCGGCTTCTTTCCGAAAGCCGCGAGCTTATCAACGACAACATGAATGTCATCGCGACCTGTGTAGCGCTATGTCCGCTGCTCGGATTGCTTGGCACTGTGACTGGCATGATCGAGGTATTTAACGTCATGGCGGTAACGGGCGGCGGCGACGCAAAGTCGATGGCGGGCGGCGTCGAGCGCTCTACCATCCCTACAATGGCGGGCATGGTGGCGGCGCTTTCTGGACTGTTTGCCAATACGTACCTGCAGAGAATTACCAACCGGGAGCAGCAGCTCCTTGCAGATCAGTTGAACTCGGATTATTGATCCTGCCTGTGGGTTGAGGACGCCATGCGAAAAATAGCAAAACAACAGGGCCAAGACGGCGCAGAAATTGACCTGACCCCAATGCTGGACGTCGTGTTCATTATGCTGATCTTTTTTATCGTTGTGGCGTCGTTTATTAAAGAAGCGGGTGTCGAGGTAAATCGCCCGGACGATAATCAGCCCGATGATCCTGAAGATGCCACCAGCATTCTGGTTGAGGTTGCATCTGACAATCAAATTTGGATGGAAAACCGTCGTGTCGATATTCGGGCGGTACGTGCCAATATTCAGCGGTTGTTGGCTGAGGATCCGGAGGCCCCTGTCACTATAAAGGTTGAGAAGGGTGCCGAAGCCGGCATCGTGGTCGATGTTGCTGACGCTGCGCGCGAATCAGGTGTGGCCGCTGTGAATTGGGCCTCGGACCGGTAAGAGGTAGAGATATGAGTATGCGCGATCAGGCCAGATCAGCCACAGCAGAGGAAGGAAGTCAGATCGATTTGACGCCAATGCTCGACGTTGTCTTCATCATGTTGATCTTCTTCATTGTTACCTCTTCTTTTGTAAAGGAGCCTGGCGTGGAGCTTCTGAAGCCCCAGGCCAAGACCCAAGAAGCTTGTGAGCGCGGCACTATTATTTTCGCGGTCGATGCAAACGGCGATATTTTTTATAACAAGAATAAGCTGCCCCTGGACCGTGCATTGCGCACTGCTGAGGCGGCTAAGAAAGAAGCGCCACAGGCGAACATCGTGGTGCAGGTGGATCGCGAGACGCCGGCTTATGTCGTCGAGGATTTGATTGATGTCGTGCGACCGATTTTGACGTCGCCACCTTGCATATCCACGGATGAAGAGGCTTAGAGGTTATGGGTAGTTCGGCTCGAGTTGCTATCAGTGCCGTCCTTGCGGTGCCCGTCGCAATCGCATTGTTTTTCGTTATGTATAGCCTGATCAGCCGGGACTTCGAGCAAGAAGACGTCAAGGCGCGAAAAATTGCTGACATTGTGGTGCCTGACAAGACCATCGAAACCAACTTGAATGAAGTCAAGCCGGAAAAGCCAGAGGATCCTGAAGAGCCACCACCCGAGTTGGAGCCTATTCAGTTTGACACCCAGCTCGACATGAATGTCGCGAATACTGCACCGACGACCGGTATTAATTTAAACCTCAACGCTACCGGCATGTCTTCCGGCGATGGTGAGTATCTGCCTATTGTGAAGGTTGCCCCGATTTATCCGCGTCGCGCACAGACCCGCGGGATTTCCGGGTACTGCATTGTTGAGTACACAGTGACCAAGACCGGGTCTATTCGTGATCCTTTCGCCGTAGATTGTCAGCCAAAAGGTATTTTTGAGCGCGCCTCGCTGAAGGCATCCGAGAAGTTCAAGTACAAGCCGCGGGTTGTTGATGGTGAGCCTATCGAGGTTGCGGGCGTTCAGAATAAGTTTACTTATGAACTGGAGAACTGAGATGCGACCGGCAGTGACTAGGATGATCAGCCTCTGGGGTCAAATATGTCGCACGTCAGCAGTCTCTGTCCTACTGCTTTGTGGCTTCGTCGCGCTTGATCCCATTATTCCCGGCGAGTTGGTCTTTGGCGCAGTAGCGCAGGATGACAAGCCCAAGAAAGACAAGCGTGAGACACGTCGAACACCTGCGTTGCGCAATAAGGTGTATGAGCGGCTTGCGGAGGCACAAACACTTGCCGAGGCGAAAGACTATGCTGGCGCTGCCGTCATTCTCGATGACATGATTGCTGAGGATGGTAAGCGCGCACTGAACAGTTACGAGCTGGCCAATGTTTATAACCTGTTCGCTTTTCTTGCGTATGCGACAGATGATTACCCGCAATCTCTCCGTTATTACCAGCAGGTGATCTCTCAGCCTGACATTCCGCTGGCGATGGAAATCAACACTCGCTTCACGATTGCGCAGCTCCACTTCGTTCAGGAGCAGTGGCAGCAGGGCATTGACGCCATGCTTATCTGGTTTGACTTGAATGAAAAGCCCAATGCTGGCGCTTACGTTTTGTTGGCGCAGGGGTACTATCAGGTTAAGCGTTACGACCTCGCACTGGATAACGTCGAGACCGCGATCTCTATGTATGAAGGCGAGGGTAAGCTCCCCAAGGAGCAATGGTACAATCTGGCACGCTTCCTTTACTTTGATAAAGAGGACCTTGACTCCGCACTCGACGTCTTGAACACACTCATTATTTACTACCCGAAGAAGCAATACTGGGTGCAGGCTTCTCATCTTTACGGTGAAAAAAAGGAAGAGGAAAAGCAGTTGGCGTTGATGGAAGCAGCCTATGAGCAGGGCTTCCTTGATCGCTCCAGCGAGTTGGTCTCGATGGCTTACCTGTATCTCAATGCAGAAGTGCCTTACTACGCAGGATCTGTTATTGAAAAGGGCTTTGAAGACGAGCTAATAGAGGGTAAGTCCAAGAACTACGAATTGGGCGGTAGTGCCTGGGCTCAGGCGCGAGAGGTCCAAAAATCGATTCCGATGATGGAGAAGGCAGCTGCCAAGTCAGACGAGGGTGAGTTGTACGTCCGGTTGGGAAATGTCTATCTAGATGGCGACCAATTCACCAAAGCCGCCGACTCGGTAAGTAAGGGATTGAAAAAGGGTGGCGTCAAGCGGCCTGATCAGGCTCGGCTCGTGCTGGGAATGGCGTATTTTAACCTCGGTGAATATAACAGGGCACGCAAAGCCTTCCGCGATGCAGGTAAGGATAAGCGCTCCGCAAAATACGCAAAACAGTGGATCGCTTACGTCACGAGCGAAGAAGAGCGTCAGCGGGAGCTGGAGAAGGATTTGTTTTAGCGGTTAGGCGAGTTTTTTTGAAAGGGCCAGTGTGATGGCCCTGTTTGTTGTCCCTTTTTTCGAGACACTTATCGCAGCGCCTGCTTTTAGACGGATCCAATACCACGTGAGGGACATCTCTGTCACGGCGCAATAGTGACCGCTGACTGATACCTATATCTTAAATAGCTTGGGCGCGCGAGATGCCGTTAAGGGTTAGCCGCCTAAGGTTTCAATATGAGTTCTGTCAACTGGCGGGCATCTCTGTGAGTGAAGGTCACGCAGACTAGGTGGTGATTACCTCACGCTTGGCGCGATATTAGAGAGATACGCGCAAACATCCGCCTCCTGGCAGATGCCAGAGTATCGAGGAGTAAGCAGGTTGAGTCCAGGGTCCGCTTGGACCCCGGCAGGAAAAGCTTACTGAGGGACGACGTTTTCGGCCTGAGGACCTTTTTGGCCGTCCGTGACCGTAAATTCGACCTTTTGGCCGTCGGTCAAGGTTTTGAAGCCATCACCTTGAATTGCGCTGAAGTGGACAAAGACGTCCGGCCCATCTTCTTGCGCGATAAAGCCGTACCCTTTGGTTTCATTAAACCACTTCACGGTGCCCGTTACTGTTGACATGTTTTTTACTACCTGTATTTACAAAATTTTTATGCCCTATCGGGCAGCTGCGCTTAATGGGAACAAGACCGCAGACTTTAGACTACAGTGGCTCTTCAAAAGCGTGCCGGTAAACCCGGCTACGCAAGTGTAGCACTCTAGAGACGTTGTGCTGATGAATTTTTTGTGTCGTCTGCTAGCCAATAAATAGACTCGATTGTCAGTCCACAGGCAGGATCTTAAGCATATCCGTCTTACCTGTTTGTCCTTGAGCGCTACCCATGGTCAGCAACAGATAATCACCCCGAGATAGGAAGCCGCCATCAATGAGGAATTCCAGCGTTCGGGCCTCAAGATCTTCTGAGGCAAAGGCTGCGAAGTCAAAGAACAGGGGGATAACACCCCGGCACAGAGCGAGCCGTTGCAGCGTGTCAGCTCGGCGGCTCAATGCAAAAATTGGCAGTCCCGAGCTCAAGCGAGACATCATGGTGGGTGTGGTGCCGCGTTCTGTTAAGCAGGCGATGCCGCGGATGTTCGGGAAGTGATTCGCGCCATACATCGCTGATAGTGCTATGGTTTCTTGTGCTGACGAAAATTCGCGATCGAGTCGATACTTCGACGTTCGGGCCACAGGGTGCTGCTCAGCTCCCAGTGCGGCATCCGCCATTGCCGTCACCACCTCTACCGGAAATTCTCCGACCGCAGTTTCTGCCGACAGCATGACCGCATCCGTGCCGTCCAGTACAGCGTTCGCAACATCGAAAACCTCTGCGCGCGTCGGCATGGAGTTGTTGATCATTGATTCCATCATCTGCGTGGCGGTGATCACCATACGATCGCGCTTACGGGTATTTGAGATCAGATTCTTCTGAATACCGATCAGCTGCGCATCGCCCACCTCAACACCGAGATCACCACGAGCCACCATCACGCCATTACTGGCATCGATGATGCTGTTTAACAGTTCAGTATCGGCTACCACTTCTGCGCGTTCGATTTTTGCGATAATAGCGGGGTGTAACCCCTGGTCAGCTAAAAGCTGTCGCGCGTAGGTAATGTCGTCCGCGCTAGACACAAAGGATACCGCCACAAAGTCGGGCTGAATGCTGGGCATCGACCTAATATCATCGAGATCTTTCTCGGTGAGTGCGGGTGCAGCGAGACCACCACCGAGCTTGTTCACGCCTTTGCGAGAACTGAGCTTGCCCCCGACGATGACGGTGCAGTCAATCTCTGTTTCATTGATATCATCGACGCGTAGTCGCAATTTCCCGTCATCGAGGAGCAACACATCGTCTTGCGCAACGCTGGCGGGGAGCGCCTCGTACTCAACCGACACTCCGCGTTGATCACCGGCATCGGGCGCAATGCTAAGGCTGAGCTGGAAAGGATCACCGGCTTGCAGCACCACAGCGTCTTCAGAGAAGCCACCGATACGAATCTTGGGGCCTTGCAGGTCAACCAGAATGCCAACGTAGCGCCCATGGTGTCCTGCCTGGCGCCGAATATGGTAAGCCACCTGTGCGTGATTGGCTTGCGCGCCATGGCTGAAATTCAGCCTGAACACATCCACGCCCGCCCTCAGCAGGTGCCCGATCATGTCCTGACTCTGACTGGCAGGACCAATCGTCGCGACGATTTTGGTTCTGCGAATAGAGTGAGCGTAATGAGGCCGTTGTTGGGTCACGGGAGTGAGTCTTCCTTTGCTAACATAGGGGCCCATTGCAAAAAGCTATTTCGTTCAAGGCAAAGTGCTTTTAAAGATCCTATCGACAGATATCCAAAGTATCTCAGGATCATGGTGGCAAGCGCTATGTCACAATACCGATAGTGCAGTGAATGAGTGTGTGCAAAGGCCGCCCAACTGGCCACCGGAAGAAACGATGGAAGTTGCTAACAATAGAAGCCCCAACCCGCCGATAGGCTATGCCTGCGAGTGTTCGCTCACGACAGAGCAGCAAATTGATCTTGTGGCAGAGTTCCATGTCTACAGAATTCGTCCGTCGCGTATCGCCTATCGCCTGGGTATCGACATTGCACAGGTTGAAGCCTGGCTTTCGGGAGAGCAGGACAGCGAGTGGTTCCAGCGACTGATCGCTGCGCACAAGCGAAGGAAATATCATATGCAGGTGAGCAAAGCGAACCGGCTGCGTGGCCAAGAAGCCTACGAAGTGCGGCTAGCTGCCCAGCGAGATCTTCACACAGAGCAGTATACTGATCCGCGAAAGTCACCGGACGACAAACAGCTTGAGACGCCCCATGGAAGACACTAATGACCACTGAAATGCTGCATGCAATTGATCGCTGGCAAGATATGATGGCCCGGGGCACCACCGATGGGCTTTATGACCTGCTTCACCTCGACTGCGTATTCTGGTCACCAGTTGTCCATACACCGCAGAAGGGCCGTGATATCACCTTTCTGTATTTGAAAGCTGCAGGTCAGGTTTTCGACTCTGACTTCCATTATGTCCGAGAAGTGCGCGATAAAGATAACGTTGTGCTGGAGTTCGAGTGCAAAATTGACGGCGTTCACGTCAACGGAATCGACCTGATTCAGGTCAAAAATAATCTCATCGTTGAATTCAAGGTTATGGTGCGTCCGCTCAGAGCTGTTAATAAAGTCCACGAGCGCATGATGAGTATGTTAAAGATGATCCAGAGTCAAGCGTCTGCGCCATGACGGTCTCGCTTTAAGCGTTGTGCGTCGATGATGCGCATCCGCTCGTTTTTTACAGCAAGAGCGCACTATAAGGCCCGTCAGATTCCGCTGCAGAACTCAACTAAGATTTAGCCTATGCTTGAGACACGGGGAAACCACGGCTACACTTTTGCAATAGTTTGAGCGGGATATGTGACCAATGGCTTTGATCGTAAAAACAACTTATCGGGTCCGAGAGACGCAAAAAGCGTCATTTCTCGCGGATTTCTCCGTTGTTGCACAGGCAACCATGGCCGCTCCCGCCTGCGACTGGATTTATGTCGCAGAGGATTTGGAGGAGGACACCGTCGTTGCTATGTCCTATTGGCAATCCGAGGCAGGCTTCGATGACCATTTAAGGTGGCGAATTGGCACCACACGATGGACAGAAATGGAACAGAAGTACCTTGAAGATGAGCCGGATTATCAGCTAATGCCGGTCATGTTCCGCTTTAGAGATCACGGGTAGTCTATTTATCGACTGCATTCTCGAGTTAGCTGGTTGACGTCAGCTATCCTCATTGTTGGCTTTTTTTGTTTCTATCAGGTGGTGGGCAAGCTCCTCAGCCTGGGTTTTTGACAACCCCATCCGTTCTCGCAGCTCTTCTATTTCTGCCGCCTCCTCGTTCGAGATGATGCCATCTTCCAGTGCTTCCCGAAGTTTGTGCTCAAATTCCGCGTATTGCTTTGACATCTGCTTAGAGAAGCCTGCGCCTACAATGCCGGTCAGGAGCGCCACGGTACAGACGCCCATGATGGCGGTGAACGCCCCTATCAGCTTCCCTCCGGCGGTTATGGGAGACACATCACCGTATCCCACCGTGGTTAGAGTGACGATAGACCACCACATGGTCTCGGGGATTGACGGAAAGGCACTGGGCTGAGCGTCGTGCTCAGCCACATATATCAGCGAGCTGGAAAGGAACAGAGCGACAACCATCAGATATAGCGCTGCCCCAAACGCTTGCCGCTCTGAGTAGATAGCAGAAACCAGATCTTCGAGCGCCGTGGTGTAGTGGCTGAGCTTCAATAGCCGTGCTAAGCGCATCACACGAAGGAGTCGCAGGTCTGCGCCGACCCAAATGAATTGTAATAGTGTAGGCAAAATGGCGATTAGATCGATTAGCCCGGTGAAGCTGAAGATGTAGCTGAGACGTTTTTTCAGCGGCGACTGGCCCTTTAGGTCCTCGTTGTCGGGCGCTGTCCAGATCCGGAGTACATACTCAATCGAGAAAAAAACCACCGAAATGAATTCAAATACCTGCAGCTCGAAAGCCCAGGAGGCTCTGATAGAAGCCACGGATTCCAATGTAATCGCGACGAGGTTGAGCGAGATCAGAAGAAACAAGAAGGTATTGACTCTTCGGGCTGCCTTTTTGTGTTGTGAAGATCTTTCAAACAAGGAGCCGATGTAACGCCGGGTAGTCAAATCTCAGTCCTTTTCGCTTATGGCGGTTTTTGAGCGCGGTTGCCGCTTTTTTTTGCTTAGAGTATGTTGCCAGCAAGGTCCGCTTAACGTAAGTGCAAAAAGCGACCTGCTAGTCCAGAAATCGTAGGAAAAGCGGCCAATAAGCCGTTGATGATCGCACTGGTGTTTGCCATACGAGACCATCGTGGAGATTAAACCTGCATGCAACTGAATTTTACAGCTTCAATGGCGATCTTACTGGCGGTGTTCCCTCACGGCGCTTTTTCAGAGACGATCGCTGGTGCCTCCTACAAAAGTGTGTGCAAAAAAATGGAGCAAGAGGGCGTCGCTAGTCGCACTCAATCGGGCGGAGAGATTGGGGAGATCCCAGCGAACGTGGTCGTCCTTTATGCTGGGAGCAGCCATTCGCTTCGAGGGAACAGTCCACTCGCGAGCTCCAACATTATCGTTGGCGCCAATGTGACTCAAATTTCAACTCAAACTAATTCCCCCGATGACAAGCCCGCCTCAGCCAATACTGCTGTCAATGCGTGTGAATAAAGCCTTCCAAATCTCCCCATGCCAATGCATCGCAGTTTGATCGGTAGCAGCGCTGTTACGCGTGAATTACTCGAGCACCTCGAGCGAGTGGCCGTTACCGATGCACCGGTATTAGTGCGTGGCGCGACTGGAGTGGGAAAAGAGCTGGTTGCGCGAGAGATTCATCGTCTCTCGGGCCGTGACTCTTCCGGTGACTTTATTGCAGTGAACTGCAGTGCAATCCCAAACGAGCTTCTGGAGAGCGAGTTGTTTGGCCACGAGAAAGGCGCTTTTTCAGGTGCCGTCAGTAGTTACCAAGGCAGGATGCGGTTAGCGGATGGCGGTTCGCTGTTGCTTGATGAGATTGGCGATATGCCTGCAGATTTGCAGGTGAAGCTGTTACGAGTGGTGCAAGAAGGAGTGGTGACACCGGTTGGCTCGGGCAAGGAGGTGGCCGTTGATGTGAGGATCATTTCTGCCACACATAAATCGCTGGAATCCTTGATTGAAACTGGACAGTTTCGGGAAGATCTTTTTTTCCGTCTGAATGTGATACCTATTACAGTAGCGCCGCTTAGAGAGCGCCCCGAGGAAATTGTTGAGTTGTTCGACCACTTCAGAGTGGTCTACGCCTTTCAGGGTGAGGCGATCAAGCTCAGTGCGCGGTCAGTCAGTTTGTTACAGGCATACCATTGGCCCGGCAATGTCAGAGAGCTGGAAAATTTTTGTCGCCGTTTGTCGGCTCTTTATCCGGGTGAGACGGTCAACCTCTACACGTTACCCTCTGACTTTCTTCCGCCACAAATGGTGAAACTCATGGGCGCTGACCCGCATGGCGCCAGTGAGGTCCAGGTTTCGAATGAGTCCAATGTGCACGCGGTGCTGCTAGCTGATATGAGCGATGATGGGGATGAAGATGGTCTGGCGCGTGTGCTGGGGATTACAGCGGCCGAATCGCCCGCGTCCGATCAGCTCACTGAGGGGTCTTTAAAGGATCGCGTGACGGATTTTGAAAAACAGCTTATCGAAAAAGCGCTGGCTGACGCGAATAGCAATATTTCCGAGGCTGCGCGGTTATTGGGCGTCAAGCGCACGACCTTGATTGAAAAGATGGGCAGGCTGAATATCGCTAAAAGCTGACGTAAGGCTGTCAAAAATTTGACAAATGTGTCAAATACACAGACTTATGTAGGCCAAAAAAATTTTAACTTACTGTTTATATTGATTTTTCTTATGATGGCCTTTCCCTTGCTGCTACAAGTGCATGCAATGGGGATGCAAAGCAGTGACCGCAAACATTTCGACAGATCAGCGCCTCAACGTTTTGGCAGTGCGAGGGACCGGCTTCCCCGAGGAACGCCTGAGAGCTGACGCTGTGGAATACCTCGTTTCTATTACTCAAGCCAACGACACCTTTGCTGAGCGTGCCGCGTCAGGTGCAACGTCTTGCATTGCTGTTGGTCCGGCGTGGGAGTCGGAAGACACTTACCTTACGCAGGTACTGCAACAAGCGCGAGAAACTACGGGCGTGTTAATTCCAGAAGGTGATTTGAAACTGGCTCACTTTGTGGGCGCTCACGGCTTAGCCGTCTTCGAGACCTACACTGAGCAATCGGATTGGGAAGACCTGATTACTTTGATGGTTAGCACACTGCATCAACTGATATCGCAATCTACTGAGCAGTCCGCGTCTCGCCCGAGACCTTCTATCCCTTCTCGCGGTCAGCGAAAACAGGTGGTCTTCGGTGACCCAGTCAGCAAAGCGATGCTCGCCCTCGTGCAGCGTGTCGCTCAAGTTGATGTGACAGCGTTGCTCTCGGGACCCTCGGGTGTTGGTAAGGAGGTGGTAGCCCAAATCTTACATAACGCATCGTCCAGAGCAGCTGGCCCGTTTATTGCGCTTAACTGCTCAGCAATGCCAGAACACTTAGTCGAGAGCATCTTATTCGGCCACATTAAGGGTTCGTTCACCGGTGCCGTAAAAGATCAACCTGGAATCTTCGAAGAGGCACATCAAGGCACGCTTTTTCTGGATGAGGTTGGTGAACTGCCGCTGCACATCCAACCCAAGTTATTGCGTGTTATTCAGGAGCGGAAAGCTGCGAGGATCGGCAGTACTCGCGAAATAGATTTCGATGTGCGCTTGGTTGCAGCGACGAACCGCGATCTTGTGAATTTAGTCAAGCGGGGTGAATTTAGAGAAGATCTTCTTTATCGCTTGAACGCCTTTCATATTGCCATTCCGCCGCTGTGCGAGAGACCCGAGGACATTCGACAGCTGGCGATTACATTTGCCGCATCTGAGCAAATTGCCGGTATCAGTATGCAAATTGAAGAACCAGCCATCGAACAACTGCTTGCGCATCCTTGGCCAGGCAATGTGAGGGAGTTGGACAACGTCATTTGCCGTGCGAAAGTCTTGGCTGTTCACAATGTTATTCAAGCGGACCATATTTATTTTGATGCGCTGGAGTTTTCTCCATCCTCTCTGCCCCCTCAATCGCCAGCAGTTCTTAGCCCAGAAAAGGATATCCCCGACATTCAGCATACCGTAATCCAATCTGATCAGGACCTTGTCTCCGCTAAAGAGCAAGCCGAGTGGCAGTTGATACAAGCGGCGCTTCAGGAGACGGACTCGAAGAAAGAAGCGGCAGAGCGGCTGGGGATTAGCCCCAGGACGCTAAGGCACAAGTTACAGAAGCTTAAAACGGCTGAGCCCGACGGCATGCAATCGATAGGTGCACCATGATTGATAAGACCAATATGCAAGGTGTGATGAACGTCATTAGACAGGCAGAGCTCGCAAATAGTCGTGCCGCTGATGTTTCACTGGGGATTAGTAATGAACAACAGCAATCGCGGTTTGCCTCAGATTTGTTGGCGGCGATTCGCTCGGTGAATGCGACTCAAATGCAATCTGCCGAGACTAAGACCAATTTCGAAGCATCGGGAGACGTCAGTGTTACCGATGTGTTGATTGATTCACAACGAGCGTCCGTCGCTTTTGAGGCAACGTTGCAGGTCCGCAACAAGGTGTTGAAAGCGTATCAAGACGTTATGAGTATGCCTGTTTAACTCATAGGCAGCGGTGAGGGGTAATCGAATATGGAAGCAGCACTCGAAGATCGTGCAGTGATAGAGGGTTCGGCCACCGAAGTCAGCTCAGGCAATAATACGCCAGTTGAGACGGGCAAGGCCGCATTGCCTGCTGAGCAGGCCAATGCCGGTTCGAACGACCAGGCTTCGGCAATGCCTGCCGTTAGAGATGTCATGGCGCAGCCCGCGGTAAAGCGCGCTATGCCCGCCATTATCGGCCTGCTGTCACTTTTAGTAGTGCTTATTTTCTGGTCAATTATGACTTCGACGCCTTACAGAAGCGTGTCTGACGGCATGGAGTCTGCGGATGTGCAGCTGGCCTTTGAGGCGCTGAAGTCAGCCAATTACGACGTTCGAATCAATAAATCAACAGGCCGGCTCGAGGTTCCAGAAAACGATTTTCAGGCTGCTAGGATCTTTTTGGCCTCACAAGGAATACCCCGCGCCGCTGCTGAAGGAGGTATGGGCTCTCTCGCCGAGGGTAGCTCCATGACTACCAGTCAGTTTATGGAGCAGGTCAAGTATAACAACGCCATTGAAGTCGAACTGGCTAGAACCATTGCTGAGATCAGTACTATCGAGACAGCAAGAGTCCACCTGGCTGCACCCAAGCAGAGCGTGTTTGTCCGGGATCGGCAGCCTGCAAAAGCATCGGTTATCGTTAAGCCCTATCGTGGGCGCGTGGTAGATCCTGCCCAAGTTCTCTCTATTGTTCACCTCGTCAGCGCCAGCGTGCCTTATCTCGCTACTCAGGATGTCACCGTGGTGGATCATTACGGGAACTTACTGACAGGCAGCAATGCCGATAAGGATGGTACACCCGCACTCAATAATGCGCGCTTCGAAGCTGAGCGTGAGGCCGAGTTGGCCGAGCGCATCCGCGAGTTACTGATTCCCGCTCTGGGTGGCGGTAATGTGCGAACGGTCGTGAACTTGGAGATGGACTTCACGCAGCGCGAGACCACTCGAGAGCAGTACCTTGATGTCGAGGGTGGCGGCCCGGAGATCCGCTCGGAGGTAATCACCTCGGATACGCAAACTGGTATTGCGGCTTCAGGTATCCCGGGGGGGACGACCAATATTCCGCCGGATCAGCCCGAGGTAGTGCCTGAGGGTGAGGTCGCAGAAAACCCCGTCAATACAGAGACGGCGACCACCGAGCGCGAGCAGACCACACGCAACTACGAGTTAGATAAAGAGATCCTGTTCGTAAAAGAGCAGGCGGGCCGTGTCACGTCGATGACAGCGGGAGTCATTATCAATGATGAGGCGCTCCGTGATTTAGCCAAGCGGAGGTATTACGCGTCTCTCGATGAGCAGTCCACTGTTACGCCTGATCTGCTTGAGGAGGGTGCAGCCGAAGGTAACGATGGCGCTATCGCTGGTTCGGCGGCGTCAATGGCACCGATTCCTAGTGCTGATTTGCAGCGGTTCATGGCTGAGGAAATAGAGCGCTTTCGTTCACTAGTGATTACAGCCCTGCCCTACGACGCTGCTCGGGGCGATACCTTGACGATGACTTCAGCGCCGTTTTTCACTGACGCTCCTCAGGATTACCAGCTACCATGGCACAAGGACCCTGCCATCATTGAGTGGGGGCGTCACGGTATGACCTCCATCGGCTTGATCGCATTTTTCCTATTGGTCATCGCACCCGTACTCAGGGTATATATGCCGAAGATTGAGGAGAATGAAGCACTTCTGGACGGGCAACTTATTGACGGTGAGTTGAGTCTTGCCGATAGGAAAGCGCTGGAAGAGGGCGAGTCACTTGATGAGATCAAGGCCAAGCTTAAACCCAAGAAATCAGCGATCTCGGCAGATATGCTTGATACCGCCAATAGTTACGATGACAAGGTTGCGGTTGTCAGGTTGCTGGTGGCCGAGGATGCGGGCCGTGTCGCCAACGTATTGAAAAAAATGATCAAACCCGTTTGAGGGAGATGAGTGATGGCGGAGGCAGCAAAAAATATAACTTCGAGTGACGGCGATCAAGATCTTCCTGACTTCGTGCGTGAAGAGCTGGAGACGATGACGACCACCGAGCGCGCCGCGGTCATCATGCTTCTTATGGGTGAGACGCAGGCCTCGGATATTATCCGGTATATGAACCCCCGTGAGGTGCAGGCGCTGGGGTCAGCCATGGTGGGTGTGGTGGATTTGTCTCAGGAAACCGTGAGCGCTGTATTAGACGACTTTGTGGGGACGATCAAGCAGCAAACCAATCTTGGTCTGGGCACTACCGATTACGTTGAATCTGTGTTGAAGCGAGCTCTCGGTGACGATAAGGCCAGTACGGTACTCAGCCGCATACTTCCAGGTGGGTCCACCAAGGGCCTAGAGATTCTTCGCTGGATGGATGCACGCGCAATCTCGGACATGATTATCAATGAGCACCCTCAGGTGATTGCGATCATCCTTTCGGTCCTTGAGTATGATGTGGCTGCAGATGTGCTGAGCTTTTTGCCTCCTGATAATCGCGCCGAAGTAATGCAGCGGGTTGCAAAGCTTGAAACGGTCCAGCCATCGGCGATGGAAGAGCTTGAGCGAATTATGTCGGAGCAATTTTCAAGTAACTCTTCAGCCCAATCATCGAGTTTTGGTGGCGTGAAAACTGCAGCAAAGATTATGAACTTTGTGAAGGTTGATCTCGAAACTTCCGTAATGCAGTCACTCACTTCACTGGACGAGGACCTGACGCTCCAGATACAAGACAACATGTTTACCTTTGAGAACCTCTCCATGGTTGATAACCGTGCAATTCAGGTGATGATGAGAAATATCGAATCGGATCTGCTGATGGTGGCTCTGAAGGGAGCCAGTGAGGAAACGCGTGACAAGTTCTTTGACAACATGTCGCAGCGTGCAAAAGCGATGTTCATCGATGATATGGAGTCGAAGGGTCCGATGCGCATATCGGACGTCGAGGATGCTCAGAAGAACATCATGCGTATTGCACGAAAACTGTCTGATGCAGGTGAACTGGTGCTAGCCGGCCGTGGAGATGATTTTGTCTGAGGCCGATAAAACGGTGGTGTGGGAGTTAAATGAACTCCTGGCTGCTGATCGTCGTGCGAAAGCTTTTAGCGAAGCCTCGGTTGGCGGTGAGTATGTAAAGCGCTCCGGGGGCTTTGAGGAGATGCATTGGCAGGCGGCTCATAGCAACCCTGACCCAGAAGAAGTTCTCACAGAAGCTGAGGAGTCTGCGAATAGGGAGATTGAGCTTGAGGCAGAGGCGCGTGAGGATGACGCCGAAGTTGAAGAGGTCATCGATGTTGATCAGCTTTTGGATTCAAGATACCAAGAGGGGGTTGCTGAAGGCATCCGCCAATCGAACCTCGATAGTCAGCAGCGGGAGGCTTTGGCCGAGAAATTTCTTGAGTCTATCCGGAGCGAAATGGCGGCCTTGCCTCGCGTTTGGCCAGTTGTCACTGACCTGTCTCTGGATATTGCGAAAACTGTTTGCCTTCAGTCGCTGCGGCTCAATGAGAATGTTTTTCGTCAATATATCAACAAGGCGCTTCGTGAGGTGGAGCTTCCGGAAGATGTACCTGTGGAGATTAGGGTATCGCCAGCCATGGCAGAGTTGGCGTCTCTCGATGAGCTTGAGGCATTGTTGGCGGATCAGCCAGTTTCGATGGTGATCAGTCCCGATTTATCTGACGGAGACATCACCATTCAATACGAACAGGTAGCCATAGATCGCTTGTTGGAACGCGAATTCGCACAGTTAAGAGAACAGCTTGTTGCGCAATTTCCGGACCAATTATCAGAGTCATGAATCCGATCTCAGCAGCCGAACAGCTGCCAAAACCTGACAGAAATTGGCCACAGATGTCAGCACCTGGTGCGTGGTTGTGGGCCAAGATTCGTCATGTTGCAGGGCACGTTGTGGAATGCGATGGGCTGCAGGCGCCGTTGGGTGCCATGTGTGAGATTGAAACGGATGATCCGGATGGGCCTAATGTGCCGGCTGAGGTCGTGGCCTTCTCTGATCAGACCCTAAAGCTCATCCCGTTCTCAGACACGGTCGGGGTATCGCGGGAGAGTCGTATACGCCTCGTGAATCGCCGACTTGGTCTGCCGGTTGGTCCCCACCTCCTCGGACGCGTCATCGACCCATTGGGTAATCCGCTTGATGGAAAACCGCTGACACATCCTCGGTTTGTTGCTAACTTCTTTGGGCGCAGTATCCCGGCTCTGAACCGCCAGCCTGTGTCGACGCCATTGGACGTGGGTGTGAGGGCGATTAACGGGGTTCTCACCCTAGCCAAGGGGCAGCGTGTCGGCTTGATTGCGGGATCGGGTGTCGGCAAAAGCACACTATTAGGCATGATGACCCGCCATACCGTTGCCGATGTGGTTGTCCTTGCGATGATCGGTGAGCGAGGTCGTGAGGCGGGAGAGTTTTTGGCAGAAAGTCTTGGCCCAGAGGGTCGAAGCAAGGCGGTAGTCATTTTGGCGACCTCTGACTGCGCATCGGTCATGCGGCGGCAAGCCGCCGAGGTAGCGCATCTAGTCGCAGAGTATTTCCGCGATCTAGGCAAAGATGTACTGCTGCTCTGTGACAGTCTGACGCGTATTGCGCACGCTCAGCGTGAAATAGGTCTTGCCACTGGTGAGCCGCCTACTAACAAGGGCTATCCGCCTTCTGTCTTTAGTGATTTACCAAAGCTGATTGAAAGAGGTGGGCCCGGTGACGATCAGGGTACGATTACCAGTGTGTATACCGTACTTTCTGAACATGAAGAGGGCATGGATCCTATCGTCGAAGTGGCTCGTGCCTCTCTTGATGGGCAAATTATGTTGTCACGGGAGCTCGCGGATACAGGTGTCTATCCGGCCATTAACCTGCGCGGATCGATCTCGAGATTGGCGTCAAAGGTGTTAAGTGCCCACGAGGTCAAAATGGCCACAGACTTCCGGCGTTTGTGGTCACTTTATGAATCAAACCGGGATCTCATCATGGTGGGGGCCTATGAGCAGGGCACTGACCCAGAACTGGATAGGGCTATTGCTATCAGGCCAATGATGCTGGAGTTTCTCCGTCAAGGCGCCGCCGAAGCCTGTACGATTGAGCAGGCGGCAGCAGCGATGGCGCAAATCGTCGCCCGAGGCCAACATGGCCACTAAATGGGATCCATTGGTTTTGAAGTACCATCGGCGCAACCAGCAAGAGCTTGGCAGACTTGCCGAGTTACGGCAGCATCTTAAGGAGACTGAAGCTAACCGGAACAAAGTTGCCGAGCGGCAGCAGTATTTCCGAAAGCAGCTTCACGCTAACACCTTGCGAGAGGTCGATGACTGGCGCGTTATGAAGTCTTTCTTGTCTGATTTGGATGCTCTGCGCAATAACTGTGAAGGGCAACTAATCGAAATTCGAGAATTATTGAGCCGTGCTCAGCAGCAAAACCGGCGAACAGGGCAGCTGCTGCAAAAATATGAGCATTTACAGCAACAGGTATTGGATACCCGTCGAGCCCAAAGAGAGCGCCTTGAGGTTGACGCTATCGACGAATGGGCAGTTCAAAGCTATGCCAGATCAGAATTGGCACGAGACTTGCATTAATTACCATCAGTGAACAACCTGACAAGTGATTGAACTGTGGACTCCCAGATCGGATCAGACATAGCTAAGCTACTAGGAAGCAGTGGAAAAACAGAGGCTTATGGTGCTCCCTCTGCCTCTGACAGCGAAGCTGGAATGGCCTTTAAGCGCACTCTAGCGGCGTCTGTACAGGCGCAGACAATCCAAAAAGGCGGCAATGGGTTGCCGGCGGCATCGGAGTCAGAGCAAGCCGTACTTCCAGCACCGGCAGGCGCCTCCGAAGCAGCGGCTACCGCCCACCGCAAAGCTAGTACCGAACCCATTGCTACAACGGTTCTGCCTGAATTTGACCTTCATGTGGTGGGTGCCCCAGTCGAGCGGATCGCCGTGATGAAGCTTGCTGAGGAGACTATTCTATCGGAGGACGCGCTTGCGCAGCTCTTTGCGAGTGCAGGGGGCGAATCGGCACTACTTCAGTTTGAAGGCAATGAACTAGCGGAAGCTATTGCGGGAGCGATCGCACAATGGATCGATACCCAGCAAAAACAAGGTAATGGCTTGGTTACAGATGAAAGTTTACAGCATGATGAGAAGTTAGCGCATGTGGAGGGCAATGCCCTAAATAAATTAATTATTCCGGAATTTGAAATCTTTTCTAAACCTGTTGAAGCCTCTCCAACCAATCTGGTTGAACAATTAGCGGATGATATTGAGCCAGTGCTTCAGGACTGGCTTGTTGCGAGCTCCAGGCAAGTTGATAGGTCCAGCGCGTCAGTGAGCCAGTTAAGTGAATCAATCGTCGATGTTGTTAAGCCCTCGATAGCGCTCTGGCTCGATAGTCAAAGCGGTGAATCAAAGCGCGCTGATGTATCGATTGATGCCTTGGCCCAAAAGATAGTGCGGACCATTACTTTAGAAGTGCTGTCTGCATCGTCATTCACCACAGCTGATTTAAAAGCATCTCCGGCCGAGTGGATTGCGACGGGTGCTGTCTCTGGGCGCCAGGCGGACCAATTGGGCGCAAATATTGCGCCGCAAATGACACAGGCTTTGCCCGCACTGGGTGAGGCAACTGCGGCGAGTTCATCGTTAACTGGTCAGGTGTCAAGTATAGCATCGGTCGGTTTAGAGGGCGTTTCAGAAACACAACTGAGAGCAGTCCGCGATACCGTCTTGTCTCGACCACAACCGATTACCCTGACGGTCGTGGACTCCGAAGTAGATTCCGGGCGTGCCACCCAGCAAAGCTTGGCAAACGCCTTGGCTCAAGTCATCGCGCCCGCAAGTCGCCCCGCGACTGAAGCATTGGTTCTGACTCAACCCGCTGCAACGCTCGACCGATTCGCGCTTCGCGGGGTGGGTCTGCGTTCTGATGGGGTTGATGACATGACCAAAGCCATTAGTAATCTGAACACTGATGGATTAAAGGCTGGCAAAGTCGATTCTGTTGCTGCTTTGCGCGAGTTGATATCGGCACGCAGTTTTGAGCTAGCCAGATTGGCCTCATCCGGTGAAAAGCCTTTAGTTGCTGCTCGCGAACAACAAACCCCCTTTGCTGGCATGACTCAGGGGGACGTGGTCGACGCCGCGGCAGCAAGACCTGCTGGACCTAGCGAGCTTTCTTTGAGACAGAGTCTGGCTAGTGCCGACCGCGCTTTAATTAATGATGCCGGGCGGCTCAATCAGTTCACGCTGAATCAAAGCTTAGCCGCAAGGGACTTGGCATCCCGGCATCTATCTGAAGCTCTAGGTCAGCGGCTTGCTGCTAACATTGCGGCGGGCCATTATCGACTGACATTCAATGTAAACCCTCGTGAGCTGGGTGCGATTGACGTGGTAATGGAGATGAGAGATGGCCGGCTAGATGCGCAAATCAACGCAAGCAATGCGGTAACTCGGGACTTGTTGGGTGACTCCCTGCCTCGACTTCGCGATGCACTTCAACAAAGCGGCATCAATCTGGCGCAATTGCAGGTTGGGTCAGAATCCCAGCAGGGGAATGCTCAAGGCCGACGGGCGAGCGATGAGCAATCCGCTGATCAGGGCCAAGAAGAAACTAGGCTAGCTGAAATGTCGGACGATCTGGTATCAGAAGATCTCGAACTCGGACTGGATCTGGATTCAGTTGATTTTTGGGCATAATGCGTTCGTGCCCCGTATAAGGATGGATAATCATCATGGCTGACGAAGAAATCGAAGCAGGCGAAGGTGCAAAAAAAAACCCGGTTATGACGTACATCCTGATCGGGGTTGGCTTGGTCGTCACGCTTGCTATTACCATTTTGGCGACAATGTATTTCGTCGGATTTTTCGATCCGGACTCTGCGGAACGAATTGAAGCTACGGTTCAGCAACTGGAGATGGATGCAGACGAGGCACGTCAGCGTGCTGAGGACCTGGCCAAGGGTCCAGACAAGGAGACCCTTGACTCACCAGAGCTGACGCGCTTTGAAAACACTTATATGGAAATTGAGCGCCCGCTAGTGGCGAACATCGTGAATTCCAGAAAGGTTATGCAGATTAAAGTGGCCATCATGACGCACTATGACGACCGTGTTGTGGCAAACATGGAAAAACATGAGTTTGCAATCCGCTCTGAGATGCTAGATGTGATGCGCAAGATTGACGATTCGCGGCTTTCGGAGCCTAATTTCCGCACCGATCTTGCCGAGCAATTGAAGCTTGCTGTGAACTCCGTGCTTGAAAAGTACGAGGACTTTGGCGGCGTAGAAGAGGTCATGTTTACTGAATTTGTGGTTCAGTGAGCCAGATACTAGGTTGAGAGAACGTTATGGCTGAAGACAGCAGCAGACTTTCCGAAGAGGAACTCAATGCATTGGCCTCCGACGAGGGTTTTGATGAGGACTCAGCCTCTCTGATAGACCCTGAGCACGTATCGAGCGCGTCCGTTCGTCCTCACAATCTTGTCACAGAAGACACCACCATTGGTATCAACTTGGCCGCGGTGGATATGATTACTGAGCGCTTTACGAGGCATTTGAGACTGGGTTTGCTGGAGGTGCTCCGAACCAGCCCCCGGATAACCGCAGACCGAGTAAAAACGTTGCCGTTTTCCGAGTACCTGAGGGATTTGCAGGCACCTCTATCAGTGAACACCGTGCGCCTGTCAGGTCTTCGCGGGACTTCGATGGTTGTGATTGATCCGAACGTTGTCTTTGCGTCGCTCGATAATTTTTTTGGTGGCTTTGGTCGAGGCATTGACGGTCTCCCGCCAGGGAGAATGTTTACGCCAACAGAGACGCGCATTATTAATATAATGTTGGAAGTGATTTTTGCTTCGATTCAGGAGGCTTGGTCTCCCATTATGGAGATCAATTGCGAGCACATTGGCTCTGAGATTAATCCGGCATTTGTCCAGATTGTGGACGAGAATGATTTGGTGATTGTTTGTCACCTCGAGGTGGAATTATTAGGCAAAGAGCGCGGTGCGATCGATGTTGTGTACCCTTTTGCAACATTAAAGCCGATAAGAGATGTGTTGAGAGGTAGAGTTCAGGACTCAGAAGATCCCTCTGTCGATCACGATGTGTGGGCTAGGGAGTTGGCCAGCGCCGCGTCCGACGCAGAGTTGGAGCATAGTGTCACGTTGGGCGAGATTGAGCTAACACTTGGAGATTTCAAAAAGCTTCAGGTCGGTGATGTGCTGGATTTGAAGAAATATGATTATGCCCGGGTGCTGGTGGACGACATCCCGTTGTTCGATGCGGAAGTTGGCACCGCAAATGGATACACTGCTGCAAGGCTGATGCAGGCGGTGGAGCTAGCAGAGAGTTAACACTGACTCGCTAGCAAAGTGTTAGGAGCTACTCATGAGTGATGAAGAAACAGCGGATGTGTCGTTAGACCAACTCACCGAAGATGCTGCAGAAGGCCAGGGCTTCGACGCTATGGTCAGTGCTGACGTACTTCAAAGTGTTCCTGTCACATTATCCGTCGAGGTAGGCAGAACCCGACTAAAAATTAGGGATCTGCTCCGCCTTAAGCAAGGCAGTGTTATCGAACTTGAGCGCAATGCGGGAGAACCGCTTGACCTTTTGGTCAATAACACTGTTGTAGCCCAGGGTGAGGTTGTGCTGGTCAATGATCGGTATGGCGTCAGACTCACTCGCATCCTGCCCTCAGAAGACAGAGTCGAAAAGCTCTAAGTCTCGAAACGCATCTATGGCCGAAGAGCTGAGCTGGGTCCGTTGGGTGACTGCGCTTTTTGTGGTCGCTAGCACTATGGTGCTATGTTTCTGGGCTTTGCGCCGCTTGAGAGGCTCCAGCCATATCTGGCTTCCCATTCGTATAACTGGTCGGATTCGCCTTAATCGTTCTGCTGAGTTGGTTTTGGTGGAGGTCGATAATGAGCGGTTCTTAATTGGCGCAACACCAGCTAATATCAACACTATCGCTAAATGGTCAGTTGATGAAGCCGGGGCATCGGTGAGTCCTGCGCAGCAATCGGCTGATAGTGGTGCCGGGTAGGTCAAGCTGACTGGTCCCGCCGTGGGGGCGGACACAGACACCTGCCCGCGCTGTGGGGGGCTAATGTCCAGATATCTCTCATTGGTATTGATGGGCTTTGTGGCGAATGACGCCGCAGCACAAGCTGCGATTCCGATTTTAAGTGCGGTGCAGGGTCAGGCTGGCGAAACCGAGTATTCGGTAACTTTACAGCTACTTGGCTTGATGACGGTATTGACATTGTTGCCGTCGATTCTCCTCATGATGACCAGCTTTACCCGCATCATCATTGTGCTGTCTCTTCTGAGACAAGCACTGGGGACTGCTCAAACGCCGCCAAACCAGATTCTTCTGGGTATCGCGCTATTTCTTACGATATTTATTATGGCGCCAGTTTTTACGCAGGTCTATGACGACGCGATTGCGCCGTATAGCAATGATGAAATGGAGTTGGAGACCGCCATTGAAGCTGCACAGATTCCCATCAAGGATTTCATGTTGCGGCAAACGCGTGAAAAGGACTTGCGGACCTTCGTCAGCATCTCAGATAACCCTGATATCAATCAGCCAATGGAAACGCCTTTGACTGTGCTGGTGCCCGCTTTTATTACATCGGAACTTAAGAGTGCATTCACTATAGGCTTTATGCTGTACATACCGTTCATCATCATAGACATGGTGGTTGCCAGCGTACTGATGTCGATGGGCATGATGATGCTCTCACCAATGATTATCTCGTTGCCTTTCAAACTGCTTCTGTTTGTCATGGTAGATGGTTGGATGCTCCTCATGACGTCGCTGACGGGCAGCTATGTATAGAGGCTGACGATATGGAAACGACTGAAGTCATAGGAATTGGCAGAGAAGCGATATGGACTGTGATTTATGTCGCGGGTCCCGTGCTAATAATCGCGCTCTCGGTGGGTCTTATAATCGGCGTATTTCAGGCTGCAACTTCGATTCAGGAAATGACGCTGAGCTTCATACCTAAGCTTGCTGCACTCGTGGCGGCACTGCTCATATTCGGAGACTGGCAACTGATGATTCTTTCCGAGATGTTCATCACCATATTCGACATGATTCCTCAAATATTCAGCCGATGAATCTGATTCTTGATGATGTCGTCCAAATTCTCGCGACTGGATTAATTCCGTTTCTTCGCATTTCAGCACTGCTATTAGCTGCGCCGCTGGTTTCTTTAAGAGTGGTGTCCGTTCGCATCCGCGTTGTTGTAGCGTTGGTGCTCACGGTTTTTATCTACCCCACGCTCGATTTGCCCGCTATCGATCCGGTCAGTGCCCCGGGGCTCATGCTGATTACCCGAGAGCTGCTTATCGGATTGCTCTTCGCGGTCGTGCTTCAGGTGGTAAATGCTGCCTTAGTGGTTGCGGGCCAGACACTGTCAATGAGCATGGGGTTAGGTATGGCACAGACAGTGGACCCCAATATTGGTCGGGTGCCGGTGCTGGCTTCTTTTCTTGTCGTCATGTCTACACTGATTTTTCTGTCTATTGGTGGTCACCTGATCCTGATTGAGTTAGTCCTGATGAGCTTTGAGTTCATGCCTATTGGAAGCAATATCAACTTCATTGAGACAGTCGCTAATTTCACTAAGTGGACTGCAATGGTATTTCTCGGCGCTGTGCTGATTGCGCTGCCGATTATGCTCACGATGATGCTCGTTAATGTCTGCATCGGGATCGTGACCCGCGCCGCGCCGGCGCTGAATATTTTTGCTGTTGGTTTCCCGGCAATGTTGTTGGCTGGTCTCGTATTGTTCGTCGTGTACCTAGTGAACATTGGCTATAGAATAGAATGGCTATGGCTTGAAGCCTTTTCTCGAGCCCAAAACATTTGGGTTATGACCTGATGGCGGATCAACAGGACGAAGGCCAGGAAAAAACAGAGGAGCCTACTGCGAGAAGGCTTAGTAAAGCCCGAGAAGAGGGCCAGATTGCACGCTCCACAGAAATCACCATCGCCGCCTCCGTAATCAGCGTGGCTGTTTACCTTTATTTATTTGGTAGCTCTTTGCTCGGCAACGTAGCCAACATATTCGCTCAGGGGTTGGTCTTTGATTCTTTGGCTGTACTGGAGCCACGGGTCGCAGCAGGCAGGTTGGGTGACGCCATGACAGAGGCATTGTTTAGTATTCTGCCTATCCTGATTCTGACCGGAGTTGTGGTTCTGGCGTGTTCCGGACTGATAGGTGGGTACAACTTCAGCTGGAAGTCTTTGCAACCCAAAGCATCAAAATTTAATCCTCTTTCGGGGTTCAAGCGCATGTTTGGCCTTCAGGCTCTAGTTAACCTCGCCAAATCTATCGCGAAGTTTTTCTTGGTTGGTGGCGTAACCTACTTTCTGATTAACGCGTCAATTACCGAATTTGCTGAAATATCGCTTATGGCCCTTGAGCCGGGTCTCACAGCCTCTGCCTCTATCCTGACCACGGCGTTCTTGGTCGCGTCTAGTACTCTGATCATCATTGCCTTGATTGACGCTCCTTATCAGGTTTATCAGCACAATCAAAAAATGAAGATGACGCTGAAAGAGGTTAAGGATGAGCGCAAAGACACTGAGGGTTCACCTGAGGTTAAACAACGTATCCGGCAGAAGCAGCGTGAGGTCTCGGCGGCACGAATGTTGGAGGCAATATCGGAGGCCGACGTTGTTATTACTAACCCGGAGCACTTTGCCGTCGCGTTGTCTTATGACCCCTCTTCCGAGGATCCACCTAAAGTGGTGGCAAAAGGCACTGATGTGATCGCCGAGAGAATTCGAGAGCGAGCCGGCCAAGAGGGTGTTCCGCTTTTCCAATCACCGGTGCTTGCGAGAGCCCTATTTTTCACTACTGAACTCGAGGGATTTATTCCTGAGCCTCTCTTTGAGGCAGTTGCCCAAGTAATCGCTTATATCTTCAATATCAACAGCATCAACCAATCTAGCGTTTCTCACGCTAAGCCCGTGCCGCGTGTGCCTGACGAAATGGTTTTCGATTCAGAAGGTCGACAGTCAGATGTCTATGATTGAGAATGATATGGCCTTGCAGCGACGGTGTATCGGCCGATGAAAATTGAACTCACAGATGACGTGCTGCTCCGGTCACTCCCTCACCCAGACGATGAGAGAATTCTTGAGGCAGCGCGCGAAGCATTGCTGGAGGGCATGTCGAATGTGTTCATAGTGGGTGAGGAAGAGTTCCATGTTGATGCCTGTTTTCTCGCTTTATACCAACAACTAAAGCTGCAGCCTGGGCTTCATTTGCATCGCATGATGTCTCCAAAAGTGGATGACATCGTCGAGCTATTCAACACTGTATTGGCTGATCTCTCAATTGAAGAAGCACGCAACCAGCAGGCTCAAGAGCGCCATATCATTGTGATGCCCGATTTTGGTCCTAACGCTGGCAAGGAGTGGTTGGCGTGCGAGTCTTTGGTCAACACGTTCCCGGGTGCCAATGTAGGGATGCTAGCATTTTCAACGGAGAGCAATCACGATGCGGCAGCCTTACAGCAACTCTCGCTTAAGTCGCGTAATAATCTGATACGCCTCACTGAGATGGATCATCCTGCCATAAAGCGGTACTTTTCAGAGTGTCATCAGAGAGGAGCGCTGGCCGATTTGCTACCGTCTCTTCAGCAGTCGCCCTGGTACGGACTTGCCATGGAGATACTGGGCCTGGACGTTAGCGACGCGCTTAAACAAAGTGTTTCTGATTACGATGAATCTAAGTCTATCTCTCCACACACTGACTATGCGGGTGGTCAGGCCGCTGAACAATTAGGTGGGGCTTTTGCTGAGGCGACTGACCAAAAAGCGCCATCGCGATGGATTAATTGGAGAGCCCTGCTCCCAAGAATTGGGTCTCTGATTGCGGTGGGCATCATTATTTTGTCTGCCAGTGCAGTGATTTTGGCGGTTGCGGGTGCCCTGCACCCACCGGTTTGGGAACTAACACAGTCGCTGGTAAAGCCTTGGATAGAAGAGATTATGGACAGCCTTGAGCCGCTGTTTCAGCGTCTCCCGCACTAAACAAAAAAGTGAATAGGCCGATATTTCCCTCCATAGGGAGAGATTTCATATGGTTGATGACGAAAATCCAGGCTTAGAGGGCGACTTGGCTTTGCCGGCCCAAAAGAGCACCAATAATGGTGGCTCAGTGCCGTCAAGTCCTGCTGTTGACGCCGTCGCGCAGTTGAACGCTGATACTCATAGCCGACTTGACCGGGCATTGGACTCGGCAAGCCAGGCCAATCGCAAGATGGAATTCTATGCCAAGCGTTTGGCCGGTGGCGCCGCCGTCGTAGTTTTTTTGTGTGCAGTCCTGCTCATGGTAGCGGGCGGCAGGTTGTCTGGGCAGGTGGACGCATTGCAGGCTGCGACTCTGTCGATCACAAAGCGCGTCGTGAACATGAATTCTGCGCTTGACCGCATGGTTGTGCTAGATCAAAAGCTGAGCATGCTCGATGAAGGTCAGGCTCAGCTCGCGGAGGCCATTGGCCAAGTAGAGCGGGATGGCAAGACGCTGGCCGAGCAGATGGCTATGTCGATTACTGGTGTTCAATCCATTGTCACAGACACCAGCGAAATTACCCGGAGTGGTGTCGAGTCTAACAGAGCGATGGTCGCGCAGTTGCAAAAGCAGTCGGAGCAGTTCGCCGAGTTGTCGCGGAAAGTCACAAAGTTAGAGTCTGGCCTTAACGATGTTGAAGCCCTCAAGCGGGAGATTTCAACTCTTATTGAGATTGAGCGCGAAAATCTGGCAGAGCTCTTTGCTGCGCAATTGGCCCTTGAGCGAGCTCAGCTCAGCAATGGCCCTACGGAGGACGATGTCTTGGTGCCTGAAAAGATTTATCCCGAGGGAAGTGTCGTGTTTCCTGCTCCAGACCAGCAACAATAATTCAATCAACGCTGGATTGGTCAGCCGGCACGAGTTCCTGCCCGAGCTCTCGGTCTTGAGGCTCAGTGCTGACGTCGCGCATCGCGTTTTCAACGAAAGTTGAACCTGCGTCAATACCCATTGAAATGGCGTCAACGGTCTCGGTGAGCGCCGCGACCAGCGCTGCTTGCTGCTGTGGATCGTCGCTGAAGCCTAAATCACACCCGATTTCGTAGAGGCGACCAGCCTGAGACGATGGAAGATAGCTTTCGAACTCACCGCGCAGCATTTTGATTTTCAACGGGTTAGAGGGTGGCTCGTTTATCCCGTTGGAGCCGTGTTCGATGCCGGTCTTAATAAGTGAGCGAATGTGTAACTCAAGTAGAGCGAGGAAGCGATCCCGGTCCCCCCTGATGCCAAATCGATCTTCCCCGCCGTTGGCCATCGCCACCCATTCGTCCCATAATTGGCGTCCATTTAGCCCCCCAAAGACCTTCTGCGAATCTGTTTCGGTTTTTTTTTCCGACGACGTAGCGCTTTGAAAGGAAAAAGCCTTTGCCTCAAGGTCGTTAACTCTACTGATCAGATAAATGATCAGGATGAGTAACACAATGCCCAAGAGCAGCGATACCGCGATGACAATATTTTCTAGTGACATGGGTGTATTTTCTGGCCTGCAGACCTAATCTCGGTGAGCCTAATCCTCGGACTCATCGTCTCCATCGTCCTCGCGCAACAAACCGAGTAATTGTATAGATTGCGTGGTTTGCAGGTCCTCAATAATAGTCTCAGCAACCTTTTCAGCCTGCTGCAACGCTTCATGGGCACTGACTTCAGTAATTTGATAGTCAGCACCCAAGTTAAACATCTTGTTGGCAAGTTCCTCCGGGACCCAGGACACAACGGACCCTGATATCCCTTGTAGCTGGTTGTAGCCCTCATGCACGATTCTCGGTGGAATGCCACTACCGGCTTTAATTGCCTCTGCCATCTCGTGCTGGCGTTTTTCTTCTGCTTTGGCGCCCTGCACAAAAATCTTGTCGAGATTCAGTCTCGCTCGTTGGGCGATTCGCGCTGCGAAAACCCTGTGAAGGCGATCCTCAGGGTCCAAGGCACTACACTTTAAGTAGTCTGCTTTTGCGTCTGCTTTTACGCGCTCTAGTTTTGATTTTTTTCCAAACATGCCGTGCTCTATGCCTTAAAACGCGACCCGGTCGCGAAGTTTCCCCACCACTTTGGTGAGAATTTGGCTGACTCGGGATTCGCTGACGCCAATGATCGCTCCTATCTCTTTCAAATTCATTTCATCGTTATAGTATAAAGAAATCACGATTTGTTCACGCTCAGGTAATTCTGCGATTTCCGCAGCAAGCCACTCGCTGGCTTCGATAGCGTCTAATTCGTCCTCAGGACCATCGCTCTCGGAGACGGGGATTTGACCACTTTCCTCCAGATCTTCCAGAGACGTCGTGCGAAATTTCTGCGATCTGCCTCGTTGCTTTTGGTACTCATCAAGTGGCGTGCCGAGTTCTTGTGCTATCTCGCTCGCCGTCGGTGGTCTGCCATGTTTTGCAAGAAATTGCTCCACCACCTGCTCTTCTGCCTTGATGTGCGAACTGTCGGTCCTCGACAGGGGAGATCTCTTGCGCACCTCATCCAAAATAGCGCCTCGTATGCGCTTGCTGGCGAATGTGCCCAGGTCGGCACCTTGTGTTGAATCGTAGGACTTTGCAGCCTCGAGCAACCCGACCATCCCGATTTGCACCAACTCTTCGAGTTCAACGTAGTCTGGCAGTCGGGCCTTGATATGAAGAGCTGTTTTATGTACGAGGCCGATATGCTGCAGCACCGCAGAATTCTCAGCACTGGGCTCAGAGTTCGTCAGTGCGTCAGCATATGCTTGGTAGCCTTTGGACATAGATCAGTTCTTTGCGCCAGCGCCCACCGATATTTTGATATCGCTGGCGGTGGTGGGCTCGCCCGTCGATTCGGTGATGACGTCGACGAGACGTCGAATGTCTTTTGCGATATCGCTCTCTGGGGCGTGAAGAATCGCTGGTTGTCCTAGCCTAGCAGAGTTGAGCACGACCGGGTCTTTTCGGATTCCGGTCGAGTATCCAAGGGAGATCCCCAGGAATTGCGCGGTAACTTTGTTGATACGTTTGTGAATATTTTCCGATTCGCGCTCATTTGTTACTTGAACCGGCGTTAGCATGATGTCGGAGAGATTGAATTCCTGCTGCAAGACCTTAACTGTGGCGTACGCATCAGCAATCGAGGACGGCTCATTTTGAATCAGTAGCAATTTAATATCGCAGGCACCGAATAGCACCGTCACGTTATCGCTAATGCCTGCCGCCGTATCAACAACCAGATAGTCACAGTCATCTAGCGTCGAGAGTGTGTGTATGAGACCTAATAACTGTAGGCGCGTGAGGCGTGCCAGAGCAGAAGAGCCGCTTGAACCCGGAACCAACGTGACGCCGTGCTCTGACTGCACCATGATCTCTTCAAGGGTCTTTTGCCCAGAGAGCACATGCCCATAGCTGTATTCGACTCGGGCGTTGAGCAGTATCTGGGCATTACTTAACCCTAGGTCACCATCAAGTAAAACGACTTTTTTGCCTCGCTTGGCAAGCTCAACAGCAAGATTAACCGAAACTGTGGTTTTACCGACGCCACCCTTTCCGCTTGTCACACCAATTACACGCATAGTGATGCCTCATGTCTCAGTGAGTGCCGCTAAATGTTGCGGCCAGCCAGTAAGATGTCTTAGCTAGCTACCATTCTAAGCCGAGTCTGCTCATAAAGGGGCAAGCTTTTCTGGGAATCGGCAACACAACTTAAGAGCAGATTGGCGAAGTTTTCCGCGCTGTCAGACGTGCAGACTCTGGGAATGGGAGTCTCCTCGAGAGGGGTGCTGGTGTTCAAAGTGTCGGCGATGAGGGATTCACGTGTCTTGAGGAGCGCATCGACCGGTGCGGGAAATTTGGCAGCCGGCGCATCTGTTAGTGTCGAAAAAATTTCTGGGATTGAGGGCGCTACCTGGTCGGTGCCGTGTTGCTGGATATTATGCGGTTTGTCGCTGGCAGCTGTGGCCTCGGCGAGGACTTCCGAGAACACTGCCTGTCTGAAGTCTTGCGACTCCGGCTCGAGAGCCGACAGTGGTTCCAACGCGTCAAGCGCCTTGATCCTGGCCGCGAGTTCGATCAGCCTGGAACTGATCTCATTTGGGCCGTGCTGCAACGCCTTAGTCTCCATATGTGCTGCTGAGACAACACTAGTTGGCAACGGTGTATTTACCGACTCCGCACCATCGATTAGCGTATCCCAGCGAATATAGGGGTGAGACACAACATTTTTTACAGCGCTCCCCTGACAACTGGCGGGCGTTCGAATATCTGTCTCCAATGCAATCACCACCCGGTATCGATCGTCTATCCGAAAGCTATGCACAACAACACAGTCCGCCCCATACAAGCTTCTTAGCTTTTCCATGCAGGCGCTGTGATCCTGAGCTTCCTCTACGACAAGTCTCATACTGTATTACTCCGTATCGCTCTCTATGGCTGCCTCGCCACCGATGCTGGATTGAACTTGGATGCGCTGATCGTCCGGGATCTCTGTATAGGACAGCACTGTCAGATCAGGTACTCGGACTTTGACAAAGCGTGCCATCCAACTCCGGAGAGTGGGCGACACTACCAAAGTGGCTGCAACGCCATTCTCTTGTATTTTCTCTGCTTCACTCCGAAGGCTCTCGATCATTGAGTTAGCCAATGTCGGATCAAGTGTGATGTGCTCAGTTTCAGCGCCTGCCCGGCTGCTCTCAAGGAGTTTTTCGAGGTCCGGTGCCAAGGTCACCACCGTCAGCGTCCCTGTGTCGTCAACCAAGGGCTGACAGATCAGACGTCCTAGCTTGGGTCGCACCAAAGCGGTCAGATGGCCAGGGTCTGGATTTTCCTTTGCGTGGGCCGTAAGTGCGTCGATGATATTGCGCATGTCTTTAACGGGCACTGATTCCGCGAGCAAGTTCTGGAGCACCTGCGCGACGGTTGAAAGTGGCAGCAGGTCAGGTACTAAATTGCTGACCAATTTCGGGTATCGGGTGGCTACTTTATCCAGAAGTTCTTGAGTCTCATCCTGTCCAAGCAACTCACTGGCGCTCTCTCGAATGACGGCATTGATGTGCGTGGCAATGGCGGTTGGTGCGTCTACTACTGTGTAGCCAAGGCCCCGCGCCAGTTCAGCTTGTGATGGTTCTATCCAGAGTGCATCGAGACCAAAGGCCGGTTCCGTCGTTGGCTCGCCGTCGATTGGTGCGGGCATTTCTGAGCTGTTGATGGCGAGTAACTTGCCGACTCGCACATCGCCTGTTCCTCGCACCACACCATGAAGTGAAATCTGGTAAACCTCTGGCTTCAGGTCGAGGTTGTCCCGGATTCTAATAGGCTGAATGAGAAATCCTAGTTCAGCCGACAACTTCTTTCGAATTCCTCGAATACGTGTCAGAAGTTGTCCGCCTGATTGAGCGTTAGCGAGCGGAACCAACCCGTAGCCGATATCCAGTGCAATCACCTCGACTTGGTCGATGTCTTCCCAGTCTAGTTCGCGATTCGCTGGCTCGACCTCGGCGATGGCGTCAGCACTGATTTCCTCTCGCCGTTGCTCAGCTTCTAGCTGCCGGATATAAAACCCCAGGCCAATGCCAGCGGCACCTAGAGGCAGAAAAACAAAGTGGGGCATACCAGGTATAAGCCCGAGCAGCGTGACAATGCCAGAGGCAATGAATACGCCATTCGGATTGGCTACTTGTTTTGATGCTTGCTCCGCCATGCTCTCGTCGGTTGTTACTCGTGTCACCAGAATCGCGGTTGAGAGCGATAACAGTAGAGACGGGATCTGTGCCACCAGACCATCGCCAATGGTGAGCAGAACATAAATTCTGCCGGCATCACCTAGGGTAAGGTCGTGCTGTGTGGTGCCAACAATCAAACCCCCTACGATGTTGATTATCAGGATCAAGATGCCAGCGATGGCATCTCCTCTTACAAACTTTGAGGCGCCGTCCATAGAGCCGTAAAAATCTGATTCTTGGGCGAGCTCACTGCGCCGTTTCTTGGCGATGTCTTGGTCGATGATCCCGGCGTTCAGGTCCGCGTCGATTGCCATTTGTTTGCCCGGCATGGCGTCGAGGGTAAATCGTGCGATGACCTCAGAAACACGGCCTGCACCCTTTGTCACCACAATGAAGTTGATGATCATCAGTATCAAAAAGATGATGAAGCCCACAACGTAATTGCCTGCAATGACAAATTCGCCGAAGGACTCAATTACTTGTCCAGCTGCGTCAGTACCGGAGTGACCCTCAACTAACACCACCCTGGTAGATGCTACGTTGAGACCCAGCCTGAGCAGTGTGGCGATCAGCAGCACAGAGGGAAATGACGAAAATTCCAGCGGCTTGCGCGTATTAAGGGTAATCATCACCATCAGCAGGCCTAGCATAATGTTGAAGGTGAAGAGCACATCCAGTAAGAAAGCAGGCAGTGGGACAACTAATAGCGCCAGAATAAGTAATACGAGTGTCGGCGCACCGACACTTTTTGCGTTTAGCCATGCGAAACGGTCAGAAAACTGCCGGAAATTTGACAGTATGGCTTCCAAAATCCTCTATCTCCTCAGTTTTTAAGCCCTTTGGGCTGAAGGCGAGAAGAAGACACGCAATTTCTATACCAAGTTGCTAAACTCGATTAGGCAGTATTATGTTGTGGCTTCCGCTCAGGCATTTTCTGGCGGCACAAAACTCTATGATCATTAGGTAAAGCACCGTCTAAAAAAGCCGATGTGTATAGGACCGGCATTATTTTTTTGGATTACCCAAGCGCAGTACTGTTCATGCGGTTAGGGGTTCATAAACTAGGCGAAGCCCAGGAGGGACCTAATGCGCAAATTAGTACCGTGTTGGACCACGTTACTCGTCGTCGCGCTACTGAATGGTTGCGAGACACTGGGTCATTCTTCGGAGCCCGAAGCGTTGTTCGAAGGGCCAGTGGTCGAACGCCAAGATACGTTAACTGCAACGGGCTTCGCTGCCATTGATGTTCAGCCCAGCGACTCACTGGCGCAACGGCGATCGCTGGCTATTCGTGCCGCCAGGTTGGACGCGTACAGAGGCCTGACCGAGCAGGTTTATGGCCAGTACCTAGACTCTAAGACAACTGTTGCGGACATGGTGGTTCGAAGCGACAGTTTCCGCGCCCGGGTAGAGGGTGTGGTTTACGGTGCCAACTTAGAGCAAATTGAGCCCCGCGGCGTCGATATATACGAGGTTACGATGTCGCTCGATAAGAGTATCGTCAACGATCTCAGGGCGTTGTACCTTAAGCGTGCCGCAACGGCTGCGGGCTCCTGACGGGCAAGTTGACGGAGACGAGGTGGTCATGGTTGTCACTGCATTACGGCTGATGGGATGTGGGTTGCTTCTGGCGACCTCGGCCGCAGCACAAAATGAGGCCAGTGGCCTTGCCAGCGATGATGATGCGTCTGGATATTTATCGGCATTCAAACAGCGTGCTTTGGATGCGGCACTGGAGTCAGGTGCTAGGGTACAGGGCGTTGCCTACATCGATGACCAAGGACGACTGCACGAGAGGGCCATGTTTTCCACAGAAGCTGATGTGCGCGGCATACAAGTCGAGAGCTATCTGGAGGCATTGGGTGGTCAAGACGCACTCGATGCGGTTCAGGTATCTGACGAGGCCCGATGTCAGCTTTGGACGGGCTCGGGGTCTGAGTCCGGTTTGGTAACGATTAAGCTGACTTCAGGCGCTATGCGGGCAGCATCTGAGCGCGCGCTTCATCAGAAGCAAGAATCCCTTCTGGTTGCAGCGCTCCAGAGCACGCTTAGAGCGCAGGGGTACCGGGTGCTGGCTCCGGTCGGCCAAAAGCCCGAGAGCTATCAGAACACGACGTATGCCAGAGCGCTGGTAGGAGACTGGTCGGATGGGCCCGCGCCAGACTTTGCGGTATCCGTTAACGTACGCATGTTAGCAGACGACCGCGAGGAGAATGATCTTTACATCAACCACCCTGGCCTCGCGTCTATGGTGTATGTGCTCTCGTCTACCGCAAAGCCTGTCAAGTTTGCTATCACGCTATCTTTTAGCCAGCCAGCGGCAAGGCGTCCTATGGGCGATTTCCGAGCATTGATCGAGACTGGCGCTTACCGGGCTTTTGAGTCAGGCGAGTGGGTGATAGAACAGGATGAGGAGGATCTTGAGGACTGGGTTGCTACAGCTACGCGTGAATTTTCCGAGGCAACGGCGTGCTTGCCACGAGTTTTCTCTGTAAGGCGCGACGGCGCGCAGCGTTTTAGTATTGACGCGGGTCGGACTCGCGGCGTTGTTGAGGGTCAGTGGTTGCTCGTAGGCGACCGGGAACTCATGGTGAATAACGTTGTAAGCGATATGACATTGGACACCCTGTTGATGTTGAGGGTGATCCGGGCAGATGATCACAGGGCCCAGGCCGAGCCCCTTCCCTCCGGGGAGGGTGCGCTTGTATCTCAGGGTGAGTTGTTGGGCACTTTGCCCTAAAGAGGATGTGACGATGGAGATTTATTTTAGGATGTTTGCGGCAGCATTGGCCACCATCATGGGTATGACGTTTACGCAGGTTACGCTGGGTCAGTCAATTATCTCTGACAGCGATGTAGCAAGACTCAGGGCCTTTATTGGGAGTGCCGATTTTGACGCAAGCTCGCCCTCCTCTTTGCCTGCCTCGTCCGGTGATGCTGTTGTTGGTGGTGTCTACCGAGTGCGCTCTGGTGATACGTTGAGCGAGATCATGGCTACACATCTTGGTGATACGGGCGTGAATCATGATGTGATGCAGAAAGTCATTGTACGAAACAACAAATCGGCGTTCCGCCGAGGTAACCCTCATTGGCTAATGGCTGGCGCCGCGCTGCGTATGCCCACCGTTAAGGATGTAATGGACTATGTTGTCCCGGGACACGATGGCAAAAAAGCGACTGCGACTAGCGACGACTGGGTTCGCTATCCGTAGTGAGATCTCATTAAAAGCTCGCGGACGTTAGATCATGTTAGGGCCTGAACTGCTCAACTTGACGGTACGGCCTACGCCCATATTTCTGGAGGGGACTGCCAGTCTCCGTATCGATCAACCGGGACCGCGCGAACTGGGGCTGGCGAACTTTCAGGTTGTGAAGGGCTTGGTGTCCATCGATCGTGGACAGCTTTTAATCAACTTGGCTGGCGTTGCCCAGACTTTGATTGCTCCCGACGTCTTCAAGCGATACGCGGGCCAGAGTCTTTATTTTCGAGTGCAGCTGACGCCCGATGGCGCTACCGTTTTACGGCCGGTGCGGCCACCCGCCCCTCCCACCGCACCGGCGTCACCGCCCTCTGTCCCGGCCCAAATGCAACTAGCAGGCACACCAGCCTCCATATTGCAGCAGCTAATGGCTCCAGATTCACTGCGAGCGATGCCGCCGCCTTTGGCCGCTGCTTTAGCGGGCCTTGGTGTGATGTTGAGTCCGGCGATGTCTATCGAGGCACAGATTGCGCGGGCCAGAGAGCTAATAATTCGAGGAGGCGTTTTTAATTTCACATCTCCACCAGAGGGAGTGGCTCGAGAGACGATGCTGCCCTCGGTTTTATTGCGGATGCTCGGTTTAGGTACAGACCCTTTGACGAAGGAGCGCGCACGAGGTCTTGTTACTGAGATTGATAATCGACAGGAGAGAACAGTGACCGCGTTGCGCTCAGATGTGATCAACGCCGATATCCTATCCTGGGTCAACGGAGCGCCCGTTGAGCTCAATCTTCAGCGAGGTCCCCGTGGTAACCCACCGGGCAATCCACCCTGGATCGTTAACTTCTACACACAGTTCTCCAAAGATTCCGATGTTTGGCTTCGTGTCGAGCATTTGCCGGCCAAAACAGTGCGATTGGATGCATGGTTGACGGACCCGGACATCTTTACGCGAGCTAGGGATTCTCGTGCGGAATTGTTTGCCGAGGTAGCCGAATTTGGTCTGCAGCTAGAGCACTTCGCAGTGTTTAATCAGGCTCGCGACACCATCGATGAGCCGCGCTCAACCTGGCCGTCGCAAAGGCGTGGCGATCGCTTGGATTACTCCGTATGAAGGACATCGATGAGATCAAAGCTATTGCCCTAGAGTATGGTCTTCGTCACGCGCCGAGCATTCTGGCAAAAGGCGAGGGCGAGGAGGCCATGTCGATCATTGACGCCGCGTTTGATCTTGGTTTGCCTGTTATCGAGGACGAGGCACTGCAACGTTTGCTGAGCGGCGTGGATATCGGTGACGAAATCCCTGAGTCGCTGTACAGAGCGGTGGCCGTGGTGCTGGCATGGGTATTTTGGCTTCGGGGTGATGATCCCGCGGGCAAGTGAGGCTGGGCTTCAGGTGGCTTAGACGTCTGCTTGTCTGCCGGGGCTATACCCCCGCTTGATGCGGCCCAGTTTGTCGTATGTTTCACCAGTATCAGCAGAGCGACTTGATCGCAACACTTCAAGTGCAGAGCGGGTCGCCTCAATTTTCCGGTCTATCAGCATAGCGTTTTTCAGGTGCGCATCTCGACAGGTGGCAAGAACAACTTTGATTTCTTGAATCAATGTAGCCGTCGAATCGTTGTCTTGGTCCATCACAGGCTGATCTGCGGTCAGCGCGGGCAGGAGCGAAGAGAGTGACTCAAGCGTTTCATTTTTTTTGGCTTGCAGCGACTCAAAATTGTCTAGATCACCCGCCTTGAGTAAGGCAAATTCCTCCTGAAGCAGGGCTTCTAGTGCGCTGGCTTTGTGCAAGCCCTCTCTAAGAGCATCTGCACTCAGTGGTGAACCAGGCTGATTCATCAATAAATCTAAGACGGGAAAGATCAGGAGTTGATCATGCGCTCGAGGTCGAGCATGTTCTCCGCTATCCGCTTTGCGTCAAGAGGGTAATTGCCCTCCATGATCGCTAATCGCAGTGCCTCCACCTTTGCGGCATCGAACTTTGCGTCCTCAATAGCGCGCACCACGGACTCGCTTAACTCGACCTGATCAACTTGTGCCTCGTTGGTGCTAGCTTCAGGGGCCTTGGCGTCAGGTGCAGGAGCAGATGCTTTTTCCGCCCGCAGGTCTCTCTTCCCGGCACTCTCCGGGACGACACTACGCATGGTTTCAGTGATGCTAGGCATCGTAATCACTCCCTTAAACCTACTCAAACGTATGCGCTTGGCAGATTTTTTCCTTCTCCAACCGAAATATCGGTGTATTAGTTTAAAACTTTAGCACTGCGACTATAATATTTCCACTTGGCCAATTCCCGTTACCCGGGCTCGCAATGATCGTCCGGACTCTGCATTGGTGACCTCGATAGTTTCTCCGATTGTGGCGTCCCGGCCTACGCGGACGACGTTGGTAACAGTTAATGACCCCCGGACAATTGAAACCTGAACTTCTTCGTTTTTACGGACCGCAGGCGCCATTTTCACCGCTGATCGACGCAATTTGTCACCAGGCATAATGTTGCGAAGCGCTTCCAGCATAGGAAATTGAGCGTCTTGATGTATCAGATCTGACGGCACCCTGCCGTTGACTATTCCCCAGGAGAATGACTTTTGGCTTAGCCTGCTCCCCCGGGGAATAATTTCATTGGCAATCCAGGCTCCAACACCGCCGTCGTCAACTATCGGCGAAGTGCCTGTTACGGCGCCCGCAAAGTGATTTTCTAGCAAGATTTCCCCTGCTTGCACGCGTTGTTTCAGCTTTTTATCTAGCACGTCCTCCAGAACCGTTACTCGGATGGCATTACCATCCTCTGTTGAGATAGATTGTCGGATGACATGACTTCTTTTCAGGATATCGCCTGCGTTAAGTGGCAGATTGTAGCGAAACGCCGGAACGCCCTCTCTAAGCCTAATCTGGATAAACCCTCGCCATTGAGGTGTCAGGCAGTCGAGCTGGGCGGTTGCACGGTCGCTGAAGGGAAAAGTTACCTCGAATGCTTCTGTACAGTTCGGCAGGACCAGCCTTTTATCTGCCAGCCTGACTTCAACGTTCTTGGCCTCGATGTAGAAGGCAGATGCTGCGGCTGCCCGGATTTGCTCTTTGGCGTCCGCTTTGATGCTTTCTTGGTCCCTTGCATCGGCGTGCGCCGGCATCCAGCACCAAGCGACCAGACTCAGGGCACCCACTAGCCCCACCCCGCGCTCTTTCAAACCCGCGCTCGACTTACTTGGTTTAGTGGGTTTGGTGATCACCTCGCTCCCCGCCATTTCTGTTATGAGTAAGCTAATAACTGTGAAAGTATGACTAATAAGCCGGTTTTCAACCACCGGCATACTTTTGCCGCTACTTGTTGATATGAGAGCCTCGTCGGGGCGACACTTCTATAAAAGTCATATAAAACAATCACATATTGTTTTTGGCACGTTTTCTGCTGAACCTCACGTGAATAGTTACAACCGTTGGTTGGCAGACATGTTGGACACGCTTTTTGGTATTCACGCAGATGCCCTGCAGCTTAAAGCACGCAGGATGGAGGTCTTGTCTACCAACATTGCTAACGCTGACACGCCTGGTTTCAAGGCAAAAGACGTCGATTTTCGGGCTGTGCTGGGCTGGCAGCTCGGTGTGGGCAGCATGAACGCGACCCACGCCCGCCACTGGCGCGGTCCAGGCCATTCCGATAACGGTGAAGTTTTCACCATTCCTTACAACCCTGCTGTGGATGGCAATACGGTCGAGATTGGTCTTGAGCAGGCCAAGTTTGGTAAGGCAGCGGTGGAGTATCAAGCAACGCTGGATTTTCTGCAGGGCAGGGTTTCTGCCTATAAACGCGCGTTAAAAGGAGAGTAAAGCATGTCCATGGATAAAGTATTCGGGATTGCAGGCAGCGCACTCGCGGCGCAGCTGGTCCGTATGAATACCACGGCGTCTAACCTGGCTAACGCGGCTAATACCTCTGATACGGCTGAAGGTGCATATAAGGCCAAGCGCGTCGTTTTTCGCACGTTGCTGGCTGATCAAGCGATGGGGGAGCAGACCCGCTACGCAGGGTCTATTCATATCGGAAACGTTACAGATGACCCGACGCCCTCGCCTAGATCTTACGATCCCGGTAACCCATCCGCCGATGCTGACGGATACGTCTATCAAAGCAACGTGAATGAGGTAGCGGAAATGGTCGAGATGACTGCCGCTGCCCGCTCCTACCGGAACAACATCGAAGTCGTGAACACAGCGAAGCAGATGATGATGCGAACGCTGGAAGTAATGAAGTCGTAACCAGAGGACAGGAGACTTATACGTGTCAGCTATTGATTCTATTCTCACCACCGAGCAGTACAACGCTCAGCAAGCTAACGCGATCTACAAAGATGGCGACGATGGAGACATGCTCGGCCGCGACGCGTTTCTGCAGTTGTTCACAGCGCAGCTGAAGAATCAGAACCCTCTGGACCCGATGGAGAACGAGGCTTTCGTAGCACAGTTGGCTCAGTTCTCCTCAGTTGAGGGCATCAAGGGTATGCAAGCGTCTCTGGAAACTCTCGTCGGGAATCTAAGAGAGCAGTCGTTGTTGACTGGGTCGACTCTGGTTGGCAAGCGCGTTGCAATAGCAGGCGGGTTTGGTCAGGGCGGTGGCGCTAGACCGACAGAGACGCTGGTCAGCCTGCAGGAGGGAGCGGACATGCTGACGATGAGCGTCTATAACAAAGACGGCGAGCTGGTGTTCAGGCAGAACGTCGGTGAGCTAGAGCCTGGCGAGCATCGTTTCGCTTGGTCTGGGCAGGATTCTGATGGAAACCAGATGCCTGTCGACACCTATCAAATTACCGCAAGCGCCATCGTGGATGGCCGCATGCAGATAGCGCCCGTATCGATTCTTGAGACTGTCAGCAGCGTCTCATGGAACCCGGCCGGTCAGCAACTGGACCTCCAGTTGTTGGGGGGTAACACGGTGTCGCTAGCCGAAATTCAAACCATCGCAGAATAATTTAGCAGGAGCTGAGACATGTCGTTTTACACTTCTCTCACCGGATTAAACGCAGCAACAACTGAGCTGGCTGTTACGTCCAACAACATCGCTAACTCGGCAACGGCGGGTTTCAAGCGCTCTACTGCATCTTTCGGTGACATTTTTGCTACCTCACCTCTGCAGCGCGCTGCGGCGGTTGTAGGCCAGGGTGTTGCATTGAAGGAGGTAGCACAGGAGTTTAGTCAGGGCTTTGTCCAGTTCTCTGCGAACTCGCTGGACCTTGCTATTACTGGAGATGGTTTTTTTCCTCTACAGTCGTCTGATGGCAGCCGGACTTTCACCCGAAACGGCCAGTTCATGCTTAATGAGCAAAACCAAATGGTGAACTCCGCGGGTCAGGCGTTGCTCTCCCTGCCAGTGGACTCAACCAACAAAGCTGATTTTAGCCAACCCCCCTCTGCCTTGGCGATTCCGCGGCAGACGGTTTCAGAATTTCGTGCTACTACCGAAGTAGAGCTAGGATTGAATCTGCCATCCGGCGTTGAGCCAATCACGGAAATTTTTAACCCCAACAAGCCAGAGACCTACCACAGAACCACTTCTTTGACGGTCTTCGGCGCTTCTGGTTCACAGCACCTTGCAACGGTGTATTACGTTAAGACGCAGGCTGCGACTTCCGAGAACCCCCTTAACAAGTGGCAGACTCATGTCTACATCGATGGTGAGATTGTCAACCCTGCTCTGATTCAGGCGTCGGACAGTGGCGGTGATAAGTTTTTCGTTAACAAGTATGGCGAGATCAAAACCGAATCTGAACTGGAGTTTCTGCAAAAGACTGCGTCAAACAGCTCAGAGTTTTTGGTGACTCAGGGCACAGTGTATCGGAAGTTCTCTTTCGACATGCTTTCGGACCCTATTCAGTCAACACCCGCTGCATTGCAGCTGCGGGCTGCATCACCGGAAGATGTTGCCGCCTTATCATTAGCAGGTGGATCTAACGGCTTGGACCTCTCTGGCAAGAGCCGAACTGATCTTCGTGATTTACTGCAAATCAGCGTAGACGGCTCAGATTTTGTGAGCATCGGTCTTGAGCATTTGGTAGACAAAACGGGAACCAATGAGCTATCCGGTCAGGAAATCGCTGATGAACTCCAAAAGGTAATTCAGGAGCGGTTTGGCGATGGCAAAAACTTCGACGTGTCCGCTTACTGGAACGGCGCAGCTGTCCCTCCAGCTTCGAGTGGCGTGACCCTCGACATAACGCGTGACCTCGGTGAGAGCAATCAAAGTTTATTGCAAGTGGACGTGGGCAGCGTAATTGGTGCAGCAATAGCAGCCGGCGATATTGTGATGTCTGGTGACAATGGCACCATGGTTACCCCTGAGGAGTTTGCTTACGCGCTCAACAAATTTTTCGCCAGCGGTTATGACATAGATGGTGATGGTACCCTCGACACGCCGACTGGTGCGGGCACCGCTGGCAACGTCGCGGGTGGCGCCGCAACGACCCGAACCTTTGGCGATCTCAAGTTTGAATATGACTTCGCGCGCCAAGCGATGCGCCTCACACAGTCTGGTGACGACACAATTCACTTGAGTACAGACGCGGCAGTAAACAACGAGTTATTCGGTGCCACTAACTTGGCGCTTGCCGCTGGCGCTACAGCGCAAGATCGCGACGCAGCTCTTGTATCCAGTTCGACAGCACTTGCTTCCGCTGACGGTGATAAGGCAATTGTGTTGACCACGACGATGATTCCTGCTGGGGATAACATCCAAGAGCTTCGGAACCAGCGCTATGGCATTAGAGTAGCGTTCTTGGATGGGAGCTTTGTCGTCTCCTCCGGGACCACTGGTGATGGCTCCAGTATTGCAATTAGGAACGTCGCCACGCTAGATGCAAACGGTAACGCCGATACTGCAAACGCCACTGGCGAGGAGCTTTTTGGCCTTGGTGTCGATCAAGGAACCCCCGAGAGTGAAAATACAATTTCGGTTGCAGAGGCGCTTTCCGCGGTAGCTAACCGACCGGCAGTGCGCGGGCAGGATTCCAACCCTGCGGTAGTGCAAGGTAATCAGATGGGGATCGATCCGTCGAAGCCCTTTGAAGTTACCGAAGACAATCGCTCTATGACGGTAATCGTAGACAACATCTCGGCTCAGATCTTACTCGACGTGGGCCAGTATTCAGTCGGTGACTTTACTACCGAGCTGCAGGACAAAATTAACCTCATGGCTGACAAGCTAGGCCGCCAGGTATCCGGTGTGCGCGTAGAATTCAATAGTGAGTCAAGTTCGCTTACTTTCACTGGATCTACTGCAACGGATGAATCTTTCTTGCAGGTAGCTGGCTCTGCCGACTTTGGTCTTGAGGACGTTGAGCCTGCTTTCGGCACAACATCAACTTACATTCGTCTATCGCCAGACACTCAGGGTACTACACCACTGTATGTGTATCAGGATCGTCAGGGTGAGTACTTAGAGACTACCGATAAGGGAACATTTGACGAAAATGACATTCCGAATTGGAGCCCGATTTTCTTAGACCGCGGTGAGCTTACCTTCGATACCAGCGGCACCTTGGTATCGCCGGTTGGTGAGTCAATACTGAAGTCTGCAACTATTATTGGTAACGATATCAACGTTGACTACGCAGGCAGCACTCAGTTCAACAGCCCCTTTGCGGTACTAAACCAATCTCAGAACGGCGCGCCGGAAGGTGATTTGGTGGGCGTGAACATTGGTGAAGACGGACTTGTCGTGGCCAGCTACTCCAATGGTTCGCAGAAGTCTCTCGGTAAGATTATCTTGGCGAACTTCGCGACGCCGAAAGGGCTAAGACAGGTGGGTAACAGTGGTTTCACCGCGACCTCACAGTCGGGAGAGGCAAAGTTGGGTGAGCCGGGTGCAGCTGGATTTGGAACAATCCGTGCAGGTGCAACAGAGCGATCCAACGTCGACCTGACCGCTGAGCTGGTAGCACTGATCACCGCCCAGCGAAACTTCCAGGCGAATGCGAAGGCCATCGAGACCAGTTCGACCTTGACGCAAACCATTATCAACATGCGTGGTTAACAGTAGGGCATAAGTCGCAATGGATCGTTTAATCTTCACCGCAATGGCGTCACTGAAGCAGCTCAATAACATGAAGCTGAAGCACGCCAACGCTCTGGCCAATGCTTCGACTGTAGGTTTCAAGCAGACTTTCGAGTTTGCTACCGAAACCTCTCAGGTCGCAGGTCCTGGTTTCGGGTCACGGTTTGTGCCCATGAACCGCTCTAATGACGAGCTGGTGATTGATCAGGGACCTTTAATTGCTACTGGTCGCAAACTCGATATCTATCTGACGGGTTCCACGTTACTGGGTGTTCAAGCGCCCAATGGGCAGGTGGCATTTACTCGCAGGGGCGATCTGACTATCGACCAAGCTGGCTTTCTCTCCACTGCTAATGGACATGTAGTTTTGGGTGAGGGTGGCGCACCTATCACCGCTCCCGTCGGTGTCGAACTATCGATTACGGATGATGGCACTGTGACGGCAACAGACCCTGTTCAGCCTGATGCACCGCCCACTATTGTAGGCAATCTTTTGTTACGCGATGCGACAGGTGTGCGCATGGTTCGTCGGGTTGACGGCCTCTACGAGACCATCACAGCTCGGGGAAAAGGCGGAGACTTTGAAGGGGGACCTAACCCTCCCTCGGTCAACCCCGGTTCGCTGGAGGGATCCTCGATAAACGTAGCGGAGCAGCTTGTGAGCTTTATGGATATGTCTCGATCATTCGAGATCAAGATCAAAATGATTAGTGAAATGAAGGAATTGGATGACTCCGGTACCACCATGATGAAGTACGCGTAGTCGAAAAGGAGAGTAAAAGATGGACGCCTCAGTTTGGGTAGCTAAGACGGGTCTGACAGCGCAACAGCGCCGCATGACTGTGATTGCCAACAATCTTGCAAACGTTAACACCGTTGCATTCAAGCGGGATCGGGCGGTCTTCGAGGATCTGCTCTATCAGAATATCCGCCAGCCCGGGGCGTCAGCCGATGCACAGACTATCGCACCTACAGGCTTAATGATGGGAACGGGCTCTCGTATCATCGCAACTGAGAAGTTGCACGAGCAAGGCAACATGATGTCAACCGAGAACGCGCTGGACGTGGCGATTCTCGGCAGAGGCATGTTTCAGATTTTGCAAGCAGACGGTACGTTTGCTTACACCCGGGACGGATCATTCAAGTTGAACGACCAAGGCCAGATTGTGACGGCTAATGGTCAGCAGTTAGTCCCTGCAGTCAACATCCCCAACAATGCTGCGGCAATCACGATTGGTCGTGACGGCACCGTTAGCGTTGAGTTGGCCGGTGGCGGCGGCAGCAGCCAGATCGGTACGATTCAGGTGTCACGTTTTATTAATGAGGCTGGGTTGCAGCCTATTGGCCGAAACCTTTACCGCGAGACAACGGCCAGTGGCCCTGTTGAGGTCGGTACGCCGGGTCTTGCCGGTTTTGGCGAACTGGCTCAGGGCTCCCTCGAGGCGTCGAATGTGAACGTAGTGGCCGAAATGGTCAGCATGATTGAAACACAGCGGGCCTACGAGGTGAACTCCAAGGCGATCTCTGCTGCGGACGGCATGCTGCGCTTCCTGAACCAGAATCTGTAATGAGTTGATTCAATGATGCGTTTAACAGTCTTCTTGCTCTTCACTCTGGCTCTCGGCGCGTGTGCGTCTAAGCCGCCTCTCGAGGACAACAGTGACTTTGCGCCCATCCGGCCGCTTGAGCCAGCGGCTGATTCGCTGCCTACAGGTTCGATTCTGGGTAACAGCATGCACATGTCGCTCTTCCAAGGTCAGCGACAGTGGCGAGTAGGCGACATTATTACCGTTGTTCTCAGTGAGTCAACACAGGCTTCTCGGAACTCCTCACTGATTACCGAGCGCAAATCAAATAATGATGCGCTCAGTAGTGCCTGGACGAATTCGCTGCTGTCCCCAAATGGTTTTTGGGGCGACGTGCGGGGCGACATCAATCTGAACACTGCGGAGATTGGCACCGAAGGTGTCGGCACTGCTGCTCAAGCAAACGCTCTGTCTGGTGTAATCACCGCCATGGTGGCGGAAGTGCTGCCTAACGGGAATCTGATTGTCGAAGGTCGAAAGCAGCTCTCCCTGACTGAGGGTGCTGAGTTTATTCAGATTCGGGGCGTCGTGCGTGCACGAGACGTTCAGCCTGATAACACGGTGTCGTCTATGCGTATGGCACAGGCTCAGATCTCGTACCGCGGCACCGGTAATTTGGCCGAATCTACCCAGCCAGGCTGGATTACGCAACTACTGTTTAAGTACTGGCCGCTTTAATTGGAGCGCCTTTTGATGAAACAAAAAAGCAATCTTCTCAATTTGGCGATAGGGCTTTTACTTTCGCTGGTTGTTAATACCGCCTTGGCTGACCGCGTTAAGGATTTGACCAATGTGGGTGGCGTTAGGGGCAATCAACTAGTTGGTTACGGCCTAGTCGTCGGACTGGCGGGTACAGGTGATGGTAAAGATCCAACCTTTACCGGCCAGAGCCTGAAGGCGATTCTAGAGAGCTTGGGTGTCACGACGAATCCTTACGATGATTACGATCTTGCACAGTCCCGTGGTCGGCCCATACAGGTCGACAATGTTGCAGCGGTCATGGTGACTGCGACGCTGCCTCCCTTTGCTAAACCCGGTCAGGTGGTCGACGTTAATGTGGCGGCGCTGGGTACGGCGACCAGCCTGCGCGGCGGTAACCTAGTGATGACCGAACTTCGTGGTATTGACGGCCAGACTTACGCGGTCGCCCAAGGCCCTCTGACTGTCACCGGTGTGATGGAGGAGCAGAACGGCACGAGCGTGCAAATTGGCATTCCGACATCGGGCCGCATTCCTGACGGTGCCACTGTGGAGCGACAAGTCGATAACTCCTTTGACAAGAGCGATCACCTGATTTTTAACGTCAACGCCAACGATTTTTCAACTACTGCTGCAATCACAGAAAAGATCAACGAAGTTTTCGGCGATGGCACGGCCTTCGCAATGGACGGTGTCTCGCTTGCGGTACGCGCTCCAGTAGGTCTCTCTGAGCGCGTCAGTTTCGTGGGCATGATTGAGAACCTAGAGGTTCAACCCGGAATACCCGCGGCGAAGGTTGTAATCAATTCAAGAACTGGGACCGTGGTCATCAACCAGCAGGTCAAAATTTCAGCGGCGGCAGTTTCACACGGCACGGTTAGCGTCAGTGTGTCTACTTTGAACGAAGTGTCACAACCGGCACCTTTCACAGGGGGCGAAGGTGTAGAGACGCGAGACGTCGCCAACTCAACAGTGGAGGTCAATGAGTCCAACCAGACGAGCATGATCGAAGAAACGGTGGATCTGCGCGACATCGTAGATGCTATCCAGCAAAGTGGAGCGTCCACGACATCTCTTATCGCCGTTCTTGAAGCACTCAAGAGTGCAGGAAGCTTGAAAGCAGAACTGGTGGTGATCTGATGGATTTCGTCGTCTCAAACCATAACGACTTTCAGGGGCTTGCCAAGCTGCGCGCGAAGGCTGAGAAGGACCAAATGTCTGCCGCCCGTGAAGTTGGCCAGCAGTTTGAGGCGTTTTTCATTCAAATGATGCTGAAGTCTATGCGCAATGCTAGTGAAGGGCTCAAGAGTGGCCTTTGGAATTCCAGTGCGGGCGACAGCTACGAGGAAATGTTTGACGGCGAACTTTCAACTTCTTTGGCGCAGTCTCAAGGAATCGGCATGACCGATTGGCTGGTGAGACAGCTTGAAAATCCAGGTGGCTTGGCTGCGGCACGGAAAGGCATGGGGGTGAGTGAATATCAATCACTTGCCTCTGTGCGCTAAAGCGAGGCATCGATAGATGGTTGATATCCTCGCAATTGGTAGCGGGGCGGTAAATGCTTATCGGCAGGCGCTCTCGACAACCAGTAACAATATCGCCAACACCAATACCCCGGGGTACACCCGGCGCGCTTTGTCGGTCAGCGAGAGCTTCCCCGTTCAAGAAGGAGTTTTTAGCTTCGGTACCGGTGCTCAGGCAGAGTCTGTCTCACGTGCTTACGACGAGTTCATCGAGCGTTCTCTGCGTGATGCGACCAGTGATCTAAAAGTCACTGAGCCCGTCATTGAGTTTGCTAACCGCATTGTGGACTTGATTGCAACGGAGAGCGCTAGTCTTGCTAATGCAATGGATGACTTTTTCAACGCGGCTGAGCAGCTGAGTACGGACCCTCGCTCCAATGCATTGCGCGGTGACTTCATCAACTCAGGTGAATTGATCGCCGTGCGCTTCAATGATTTGTCGATGCAGGTAGACAAGATATCTGAAGAGTCAGAAGTGGATTTTCGCCAAGCCGTAGACGACCTCAACGCCCTTTCATTGCAACTGTTGAGGGTAAATGAGCAACTCAATCGAAAAGATAGCGTCGACAAGCAGCCCCCCAGTTTGTTGGACCAGCGCGATAATCTGCTGAGAGAGATGTCCGGGTTTGCGAAGCTAGGTGTAACAGAGTTACAGAATGGCCAGGTCATCGTTAACTTTGGGGGTAGTGGTCGAGGCTTTGAGATCGTTACACCCACCGAGAGTCGACCTGTCGGAGTTATGTCGAGCGAAAAGTCTGCGGGCGCAGACTTGCGCATGGTGCTTGACCCCTTCGGTGTGGCGCGCCCTTTGCCAACCTCACCTAGCGGCCTGATTGGAGGCGCGTTGACGCTGAGCGCAGAGGTGCTCAGGCCCGTTAGGGTTGGCCTCGATCATTTGGCTCAAACCTTTTCAAGTGAGAGCAACAAAATTCATCGCAGCGGCCTCGACGCAGAAGGCCAATTTGGTGGTGATTTATTCCGAACGTCATCAAGTTTCGTCGCGTCTACGGATACCGCACGAGGCGCGGTATCGGCCTCGGCCAAAGTCATTGACCCGGCAATCGCATCTACGGAAGCGCTTGAGCTTATCTACAAAGAGAGTGTTGGCGCCTGGGATGTGCTGGATCTTCAAACACGCGAGCGTCTTGGGCAGGTGGCCGCTGGTGAAAATCAGCTGTTCCAAGGAATAAGTTTCTCTTTGGAAGGGGCGCCAGAGAACGGCGATGTGGTGATTTTTGCACCCGAGGCGAGGCCATCGCGTACCTTCGAGCTGCTGATAAAGGACGTCGATAGAGTCGCCGTATCAGCGTCTATGCGAACCATGCCTGATGCCAGTAATGCTACTAGCACAGAGGCCTCTTTGCTGGCCATTTCTATTGAAGATCAGCCACGGGGTTTCGAGTTCGGCCATGAATTGACTAATGAAGGAGAGACAACCACCCGCAGAGATGTCGTTGTCTCTGCGGATGCTTTGAGGCCCGCTGTTCAAGTGGCCAAGGGCACAACCGGTGCACAGATGCTTTTTGATATCCCAGCAGGTGGCGACCAGCAAATACAGATTCTTACACGTGAGGGAGTTCACGTGGCAGGCACTGCGGCAATCACCGTCGCGGAGGCTAATAGTCTGATGTCGCTTGACACTGGCTTTGGAGACGGCGGTTACAGCAGTACATACCTGAATCAGAGCGGCTCTAATGCATATCTCGATGCTGAGATTAAATTTGGTGCAGTTGGCAGAGCCGAGGACGTTTCGCGGTTGGCCATAGATCCTGATACCGGCGTTATGACAGAAATCACAACAACTGACCCTGCTCAGTTCAGTTCGAAATCGGTTTCTCCCACCAGTAACAACTCGGGGATCTCGGCAACCCTTGTGGCGGCCGGTGCGATTAATTTTAGTCACACCTACTATGACCCGATCGATGTCTCTGCAGATGCTGACGGGTATGTCAGTGCCTCTATTGCCCTCGGCGCGCTAGATCTGGCAGACGGAGAGACCGTCTCAGCGAAGTTCATGGCTGATTATTTCAATGGACAGTTTGACACCTTGGGTAATAGCAACGTTGTGGCCACTGCGCAGACCCGCTTGTTGTCTGGTGATATTGATGCCACCAAATCTCTTACGATAAACGGTGTCTCAATTGGTCATTCTGCAAATGCCAAGCTGAACGAGATGATTCAAGCTATCAATGTTGTATCGGGCCAGACCGGTGTGCGTGCAGAGTGGAATACTGATGCTGGCTTGGCGCTCACTAACACTGCTGGAAATGAAGGTGAAAACATCATCATCGGCGGAGACCCGGTCACAGCATTGGGCATCGTCCCTGGTGCCTACAGTGGCACGTATACGATCGGCGCAGCGGGTGAGGAGGTTGTCTCCAATCTCTTTACGTCAGAGGCTGAGGTCTTAAATGGCGGCACAGGTTTCGCTCTGACACTGACCCGAGCCGACGGTAGCGCGACCACAGTTAATATCGCTAATGGCGATGACACCCCTGAGGGCATCGTCTCGGCGATTAATGATGGCTTGACAGGTATCACAGGCATCAACGCGACATTGGTCGCAGATGGCGCTGGTCATCGCATCGCGCTTCATGATCAGACGGGCGTCGGTAATGGCTTCACCGTCAGTTCTGATATTGCCGCTTACAATGTCGACGCGAATGGCGACGCCGACATGGATTTAGGCTTTAACGACCTAAATAACCGCAAATCTGGCTTGAATAAACCGACGGAAATTTCATTAACCCTTTCCTCCACTGGTGCTCCTGCAGATCTCGGCCGGTTAGGCTTTGCTACAGAGGTGATTTTCGATGGGCCGGTCGCTGATGATCTCGCGATCTTCATGACAGGGAGCGGCTCGGTGACGACAACGCTTCGCGCAGAACCCTTCAAGGAAAAAGGCAGCAACGGATACCCCGCAGATACCTTCGTTATCAACTTTTCTACTGACAGTGTTTACACCATTACTGATATCGCCACTGATACGGTGGTTGCGACGCGAACCTATGCAGCTGGAGACGATATAGACTTTCAAGGTATTCGGGTTCAGTTTAACGACATACCCAAGCAGGGTGATCGCTTCACGGTTGAGGCCAACACTGACGGGGTTGGAAATAACGAAAATATGTTGCGTCTGATTGAGTTGGGTAAAGAGCCCATTATTTCAGGGCAAACCTTTTCAGCAGCCTACCGGGATCTGGTGGCGGGAACAGGATCACGCGCTCATCTGGCCGAGTTAAGTCGTGATGCCATGGAGGTAGTGCGTGATCAGGCTCAAGCGAGCAGAGAGGCAGCGGTTGGTGTCAATCTTGATGAAGAGGCCGCAGACCTAATTCGGTTCCAGCAGGCGTATCAGGCGGCGGCGCAAGTGATTCAGATATCACAGCGCATGTTCGATACTTTAATTCAGGCGGGTTGATTGAGCTATGAGAGTATCTACCAATCAGTTTTATCTTGTTAACGCCGAGCAAATGCAGACCACTCAGGGCAAGGTCGCGGAGATTCAGGCGAAGCTCGGCAGCGGCAAACAGATGCTGCATCCCAGTGAGGACCCAGGTAAAGCGAACCTTATTTCCGAATTGGCTAACGCCAAAGAGCGTCAGAACGTTTACAGCAAAAATGTGGATGCTGCGGAAACGCGTTTAACCGCAGAGAGCGCTGTGCTTGAGTCAATGACTTCAATTATGCAGCGGGTTACCCAGCTTACAGTCCAAAGTAGCAGTGACACACTCGGTGTGTCGGACCGTGATGTGATCGCCACCGAGATTAAAGCACTCCGGGATGAACTCCTGAATTTATCGAATACACAGGACCTAGGCGGAAGCTATATTTTTTCGGGAAATAAAACGGGTTCCCCAGCGTTTATAGAAGATGCAAACGGAGCGGTGTCTTATAACGGCGACTATGGTCGGCTTGAGATCAATGTGTCTGATGTGCGCAGTATTGCTATCAACACGCTCGGCCCGGACCTTTTTTCCGCCGCCGATTTTACTGCCTTGGATGACTTGGTGGCTGAGCTTAGGTCCAATGATGGTGATGGCGTTCGAACGAGTTTAGGTAAGGTGAACGATATTAATGATCGGCTCATCAACTCCTATGGAGCTATGGCGGGCCGCATGGCCGCAATAGAGTCCCAGAGAAACGTAATTGATGAGACCAAGCTTCGGATCGACGAGCTCTTGATTCGTGAGGATGATCTCGACTATTCAGAGGCCGTTACCGAGCTCACGAAAGAATCGGTCGCCCTCCAAGCATTGCAAGCTAGCTTCGCTAAAGTCGCACAGCTCTCGCTTTTTAACTTCATTCGATAGTTGAAGAGATTTGGAGGAGCTGAGCAATGTCAACTGAAAACGTAGCCTCTACTGTCCTGCTTGGGATGGGGAAAGGTTCAGGTATCGATATCATAAAGCTTGCACGTGACCTGACTGACGTCGAGAAGGCGCCGCGAGAGTCTAAGCTAAACGCAAGCATTGAAGCGAGCGAAGCCAAGATCTCAGGTTTGGCGGTTTTGAAGTTCAACGTGCAGTTGCTGATCGACCAGTTCAACTCACTGAATGATGCCTCCGAGTTGGCGACCCCTACTGCCACCAGCTCAGATATCACCAAGGTATCGGTCACTGCTACTGACGGATCAGCCTTGAGTGGTATATCTGATATCGGTGTGACCGCCTTGGCGGCCGCACAAAGGAATAAGTCGAATCAGTACACTTCAACCACTCAATCGGTCAATAGCGGTAACGCGTTCACGTTAACTGTAACGCCAGGAACAGGAACTGCCACTAATGTCAGTATAGAGGCGGGTAATGACACGCCCCAAGGTATCGTCAACGCAATAAATGCGGCTAATGCGGGCGTCAACGCAACATTGTTGGCGGAGGACTCTAGTGGATCCAATTATCGTATTATGTTGGACGGCGCGACCGGCGCAGCGAACAGTTTCACGATAAGCTCCACTCTAGGAGACAGTGACCTAGGTTTCCACGATACCACCAACGGAAACACCACAGATAACTCCGGCCTCAAGTCATTGCAAAACCCTGCTGATGCAGCGCTTACTTATAATGGCGTTTCGATTACTCGTACTAGCAACAATCTTAATGACGTGATTCCGGGCGTTACGTTGTCCCTCAACGCTACTCACAGTGGCGGAGCCACCACTAGTGTAAATGTTGTCAGCGATCAAACCACGTTAAAAACAAAACTGCAGGATCTCGTCACACTATACAACGATGTGAAGTTCGCGCTCGATGAGTTATCGAACGTAGATTCTGAGGAAGAGGAAGTCGGCGGGGCATTAGCTGGCGATCTAGCTACGATTCGCACTGTGCGCGACACGATTTATCAGGCAGTAACTCAGGATTCTTCGACACCCAGCGGCAATATCAAGGCCATGCGTGACATCGGAGTCTCGGTGGACCGGGAGGGCAAACTAATCTTCACAGAATCGACCTATGACACCGTAGCCGCCTCTAATTTTGATGATATATCAACCATGCTATCGGCAGGTAACAACAATCAGTCGCGTTACGACGGTCAGTCTCAAGGTCTGGCTACTGACGCCGTGATTAAGCTAGAGACTCTCACCGATTCAATCAGCGGCATTTTCGTGACGCGGACAGCCTCTGCGCAAACAGCGATCAAACGCTACGAAGCCGATCTGCAGACGCTGGAGACACGCATGGAGGCGGTATACCAGCGTTATCTCCAGCAATTCACGGTCATGGAAAGCCTCGTGAACACGCTCAACAGCACGCGTGAGTCGATGGCGACTACATGGGAGAACATGGGTAATTTTGGCAAGGATTAATGGGTCGATGCAGAGCAGTTGACTTCGTGAGAGCGCGATGACGCGCGGGAGAGCAGTAATGAGTCAGTCAGAAAATGTGTTCAGAGTGTTTATCGGCTACGACGAGCGCCAAGCGGTGTCTTACACCGCCTTGCAGCAATCTATTCTTGAGACTGCCTCGCAGCCCGTCAGCGTCACCCCGTTGATTTTAAATACGCTCCCCATCAAGCGCCGAGGCCTGACGCCATTCACGTTTTCGCGGTTTTTGGTGCCGTGGCTATGCAATTATCAGGGCCATGCTCTTTTCCTCGATGCTGACATGTTTCTGGTATCGGACATCTGCGAGATGACTCGGTACTTCAACGATGAGCATGCAATCAGTGTTGTGCGCTCCATCGCACAGTTTGAGCAATCTTCCGTGATGTTGTTCAACAACGCACACCCGAAAAATAGAACGCTGACACCTGAATTCATTGAGAACACGGAAGAGAATATGCACGGTCTTTGCTGGTTGGATGAGGCAGATATTGGCGAGATGGATAGTAAATGGAACCAGCTCGTTGGTTATCAGGATTGTCAGGGTATGAGCGGTAACCTGCATTTCACCATGGGGGTGCCCGCGTTTCCCGAGACCTCAACGTCTGAGTTCGGACAAATCTGGACAAACTGCGCCAAGCGCGCGATTGGCGTGACAAAAACCTGGGGGGAGATCATGGGGCCGTCGGTGCATTCTGTGCAAATCAATGGGCATCATTTCCCAAAATACGTTTGGAATAACAACGAACAAAAAGTCAACGATTCTCACCATCAGCTAGTTAGCAATCTTCTGGCGGGGTGATGACTTCATCGGCGCTTTTTTGAGAATCGATCAATAGCCTTGGGTGGCCAGCGATGCAATTATATTTGTCGGAGTCAATGATCACTGGTGCATTTTGGCCGCAGCTGCAGCGTGCGGCGTGTGCTAAAGAAGCCACATCCGATGCAGAGAGCATTCTGAGTATTTCTAGTGTGCTTGCCAGAGATTTTCCTGGTGAGACGGGCTCTATGTCGCTCGAAGCCACCAAATTATTGTGGTTACTCGGACGTTATTTCTCTCCGAAAGTGGCCATAGAAGTTGGTACGTATATTGGGAGATCTACTGCGGCCCTCTTCATGGGCGCCAGACCGGCAATTGAAAAACTGTACACTTGTGATGCAACCTTTGATGCATGGGATCCCGGACATTTAGCCTCCGCAGGAGAAATCGAGTACTTCGGCAAGACCACATCAACGCAGATGTTTGAGCTTCTGGTATCTAGAGGTGTGCAAGCCGATTTATTTTTTTTAGACGGGCGATTACAGGATGCAGACCTGAATTTGCTTCCGTCTATGACGCATAACAAAACAGTGTTTGTGTTGGACGATTTTGAAGGCTTAGAAAAAGGGATCATCAACGGAATCAAACTGCGGGACATCTATCCGGATTTAATCCTCATCCGGCCAAATGGAAAAGCCCCGGATGGTAGTCAGGAATCACCACCACTTGCTCTTCTTGTGCCGCCCGAGGTTCTGCAGCTGTCCAGGCAACAATGCCTGCCTATCCGAATGATGTGAGCAAATTGAGATGTCTCGGCAGTGAATCTCCAGTCTCTACAGCACATCCTGACCGCACAGATGATTTCCTCTATTCATGAGGGAAAACTATGCCGTAGTTTGCGGTACTTGTTAGAGTTCACAGAGTTAACCGAGGCAGAAGTCAATAATCTACCCGACGAAGCCCGCAGTTTTGTTCTGGCTGCCATCCCCAACAAAGAGGCGGGTAACGCCCTCCAGTGGTACAGGCTGGCCGAGGCTCAGCAGCTCAGATCGACTCCCATAAAGTATTGTTTTTCAGCGGTTGCAGCCTTGCCGCTCCCCGTCTGGCCTTTCTATTTGCTGGGTGAATTTGATCCCGGTGCGCATTTAGAGTGTTACGTGTCGGCGTATTTCCCAGCCGTTCAAGCGGAGTTTTCTTCGCCTAATCTTCATCTCAGTTTAGGGTCACAGAAGCTGTCCGTTAAGTTTCCGATCGACGACCGCGTCACTTGCTCAAAGTATTCTGACCCAAGAAAAGCGAGTTTTTCTCACTATTTTGAGGGCGTCGGTACCGTAACAGTATCGGCGGAAAAGGTCGGTTCTCACTCACAGAATTTACCGGTTTCATCAGGTGAAAAACCGGAGTTTTCAGATCTCTCTGCATTGCAATATGAGGGATCCGTAGTTGCGTCAAAGTTAGTAAGCTCGGCTTCAGGCTTTACGGTGCAAGCACACACTTATTTCGATGAGCGAGCTGAGCAAGTTCGCGACATCACTCACCAAAGACTGGCCAATTTCATAACATCCCCTCGGGCGCGGAGAGAAATCAAAGAACCGGTCACTTTGATCTCGGACTTGTTCACCATGCCCGACGGCTCACTCGGAATAGAAGACCATTGAATCTTGCCGATTTCATCATGGAAAATCGAGTCCGTGCGATAGACTGGGCTGATTGTCAGAAGCCTGTTTGTAGGCCAGCGGACAAGAACTTGAGAAGGGACTTTTACTATTTGTCTGATACCCGAGTCGACGCCGCAAATTATGCTGAAGACTTCGGCTTACAGTGGACGCAACTATATGATGATTATAGGCATGACCGGTTCAAACACTTGGACCAGTTTATGCGACTTGGCGTGCATCCGATTAAGTTGCGCGGTAAGACTTGCCTTGATGTGGGGTGCGGTCTGGGCCGGTTATCAGAAATTTGCCTTGGATCCGCTGACCTAGTGTTTGGTGTGGATTTGTCTGATGCTGTTACCGAAGCAGCGCGGCTTATAACCACTCCGAGCTTCGTGCCGATTAGAGCGAGTGGTGACGGAATACCGTTGTTAGATGGAAGCATCGACTTCGTTTTCTGCTGGGGGGTACTACATCACACAGCAGACCCTGCAGAGACACTCCGTGACCTCTGGAGAGTGGTGGCGCCTGGAGGCACTCTTGCGATCTGGGTTTACGCTAGAGACAAGAACTATCTTAAACGGTCGCTACTAGCGCATTACTTCTCTCACCTAGATGAGGAAGAGATGCTTGACGTGGCTAACGTTCTTGCTGATACAGCGCATGGTCTGCAATTAACATCACGGCATTATCTCAATATGTTTGCAAACGATATCAGTTTTAGTCTGAAGAATACGAAGCAATACACCCGTCATATTCTTTACGATGGGCTGGGGCCGGAATACCACTACCTACTAGATCACCAGTGGTTTGAGCACCAAATGACATATTTAAACGATGTCCAAAGCACAGATGTGATTTGCAAGGTGGATACCGCTGTGAGCTTTAAAAAGGCGCGTTAACTGGTAAATCTCCATCGCCGCGGCGGGAAGGTTTTCGTCAGGCATTACACCTAGTTTATTAGACGTCTTATGTGGCGCGAGATAACGTCTGTGATGACGTGAATTTGCTCCTCAGTTATATCGAGGCCAGAAGGAAGATTAATCCCTCTAGAATGAATTGAATTTGCAGTTTTTAATTTAGAAGGATCAAATTTGGCGTTTTCAACAATCATACTGAGCGGCCAAAAAAATACCCTTGCGTCTACTTCAGCTTCTTTAAGCTCTTCCAGCAGAATATCGCGTCGAAACGGTAGATTGTTATCAGGGACTATGGTCGGCATCCAGTAGCCATTGACACAACCGTCTTTTTCAATGTTCATGGTGAGTGGTAGGCTTCCCAACGCTGCCTTATAAGTCATGAAAATTTTTCTTTTCTGTTGCATTAACTCTTCAATTCTTTTCAGCTGAGCACAGCCCACAGCTGCTTGGATATTGCTCATTTTATATTTGAATCCGATTGTATCCGGCCAAAATTGTTTGTGCTGATCACGGTGTCTTCCGTGATTGGAGAGGGTCATTACATATTCATACAGATCAGAGTCATTGGTGACAAACATACCGCCCTCACCGGTCGTGATTGTCTTAGTTCCATGAAAAGAGAATGCTCCGAATCGACCCATTGATCCGGCGCGCCTATCAAAGTAGCAAGATCCAATGGCCTCTGCTGCATCCTCGATTATTGGGATGCCGTGCTTTTCTCCCAGGCTTCTCAGTGCACTCATGTCACAAAGATTACCGTACAAGTGGACCGCTATTATGGCTTTGGTTCTAGGGGATATCGCGGCCTCTACTTGGGCTGGGTCAAGACACCAAGAGTCGGGTTCGATATCTACGAGCACTGGCGTGGCACCTAGATGAATAACTGGCGCAACGGTAGCTATCCAATTAATGTCTGAGAGGATTACTTCATCTCCGTTTTTTATCCCTAACGCATGTAGTCCCATGTGCAATGCGCCGGTGCAACTACTTGTGGCGATAGCATGCTTAACGCCTAAGTGCTTTTTAAATTCCTCCTCAAATCGAATGATATAGTCGTAACAATTCTCCCCCCAGCCATTTCGCGCTGCATCTGTTGCAAACTCCACCTCCAGCTCGGTGATAGACGGTTTGGTATAGGGAATTCTGTTCGTCACCATCTGATCCAATTATCTGACTTGCAATGACGGGATAGCGGTAGCGAACTTTTTGTCTGGCCACTCGCTCGAAATCTCACTCAGTAAATTCCATGGCAGAAGCAGCACCATTTCAGGATTGATTTTTTCAAATTCTGATACCGAGATAATTGGAATATGGGTTCCCGGCAAATACTTTCCTTGCTTACTGGGAGCCTTATCGCAAACCGCGGGAAGCATATCCCTTGTTATACCCGCATAATTAAGCAGCGTATTTCCCTTTGCGGCTGCGCCATAGCCAATGACTTGTCTCCCGGTTCTAGCTTGATTGACCAGGAATTCAGTTAAACCCAGGGCCGCTGACGATGCGCGTTCTTGAAAGTTGGCGAATACTTTCAAGGTCTCAAGCCCAAAGTCCTCCTCATCTTGAAGCATCTGAAACACTGCGTTTGAGGGCATGACTTGACTCTCGTGTTGCAGCCAGACACGAAGACTACCGCCTTGTGTGCAAAGTTTTTCAACGTCTGTTACGGCCAGTCCGTATTTGCCGACAATTCTATTCACGACTGAAAGACTGAGGTAGCTAAAGTGCTCATGGTAGATGGTATCGAACTGGTTGCCTTCAATCAGAGTGAGAAGATACTGAAACTCCAATGATATCGATCCGTTAGGCTTAAGTACTCTCGACAACCCCTCGATAAAATCGTTGATGTCAGGGACGTGTGCCAGAACATTATTTGCAACTACCAAGTCTGCCGGCTCGAGACGCTCAGCTGTCTTTGACCCAAAAAAACACCTTAGTGTTCTTACGCCAATTGATTCGGCGGCTTTTGCGGCTATTTTAGTCGGCTCAATGCCAAGATTTGGAATACCTTTCTCATTGAAATATTGCAGAAGATAGCCGTCGTTCGAGGCGATCTCCAGTACCCTACTGCTTGAGTCCAAGCTTAAACGCTCGCAGGCATCATCAGAGAACTTTCTGGCGTGGTTGCACCAACTTACGGATGTTCGAGAAAGATAAGAATAATCCTCAGTGAAAAGTAGCTCAGGCGGCACATGAACGGGCAATTGAACTAGCCAACAGCTTGTGCACACATAGAGTCGGAGAGGGTAGCAGACCTCTGGCTGGTCAAGCTCGTGGAACGTAAGGTATGAGTTGCTGGGTGGTTGATGACCTAAGTTTAACACTTCCGTCAATAACGGTTCTTGGCAGTGTCTGCAGGCGTGCGTCACAAGCTGTTTAGATACGGTAATTTTGAATCACGCTCGCTCATTACTGTTGGCTCCAACGGCCATGTGATCGCGAGCTCGGGGTCGTTCCATCGCAGACCTGTCTCTGCTTCAATGTTTCGATCCTTGGAATGTATGTAAAGCACCTCGCTGTCAGCCTCCAATGTTTGGAACCCATGGGCATGCCCCTCGGGCACGAACACCGAATTACCCTCTGTTGCATCAAGAACGAAGTGTTTTACTTTCAGATACCCCGCAGATTCTGCGCGAAGATCAATAATGACGTCGAAAACCCTTCCCCTTAAACATCTAACAATTTTGGCCTCGCTGGACTGCCCTCTCTGAAAATGTAATCCGCGAAGTGTGCCTTTCTTACTATTGGTGCTCAGGTTTACCTGCCTAATCTGCCGGTCGCCCCAGTACTGATTGAACGCCTCTCGCTTCAAACAGATTAGATTAATAAAAGCGCCCCTGTCATCTTGGAACGGCGGGCACAGGAATTCGGCAGCGTTTGAACTTTTTAGTTGCGGCATGAATTTCATAATTAAAGTCGACCTTTGGCGATCAAACTGCAAATTAGTGGAGATTTTTCTGCCAACTAAGCTGTTCATCCAGCTGGCCCTTAAATAAAAGTCTCTCTAGGGCTTTCAGTCTGATGAATTCGGATTCTCTGAAAGTTCCATTCATATTGGCCAAGATCCCTTCGACACAATCAGCTAGGTTATTTATGACTCCGGGTAGCGCGCTTTGTGGCTGGTGGTTAGGGGCTAGTTCCCTGAACTTTGCAAAGTTCACCCTGTATGATCTTTGGTCAGCGGGATTACTATCGTTTACTGATATTTTGGTACTTGGAATTTCAGTTGCAACATGGGCGGCTAGGTCGTGAATTTGGTAATTCCAGTCGTCTGACCCTACATTGATAGCGATGTATCTTCCTCCATTGGCTACTGAGCGGGTGAGCCCCCACTCAATCGCACTAGCCATGTCTGAAACCGATATGAGAGGACGCCATGCTTGCCCGTCACTGAGAATTTCTATTATTCCGGTTTGGAGGGCACTGGTTACAAAGTCATTTAGTACAAGATCCAGCCGTACTCTGTCGCTGACACCGCACGCGGTAGAAAACCGAAGGGATGTATACAAGTTGTCACCTGACGACAGAGCCTCCAAGAATTTCTCAACGCCAACTTTCGATTTTGCATAAGCGGTAAGCGGATTTAGCTCGTCTTCCTCAACTTTAGCAGCTGCACCGGCAGCCCCGTACATGCTGCAACTAGACGCAAAAACTACTCGTTTGTTGCGCATTTTCGCAATTGCTGTGAGTATCCGCATATTGGCGTCGAGGTTTATCTGATAGGTGACATCAGAAAATCTGTCTCCCATAGGGTCATTTGAAATGGCCGCTAGCAACACAAAAGCGTCGAATTGCGCCAGAAATTCAAGATCAATATTGCGAATGTCACCGAACATTTGGCTTTGGCACACTATTTCCGGCAATACCCCCGCGCCGGAGTATGAGGCAGCAAAAAAACCTGTGTCGAAGCCAACGATTTCTGATCCTTCAAGAGAATCACTAAGCCTCGTCATCACTGGCGCGCCAACGTAGCCTAGGTTGCCTGTTATTAGGATTTTGATTTGGTGCCCTTTTGTTTGTTGCGTAGCTTAATGGAACCAGTGTGTCAGGATCGTATTTCTCCGGGCAGCAGGATTGCTGCTCGGTCACTTCATAAAAATATTACGTTATAACCAAACTTCCCACGGCGCTTTTCCCTCGGCGCAAAGCGAATCCAAAAGTACCTTGTCTCGCATAGTGTCCATTGGCCGCCAAAAACCGTAGTGTTTGAAAGCACATAAATCCCCCTGATTTGCTAAAATCGGAAGGACAGTATCCTCAAAGCTGATAAAATCTCCGTCTATAAGGTCTAGCACCTCAGGTGAAAGAACAAAGAAACCTCCATTTATCCAGGAGTCCGCGTAGTCTACTTTCTCCAGAAATTCAGTCACGTATTCATTGTCTATTTTTAATGCACCGAATCTGCCGGGTGGCTGCACTGCAGTGACAGTGGCCGGCTTGCCATGCTCCAGGTGTCTATTGAAAAGTCCCCTAACGTCTATATCACCCACTCCATCACCATAAGTCATAAAGAATGGCCCATCACGGAGAAACTGTTTAATGCGGCTCAAACGTCCGCCAGTAAGCGTGTGGTGTCCAGTGTCCACTAGCGTTACTTTCCACTTCTCTCTGGTTTGCCTGTGAATTTCGATCTGATTGTTATTGCTTAAATCAAATGTGACGTCGCTGTTGTGCAAAAAATAGTTCGCAAAATACTCTTTTATTAAATATCCCTTATAGCCGCAGCAGACTATGAAGTCTTCAACACCATAATGACTATATGTTTTCAAGATATGCCATAAAATAGGTTTCCCGCCTAACTCAATCATTGGTTTAGGCTTTACGGTCGTTTCCTCGCTGATCCGCGTGCCAAGACCACCCGCTAGAATTACGCACTGGACCTTCGATAGAGAATTCATATCACTTGAATCTCAATTGGAAATAACAATAGAGGGCGGCATCTAAAATAGAATGTACCGAATGTTGTGAGCAATCCATCGTTCGCTCAAGTCTTACAAGTTCCTCTCCATTAGAGATGATACCTGTCGGCTGATACCTAATGCTCGGGTCGGGATCCGGCAATGATTTAGGCGGTGCTGCGCTGGCAAGCGGCAGCATTTCCTCTTCTGATATGCCAAGACTATTTATCTTAATCAGGGTATCCATAAGTCCCTTTACAATAGGGCGCCCATCTGGCGATAACTTCTTCGCATTATTAATTTCGTTTCGAACGTACTCAATCAATGTCGGCGGGGCCATCCCATATCTTGGTAATACCTTTGATACGATTAGAAAAGTCACCCCAACCTCTGTAACAGTTACCTTTTCAGCGTCGACACTCTCTGAGATCTGAAGCAACGCGAGATAATCAGGTTTTGCGTCAGGATTTTCTTTAAAGTAACGGTTCGAGACCTCGTCATTCTTGCCAACTGAGTGACTCGCTCCTGTGCTCTCTCCACTGTAGCCGGTGATTGACAAGGGCTGCCTCAAATGCAGCGCCGCTTCTCCGGACGCAACAAAGTGAGCTGACACAGAAATATCAGCGGAATGGAAAAAGACACTTTTCTCGCCATACCTCTCTACTAGTGCGCGTAGCACATTAATACGACAGGCCTTGTGATAGACGCCGGGAGCCTGATAAAGCAATTTTAGATTTGAGTTTAAGTGCTTCTGAAAAGACAGTGCTGGCCTGATCAACATATGATCGGCGCTAAATTCATAGCGACTGTTGAGCCCGAACCACTTGTAAAAATTTCGCTCACGTCCAGAAAAAGACGGCCACCGGTATATGCAGGCGTCCCAGGTGATACAGTCCACGGAGTTTGAATGAGCTTGCTCGATTGCAATCTCGACTAGGGCACCAAAGTCTGGAAATATGCAATCATCGTCGCCAATAATTGATAGCCATTCACCATTCGCGTGCTTAAGGCAGCGTGCGAATTGATCGTTGATATTCCCTAGTTCTTCGTACCGGACGTATTTGAATCTTGGGTCTTGCTCAAAGCCCGCGCAAACAGAGCTAGTGTTGTCCTCAGAATTGTTGTCAACCACCAAATATTGGAAGTTGTGAGCCGGCTGAAGCCTGCAGCTTTCTAGTGCGTGGTACAAATAGAATGCTCTGTTTCGAGTCGGTATGGCGACGGTAATTAGGCACTCACTTTTCGCCTTCATGCGAGGTGCCAGTCCTGCTCTTTAATATTTATCAGAGTTTTATCCCCGTGTTCACGTTTTGAGCTCTATGGCAAAGTTGACCGTGGTCGCAGGCCGGTAAGCGACCTTGTAACTTTATGTCACCGCGCCGCGGTTGACAAACTCCGGGCAGGGTCAATACTTAATAGTGCCTCTCCAGAGCTCCATCTAGACAACTATCAGCATGGTCGCTATTTAGCTTAGTAAAGCTGCAGCCTGAGAATTCAATCCTGTGACACAAATTAAAAAAACAGTAAGCATATTAGGCGGCTCAATTGGAGGCGTTATTGCAGCTGGGGAATTGAGGAAGTCCGGGGTTGACGTGACTATTTATGAGAAGGGCTCGGAGATCGGTGGGCTATATAAGACAGTCGCGACGCCTTTCGGTGAGCAAGAGTTTGGCATGCACGTTCTTTATGTCAGCCCGCCTCAGTTAAAAATAATAAATGAAATTTTCGCTGCGGATGAAGTCAAAATATTGCGTGGAATACACGTAGACATCGGTGCTGCTTTTGCGAACGGTCGTATAAGATTAAATAGCCATTATCCATCAGCGATTGGCCATGTCCGGCAGGGAGAAATTCTGCAGCAAATTGTGAGCAGGCCTGCCGTGACAAAATCTAGTTCAACCGCTGAGCATGAGATTTTAGCCAGGTTTGGCACTATTGCAGGCAAAGAAATAGTTTTGCCCATCATAGAGCGCCTATGGCTTGAGGCAGCAAGCAATCTAACCCCTGAGTCACTCCACTGCTATTTTGATTTGAGGAGGATAGTTGCTTGTTCTGAAGGGAGGGCCGCTGAACTAAAAAACCGACCTGAAGTTGATACAGTTCTCGCCAACCCTAACCAATTTAAGCCTTCAGGTAGTGTTTTTTCAGGAAGGGTTGGAATATGTTTTCATCCAGAGAGTGGGCTTCTCTCCAAGCGCATCAATGACTGGGCCGAGAAAAAGAAAATAAAAATAAAATATGACGCTGATATATCAATCAAAGATGGGCTCTTGACGGCATGTGGCGATAGCTTGGCAGACAATTATGATGGAGGCGTCATCGCAATGCCGCTGAATGCGATTTGCGACTTTGGAGGCGCAGACATGGATGTGCGACAACTATCAATTTACTATTTAAAACTAGATGTCGACTTAGCTAGGTGCTGCCCCGCGTATTATGTTGTCAATCAAGACAATTCTTTCCGCATATCTAGACTGGTTAACTATGACGCATATTCTCCGCCTGTCCACAAATCCGCTGGCAGTGTAGTAGCAGCCGAAGCACTTCACAAACTGGGGGATGCGCCGAGCCTAGAGGACATAGAGTCAGAGGTTGAGATGATGTTTCCTGACTTTAATGTGGAAGGTTCCTTTGAAGTCAAACGCAAGCTAAAAATATTGTCCCCGACACTAAAAAATAAGTGCAACCTCGATCGATTGGAAAAAAAAATTAAAGCAAGCTACGCAGGCAAGCCTGTTTATTTTACTGGTATGAGAACGGATGCTGGGGTTTTCTTTTCACATCAGACTATTGGAGCAGCGTATCAAGCAGCACTGGACTGTACAGAAAGATTTTCTAGAAATTGACAAGATGCCGTTTTACTGGCGCCTTACTGCTGATGGACGGCCATTTGCTGGCATTCCGCAGAAATTGCCGATACGAGTGGCCAGAGATAGCGATTTTGACTATCTGCGGTGCCAGCCAACTGATGTTGAATGGCAAGCGCTCGAGCTTGCGTATCGACAGAACGCTACCATCGGATTTATTAATGATGAATCTGGCCATTTAGATACTTATGGTGCGAGTGCCAATAGTTTTTTTTTAAAAAACATTCAAACACGCAAACCAGAGCGAATTTACGAGATTGGATGCGGAGCGGGCTTTAGCATCAGATTTCTGCGGGATAAAGGGTGGAGGGTAGTTGGTGTAGACCCGTCAGAGTATTCGTCGGTGTGGAGCGAAAAGCTAGGATTTGAGTTAATAAACGATTTCTTCAGCCCAGATCTGTTAGTTGAGAACGCCCAGTTCATATTTTGTAATGATGTGTTTGAGCACGTGCCTCACGTCAAGCGTTTTGCAAAAGAAGTTTTTGATTCATTGTCCGAAAACGGCACATTTGCGATTGTCACGACGAACTCGTCAGACTCAATTCAACTTGGCGATATTTCCATGTTGGAACACCAGCACGTTAATATGTTTACTGAGAAGTCAATTTACCAAATTCTTAGCGATGCAGGATTTTCAAATATCACTATAGAATCAGGTTCGTATGGAAGTACGTTTCAAATAACGGCAGAGAAGAAAAAAAAAGCCGAGGCGCCTTTAGAGCTGAATTCCTTAGAGGATTCGACGACTTTTTTCTTGGAGAGGGCGTGCAGCCGGATCAGGGCTTTCGAAAAGCTCTACAAGTCGGCAGGAATATTGAAGTGTTACGTCCCGCTTAGATGCATACCTTATTTGGCAACAGTTGCAGACTACGGCGATACACAGATTTTTGATTCTAATTCCTCTTGGGCAGGCAAGTTTATTGATGGCTACTCCAATCCAATTCGGAATTTGGAAGGGTATACGGCAAGTGTTGGTCACCAATTTTTTGTAGGATCATTGACCTTCTGTAAGCAGATCACGAAGACATTAATTTCAAGCGGCGTACCGGATGAAAATATTCATTCTGTGAAGTCCATCGTGTGAATGTGGTTATTTCACAGTCAATGCTTTTTCCATGGGTGGGCATGCTTGAACAAATCAAGTTGGCAGATGTCTTTATTCACCTTGATGATGTCCCGTTATCTCTAAGTGCACGTACTAGAAGGGTGCAGGTGAAAACGGCACGGGGGTTCTCTTGGATGACGATCCCGCTGCTTAATTTCCACAGGGGTCAAGAAATACAAGATGTCAAAATAGATCCTGAGGGTTCATGGAAGGCAAAGCATTTTTCCCTCTTGAATGAAAGCTTCAAGGGAAGCCCTTATCGAGACGAGGCAATTTCGCTGGTTGCAGATTTATATGGTGAGGATATAGATAACATTGGGGACTTAGCTCGTGAGTCAATGACTCGCCTAGCGGGTTATTTTGATATTTTTAATTCCACAAAATTTTTTCATGCCCGAGAGCTCGAAACTGCAGGCACAAAAAGCGAGCGATTGATGAATTTAGTAAAAGCTGTTAACGGCAAAATATATCTGACTGGCTTGGGGGCGTTGAAATATCTTGATGAGAGCATTTTCCGTGACGAAGGTATTGAAGTTCGGTATATGGACTATCAAAAATGTCCGTACCCCCAAAATTTCGGATCGTTTAATCCTTTCGTCAGTAGCCTAGACTTGGTTGCCAATTGTGGAAAGGCAGGGGCGGATTACATCTGTTCAAATGCAGTAAATAAAAAGGATATGTAATGACGCCCCAAGATGAGTTTGAACAACAAGTCAAACTAAATATCAAGAGACTGTCAGAGGACCCATCGCTGAAAAGATTATCCAATCAGTGGATCGAGGCGATCGTGCCTCATAAATACACTTACAACTTTAAGTGGCTGGGCAGACCCATTATTCAGATTCCACAGGACATGGTAGCGGTCCAAGAACTTATCTGGCGGGTAATGCCTGATTTGATAATTGAGACGGGAATAGCGCATGGGGGGTCGCTAGTGCTCTCGGCCTCAATCCTTGCCATGTTGGATTATCAAGAGGCGGTATTTGAAGGTGTTACTTTGGACCCAGCGAAGCCAAGGCGGAGAGTATTAGGGGTTGACATTGATATCCGGGAGCACAATCGGGAGGCTATCGAGAATCACGCGATGAAGGACAGGATTAACATGATCGAGGGGTCGTCAACTGACCCTGATGTCGTAGCTCGAGTGTCGTATTTTGCCACCAATTTCGACAGGGTTATGGTGTTCTTAGATTCTAACCATTCTCATGAGCACGTGCTTAGTGAGCTTGAGGCCTATGCGGGGTTGACCAGCGTAGGTAGCTACTGTGTGGTGTTTGATACCGTTATTGCAGAAACAAGCAACAAACACTACTCGTCACGTCCATGGGGCCATGGCGATAATCCTAAAACTGCGACTCGTCAGTTTTTGGCGACTAACAGCCAGTTCGTTGTCGACAAAGAGATAGATTCCAAATTGCAACTAAGCGTCGCTCCAGGAGGCTTTTTGAGAAAAGTGAGTTGACTGGTTGCGAAGTATCCTCAATGGTTAGTTGCCTCATATGAGGGGAGGACGGAAAGCTTTGCAGGGCCTCCATGGGATTCAAGCCGCTAGGAGAATATCTCGCCGAGAAAACTCACGTTTATTTTGCAGTGCAACCAGATGATCAAGCAGCGCCTTTCTGCCGCCTTTTAGGTGGATAATTGACTTTGCGCCCAACTCATTTTCTGACAGCTGCTTGAGGTTGTAATCGAAAGAGAAATTTAGGTCATCGCAGGGGTGATAATCTATTTTAGAGCCTGCGAAAAAAGCTGTATCCATTGAGCAAGGTAGCCCTAACGGGCAAGCGATCGCATTCAGGCTGAGTTGTCCGCCTCTCCATCGGCGCACGTCGCCATATTTTTTTTTCACGACCGGATCGCTCAATAAACTGCGGTATATCATGAGGTAATGATCAAAAAAACGCGAGATGGCCTCTATATCTTCGGCGTTAGCGAAGAACACACCCTCATTGATTGGCATCAAGCCACCACCGCGATAAGTCACAGCAAGATCCATATTTTTATGAAAGACCCAACTGATATCCTTATTAATGAAGGCGTCGCTATCCAAAAATACGGTGGGTTTCTGGTATAGCGAAGAACGCGCGTAAGCCCACATTGCTCGGACTCGCTCGTACATGGGGAATTCACGCTCTAGGGGAAGCCGGATCACGCTGACCCTGGGATGCTCGAGTGTCGGCATTGTGTACAAGTCAGTAACGAAAAAGACGTGCGCGTCAGGCTGAAACGCAAGCGCAGAGCGCACCATCTCCTCGCAGATCACGTCGTAATCAATTGCGCCATGATCTATCGCTACGTCCGGTAAAGAAATTTTCGATGCTGAGTCAGGCACGCTGGTATGAAAAGTGAAAATATTGATTTTTTGGTTGTTATTTAGATCGCAAAGGTGGGCGTCGAAAATCTCAACATACTGCATCGGCATAGCATCCGGGGCTAGCTCTGCGCCCGGCTTCACAAACTGTCGGCAGTAATCGATTAACTCAGCCGATTCCATAGGTATCCAGCCTCAGAGTTTCTTAGGGAAAGATCGGACCCATTGCCCTAAGACAATCGTCGCCCATGCCGAATTGATATTACCCGGGGCCGCCTGACCAATACTGTGAAGAAGTCCTTTGTATTCTGAAAAAAAGCGAGTCCCTCTCAAGCTCTCCAAAGCCTCGTCGAGCATCTGATGAATCAGCTCAGCGTTATTCATGAACACACTCTGTGGCATACCGAAGCCACGTTTGGGCAGCGAAATGACTTCTCGCGGTAAATACTGAGACAATATTTGCTTAAGGATAATTTTCCGTTCTTCTCCTTGTTCCAAATACGCTTGGGGCATTGTTTCAGCCATAGCCATCACCTGTGGTTCTAAAAACGGGCTCCGTACTTCAAGTCCATGGCGCATACTCATCCTGTCGACTTTGGCTAAAACGGCCCCCGGTAAGTAGCTATAGAAATCCAGCATCCGCCAAAAATGCAATGCTGCCCTATCGGTGTGGATAAAAACGCCTCGGAACTGACTCAAGAGTTCACCCGATACATCAGTGACGCTGTCGAATAGGGTTTTAACACGATCAATGCCAAACACAGGTAAAGCCTTGTTGAAGTAGTCTCTTAAAGCCGCCTCTGGGTGAGAGTGCGCAGGGGTTGGCCCAATCGGCAATCCGTAACGGCCGTAGCCACCAAATAACTCGTCTGCTCCGTCACCAGATAAAGCCACTGTGACGTGTTGCTTGACCTCTCGTGATAACAGTAATGTTGGTAGGCACGATCGATCACCATTTGGCTCATCCATCACCGCGCCAATGTTGTTGCCCAGCCGCTGTAATTCGGTGGTTGATAACATAAAAGTCTGATGCTCTGTCCCCAAGTGGCTTGCAATTTTTTCAGCAATGAAATGTTCGCTGTTGTCGTCTCCTTCGAAACCAATGCTGAAGGTGTTTGGGGTCACGCCCAATCCCTTTTTCGTGAGGGCGCAAACCAATGAAGAATCAATACCTGATGATAGAAACAGACCGAGTGGCACATCACTTTCTAGCCGTTTTGAGATAGACGTGATGAGCAAACTCTCCAGGGCTTTGGATTTTGCCTCGAAATCTTCTTGACTAAAGGTATAAATTGGCTGTGGCTCAAAAGAAAAATAGCGCCTGAGCACCTGCAAGCCCTCTGCATCAAAGATCAGTACCTGTCCCGGCTCAAGTTTGTTTATCCCCTCGACCATGGTGTGCGGTGGTGGCACGTAACGCAGGGTCAGATAGAGTCCGAGAGCAAGTGGGTTGATATTGATCGGCTCGTCAATTACCGATGCAACTGTATGCAACTCTGACCCAAAAATAAGTTGCTGCCCATCACTCTTATAGTAAAGCGGTTTTTCTCCTGCGCGGTCTCTGAATAGAGTGGTCTCACCCGTTTGGGTGTCGTAAATAACTGCGGCGAACATGCCATCGACTTTTTCAAGAATTCTAGGCCCGTGCAACGCGAAGCCTTCAAGCAATACTTCAGTATCAGTGTTCGTACGAAACTGAGCACCCTTTACCTCAAGGTCTAGCTTGAGGACCCTGTAGTTATAAATCTCCCCGTTGAAGGTTATATGATAGCGACCGGAGCGGTCGGTCATGGGCTGTCGGCCTGCGTCAGATAGGTCAATGATGCTGAGCCGCCGGTGTCCCAGCGTGCACATTCCATCATCGCTCTGCCATATTCCTTCCATATCAGGGCCTCGGTGCGCCTGGAGTTGGCACATGCGAAGAACTGACTGGTGCGTGCTAGCTCTGATATCAAGAAATTTCTGGTGGGGCGCGCCGAACTGAATGATTCCTGCGATTCCGCACATAAGGGATCGTTCCGAAGATGGCCTGTCACATGGTAACAATCGGCATCAGGCGCGGGAAGCCGCTGCGCGCCAGTCTATTGAGCAAAAAAATATTGAAAAACGCTAAGGTTTTCTCAAGGGGTGCCGATAACTCTATTGACCGCCCCAGTTTGACGTTAAGCGAGGGGCAAGCGAACTGCAAAACTAGGAGGCCGTCATGGCAGTTGTAAATACCAATGTGAACGCTACCGTCGCGCAAAACGCACTGGTGCGCAACGAGCGCCAGATGAATGCTGCCATGGAGAAGCTCTCTACCGGTCAGCGTATCAATAGCGCTAAAGATGATGCCGCTGGGTTGGCTATCTCTTCCAGAATGACTTCGCAAATCCGAGGTCTTGATATGGGTGTCCGAAACGCTAATGACGCCGTAAGTATGATTCAAACTGCTGACGGGGCTCTTGTTGAAGTCACTAACATGTTGCAACGTATGCGGGAGCTAGCCCTGCAGTCGGCTAACGGAACAACGACTGCGGCCGACAGAGATTTTCTTCATGATGAATATTCAAATCTCATTAATGAGATGGAGCGGATTGCTGACGCGACAGAGTTTAACGCCAAGGTTATATTGCATGGCGATGCAAACGCTGCCGGGGACTCCTCTGTCAAATTCCAAGTGGGTGCGAATGGCGGGCAGACTATCGCGGTAGATTTTGGTGATATTTCGCAATCAGGAAGCACGGAGTTTGCTGCGTTCAGTGCAGGCGCTACGGGCTCCTTCATCTCCGCAGGAACTACCGCATCAGCCATCACTACCGGGTCCGCAGCGGTGACCAAGATAGATTCTGCAATAACGGCTGTTAATACTCAGCGTGCAACTTTCGGCGCAGCCGTGAACCAGTTGACCTATGCCATCGACAATCTGTCCAGTGTTAAAGTCAATGCAGAAGCGTCTCGAAGTAGAATTCTGGATACGGACTACGCATCTGAAACTTCTGAGTTGGCTAGAACGCAAATTATCCAGCAAGCTGGCACTGCAATGCTGGCCCAGGCCAACCAGCTGCCGCAGACCGTTCTCTCACTTCTCCAGTGACGTTCGGCAAGATTTTTTAAAGCACCCAATTGGGTGCTTTTTTTATGGAGAGGTGTTTTAAACGCAGCGCCTAAAAGATCGCAAAAATTTGTTCGCGGTATTAAAGATTCTCTGCATTCTACCGATAATTAAAGATGAAGAATTAAACGATTTCCAGCTGCTGGGCTTCATTGGGAGATAAAGATATGGCTTCAGTTAACACAAACATTTCTGCGACTATTGCTGAGAACGCTTTGAACAAAAACGAGCGTTCTATGAATACCGCTATGGAACGGCTGTCTACAGGCAAGAGAATAAACGGCGCTGAAGACGATGCAGCGGGGCTCGCTATCTCTGCCAGAATGACCTCGCAAATTCGAGGGTTAGAGGCGGGTATGAAGAATGCCGGCGATGCGATAAGTATGATAAGCGTCGCTGACGGCGCGATGGTAGAAATCGGCAATATGCTGCAACGAATGCGGGAACTGGCGCTCCAGTCTGCCAACGGTACTACCACAGAAGATGACCGCACTTACCTCAATACGGAATATCAGAATCTGCATGCTGAAATAGAGCGTATTGCGCAAAATACCCAATGGAATGGCTCCGACATTCTTAATGTTGCCAGCAACTCTATCAAATATCAGGTGGGTGCAAACGGTGGGCAAACGATAGCAGTCAGTTTTGCAGCGGTCGATCAAACTAATGGATCGGCTTTCGGCAGTTTCTCATCCACTGGCGCAGCGGTTTCGATCGCCGCTGGTACAACTGCGTCCGCCATCACGACTGGTAGCGCAGCAGTTACTAAAATTGACGCCGCAATTACTGAGCTGAATGAGAATCGAGCCACGTTCGGTGCTGCAATAAATCAGCTAACCCACGCCATTGACAATCTGGCTAGTGTTAAAGTCAATTCCGAGGCGGCACGGTCCAGGATAGAAGATACTGACTATGCTCAGGAGACCTCTGAGCTGGCGAGAACGCAGATAATTCATCAGGCCGGGCTCGCGATGCTTGCACAGGCAAATCAAGTGACGGCCACGGTACTGGCGTTGCTAAAGTAAGGAGCGGTGTGGGCGCCGATTTCATAAAAGTGAGCCCGCTTTTATGGCGCCTTTTTTGAGAGATTGAGACATGGATAACATTGCTTCAAGCACAGCGGCAGCGCCTCGGGATATGGTGTCCACAGGGGGTGGCCGTTCTCAACAGCCCAAAACTGACACACGGGCGCGGTCTGATGTCGCGGAGCCAGTGAGACCAGACGTATCCGTGGCTCAAGTCGCGGCCGATGCAGCTGAGGGTAAGATCAAAAGTCTAAGCACTTTGGCATCGGTTAGTGAGTCCATAGATGATGCAGTAGAAATTCTCAATGAAGCTTTGAGTAGGAAAAACACCAGTGCACAGATCCGCAGAGATGAGCAGCTCAATCGGTTCCTCGTAACGATAAAAGACGAAGTTTCAGGCGAAATCGTGAGAGAAATTCCTGACGAGGCTTTGTTGAAGTTTGCGCGGAACCTCGAGGAGTTGAAAGGAATACTCTTTGATGAAACGCTGTGAGAACGGCCAATGATCGAAGCTATAAAAAAACGCCCGTAAGGGCGTTTTTTCTTTTCAGTCTGATTATTGTAAGAGCGACAGAACTGTTTGAGGGAGTTGGTTAGCCTGCGCAAGCATCGCTGTGCCAGCCTGCTGAATAATCTGTGTCCTAGCTAATTCAGAAGTTTCTTTTGCGTAGTCCGCATCAAGCACTCTGCTCCTTGATGCTTCGGCGTTGACTTTAACGCTCGCCAAATTGTCGATAGCGTATGTCAGCTGGTTTATTGCAGCACCAAAAGTCGCTCTCTGCGTGTTGACGGCAGTAATTGCGCTGTCCACAGCAGTGATCGCTGCTGAGCCTGTAGTAATAGCTGAGGCCGTTGTGCCCGCTGCGATTGACGCGGTAGCTGCAGCAGCACTGAAATTTTGGAATGTTGCTCCTCCAGATTGAGAGATATCCCCAAAATCCACAGCCACTGTTTGCCCACCGTTGGCCCCAACCTGGAACTTCACGTTAGAGTCACCAGCTGCGTTAGCATCGCCCTGCAGGATTGATCGCCCGTTCCACTGTGTGTTGTTGGCGATGCGCTCCATCTCTGATATGAGGTTCGCGTACTCGGAATTGAGGTAAGTACGATCATCTTCTGTGGTAGTTCCATTTGATGACTGTACTGCTAGCTCCCTCATTCGCTGAAGCATGTTAGTGACTTCTATCAGCGCGCCGTCAGCGGTCTGGAGCATGCTGATCGCGTCGTTGGCATTACGAATCCCCATGTCAAGGCCTCGTATCTGCGAAGTCATTCGTGATGAAATTGCCAGACCAGCTGCATCATCTTTGGCGCCATTAATCCGGGCGCCTGTAGACAGACGTTCCATGGCGGTATTCATTGCGCGCTCATTTTTTGCCAACGCATTTTGTGCGATCGTAGCGCCTACGTTAGTGTTAACAACTGCCATGACGGCCTCCCTATATTGCTGTGTTTGCCTTGTTGATTAATTTTCGAAGAGCTTTGCGTTACGGAAAACTTTGTAACCATTCACGCAGATTCTCATCGCTTACTACTTCAATAAATCCAATACGTTAGCGGGCAACTGATTTGCTTGCGCGAGCATCGCGGTACCTGCTTGTTGGATGATCTGTGTCTTTGCGAGCTCCGAGGTAGCATGCGCGTAATCAGTGTCCATGATGCGACTCCGCGTCGACGCAGCGTTAATAGAGACCTGAGTTAAATTATCGATCGCATGTGTGAGTTGATTAACCGCAGCTCCAAAGGAGGCGCGCTGGTTACTAACATTTTCAATCGCTTGGTCAATCCCTGTCATCGCAGCAGATGCGACGGTTTGGGCAGCGGCTGTTGTGGCGCCTGAAATGACTGTACCCGACAGAGGTGACCCGCTGCCGCCACCTACCATAGTCCCGAAGGTTACAGAAATGGTCTGCCCGGCGTTTCCACCTACCTGATAGGAAACGTCGGTGACTCCAGTACCACCTGCGTTTCCGTTTAGCACAGGGCGCGCATTCCACTCAGTGTTGTTAGCAATCCGGTCGATTTCGGCGACCAACCGCTCATACTCCTGATGCAGGAAGTCCCTATCAGCAAGGGACGTGGTGCCGTTGGATGCCTGAAGCGCTAGTTCGCGCATTCGCACCAACATATTGGTCATCTCATCCAACGCGCTCTCGGCAGTTTGAATCATGCTGATCGCATCGTGAGCGTTTTGCACGGATTGCTCTAAACCCACGATTTGCGACGTCATGCGAGAACTGATTGCTAGACCTGCGGCATCATCCCCAGCTGAATTTATCTTTTTACCAGTGGAGAGTTGTTCCATCGCCTTACTTAGCGCTCGCTCGTTCTTGGCAAGTGATGCCTGCGCTAATGAAGCGCTAATGTTCGTATTCACAACTGCCATGTTTAATCTCCTCCAACGGCATAGTTGGGTGTTAGCGGTATTGGAGGAGCAGAAAGCGTGCCAATTTTTATTAAAAATTCATAAAGCACTGATATATATATAAAAATAATTTTTTCTTTTTATTTTTTTATATTAGTGGCGGGTATACGCGCATTTAACGAATATGGTTACCGGCAAGGTGTTGCCGCCCCGAGAGCTATAGGCTTCATGTCGCCAAATTAAGGGAGTGTGAGGGGATTTAGCTGGTCAAATTTCTATTTTCAGCCCGTTGATCGCAGAGTCTCTGTTTTTAAGAGAAAAAAAAGCGCCCGATTGGGCGCTTTTGCGTTTTTCAATGACCTCACTCTCACTGCAGCAGCGAAAGCACCGTTTGAGGCAGTTGGTTGGCCTGCGCCAGCATCGCGGTACCCGCCTGCTGGATGATCTGTGTTCTGGCAAGCTCAGAGGTCTCCAGCGCGTAATCCGTATCAAGAATCCGGCTGCGAGAAGCTTCCGCATTAACTTTAACACTAGCTAGATTGTCAACTGCGTAAGTAAGTTGGTTAATAGCGGCACCGAAAGTCGATCGCTGCGTATTTACTGCGGTAATAGCAGAGTCGATCGATGTGATGGCCGCTGATCCAGTTGTAATAGCGGACGCAGTAGTGCCAGCCGCAATACTGCCATTTGCCGAGTTCACGTTCTGCATAACGCCTGAGGCCCCAGTGTTATTGAAGTCTCCAAAGTCCACAGCAATTGTTTGGCCACCGTTCGCTCCGACTTGATACTTATATGTGCTGCTAGCCGTAGTCGTATGGTTAAGGATCGCTCCACCGTTCCACTGTGTGTTTTGTGCAATGCGGTCGATCTCAGTAATCAGGTTCTGGTACTCGGAGTTAAGGAAAGTGCGGTCATCTTCTGTAGTAGTCCCATTGGAGGCCTGTACCGCAAGTTCGCGCATCCGCTGCAGCATGTTGGTAACTTCAACCAACGCTCCATCTGCGGTGCTAATCATGCTGATAGCATCATTTGCATTTCTAATGCCCGCTTCCAGGCCCAGAATTTGTGAAGTCATGCGAGATGAAATCGCCAGACCTGCCGCATCGTCCTTTGCGCCATTGATTCTTTGGCCTGTTGACAGCCGCTCCATAGCGGTGTTCATTTGACGCTCGTTGCGAATCAATGCGTTCTGCGCAACCGTAGCGTTCACGTTGGTATTAACTACTGCCATCACGGCCTCCTACTTATTAGTCACTTTGACGCGGCATGTCCTAACTTTTGCCTGCGACAACCTCATTCAATAGTTCTATCGGAGGATTAAGGGCATCCTTTAGTTTCCAAGCGCTTTATTTTGGCCCAATTTTTGCAAGCAGAAACAGCGTGTTGATTAAGGCACCGCTTCATTTTGAAAATGCGGGGCATTATTGGAGATTTCGGAATGTTCTCGGCTACTCTAGAACCGCTGCTTGACCAATGTAACGAAGCTATCGAAATGGCTAAATCCGGCGCCATCGATGAGGCACGGGTATGTCTCGACCGGATCCGTTTTTTAAGGAGCTTACTGGTTCAGAGCCGAGGTACAGGAGAAATCAGCCATAGCGAACAGGCAAAAACTATGGCAGAAAGGCCTGATCAATTAATGCGGTATAGTGAAATCGCCTCGTCGGTAAATCAGCGCCTACAGACAATTCACCAATGGATTACCGAATCTCGAGCGTCATTTTCTGTCGAAGAATTGCGGCAATCTCGTGCCGGTATGAATCTTTTTGTAGACGACGCATTGCCTGGCATATGGGATTTTAATCAAGATATTGTGCTACTCACTGACGCAGATGGTGAGGTCATTCGGGATGTGTTGCGGACTCGTGGGCAATCCAAATTTATATGGATGACGCGAAATATCCCCGAGATAGGCGACAGCGCGACCGCTCTTCTTGATAGCGACACGCTGTTTGTTTTGGAAGGCCACTATCCCGGAAATACTCACCTCGAACTGTTTCTTAACCAATTCTCTGTGCCACGAGCGGCATTGATTGCAACCCATGCTAATGCCGAGGATGAGCAAAATTTCCACACTGTAGCGCGCGCGATTGGCTCAGCTGTTATTGCGGGGTCTACAACACAATGGTTACCCCAGACAACCGCAGAGCAATGGCTAGCCTCTGCGCCTACTCTGGCTAAATTACCCTCGATAATGGAGTTAAAGTCAGAGTTTGATGGTGCTGACGTGTTGGTTGTCTCGCCGGGCCCTTCCTTAGAAAAGGATTTGGAATTGTTGGCCGAAGTACAGGACCAATTTTTGATCTTTGCTAGCGTGAAGGCTTTGGCGGCACTATTTGACGCCGGCATCAAGCCAGATTTGGCGATCTGGCAAGATCCTCGTGATCATAGCTACGCCATACCAGATCGACAGGAAATTGCTGAAGTGGGATTGGTTCTGAATGAGGGCTGTCATCCCGCATTTTATGGGGCTGGCTTTGCCACGCACTTCCCCTATCCAGATCCTGGCTTTTTAGGGACTGAGCTTTCTTCCACGCTTCACGGCGGCATGTCACCTAAATTCGGTGGTACCTCTGTATCCACGCTATCTGCGGTTATGGCGATCGAGTTTAATGCGCGCTCCGTCACCCTGTTGGGCCAGGACCTAAGTATTGGCGGCGGCCTATATGTGACAGGGGGTTCGCCAACAGAAGAGGAGGCCCTGTCTCAGGACGGCTATTTGACTTGTGAAGGTATAAATGGGGAGGATCTCCCAACTCTACCAAATTACTACGCTTTTATAAGGGAGTTCCAAAACATAGCGAATTACTATCAGGGTCGTATGCCGCTCCATAATTCTACGGCATCCGGTGCTTACCTGCGGGGTTGGGAGCATATTCCGTTTGCTCAACACCCTTTGGTTGAGCAGCGGTCGGTTAAAAAGCCGAAAAAAAATCTTGTCGTAGCTTTTAGGGATTATAAGCCGCGTTACCAGGCTGTGAGTGATGCACTGAGCAGCATGGTCGTTCGGCTCGATCATGCTGCGAGGATTTGCGACGAGATACAAAAAGAGTGTCTTGAAAAAATCGAGTCTCGCAGCAATGACTGCACGGTAATCGATCTTTTGGAGCAACGTCTGAAGCGAATATTCGACGAGGAATGCCCGCTTCTTAAATACTACACCTCGCGGGAATCAATGGCTCTGAACGCAGCCACGGAATCGGTACAGAATCTAGAGCAAAATCTTCGCGTGTCGGCGGACTACTATGACTCGATTACGCAGGCATCCAGACAATTGATTACACTGTGCGAGGCAGCAATGAACGACCTCGGTCGTGCGCAGGAGATCTCGGGGGCGTAAGGCATGGCGCAGGAGTGCGCGGTATGTAAGATCATTCGCACGTATCTGTTGTTCGCAGTACCGTTGTTGGCACTGGTGGGTGCTAGCACAATGGGCGGTGGTCTGGGTTCGGAGGCCCCGTGGTTTGCCCGTGTTGAATTGATCGATCTTTTATCCTGGGGCTGTTTGGCGGCACTGATATTGATCGTCGCTTATCGTGCCCACGAGGAATATTATTTGCCGCGCAAGCGAGAGAGGGCACTAGCAGAAGCCAAGGCTAAGTTTGATGAGGCGGCGGAGCAATACAGCGAGTGTGAGACCTCTGAGCCAGCTCAAGAGTCGCGATCCGACCATGAATAGACAGGCTAATTGCTGGAAATGCCGGCATTTTCAGATAACTCACCATAAGGCGTTCCCATACGCTTGCGCAGTGATGGGGTTTAAATCTCGCCAGCTACCGTGTCTGGAAGTGTTGAGAGCCGATGGCGCCGCTTGTAAACGCTGTGAGCCAAAGCACCACCTAAAGCCAGTGCGTTAGGCCCTGACTAGTTACCTTTCACCAGTAAAAAAGGTTGAGCAATATCTCGTGCCTGTCTGCAAAAAACCCTGCCTTGATAGGAATAAATTGAACAGCGAAATTTATCTTGGTGAAGCCCCTTCGATGCCGTCCAAAAATTCGCCACCTCTAGCCCCGGGAATACGAACGGGTTAGCGGCAGGGTTAATGCATTTATTTTCGAGGATTTTTGGTATTTCACCTTTCTCCGGCAACCGCCATGCTTCACCCGTTTTTTCTGCCACTTCACTGGCGTAGGCCATAGCGTCATCCCAGCTCAGCTTTAATGAGTTCCCCCGACAGCGGAAGTTGCTCATCCGTTGACCAACGGCACATTGCGTAACCGTAAGGCCTGTAGGTCTATGAAGCGCGATGCCACCATCAAGTACGTCGAAGTCATTTTCATCAATGCGGCTTTTATAAACGTCGCTGCAATCGGGTTGATTGCGTTGGTCATTGCAACCAGCGAGTACCGTAAGGAGCATTAGGCTCGATAAAAGTACCCGGTTACTATGCTTTCCTATCGCTCCCATAAACTGCACCCCCTGAGTTCACCAGACCTTATCCAACGCGTTTGGTGGTTTGCGTCACTATTGCAGCGTCCTCATATAGCGCGATAAATCTGTGATGATTGAGTATCGACCAGATTTACCCGGCGACTTTCTGTGCCTCAAACCACCCCGATAACAAGGTTCGACGCTCCCAACATACTATCGGATTCGGCGCATTTACCTTTAAAAATCGACGCTAACACAACGCCTTTTTGAGGCCCTAGTATTTATTTGCAGAGAGTCCGACGTCAAAATCAAGCTTTCGTCTAAAAAGCCGATATTTGGGAAGAAAATAGGCGCTAGGCAACTTTTCGCACCGCTTTGGTCTCGTGGGAGGCAATGCGCTAATTGTTACCTATCACCTATGTAAATGGTGTTGCTATATTAGGTGGAGATACTTCACCTGTTCAATGTTGAGGAGCGGTTCATGGATATTGCGACGATTGTAGGTTTGCTAGCGGCGTTTGGCCTTATTTTCATGGCTATATCTGAAAACGCTCCTGCGTTCGTGGACACCGCCTCCCTGCTGATCGTGGTCGCAGGTTCGATAGCCGTGGTGATGGCGCGGTGTTCCCTTGGAGAGTTCTTAGGCGCAATGGGTGTGATGGGTAAGGCTTTTTCTAGAAAGATTGATGACCCGGTTGAGCTCATTACCCAAATCGTTGAGCTTGCCAACATCGCGCGCAAAGACGGCATGATCGCGCTGGAGGGCCAGGATATTGCCAATCCCTTTTTAGCCAAGGCGGTTTCCATGCTGGTTGATGGCACCGATGGCGAAATAATAAAGAGCTCACTCAATCGCGACAACGACATGATGAAGCTGCGTCACGAAATGGGGGCAAAAATTTTTAGTGCATGGGGAGAAATTGCGCCGGCAATGGGGATGATCGGAACCCTGGCCGGTTTGGTAATTATGCTGGGTAACATGTCGGACCCCAAAGCTATTGGGCCAGCGATGGCGGTTGCGCTACTGACAACAATGTACGGTGCAATTCTGGCCAACGTGATCTGTTTACCTATCGCGCAAAAGCTTGAAAATGCCTCTGCGCTAGAGTCAGCCAATAACGAGTTGGTGATTGAGGGCGTGTTGTTTATGCAGGAGGGAGGTAACCCCAGAGTGCTGGGCGACATGCTTGCTTCGTTTGTCTCACCAAAAGCCCGCGAGAAGATTGCAGCGGCGTAATACAGCTTCGTGCACAAATTGAGATAACGCAACGTGGCTGATGATGACATCAAATCCGGAGCCGAGGGCCAGAATACTGACGTTCAGGCACCCTCTGATGTTATGAGCGCGGGCCAGACAGATTCTGTAGCGAATGCTGCTGATGGCGCGGATGAAGAAGCTCTGACACCTGCGTCAGAATCTGATGGGACGGACTCCACCTATCGCGGGCCTGATGCAGCTGACGTGACTGGTGAAATTTCCCTCGACGCCGCGGCTCAGAATGAAGCTGACGATCTTGCTGACCCTTCTGAGACTCCAGAAGATGAAACTGTTGAGGACGAGTCTCCAGCAGAGGATGATGGCGATGCTGCGGTGGAAGATGCTCAGGAGGGCGATGCAGAAGAAGAGCTCGAAGAGACCGATCTTCCTCCACTCGGACCACCCCCACCGGAAGAGCCCAAAGACGATTGCCCGAAGTGCGCTGGTGGTGGCGCGCCTGCCTGGATGGCGACCTTCGCCGATATGGCAACCTTGCTGATGGCTTTTTTCGTTTTGCTGCTGAGCTTCGCTGAGACAGAGGTTCCCAAGTTCAAGCAGGTTGCGGGTTCGTTGAAGCAGGCGTTTGGTATCGAAAAAATTGTGCCCAAAGTCACCATCCCAATGGCCCGAAGTATCGTGGTGGAAAACTTTACCCCGGCCGTTGCAGAGCGCTCAGTGCTGGATGTGAAGGAGCAGCGATCTGACTTCGTGCGTGGCGACTTCATCGAGAAAAAAACCGAGGAGGGCGAATACGAAGATCCGATCGAGAGCGATTTTCAGCAGGTGCAGGAAGCGCTTGAGCAAGAGCTCAATAAAGGTATGGCAGACGTCCGTATCGAAAACGGGGAGATCAAGGTGACCCTTGTAGAACCCGCCTCTGCAGGCGGCAAGGTGGGCTCGGCAGGCGAAGGCAAGGGTGGACAAGTGGCACAGGAGACGCTGGATGCGGTCGCCAAGGTTGCTGAAGTCTCCACCACGCTCAGTTCTAACGTCGGTGTGCACCTGGCGGACAAGGCTCAAGGAAACCAAGCAGGCGCAAATGCGAACCGGAGACAGTCGCAGGGCGCTGACGCTTCCGGCATGTCAAAATATGACCGCTTGCGTGCTGACCTGTCGGACGAGATTGCAGCAGGCCTTGCTGAGGTGGAGAAAGATGGTGACAAGATCATCGTCAGACTCGCCAGTCAGGGCAGTTTCACCTCCGGATCTTCCGATTTGCGGCAGGCGTTTACGCCGACTCTGACACGTCTTGGCAACAGCCTCGCCCAATATCCCGGTAGTGTGATGGTTGAGGGGCATACCGATAACGTGCCCGTTGCCTTCAGCGAGCGATTTAAATCAAATTGGGATTTGTCCGCAGCTCGTGCTGCATCCATCGCCGACTTTTTGCTTAACTCGACTAACCTCGAGGGTGGCAATGTGCAAATCGCAGGGTTCGCCGATACGCGGCCACTCAACAGCAACGATACTGCAACGGGCCGTGCCCGAAATCGCCGTATTGAAGTGATTGTGGAAGATAACTGAGTGATTCGGAGGGCCTAGTCGTGGCAGAAGACGAAAATGTTGAGCTTGAAACGCCTGGGGGCGAGGTCGCCGAGTTCGTGGATGCGGAATCCGCTGATGCACCCGAGGCGCAGGCATCTGCAGTGCCCGAAGAACCAGTACCAGAGGGTCCACCCCCTGAACCACCCGAGGAACTGCCGCCGGTTGAATGCCCCAAGTGTGCGGGTGGCGGTGCTCCAGCCTGGATGGCGACTTTTGCCGACATGGCAACGCTCCTGATGGCATTTTTTGTATTGCTACTGTCATTTGCGCAGATGAATGTGCCGAAATTCAAAGAGGTCAGTGGTTCTATGAATGACAGCATGGGTGTGCAGCGCGTGGTGCCGGTGGTTGAACCCCCTACGGCCGACAATATTATTGCTGATCAGTTTATGCAGGCTAAGGTTGAGCCCACGGCGCTCAGCACTATTAGTGAGCAAACCACAGACGAGGAGCAGCCGCCGGATCCCGAGTTAAAGATCACTACTAAACCCTCCAACGACCCCAACTCGTCTGACCTTGAAAAGGTGAGAAGCGCGCTTGAGGACGAGATTACGCGCGGCCAGATCTCAGTTACCGAGGCGGATGGCAAGATCAGCGTTGTTATGACCGCCGATCAGAAAAATGGTGAAAATCAGGGTGCAGAAGGATTGGAAACTGGACAGCGTCTAGACGAAGATACTGTGGCGCTATTCGCAAAGGTCGCGCAAGCACAGGCGGAGGTAGTATCCGAGGTGCAAGTACTGCGCTCACCCTCTACCGAACAGCAGTCCTTCGACAACGCGCAAGGATCTGATTTAAAAGAAGGTGAGGATGTCGCTCAAAGTGAGTACGAGCAGATTCGCAGCCGGCTCACAACAGAAATTGCCAATGGCCAGGTAGCTGTTGAACGCATAGACGACGAGGTAAGGATCAGCCTCGCTGATCAGGGCGCTTTTGTCAGCGGGAGCGCAGACCTTCGCACCAGCTTCTACAGCGTATTGTCCAGTGTCGGACAGGCCCTGGTAGATAGTCCTGGCCAAGTCACCGTCGCTGGCCATACTGATAATGTGCCTGTCGCATTCAGCGAGCGTTTCCAGTCGAATTGGGATTTGTCTGCGGCGCGTTCCGCTTCGGTGGCCGATTATCTCGTAGGGGAGGGTTTTATTGAGCCCGGAGCAGTTTCGGTTACCGGCTTCGCCGATACGGTGCCGATTGCTTCCAACGATACGGCTGTGGGGCGAGCACAAAACCGACGCATAGAAATTACGGTCAAAGGGGGAGCGGGATGATGTCACGGTATACGTCAAAGCTGCTTGCAGTCATTATTCTGGCATTGCTGAGCGTAGCCGCTGGTAACGCTGCGGCCCAAACCAAATCTCAGAAGGCGTTTCTTGATCGAGTCAAATCGGTTTCTACTATCGACGACGCCAGGCTGTCTAAAGACGCCTTAGTTATCTGGCCGTCACCCGACGTGCAGTCAGGCCTCAATTACGAAACTATGGGTGAACAGCTCTGCCAGGAGTACAAGACCTACGGATACCTTGTTATCTGGTTTATGGATTCGTCAAAGTACCGGCGTGATCAAGAGATGGTGATGTTGCAAAGCCATATCTGCGTGGAGGACGCCTAGTGCGCTTTTACCGGATGGGAAGGTGGTTTTTAAGAGGGCACTGCCGCCAGCAACATTTTTGCTTTGCTGTTCTTTTAGCGCTGTTAGCCGGATGCGGCATCGGCTCGGGTGGCGACGAGGCCGGCTCCGGCGCAGGTGCAGATGGCGGAGCGTTATCACCTGCTGATGAGTTATCAATCGAGCTGACCGGGCAAACAAAATATCGTGCAGATGAAGGCGTCTCGCTCAGTTACAGTGTGACGGGTACGAGTGCAGACAGCGCATCGGTCACTTACGATGGTCCTGTTGAGCTCACTCATGATGGAACCGCTAAAACCATCTCAGGGACAGCGCTGCTTGCAGGCACGTATGTTGTGAAGGTGACGGCCACCTCAGGAAGTGCATCTGCCGAGGATGAGATTTCTCTGTTTATCGACGCCAATTTTGGTGGAAGGTATGGAGGTGGTGCGGAGAGCGAGTATTCACTAACAATTGGGCGCAGCCAGGTAACGGAGATCGATGAAAACAATTTCGTCCTCACCCGCGCCGGGACGCTTTTTTGGTATTCTCAGGCCACCGACGATACTGCATTCATTAATTTACTATGCGTGGCGGATGTAGAGGTCAATGGTGTTGAGGCAACGGGATCCGGTCAGTGTAAAGAGAGAGTAGATGACCAGCTTCAAGTAAGGACTGTGGTAGGGCTTCTAGTTACTTATCAGCAGACCGGACCGCTGGGACTAACTTACTCATATGAAGAGACCGGTGACACGTTCGATATTGATTTTGCCGTGGCTGGTGAGGCTTATGTTTCACCTGATCTGGACATCACAGGAATTTATAGGTCGTCTCTCCTTGAGAATCTGGATTATCTGAACGTCTCACAGGACGAAATGGTGGGAGACAGTTATAACCTTGAAACTCCCCGCTGCGGGATCTCAGCAACCCTTGCGCGATACGACACTGATTTCATTACTGCTACTGAAGGAGACGGCTCGATTATCCCGGCTGAGTCAATCAGCGTTGACAATTGCGATTTGTCGGACCAGGCCGGTTACGCCGTGTCCGTCGGTGAAGCCACTGGCTCGGGTCAATCAGGCCTGATGTTGATATTGCAAAGTGGTATCAGTGATAGTGTCGTTCGTTTTGATTTGTATACTCGACGTGGGAGCGAGTATAGCGACCCCCTCAGCAAGTTGCGCTATGTTCGCGTATGCTACGAGTCGGTGCCGACCTCTCAGGCCGCGCAATACGATATCACCGAGGCTGACTGTGAGGCGTTGACACTGTAAAGCAGGCCTCGCCTGTACTTTTCTCTCTTATTGCCATTTGCCTGTATTGTAGGCTGGGTTCTATGATGTCCTATAAGCAGACTGTGAGGCACTGTCTGGGGGACTGGCGCGCGATGAAGCTCTTTGGTTTTTTTGGTAAATCGTCTGATGACGAAGAGCTCACCGACGCTGAAGAGGCGACGAGGCTTGATGCACCAAACGAATCTGATCCGCCCGAGCAAGCACCCTCCTCACAGTCCCCAGTAGTAGCTGATAGGGGGGCAACCATGAGTGATGTGATCAAGGCCGTGACCGATCAGTTTGCACTGATCAATGTTGATAGCAATGCCGACTTGCGAGCAGTTGGCGCAGCCCTATGCCAAATTCCCGAGGGCATGTCACCGCTCTCTGAGGGCTTCACCTCCTTCCGTCACGAGGTGCTGCATGCGATTTTAATGACTGGTGAGGCGGACGGTCTCACTGAGCGTGCTGTAGTTTTGAATAAATGCCTTACCTCTATCGAGGATTCTCCAGATCTCGCTGAGCAGGGCATTGCGCTTCAAATTCTGGTCGAGGAGCTGCAGGAAGGTCTCATAACCAGCGAGGCTGCCAACAGTGATGATAACGCTGATTCAAAAACAGATGGCAATAGTGAAGACAATTTAGCGGTGCCCTCAGAGGTGGTCGATGGGTCTCTAACCGCAGAGAGCGGCTCTGAGGAGCCAACTGGTGCAGCGGATGACAGCGAGGTGAGCGGGCGTGATGACACAGATGGAGTTCATGCCGACGCGATAACTTTGACGGAGCAGTTGATTGGGAATCTTGCTCATGCTGATCAGCTCATCAGCGCGGTAGGTGAGGCCCGCGCCGGGTTGCAAAGTGAACGCGCAGTCGATGCGTCTGAGCATTTTGGTGGGTATGGCGACGATATGAACGAATTTATCGACGTTCTGGGTGGTGTGACATCCAGCTGCTTGCAGGCGCTCGACGGCTGTTTCTCCCAAGAGCTCGATACTTTGTCACACTATCGGGATGTCTGCGTAGAGTTAGAGCAAGGCGCGGGCCGGCTGGCGGACTCCCGAAGATGCATTGCGTTCATTGATGCCGGGTTGAGAGGTGAGCCGAATGGCGATGATCTGTCCGGTACTCAAAACCAGTGGCTTTGCTCGCTCTCTTCTGAACTAACCGATGTGATTCGGGAGCAGACTGCAATTGCTGCCCAAAAGGGTCAGCAGATAAAAGGCCAGATAGCTGAGATTCAGCTTGAGGCAGATCAGGCAAACGAATTGATCAAGAAACTGGGCGCTGAGACCCTCGAGCCGCCCGCGACGGTCCTGCAATCATTGACGAGCAGCGATTTTGCCTCTGAAGAAAGCGACACTGAGCATGAGGTGGATTATGAGGATTCTATTGATCAATACATTGAATGGATGAAGAAACAGCGAGAGGCGATTCGGGAGCAGCGCGCAAGAATCGAAGAGCTGGATCAAAAAATGGCGGACGCCGAGAGAGACGCGGATCGTCAATATGCAGGGCACCTTGAGCCAGTGCAGCGCCGTAAAGAGGAGCTGACGAGGAATCTCGAAGATGCATTACATAGCGCCAACAAAGATGCGGAAGAGACGAAAGCTCGCCTTGACGTTTTGACGCAGGACGCGGCAACTTTGATCGGTGAATATAAATCGGCAGTGGACAGGCGCCTCGCATTCGCGACCAACGTCGAGGACGCCATGGCCAGCGCAATGATCCGGCTGGGTAAGGTGCTGGATGAGGCCAATATGATCACGTCACTTGATGGTGGTAGCGAGCCTTGAATGCTTATCGAAAACCCCTCCGACGCTGCTGTGTTGCGGGGGGGACAGTCATACTGCTTCTGGGAGCGTGCGCGCAGGATGAACCCACTGATGCAGAGCGAAAGCAATGTTTTGATCGTTACATCCGAGAGCATCAGGCGGAGTACCCCGTTGAAACACTAAAGAAAACGGCAGCGCTGAAATGCTACTCCTGACTACATCTCTCAAGGAGCTAGGCCTCGAGCTGGTTCGGGTCATATTTGTGGGGTTGGTCATCGGTATTTTGGGCGGTCTTGCCGCTAATCTGTTTGTATTGGGCGTAGACGCCATTGATGGTTTGATTCGTGATCAAATGGCTGGACAGAGCGCCCTTAGCTCGGGACTGATTCGTTGGGCTGCCTTGATTACCGGCGCCTTCGGGATATATGGACTCAAGCAAGCATTTAAAATGGATCGCTGGCATGGCCCGGCAGACGCTATATTGGGCGCGCACCGCCCGGACGCTACATTTCCCGCGCGGGAAGGCTTTATTTCGACCACCGCAGCTTTTATTTCGGCCAGTGCTGGCGCCTCGGTGGGGCAGTACGGGCCCGTTTTGCATTTCGGGGCTTCAGTCGGTGCTCAAGTCCGGGCACTCTTTCCCACGCGCTTGACCCCTGACATTTATCTGGCCTGTGGAGTCGCAGCAGCGATTTCTGCCGGTTTCGGCGCACCTATTGCTGCGGTTGTTCTGGTGTCTGAGGCGCTATTAAGGCATTTCGCGGTGCGGGCTGTAGCGCCGATTACCGTCTCGGCCATTGTTGCAGCGGCGGTTACTCCACTGTTCTTTGATCGTGTATCGCCTTATTCCGTGACGGCCAGCGCTACTGATTGGGGGTTAATCCCCGTCGTGTTGGGATTAGGTGCGTGTGCTGCTGTGTTGGCTATTGTTTTCATGCGCTCGCTTTTGTGGACGGCCACTTGGGCGAAAGCGCGGAATAACGATTTAGCTGTGCTGTTACTGGCTGCGACGCTTATGGCAGTGATTGGCATGCTGGTGCCAGAGGCGGTCGGTCTGGGAACCCAGTCGGTGAATGACTTGTTGGCAGGAGAAAAGCTTGCAGCCGAGGCCGCGCTAATGCTGATTGCCAAATTGGCGGCAACAGTGATCTGTATAGGCCTCGGACTTGTGGGCGGCGTGTTCTCCCCTGCACTGTTTCTTGGCGCGTCGCTCGGGTATCTAGCGGGATTTGTTGCAGTGGGTTTTGGTTTTGATCCGTCGGCCATTGTGATGCTGACTGTGGTGGGAATGGCGGCCGTCACTGGCTCTGTGATCGGTGCGCCTATCGGCGTGGTACTAATTGTGTTTGAGTTCACCCGTAGCTACGAGTTTGCCGTTGCAGCCATCCTCGCTGTATCAATGTCATCCTTTATTTCGACTCGCCTCTTCTGCTATTCGTTTTTTGATCGGCAGCTTATCTCACGTGGCTTCGATTTGAGGCAAGGTCGGGAATTTTTGTCACTGAAGGATATCGCCGTAGCGGATCTTGATGTCGAGTCGGTGGCGCCTGTGACAGGAACTATGACCGGCGAAGACATTGTGTCGCACCTGCGGGAGGCCCACAGAACTGAGGCGTACGTTGTGGATGCGCAGGGTACGCTGGTGGGGGTGGTGCCCATATTGACGGCCCTCGCTAACGGAGAACAACCCGCTCACTCGCTGATCGAAAATGACTACCTCGTATTGCATATGGGTGATGATCTGCAGCAAGCTTTGGCAGTCGCTAGGCAGTTCGTCGGCGAAGCTATCCCTGTGGTGGACGAGACTGGCAAGTTAGTCGGATGCCTGAGCGAAGGCGCCATTCTTGGCGGCACTCTTGATCGCCAGGAAGAGGTAAAGGGCCGTGAACGCAACTAAGCGCCTTATTATGTTTGGTATTGCGGTATTTCTGCCTGCTACGGTGGCTGCCGATATGCGTCTGGACAAACTTCGGGCAGGTCTCGCTGCGATGGAGCGTCAGCACTATGCCACGGCTATGCGATCGTGGTCTGATTTGGCTGAAGCTGGGGATCCTGAGGCTCAGCACAACATAGGGTACATGTATGAAGAGGGCCTAGGCGTGACGCAGCAGTATGACGTTGCGATGGAATGGTATCGCCGTGCGGCCAGCGGTGGTTTAGCTGAAGCGGATCATAACCTCGGCATGATGTACGTTGACGGCCATGGCGCAGCGAAAAGCTGGGCGCAAGGGTTGATTCATTTCCGAAAAGCAGCTGAAAAGGGCCTAACTGAAAGCCGTTACATGATTGCCCTGAGTTATTTCGAGGGTGAGGGGCAAATCCAGAATAGGCGGTTGGCCTACGAGGGGTTCAGGGAGACAGCGATTGAAGGATATGCAGACAGTCAATATATGCTTTCGTTCATGTTGCTTGATGGAACGGACGTGAAGCGACGATCAGCGCAAGCATATGTCTGGGCCTCTTTAGCGTTGATTCAGGGCCAGCAGCAAGCCGAGGAAATTCGAAATGCGGCATCGATGAGAATTGATGAGTTAGAAACTCAGAGCGCATTGTTTGTGTTGTCGCAGTGTGAGGCGTCCGGAGCGCGCGGTTGTCTCCGCGCTTTGGACACCTTGCCCTGACTTAAGCTCGCGCCGAAGCCCCGGTGCACAGCGCTGGATGACAAATTCGCGTCACCCAGCTGCCATTAGAACGTCAAACTGCCAAAAGCTGCCGAGGCTTTGTTAGATCCATGTTCTCCCATGCTTCAGCAATGGGCTCCAACAAGCCTTTTACCTCAATAACATTATCTGGCGCGATGTCCACATTTACGTTAGCGGCAAACAACTTTCGGATGGAGTACCCGTACAGCTCTCCTAAATTAACTGCGATTTCGCCCCCGCGCTCATAATCCAGACTACCTTGCAAGCCGGCCAGAATTCGGCACGCTTTGGTCAGGTATTCACGAACCTGTTCTTTGTTGCCGTGATGATGATGCACTTCCACGCCGGCCAAGGCACCAATAAGGGCCTTAAAGAGAAGTGTGATCAGCTCGTGCTTGTCAGCTGATGCGACGGCAGACTCAATGTCGATCCGCTTATAGGCGGCTGCGGCTTTAATACGGGTCATGATTACCTCTGAATACATCTCATTCCGATACTCTAAATATCGGCGGAATACCCCTGAACTTTACTGCTTATTAGCGCCGACAAGCTTGCTTTTAATTCATTGTTTTTATTGTTATTAATGAAAAAAAGCAACACTTTTACCTTAATTATTGAATGCCTCGACTACCGTATACATGACTAGATTTGCTCCTATGAGGTTAAATGTGGAGGTGTAATGTGAACGGTGCCGCTAAATCAGCTTTTAACAGAGACGGAACTAGCTGTAATGCATGGCTCAGTTTTTTATTTCTTCAAGGCCTGTGGCAAATACCGGTATTGGCTGATACTACGAATTTGTCACCAGTGACGAACACCGGACTGAAAGACATCCACTTCAAATCAGTGCAGTGCAGCGAAGACGGGGTGTGGAAGCTGGATATCGTCAATAATAGCTTTGCGCCTTCCTATGTCGAATATTTTTTTTGGCTCGAGGATGAGCAGGGTGATGCTGTTGAAAGTCATTCTGGCCAGTTAATGCTTGACGCAAAAAGCCGTGAGGCCGTGCAGCTCACATTTGGCTGTGAAGTGCCTTTCACCGAATTAAAACCCCACTTCCGCTGGGCACCGATTGGTTTTAAGCGCCCATAGGGCCTGCAATGTTGATTCATCAAAGTAATGAAGCATAGTAAATAGGCGTTAGCGATTAAGGTGGAGAGTAGTGAAAGCGAACCTAACGCCTATCCCAGATCGCACAACCACATGTCAGTGCTGACTTTACGCGCTAAGAGGGGTTCGGTAACTGTCGCCTAACCCGTTACACTATCGGCCCACAGAAGACAGTACGGTAAGTGATGGAACGGCTCATTATCGGTATCAGTGGTGCATCGGGCGTGCAGTACGGTGTGCGCGCGCTGGAGCTGTTAAAGCCGCTGCCGATCGAAACACATCTGATTATGAGTAAGTCGGCCGAGTTGACGGTTCACCATGAGCTGGAGTGCTCCGTAGAGATTATTCGAGAGCTCGCTGATCAGTGGCATCCCGTGCGTAATGTGGGTGCCGCCGTGGCAAGCGGCTCGTTCCGCACTGTGGGTATGTTGATAGCACCTTGCTCAATACGGACGTTAGGCGAAATCACTTCTGGAGTCACCTCCTCGTTGTTAACGCGAGCAGCTGATGTGGTGTTGAAAGAGCGACGCCGGCTTGTCCTCATGGTGCGAGAGACGCCTTTGCACCTCGGTCACCTACGGAACATGGTATCCGTCACCGAAATGGGTGCCGTGGTTGCGCCGCCAGTGCCTGCATTTTATGCCCAACCCGATTCTATAAATGCCATGGTTACTCAGAGTGTCGCACGTGCACTGGATCTATTCGACATCACGTTAGCTGAGACCCATCGCTGGACCGAGTCGTGACGCCATTCATCACACGCTTGCGGCAGCAGTCGCTGGCGTGGTTAGTGTTCTTTGTAATAGTTGTTGACCTGATCGGCTTTGGGATTGTCATTCCAATTCTGCCTTTTCTGTCGCCGCAATTAGGCGGCACGACGGAGGACATAGCGTTTATTCTCGCGACCTACAGTTTCGCAGCGGCGATTGTCGCACCCATATGGGGGCGGCTTTCTGATCGCTTCGGGCGCAGGCCTATTCTCGGGCTATGTTTGTTCGGCGGGGCGATCTCTCATTTTGTATTGGCGATTGCAGATGCATTGTGGCTTGTCTACCTATCCAGAGCAGTGGCAGGCATGATGGCGGGTGGTGTACCGGTCGCCACAGCACTCATTGCCGATGCCAGCACACCAGATCGGCGCTCGCGGGCCATGGGCCTAATAGGGCGTGCGTTCGGTATTGGCTTGATTCTTGGCCCTGTCATAGGGGGTGTTTTGGCTCGCAGTGAGACAGATTTCGCGTTGCCTTGCTTGGTGGCGGGCGTGCTGTCCAGCTTAGCAGGCTTGTTGGCTTGGTTATTGTTGCCCGCCGGCATCTCACGCAGCGCATTAGATAGTGTTGGCGAAGATGAATTTACACAGAGTGCCGGGAACAGCACCGTTGAGGTACCACAGCGGTGGCTTTTTATTTCTCAGTTTAGTTTTCACACCTGCGCGGTCAGTGCGGCGGTCTACTTGTTCCCTTTATGGATGGCTCACGAACTGAGCTGGCAAGCTCGCGAGGTGGGACTCTTTTTCGGCTTGGTGGGCTTGATAATGGTATTGACTCAGGGCAATTTACTGGGGCGTATGACGGACCGATTTGGCCCATTACTTGTTCTGCGTGGCGCTGCGCTTTGTTTCAGTTTGTCATTGGCTTTGTCGTCCGTCGCATCAGGCGAGTGGCTTATGGCTGCGCTGGGGCTAATGATTTTTTCCGCCGCCACACTGTGTCTCCCCGTACTCAACACAATTGCCAGTCACCTGGTCGGCCCGGCGTCGCGCGGACGCTTTTTTGGTGTCACAGCATCTTCAGCCGCCCTGGGAAGGATAGTAGGACCCCTCATTGCTTCGGTGCTGTTGAGTTATGGTGGCTTTAGCGCCGCATGGTTGGGCACTGGTGCAATTGTGCTCATAGTGGTCGTCTGGGCTTTTACCTTGGGTCCACAAATCTCCACGAATTTATCAAACGGCAGCAACCCGACACCGGGAGTATCGTCTTGAAGGCAAAATGTGTTGTCGGGTTGGGCCTGCCCCCCGACCTGATTGCCTCCCTGGAACAACGCTATGAGGTCATGCATTGGTCTGAATCCTTTGCTATGCCTGAAGCTACGCTCAGGGAGTGGTTGTCGGATGCCCGAGGCCTTCTTTGCGCGTTGTCGACGCCCATTACCTCGCAGGTGATGGAGTCGGCCAATCAGCTATCGGTGATCTCTACCATCTCTGTTGGCGTTGACCACATTGACCTGGCGGCGGCAACCAGTGCGGGTATCCCGGTTGGGCATACCCCAGGTGTCTTAGTGGATAGCACGGCAGATTTGGCACTCGGATTGATGCTGGCGGTCACTCGGCGAATGGCTGAGGCAGACCGCTGGATGCGCGACGGAAATTGGACGCAAGGTTGGCAGTCTGATTTATTGCTCGGCACTGATTTGAGTCAAGCTACGGTCGGGATTGTGGGCCTGGGGTCTATCGGTCAGGCGGTGATCCGACGTCTGACCGGGTTCGGCTGCAAATTAGTTGCCTGGAACCGCACACCCAAATCGATAGATGGCGTCCAAATGTTAGAGCTGGATGAGGTGTTCGCGATGTCAGATATCGTGACGCTCCACACTTCACTCACTGAAGACACGACGCATATTGCCAGCCGGACGAGGCTTGCCAGTATGCGCTCTGGTGCTGCATTGATTAATACCGGACGCGGACTGCTGGTCGATGAGCAGGCGCTCACAGAGGAAGTCTGCGCAGAACGATTGATGGCAGGTTTGGATGTCTTTTCGACAGAGCCAGTTCCAGATCATCACCCGTTGCTGCGACAGGACAATGCAGTGCTACTCCCTCACGTTGGCAGCGCTACAATGGCGACTCGCCTGGCGATGTTAGATCGCGCCGTGGCTAATCTTCACGCAGGCATGTCAGGTGAGCGCTTATCTTACTGCGCCAACCCTGAGGTTTATGCAGCGAGCGCGGTCTGCTAATTCTTTTAGGCGCCGGATAATCTCCGAAGCGCTTTGGAGATGCCAAGTTTAATTCGCTGTCGAAGCTTATCTAGGTTGGACTGATTCTGGTTTTCAACCGCTTGGCTGATCTTGGCTGACCAGACGGTCGCAAGGTTGCCTCCATCCTCAAAATTGAGCATCAGAATGGCGACCTCGCGCGGGCCGCTCAGCGCATAGGCGTTGTCCATCAATGCCCCATCGGTATTTCGGTTGATCACGGTAACACCTGCATTGAAACCAGGTTTTACGGGCTCCTCGCCGCCCTCCAGCCGCGTTCTGAAGCTATAACTCACCAGAAAGTCGCCGCCCGAGGCCTTGTAGTGATAACCTTTTTCTTGGAGCGTTTCGACCACAACCTCTCGGACCGTGGTGGACAATCGGTAAAGGTTTCCCATCGAGTCCGGTACGCTTGTCGGAACCTCTGACCGCCAACTAAAGGTCTTGTAGGTCTTGTCGGCAAAGCGCTTTGACGAGGTTGTGTTGACCTCGATGTTCGCGCAGCTGACCAGCGCAATCCACAGGACCCATGTGAATCGGCGGCTTATCGACTTTGCGAGATGATCCATGCCCATTTCACTCCTGGATCTGTTATTTAGGTAAACCATATTAGTTTCACTATCATGCCAACGATGGCTAGGATTACTATCGCACGAATAGTTTGGTCGTCCCCGGTCAGTGTGAGCCTCGCGCCCATCCAGCCTCCCAAGGTGTTTCCGAAGGCCATCACCGCACCCACCCACCAAAGCAACTCAAGCTCGCTGCCAAACACCAGCAGCGCCGAGATTGTGTAGAGCAAAATGATGAAGACCTTGTGTATGTTGGCCGCTACCAAGTCCATTCCTAGCACCCTATTTAAAATGGGCAACAGCACGAACCCCATGCCGATTTGTATAAAACCGCCCCAAAAGCCTGCCAGGACCATAAGTAGGTGCCCCAAAGCGTTTCGTCGAGGGGAAATTGTTGTTGCAGGTATGGACTCAGCTCGGTCCGTTTCGGTTAACAGAAGCAACATCACAGCCGCCATCACAGCCGCTAGCAGCATGTTAAATGTCTCCGCGGGCAATCGGGCGCCTACCAGAGCGCCCGCAACGGCGCCGGGAATGGCGCAAAGCGACAGTGACAGGACCATGCCCGAGTGCGGGAGTCCGTGGCGTAGATAAGTGAGCGCAGCGGCAGTGTTGTGCGCCAGGATAGGTAGTCGATTTGTTCCGTTGGCGACGGGCCCTGGCACACCCAAAAAAATCATTACCGGAACCGTGATGACTGACCCCCCGCCCGCCATTACGTTAATGAATCCACCCGCCACCCCGGCAACAATAAGTAAGGATATTTCCCAAGCTACGAGTTCCATGGCTAAGCTCGCGGCGTGCGCATCGTAACGAATTCTTCCGCAGCGGTAGGGTGGACGCCAACCATACAATCGAAGTCAGCCTTGGTCGCACCCAGTTTGAGTGCGATGCCCAGCCCTTGACAAATTTCGCCCGCATCGCTGCCTACCATGTGTGCGCCCAGCACTCGATCACTTGTCTGGTCCACAACCAGTTTCATGTAAGTCCGTTCCTCGGATCCACTGACCGTGTGTTTGAGCGGTCGGAAGTTTGATTCGAATACGACCACCTTATGACCCGTCGCGGTTGCTTCTTCCTCTGTCATACCAACGGTACCGATAGGAGGTTGGCTGAATACCGCAGTGGGGATGCAGTGGTAGTCCATGCGGCTGGGTTGCCGGCCGAATTGTGTTTTCGCGAAGGCCATCGCTTCCCCGATGGCGACCGGGGTCAGTTCCCAGCCACCTGTTAAATCGCCCAGTGCATAGATACTGGGTTCACTCGTTTGGAAGTCCGCATTGACTGAAAGGTAGCCTTGCTCAGTCAGCGTGACACCTGTGCTCTCTAGACCTAGCTTGGCGATGTTAGGCCGCCGGCCCGTTGCGAAGAGCACGGCATCGAATGCGGCCTCACCGTCAGAAAGCAGTGCGACAATGCTGGCGTTTGAAGGGTCTCGCTGTAGCGCTGTCACATGGTGATTGAAGCGCAGGTCGACCCCCGCTTTTTGCATTTCTTCCGCCAGGAAGCGCCGCACATCACGATCGAAGCCGCGTAAAAACAGCTCACCACGGTAGCTCTGCGTAACGCGGCTGCCCAATCCTGAAAAAATACTGGCGAATTCGGTTGCGATGTAGCCACCGCCGACAATGAGCAGGCGCTTCGGGAGTCGGGGCAAGTCAAATATCTCATTGGAGGTCAGCGCAAGCTCAATACCCGGTATCTCCGGCACGGCGGGCCAGGTGCCCGTTGCGAGCAGAATCTTTTCTGCCCGATAGCTTGTATCTCCCACTGAAACCTTTTTTGGGCCGGTGAGCTTGCCGTGCCCTTGAATGATATCGACGCCGGTTGCTGCGAGCAGGCGCTCATAAATGGCATTTAAGCGCGCAATCTCTTTGGTTTTGTTATCCCGAAGGGTGTTCCAGTCAAAGGAGATCTCCTCGCATTGCCAGCCAAACCCGCTGGAGTCGCGCCATGCCGCGCCGTATTGGCTGGCATACACGTAGAGTTTTTTGGGTATGCAACCCACATTAACGCAGGTGCCGCCAAATGCCGCTTTTTCGATTACTGCAACGCGAGCACCAAATTCCGCACTTTTTCTCGCCGCTCGAACCCCGCCCGAGCCCGCGCCGATAACTAATAAGTCATATTCAATTTGTTGTGTCATGAAATCACCAAGAAATCGCATTCCGATGCCACGTTGCGCCATTTCAACATCAGGATGCCTAAATTAGAGTCCGCTCGTTAACAACGCATGATGGATAAGGAACCAGACCATGCCGAACTAGCACACACTCGTGAGGATACATCGAATGCTGACTACATTACGCGTCAGATGGTTGTTGATCGCGATATTTCCTATGTCCGCATCGGCGCATTCAGACCTTCCAGGGGCGGCTGGCGTCGCTACGGCGCGCATCGAGTTGCTCGATCAATCTGTGATTTATGGTGAGATCACGAACATTCATGACGGTGAAGTCTTTGTTTCTAACGAGTTGATGGGAAACCTCTCGACCACACTGTCATCGACTCTGCACTACGAGTCGATTCAAGATATTGAGCTGCTTACCACTGAACAAGAAAAGCTTGCGCTGTATTTACTAGTGGTTGTCTATGGCGCGGTGGTCCTGGGTGACGCCGACAATTTGTCGTTCGATCAGCTGGATATCGCCAATCCTGAGGGGTGGGAGCAGCGCCATGGTTACCGTTTTACAGGACGTATAACTACTGCTTTTGAGTTCAATCGGGTGAATACCGTCACCGATCAATTCGATCTGGATCTGGAAACGATTCGCAAGAGTCGCCAGGGTCGGATTACACTGCGAGCCGATTATGAGGATTCAAGCTCGATCGTATTCATGTCTGGCGCTGACGGTGAGAGCATCCCCGAAAGCACATCAACTGCCGATAATTGGGTCATAGTGGGCATGCACGACTACTTTCTGTCCAGGGCTCGCAGTTATCCTGGGGTGAATCTTGGTTTTAACGGGGATAACTTTGCTGACGTCAGCAGGTGCTCCAATTTTGGCCCCACTTTGGCCGCAAAACACTTACCCGTGATGCCCTAAAGCTTGTGTTGGAGCTTGGTATCTCCTGCGTGGATGCGAATTTTATTGCGTCCGACGAGGACTCTTATACTGTCCTGAACCTCAACTTGACCGCGGGAAAACAGCTGTTTGATAGCTCGCTGAAGCTTTATTCAAGACAAGTCAATATCCTGAAGCTGTCTTCGATTAAGAAGTCGATCTCCCTTACCACGGTTGGTCTGCGCCTCCCTTTACTTCTTGGTCTTGAGGCGGCCGCTGAAGCAACGGCTAATTTCCACTGCGGTGCAGCAGACGGAAAGGAGAGGCCGCACGAAGCGCTAAACTTCATGATCGGCTACATCTGGTAAATCCCATGAGCACGTTTCAACGCAGTGAAATCAGCTTCCTACCGCTTGGGGGCTGCGGGGAGATTGGCATGAACTTCAATCTCTTTGGGCACGGTGAACAGTGGTTTGCGGTGGACTGCGGGATCACGTTGGAGCAGGTTCCGGGAGCGGTCCGTCCCACAGTGCAGATGCCGGATCTCGGATTCATCACTGCACGACAAGAGCAACTCACCGGGTTGATCGTGACGCACGCTCATGAGGACCACCTTGGCGCGCTGCCCTATTTGTGGGAGCAGTTGCAGTGTCCAGTTTATGCGACCCCTTTTGCGGCCGCTGTGTTGCGGCACAAGACACGAGGCCGGCGTGGCACGCTACCCAACCCACTGATACAGGTAGAGCCCGGTGACACCATGGCTTTGGGTCCGTTTAATGTGGAGTGGTTGCCAATCACACACTCTACGCCTGAAACGTGCGCGCTGAGCATCACCGTCGGCGACTCGCGCGTCCTGCATACCGCCGATTGGAAGATTGACCGTGATCCAGTGGTCGGTTCGGCCTGGTCAGCAAGACGCTTCAAGGAGCTTGGAGACGCGGGCATCGATGCCGTGATCTGTGATTCAACCAACGCGTTACAGGCGGGACATTCGCCCTCTGAGGGAGAGGTGGCAGTGGGGCTTGGCCGCGCAGTGTCGGCCTGTAAGGGGCGTGTTGTTGTGGGCTGTTTCTCTAGCAACGTTGCGCGGATGCACACCTTGGCCAAGATTTCCGTTAAGACGGGCCGGTATCTGGGCGTTTTGGGCCGCTCTGCGTTGGGAATGGCGCGTTGCGCACAACAGGTTGGGTTGCTGCCGCCCGAGTTTCAGCCTATCTACGCGGAGCATCTCGGATACCTGCCACCTGCTGAAGTGCTAGCAGTGGCTACAGGTAGTCAAGGTGAATGGGGCGCGGCCTTGCATCGACTCATGAATCAGACTCACCCCGATATGTCATTGGACGCGGGTGACACGGTCATTTTGTCATCCAAAACTATTCCTGGTAACGAGGCTTCTGTGTCGAGCCTGATAGAGGGTTTTCGAGCACGAGGCATTGCAGTGGTATCGGCGGAGGAGAGCGCTGAGCCGTTGCACGCGTCAGGGCATCCTTGCCAAGGCGAACTGACGGATTTGTATCAGATACTGAGGCCCGCTTTGGTTATCCCGGTGCACGGCGAGCGCGCGCATATGACAGCCAATGCCGATGTTGCAAAAAATGCCGGTGTAGGCGCGACCTTAACAGGCCAGAACGGCGATCTTTTTTACTTAAGTCCGACGCCCGGCGTTCGCCGCCGCTTCGCCGAGGTAGGGCGCCTGGAGTGGTGTGAGGAAACCGAACGGCTGGTTACTGTCGGCTGATCTTAGCTTTAATCCTCGATACCCGAGGCCTGTCTCGCTGCGAGCCGCTCTGCATCCGCCGTGTTTATCCAGCGATAGGTAAGGTAATACTTGAATATGTTACCGACATACTGAACCGTCTCTCGTCCCACTTGCTCGGCGACAATGACCTCGACGTTATCAAACCACTGATTGGAGTCGTAACCGCGCTCTTCTGCGATCCGTCTCAGTCGTCTGATGCGCCCGGGACCCGCGTTATACGCGGCCAAAGCCAATAAAGAGCTGTTCAACTCGTTAAGCTCGGGCCCGCTAAAATAACGCTCCTTCAGAAAAGCCATGTACTTTGCGCCAGCCTTAATATTGGGCTCGAGCTCTTCGATATTGGGGATGGCGACATTTTTATCCTCTGCTGTGCTGGGCAGGAGCTGCATGACACCGATTGCGCCCGCGTGGCTGCGTACACTCTGATCTAAGCGCGATTCCTGAAAGCCCTGTGCAGCCAAAAGTGTCGGATCCACGCCGTAGTTGGTGCCATATTTGCGGAACAGGGCGGATAGTTTCCGGTAGCGACTCACCTCTTCGACGCCGGCTGCGTTTTCAGCCCAATCAAAGTCTCGTACATACCGATTACGAATAATGTTGCCAAACAGCGTGCCCTCACGATTGTCTGTCAAGAAAGTATTCAAGAACTGCTTGAGCTGAGGGCTGCCCTGGCGAATCGCCCAGGCCAGTTTTGCCCCCTCGCGCAGGACAAGGTCCTCGCGCACCGACACGCGAGTAAAGACCTCTCGCCACATTTGCGGTTTATAGTTGTCCACAATGGCCCAAGGCAAAAGACCCGCGTCGACCATCTCAATCAGGTCTTCATCTTCAAGAGATTCGTCCACTGGTTCAATACGAATGCCGGCTTTGCCCTGCGCCCTTAGCCGCTCGCTGAACTGATGAACGCTTTCGGCGTAGCTGCTGGATAGCCGCACGTAAACGGTTTTGCCTGAAAGATTTTCAAGTGCATTGATCGAAGGGGCACTCGGGCCGGTAATGAGAATCTCTTTGAGTGGCTTGCTAACCGGATTGGTAAAGTCTACCGCCACCTGACGGGAGTCTGTAATTGTGGTGCCCGCCATCACGATGTCGCCGTATCCGGTCTCCAGCGCGGGAAAAAGCTGATCGCGCGAAACGGGTATTACCACGACCTGCACCGTCAATAGGCCTGTATTGAAAGTCTCGTTAACGACCTCCTGCAGCTTGTCGGCGTACGCCTGAACGGTGCCTCGTGGCCCTCCCTCAAGGAAATAACGTCCCGGCCCGTACACGGTCAGCACGCGGATAGTTCTGCGGTCAACCATGGTGTTCAGGTCGCCGAAGTGCGGCATGACTCCGAAGCGTTTGAGTTTGCCGGTGCTTGAAGCGCCGCCGCCGCTTAAGTCGTCGGCCTTGTCGCTCGCCTCTGGGGAGTCCATTTTGGCTGGGATCTGATCCGTTGCCAGGTGCGGAGCTCGGGGAGCAGTGAACTCAGGTAGTGCTGATGGGTCGTTAGCAGCGCCCGACCCTTCGGTCACACTTTCATCGCCGCATCCGGTGAAAATCACCAGCAAAATAAGGGCACTCAAAAGCCTTTTGTGTAGCAATGAACGAGACAGCATGTCAGTTGAAAGTGGACACATGAAAAGGCACTTCCTGATTGATCACCGCCTCAATAGCTGCCTGCTTTTAGGTTATCGCCCTATTTGGCAGTCGAGTACCAACTTACCAAAATGTGTCCCCAAGCGCATATGCTCATGAGCATCCAATACCTTGTTGAGGGGATACACTTTATCCACGATGGGGCAAATGTCGCCCGCGACGACTCTTGGCCAAATATGGTCGCGGATGGCGCTAAAGCACCGAGCTCTCTCGGTGGTCTCGAGTCTTCTTAATGTGCTTCCCGTCAGCGTCAGGCGTTTCATAAACAGCGTCGCCAAGTTGATCTCGCTTTGCATGCCGCGCATGGCACCAATGCAGACAATCCGGCCGTCTGGCGCGGCCAGATCAAGGTTTGTCTGTACTAGATCACCCCCGGCAATGTCCAGGATGACGTCGACCTGCCCCGCAAAGCCCGCCGATTTAAATTGCGCTGAAAGGTTTTCCTTGCGGTGATTGGCTGCAAAGCGTGCGCCGAGTGCGCGCACTGCCTCGCACCGCTCTGCAGAACCCGCTGTGGATAGCACGATGGAACCCATAACACGGGCCATTTGCACGCCGATTGAGCCGATACCGCTACTGCCGCCATGAATTAGCACCGTCTCACCCTCAGCTAGTTGGCCTCGCTCGAAGACGTTGTACCACACGGTCAGCAACGCCTCGGGCAGTGCGGCACCCTGCTCGTAAGTGAGCGTCTCCGGCAGAGAGAGGCAGTGATCCTCGCGCGCTCGGGCGACGGACGCATAACCCCCACCGTGAGTCAGCGCGCAGACGCGGTCGCCTTTCTGGAGATGGACGCACTCTGCGCCGACGGCGATTACCTCACCTGCGACCTCTAATCCCGGTATGGGTGAGGCGTCCTCGGGCGGCGGGTACAGTCCCAGTCTTTGCAGCATGTCAGCGCGGTTGATGCCCGCATGGCTCACCTTGATAAGCACCTCGCCAGACTTTGGGGTTGGTGCTGAATCAGTCACGATGTCCGCTGTCTCCGGTGTCGTGAAAGCGATGTAATGTCTATTCATTGTCTGGGTTTACCTGGCTTGTTGAAATGAGCTGCGGGGTGTTACTAGACTACCCCGACGACGGGCTTTCTGGGAGCTTTCATCATGTTTCGTTCGATGCCGCTCAGGCGATTAAAGCGCGGTTTCAGGTTGGGACTCGTCAAGCTGCTAATTGGCAATAAGGCGGCAGGTGTTCATCTCTCCTACGTTGGCCGGGGTTCCGCGCAGGATTTATGCCGACGCGTAGCAGATATCGGTCATACCGATGTGCTGGTCGTCACGGATAAGGCGCTGAAAGAGCTTGGGTTGGCAGAGCGGGCGTTGACCGGTCTGGCGGAAGCGGGTGTGAATCTTCATTGGTACTCGGGCGTCGACCCTGACCCCACCTTCGCGCACGTTATCCAGGGCCGAGAGGTACTAAGGTCGGCAGGATGTACAGCTATCGTTGCAGTCGGTGGCGGCTCCTCGATGGACGCGGCAAAAATCATCGCCTGCACACGATCCAGTGATGAGTCACCGGACAAGTGGGTAGGATTGAACAAGATTCCGGATGATATTCTGCCGATCTATGCGATTCCCACGACGTCTGGTACGGGCAGTGAGGCCACTATGGGTGCTGTGATCAAGGACCCCGCAGAGCAACTTAAGCATATCATTGTGGGCGACGGGTTGCTGCCTCAAGCGGTGGCATTAGACCCTGATTTACTGCTCGGGTTGCCTGCTCCAGTGACGGCTTGCACTGGCATTGATGCGCTGACCCACGGAATTGAAGCTTATATTTGTATCTGGGATCGCGGCACCCGAAAGGAAAATGGCCGCCTCGCGGTGCAGGGCGTATTCCGTTGGCTTCAACAGGCGGTTGATCATCCGGAAGATCTCGAGGCGCGCCAGGGAATGGCAGTCGCTGCTTACCATGCGGGTATTGCGATAAATCAGGTCGGTGTCGGCAATGTTCACGCAATCGCGCACCAGCTTGGCGCTCGTTACGGCATTCCGCATGGCCAGGCCAATGCGCTGGTGATGCCGCATGTTTTGAGAGCTTGTTTAGTTGAAGCGGAAGAGGCACTTGCCGAATTGGCTTTAGTCACAGACGTGTCGGATGCGGCTTCGTCCGCAGTTCGGGCGTTGGCTTTTGTCGAAGCCGTCTCCGACCTTATCGCTAAAGTTGGCATTGCCAACACTGATGCACGAATTCAGCCGGCAGACTGGAAAGCGATCGTGGAAGCGGCGATGGATGAGGGTGATGGCTACGTCTCGCCGCGACTTCTGACAAAAACCGAGATGATAGACACGTTGGAGCTGATTACGGCGCGCTAATCTGTTGTATCCACTCTGTCGCCAGTGACATGAAGCGCTCGTGCGCTGGGGTGGGTCCCTCGGAGCACGGGAATCCATGAGCCTCCTCAATAAAGTGTTCGTGCTGCACGTTAACCCGCGCTGTCAACAATGCTTTGTAGAGTCTCCTGCCATCATCCCGGAGAGGGTCTTTCTCAGCGGTAACGAGCAGTGAGCGAGGGAATCCGTTGAACGAGGTCCGCCGCCCCGGGAACATTATTTCTATTGACGGATCTGCTGGCGCCAGGCCGCTCAGGTAGGTATCAGTAAACCAGCGCATGATGGGTGTCGTTAGAGGCCCACTGTTGGCATGCTCAGTATATGAGCGCATGTCAGCGTGGTAGTGCTGCGTGGCGGGATAAATCATTAGACAGCCCCTCAATCGAGGTTCATCTGGCATTCTTGCTGCTGTTGCGAGGGTAAGATTGCCCCCCGCACTGTCTCCTGCTATCACTACCTCACCGTTATTGGGTGCCAAAGCGTTAAGGTTGTCGATAATCCAGCGCGATGCCGCCATTGCGTCTTCATGAGCAGCAGGAAAAGGATATTCCGGTGCCAAACGATAATCGATGGACATAAGCGAGCAGTTCGTCCGTGCTGCCAACAGTAGGCAAAAGGGGTGATGCGTCTCCAAGTCACCAATCGTCCAACCGCCACCGTGAAAATAAATGATTAGGGGTCGTTTAGGTGATCCGTGATACATCCGCGTCGCTACGGAAAACTCTGGAAGGGGAAGTTGTAAAGAGCTTGTATTGATTTCAGGAAGATCGGTATTTTCCCACGCTAGTCGATTCATACGTCTGTAGTACCATCGGTATGCGGCGACCTTGAGTCTATTCAGGAGAATCTTCACTGTGCCCAGTCTGCGTCTATGTAACGTGCAGCGGGATCGGATTGGTACTCGTATCGGCCACCGGTATTGACCTGACGTCCGATGTTGCCGCGATGCCAAAGGTAATTTAAGTGCGCTACCGTCTCGCCTGTCGCCATCTGAATCTCTTCGTCACCGATTTCGCGTCCGAACATACAGTAAAAGCACTCGGGTAGCACTTTGGGTTCCATCAGCAAGTCATACAGGTTCGCTAAGGCGAGGCGATGGCTGTCAATGATCTGATTGAGCCTGACACGGACACCTGTGAATGGTGCCTGGTGCGCCGGTAGCACTAATAAATCATCGGGCAACACATCTAACAGCCGCGTGCTCGAGGCCAACCATGCTTCTAGAGGGTTGCCATCGGGTTCGGTGGGGAACACTGACACGTTGGGTGTAATGCGCGGGAGAATCTGATCTCCGGCAATGACTAGTCGCAGCGCAGGGCAGTAGAGGCAGGCATGTTCAGGGGAATGACCCTCTCCGGTCACAATCTCCCAATAACGACCCCCAATAGACAGAGTTTGTCGGTCACTCAGCCGCTGATATTTGTGAGGAAGTGGTGTGACAAATTGACCGAAGCTGCCAAAGCGCTGCCGGTAGTTATCCAGCTGTGAGCATGAAAATCCGGTGCGGTGGTAGAAGGTGGTCGCTGCCTCAGGTGCTTGTTCTCCGGTGTAGCCCATTATGAGACTGCCGGTGAGAAACTCGGCCTGCGTCATGTGCAGGTCGCAGCTGAAACGCGCACATAGCCAGCCTGCGAGCCCAATATGATCCGGATGCATGTGCGTGCAGATGACACGTTTGACGGGCTTACTTGCCATGAAGCCGTCAAACAGGCTCTCCCACTGTGCTTTGGCTGAATCGAGGTTGAGACACGTATCAACAATTGTCCAGCCATCGCCATCTTCTAGCAGCCACAGATTGATGTGGTTCAGAGGTCCGGGCATGACAAACCGGACCCACCAAACACCGGGTGCCACCTCAAAAGGCTCGTCGCCCGGGTGCTCCAACCTGCCCCACGGGTAAACGAGTCCGCGGTATTGTTCAGCGACACGTTGCAGTGACTTAGGTCCTCATTTGATGATGCGGGAGTTTGCGTGTCAACGGCCGCGCTGTCCAGAAAGCTCTCCCTATGGGGTTACTGACAGCAATTGTATCGGGTGTGATACTGAAGCCCTGTATTTGACATACGACACACAGGCTCTAGCCATAACGCGACGCCAGCTTTAGTTGCGCTAAATTTAGCCGCGCCGTAAATCGCTAAAACGACGGCGCAAAAAACCTACGACAGGGCATACTGCTCAGAGGAAAGCACCATGACCGCTAAGCTCGATACGCAAGCACTCAAGCAGTTGGATAAGGCGCATCATTTGCACCCATTCACTGACTTTGAGGACTATGCACAGAATGGCGGGCGTATTGTTAGTCGCGCTGAGCACATCTATATCTACGACTCCGATGGCAATAAAATTCAGGACGGCATGTCAGGGTTGTGGTGTTGCAACCTCGGGTACAGTCAGGATCGGATCAAGCGGGCCGTTGCGGAACAGCTGGCCGAGTTGCCTTTCTATAACAACTTCTTCAGATGCTCGAACCAGCCTGCCACGGAGCTGGCGGCGCGACTGTGCGAGGTCACACCCGAGCGGTTCCAGCATGTTTTCTTCACTAACTCTGGCTCTGAGGCCAATGACACCCAAATCAAATTTGTTCACCGTTACTTTGATTTGCTGGGCAAGCCAGACAAGAAGTTGATCATCAGCAGGCACAATGCATATCACGGCAGCACCATCGGCGCGTCATCGTTAGGGGGTATGTCTGCGATGCATAAGCAAACTATGGGTCTCGACTATGTTCACCATATTCAGCAACCCCACTGGTTTGAAGAGGGCGCGGAACTGAATCCGGACGCCTTTGGCATTGCCGCCGCGCGTGAGTTGGAGCGCAAAATCGATAAACTCGGCGAAGACAGGGTCGCGGCCTTTATTGCCGAGCCTGTCCAGGGCGCGGGCGGGGTGATTGTTCCACCCGAATCCTACTGGCCAGAGGTGAAGCGCATTCTGGATGAGCGAGACGTTCTGCTAATTTCCGACGAGGTGATCTGTGGGTTTGGACGCACAGGAAAGTGGTTCGGTTTCGAGACTTACGGTATTGAGCCAGATCTCGTCACCTTCGCCAAAGCAGTGACAAACGGTTACATGCCGCTTGGGGGCTGCTTGGTCAGCGATAAAATCTCCAGTGTCCTGCTCTCTGGTGGGGGTGAATTTGCCCACGGACTAACCTACTCGGGCCACCCGGCTTCCTGCGCTGCGGGATTAGCTACGCTGGATATTCTTGAGGAAACACGCATCATTGAGCAGGGTGTTGTCGAGTTAGCACCATATTTTGCGAGTCGATTGAGTGAGTTAGCCGATCATCCCATCGTCGGCCAGGTGCGCGTGAAGGGATTGTTCGCCGCTGCCGAGCTCGTGCGCGATAAATTATCGCGGGAGCGGCTGGCACCAGAGTCCGCGGCAGCGGTTCACTGCCGCGACACAGCGATCACACAGGGCTTAATGGTGCGGCAGACAGGTGACGCGATGATCATGGCGCCACCCTTTGTTACTGAGCGTGCCGAGATCGACTTCCTTGTTGATCAACTGGTGGTCGCACTGGATCGTACCGCTCAGCATTACGGTGTGATGCCGTCTGCCACTTGATCTGGGCCCAGCGGGGCGACGTATTTAAACTGGTATGAAGCTGGTTGATCGATTCTGGTTTAACGCCGCTTGGTTTCAGGCCACTTGGTTCTGCTGTGTGATTGGACGTGAGTCCTGGGTGCCTGTGTCGCTGTTATCCCTCGCGTTGCATTTTTTTCTCGTCGAAGGTCGCTTAGCTGAGGCGAAGAGGCTCTTACCGGTTGCGGCAGCCGGCATCACTGTGGATGTCTTGCTAACGCTGATAGGAGTATTTGATTTCGGTGTCGCGACTCTGGTGCCCCTTTGGCTGATTGTGCTGTGGTGGGTTTTTGCGGCGGCGATCTATCGCAGTTTTGCGAAAATCGGGCAGTCATTATGGTTAGCAGCTGTACTCGGCGGTGTAGCAGTACCCTTTAATTACATGGTCGGCGCAGGGTTTGGCGCGGTGTCATTGCCGCTCGGTGCGACGGTCAGCGCTGCTGTGCTAGTAGCAGTGTGGATTGTGTTGTTACCGATTTTGTATCGAATTAGTCATCACATGGCGCCTGCTCAATGAGAGTTGCCCGGTGTATACCTGCGCTGCTGTGGTGTTTGGCCGTTGATGCTCTCGCCGACTATGGGTCCGTTTCCTCATCGGAAATATCTACTGAGTCGGGTTTAGTGCTTGCCGCTGACGTCAATGTTGTCAACCGCGCACCTTTGGTCCCGGCAGAGGCAGCTTCACCGCTCTCAATAGACAAATGGCAGAGGGTGGGTAAAGCACGATTGAGAGTGCTTTTTTGGGATATCTACGACTCGGAGCTGCATACGCCTAATGGCGAATGGCAAGGGCAAGGACCTTACCAACTCTCGCTGCACTACCTCCGAGATATCACTGTCAATCAGTTAATTGAACAAACCGATAAAGCCTGGCGTGAGCAGGGACGAAACCATCCCATGCAAGCAGAGTGGTTGGTGCGGCTCGCTGATATTTGGCCCGATATCACCGAGGGTGACAATTTGGTACTGAGCGTGGCTGCCAGTGGCCACAGCGGGTTCTGGTTCAATGGTGAATTTATTGGCGCCATCCAGGATGTGGATTTTGGCCCTCTTTTTGGTGGCATCTGGTTAGATCCTGACACGCCACAGCCAGCACTCAGGTCGCAGCTGATCAGTGGTGCGAGCGGCTCCCGATAGCAGGTAAAAAACGGCAAAGTGGAGGGACGCTTGTTTTTTCGGTGCTAGATGTCCTAGTGCTTAGCTCAGTGATAGGACAGCAATGGATCTTCACCGCTGGCGCCTGTGTGGCTCGCCAGCGCATCAACGAATAGATAAAAGAGCTCAGCTTGTGACGAAATATCCAGTTTGGCGTAGGCGTGTTTCCTGTGCAGTTTCGCGGTCTCCGCTGAAATACCGAGCTTTTCGGCCACCAGCCGGGTGCTGTGTCCTAGCAAAATTAGTTCGATCACTTGCTGCTCTCGGCGGGTTAAGACTGAGGAGCCAAATGCTCCCAGCGCCGAATGAAGGCGATTGCGCAGATCAGATTTAGCGGTAGCGGGCGGCACTGCGGCCCAGTGCTGGCGAATTAACGCTTCGATCGCAGGAAAGATCACCCTCAGGCGATCAATATGTCGTTTAGTGAACCTGCGACCACTATCTGTCATCCCTAGGGCTAGATTTACAAAGCCATCATCCAATTTGACCAACATACCGCATTCGTCCGTGAAGCCGCAGTTGTGATACCAGGTCCGAAAATATTCGCTCTCCTTAAAGCCCGTCGGTGCGAGCGTAGAGAGTTTGAAGACACCGTACTGTCGGTGCACAGAAGCAGCGCGGTAAAAGGGGTCTAATAGAAAAGGCCCTTTTACATAACGGTTCAGTGTTGTTTTGCCGCGCCGCTTTGGGGCGCCGGTGTATTCGATCGTGGGTGCCCCGGACTGGTAGTAGCGAATGAGTGAAATGTCGTCCGCAGACATGAGTTCCTGGACGCCATCACTCAATACACGAGAGAATTCGCTATGACCCATCGCAGATACAGTGTCGGCGACTATACGGGAGAAATCAGATAGTGTGCCCATCGCTTAAGCTTAGCGGCTGAGTATCCCGGCGCTCAAACTTTTCGCAGTAACTGTCATGGCATCTTGACGGGTCCTGCGCATACCCTCAGGGTTCGGAAACAGCTAGTGGACCAAGGGAAGCCGCCATTATGACCACAACGCCGATCATTCTTCACCAATACGATATTTCGCCGTTTTCGCAGAAGGCGCAAAAGATGTTGGGGCTCAAGGATTTGTCCTGGATCAGCGTTGAGATGCCGATGATCGCGCCTAAGCCGCACGTCGAAGCGCTGACGGGGGGATATCGCGGCACACCGGTGCTGCAGATGGGCGCTGATGTATTTGTTGATAATTGGATGGTTGCCAGAGCGCTTGATCACGCCGCACCGGATTTGCCCGCCATTAATGCGAGGGGGCCTTTGAGTGATGGTGCTCTATACGCCTGGGGTGAGCGGTTATTCACGCCACTTCTGCATTCCGCGCTGGCTGCCTATCAGAGTCAGTGGGACGCTGACTTCCTTGCCGATCGAAAACGTGTCTTTCCCGATGTTGAGTTTGATAAGCTGATAGCCGGTGATTCCGACCGCTGCAGTCAGGTTCGCGCTTATTTTGGGGCAGTGGAGGCAGAGCTAGCGCTTCGCGGAAATTATCTCGGTGGTGAGCAAGCAGACAGCTGGGATATTCATGTTTGGGGCATGGTTTGGATGATCCATAGTGCTCTACCCGATTTATTGCCTATTGTTGAGAGATATTCAGGCGTGACGGCGTGGTACGAGCGCTTGTTGTCACTGGGCACGGGTCAACGTACTGATGCTGATATTGAGGTCGCGTGGGAGGCGCTCAAAGCTGCCGAACCAAGAGCATATCCTTCAACGCCTCAAGATGAGCCTCTGAAGGAATGGGTGGGTCAAAGCGTGCAAGTTTCAGCTGGCTCTGCTGATCGCGGCCGAGCTAACGGCCGCCTCCTCGCCGTAGATCACGAGCAGGTGGTATTAGCGGTCACGCCCCTGGCGGGTTTTGAAGCGCAAGTATGGTTTCCGCGCTTTGGGTATAACATCACCCGCGAGGGTGCAGTTAAGGAGAGCAGCCAGTAACAAAAAAGGCCCCAAATTGGGGCCTAAGAGGAAGCTTCCATACTCTAAGTAGAGCCTTCGCTTGCAATCGTTTCCGAAAAACTGACAGTAACTACCAAGCGAAGTCGATTCCCCCTTCAATACCGAAGGTGACCGGCTGGCCGTAGAATGACATCACCCAAAGGTTTGCAACTGGGAGCTCCCCAAGACGGTATTCCTCGTCTGTGAGGTTTTTGCCGAAAGCCCTAACCCACCAAGATCCGCCATCGGGACGATAGGTTACGGCTGCATTGACCAAAGTCCGCTCGTCGGTAATACCGTCTGGAGTGCTTGGTACTGAGGTGTAGGCATAAGTTGCCTCATCAACATAATTTACGTTCAGATTCCATCCCAAAGTTCCACTAGCAAGATTTTGATCAAATATTAAATCTAGGTTGTAGGTCAGCTCAGGCGCCCTGGCGACTGGATTGCCGTCCAGGGATGTGTCGATATTACCGTCGAAATTGGTGTCCGCTTGGAACTCCTTAAACTCGGATTCCATCCATCCAAGGCTACCTTGCACGCGGAAACGGTCAGTAACCTGCCATACAGTCTCCGCTTCAAATCCATAGACCTCAATTTCAGCGGCATTGAAAAAGCGTGTTTCTTGGAATGTACTTTCGTTGATACCGTCACCGTCGCGATCCGCCTCAATTTCAGCGAGGAGTTGCTGCTGAGAGTCGTCATAGGTCACGTAGAAACCGGTTAGATTCAAGCGGAGTTGTTCTTCAAGCCACTCTGACCGCATGCCCACTTCAAAGGAGTCGGCGGTCTCAGGGTCAGTCGGGCGAGCTTGCAGTGGTTCTATGGGGTTACCGCCAGTGCCCGTTTGGTCGTTATACCCTCCACTCTTAAAACCCCGTGAATAGGTCCCATAGAAATAGAGATCATTGCTTGGCGTGTAATCAAGCGTCACTCGCCATGTTGGTTCTGACCAAGATTCTTCGTCACGGACCACGCCTGTAGGGTATCGAGCAAAATCAGACGCATCCAATGGCTCTCCTAGGGTCTGCCAATTCAGATTAGGATCAAAACCCCCATCAAGCGCTTGAATGAAAACTTGGTTTCTGCCAGTCCACTTTTTCTCTTCATCGGTGTACCGGATACCTGCGCCAAGTGTCCAAGACTCACTTAGCTCCAGAGTGCCGTCAAGATAAAGTGCTAGTGCCTCAGCGTCTTGCCCGTTTGACAGTACTTGGGGATTGTTATTAAAAAACTGCGGGTCACCAAATAGAGCAGCAGAAGGAATGGTCATGTCCACAAACCCAAGCACCTGCGACACCGCAAACAGCGTTTCATCCTCTTGATAAAAAGCGCCAGCCACAAAATTAAACGAGCCGTCGAGATCAGAGGCAAGGCGCATCTCGAGTTGAGTTGTTTCTCTCTCATCCTGGCGCGTGGCGTCGAAAAGAGATACTGGTCCGACTTCACCAGTGTAGGTATTAGCCAACCATGAATCTGTCTCTCTGCGTCCTCCAAAAACACTCAACTTGTATGAACTATTAATTTCCCAATCTATATTTAAATAGACACCGTCGACGTCAATTTCATGGCCGCGACTTCCCATCTGCAGTAGCCGATCGTTCCGGTTAGTGGCGCCAGCCACCTTTACACGATCACCGCCAGCGTCGCTTGTAAATCCAAGAAGATTCCAGAGGTAGCCTCCCTCCGGTGTCTCATTTACAGAGGGGGGTTGGTCGCCGCGATCCCGAACAATTTCATATGCCAGATTTATGTCGAGTTGATCGGTTGGTTGCCAGCGAAATTTAAAACGCCCAGAAAAAATGTCAGTAGCGCCTATATCGCCACCGTCTCCACTGCCGGTAGCGCCCACCAGCGGAAATCCAACTCCGAAATCTGCCACGGGCCCATAGGAGGCCCCATTTTCATAGTAACCGTCGGAGTCCGATTTTAAAATCGCCGCGCGGAAGGCGGCGGCGTCACCAAGCGCCAGATTGATCACGGCACGTCCCTCGGTGCGGCCGTACTCCGCGATTTGCCCTCGAACACCAAGTGAGTTAGCGCCAAGTTCCGGTCGGTTAGTCTTTACGTTGACTACGCCACCTGTTGTATTTTTCCCGAACAGTGTGCCCTGCGGTCCGCGCAAAATTTCAACACTGCTGATATCCAACATATCCACATTTGCGGTTTGAATATGCGGGATGACCATGTCGTCGACAATCACGCCAACTTGGTTCTCGAAATAAAGGATGATTCCGTTCTGCCCAACGCCACGGATAGCAAAGTTCGCTGAATTAAATCCCGGTTGCTTACCATTGACTACGTTAGGTGCGACTGACAGGACGTCGCCAAGGTCCACCGGAATCAGCCGATCCACATCGTTTCCAGTAATCGCCGTGACGGCTATTGGCGTCGTTTGAATATCAGTTTCGGCTCGACGGGTAGCCGTCACCAGTACCTCTTCAAGCTTACCCCCGGACAGGGTTTGCGCATGCGCGCTGGGACTGATGGCGGCAAGCGCAGGTAAAACGGAGGCCGCTAGTAGGCTTTTTAGCCAACTCGCCTGGTTTTTGTGACTACTTACGTCGTTGGTCATGAGAAAACTCCTGTCAATTTCAGCCAAATACTCTAGCCGGTGCCACACGTTCATCCTTGAACGAACGCTACATTGACAGTATGGTGAAACTTGCTGACGTTAAGCAAGTGCATTCACGCCAATTTCTCCGGTGAAGCACCAAAATAAATCTAACTATCCAGGAAGAATGTCATGAGAGTTAAATTCAGATCATTGCCGGCCTGCGCCCTCTTGGGCACTGTCTCGATAAGCATAGCTTTTGGAGCTTTGCAGGCCAGTGCACAAGAAACTGATGAGGTATCGCGGCTCGCTATCGAAGAGGTAATCGTCACAGGTATGAAACGAGACGTTATGCAGCAAGACCTGGGCGCAGCTGTGTCTACGGTCACGGCTAATCAGATGGAAATGAGTTTTTCCACAGACATAACGGCACTTACGCAACTAGCTCCCAACGTGACGTTCTCTAAGCAGCATGGTTTTAATGCTGTTGGTGGAGGGATCCGTGGCACAGGATTCATGTCCATTTTGGTAACCAAAGACCCGTCTGTAGGCTTCGCCATAGATGACTTCGCTATCAATCACGTGCAATCACAGTGGGCTGAAATGTTCGACATCGAGCAGGTCGAAATCTTCAGAGGCCCTCAGGGCACCCTCTTCGGCAAGAACACCACAGGTGGTGCCGTCAGTATCACAACAAAGAAACCTGTGCTTGGAGAGTTCTTTGGTAAGGTTCAAGCGTCCTATGGGCAATTCGCCTCAAACGACTCTGATGTCACTAAGACGACGCTAGAGTTAAACATCCCATTGGGCGAGACGCTGGCGATGCGCATCGCAGCCATCCATGATTACTCGCAGGGGTTTTACACGAATGATAAACCCCCTGGTGGAACTGTTACGTGCTTGGCTTGTTCTCCAGATGGGGTGCCATTTGAATCAGTTGTGTCTGACTTCCCCTTCACTGGGGATGGCTCCGAGATAGGCGGTAAAGAGGTCACCGCTGCGAAGATAAAACTTCGTTATCAGCCGAACGACTTTTATATGGCGGATTTTACCTTAGAAATCTTGCGAGATGATTCGGAGACTCCTGCTGCTGCAAATGTAACGCCCGAGGGAGAAGGATTTCTCTGGCCTCTGATGGGTTTTCCGGGCATTGGTGATGGCGACCCATTCTCGACCGGCCAGTCATACTTGAACGTTCCGGGGGTTAACCTTGCAGACGGTCACAACGTTGATGCTGATGGGTACTACCTTACCCAGACCTTTTCCCTGGACAACTACACGATTAAGTCGATAACGGGTTACCGGGAACAAGAGGAGATACTGAACAGCACTTACACCGGCGAGGCCTATACGTCACTTTACGATGCAGCTCGGAATTCCGTTCGAGAGACATTTCAGCAAGAATTAAGATTGTCGTCTGACCTTGATGGTCCGCTGAACTATGTGGTGGGTGCTGCTTATTACACTGATGATGTGGACTTTAATGTTTTCGGCCGATTTGGATTTTTACCCTTGGCAAGTGCGGCCGCAATTTTCGACGACATTCTACAAATCCAAGCAACTGATCAGGAGAGAGAGAGTTACGCTTTCTACATCGATGGAACCTACGAACTAACCGAGTCTACGCGGTTGTCCCTTGGTTATCGTCACACTCGCGATGAGAAGGAATTCCACAGATTAGACATCGGTGGTGCTGGAGGAAATCCCCTGAGCAACTTCTTGTTTGATCTCTCTCAAGTCACTGGGCCGTTCACCAATCCACTTCCAGAGTCAGCGTTCGCGTTGAATGCCAGAAGAAGCGCTGAGTTCTCTGCAAACACCTACCGCATCGTGGTTGATCATGATTTTCGTGACAACATTATGGTCTATGGGAGTTTTGCAACTGGCTTTGTCGCAGGAGGGTTCGCGGAGACCTGTGGCATGTACGGCGGTTGTCAGCCATTCAACAGTGAGGAGAATGACAGTTTCGAAGTTGGGCTCAAAGCGGATCTCATGGATGGGAGAATGCGGTTGAATTTGGCTCTGTATGACGTTACTTATGAGTCTTTGCAGCGGGATGCGGTTCTGGTTGTGAAAGATGCGTCTGGGAATGACTTCCAAGAGACGGTATCGGTTAACGAAGGAGAGAGCAGTAATAGAGGCATAGAGGTTGAGTTGATTTACCTCCCTACAGATAACCTCCGGATTGACTTTAATTTGGGGACGATGGATCACGAGTACGATGAATATGCTCCGTCACAAGATATGGCAACGCTGGGGTTATCAGGTCCGCCACAGAGAGTCGACCTTACCTCAATGGATGTCCCGTTCTCGCCTGAGCTTACTATGGGTATCGGCGCCACATACGATTTGCCTCTAGCGAGTGGTGCTACCCTAATTTTCAATCTGAGCGCACATTATCAGGATGAATTTGCAACCGCCTCTTTCCCAGCAAATTATCAGGGCGCCGATTCTAATGGGGACCCAATCATCAGACAAAAGCAAAATACGTCGAGCGAGGAGAGGACCCTCGTTGACGGTTACGTGAAGTACGTTGATCCAAATGAGCGCTTTGAAGTAACTGCTTATGGTAAAAATCTAACTGACGAGACGTGGAGAAATTCCGCGCAGCCCGTCTCTAATTTATGGACGTGGGCTGGGTACGGACCTCCGAGAGAAATCGGGGTTAGGGTCGGTTTCAACTTCTAGCTCTAGAGGTCTCTAGGGACCGCAATTAATCAGTAGTAATCTGCTTAGGGCCCCTCTGGGGCCCTTTGCTTGTGGGGTTTTTGAATCACTGGAGGGGGTTCATGGACATGTCACCAGAGAAGTTGGTTGATGCTTATCGGCTGATGAAAACTATTCGTGAATTTGAAGAGCGCATGCGCTCTGAGTATCAACAGGGCAAGTTACCGGGCTTTATTCACATCTATCGCAATCAGGAGGCGATTGCCGTCGCGGCTTGCTTGGATATGACCAATGAGGATTACATCGCCAGCACGCATCGTGGCCATGGTCATTGCATTGCTAAGGGCTGTGAAATCGAGGCGATGCTGCTAGAACTCGCTTGTAAGGAGGATGGGCTCTGTAACGGCAAGGGTGGCTCGATGCATATCGCTGACATGTCGAAGGGCATGTTAGGCGCCAACGCTATAGTCGGGGGTGGTCCACCAATCGCTGCGGGTGCGGCACTGACCGCCAAGACACTCGGTAACGGTGCAGTTTCGATGGCATTCATTGGTGATGGCGCTTCGGATCAGGGCACCGTTGCCGAATCTTTGAATTTGGCGGTGGTCCTCCAGCTGCCGATGATCTTCATGTACGAAAATAATCGTTACGCCGAATTCACCAGGAGTCCAAAGCCCGATGGCCGGATTGCAGAGCGTGCCGGTGCCTTTGGTATGCCATCTGAAGTAATCGACGGCAGTGATTTCTTTGCGATGTATGACGCCTGCCAGCAAGCGATAGCACGCGGGCGCGATGGCGGCGGACCGACGGCGATTGAGGCAGTCTGTAACCGTTATTATGGCCACTTCGAGGGAGATGCTCAGGCTTACCGGGATCAGGAAGAGCTGGCGCAGGAGCGCGCTGTGAGTGACCCGATACCGAGGTTCCTCGCAGATCCCCGCGCAGCAGCGCTCACAGCTGAAAAGATCGCAGACATCGACGTCGCTATAATGGCAGAGATCGATCGGGGCTTCGAGGTGACTTATGCCGCCGCAGACCCAACCCCCGACAAGCTTTATACCGATGTGTATATCCATTACGAGGGGAGGCTGCGTTAATGAAAATGACTATACGTGAAGCGATCAACCTGACCCTCCATCAGGAAATGGAGCGTGATGAGCGCGTCATTGTGCTCGGTGAGGACGTCGCCAGTGACCAAGGGGGTGTCTATGGCATTACGGACGGATTACCGGCCAAATTCGGGTTGCACCGAGTTATCGACACGCCCATTACTGAATCCGCTATTGTCGGTGCTGCGGGTGGCGCCGCCCTAACTGGTCTGCGCCCAGTTGCCGAACTGATGTTTGTCGATTTTTTGGGCGTGTGCCTCGATCAAATTCTCAACCAAATCGCCAAGTTCCGCTACATGTTCGGTGGCCAGGCTCGCACACCGGTGGTGATTCGCACCATGATTGGTGCTGGTACTGGCACAGGCCCACAACATTCGCAGATACTTTACCCGCTGCTGGCTGCTATACCGGGTATCAAGGTGGTGACGCCGGCTAACGCGGCCGACGCTAAGGGGCTGCTCACGACCGCAATCCGCGACGATGATCCCGTCATCTTTTGCGAGCACAAGGCGCTCTACATGGATGAGTGCGAGGTGCCAGACGGTGAGTATGTGTTGCCCTTTGGCCAAGCTTCCATCTCGGCCGAAGGCTCGGATATCACGATCGTCGGCATGTCCCGCACCGCTGTTATTGCTGGGGAAGCAGCCGCGAAGTTGGCGCAGAAAGGAATCAGCGCCGAGGTCATTGATCTTCGGACACTTTCACCACTGGACGAAGCCTCAGTGCTTGAAAGCCTCGCCAAAACCGGGCGTTTGGTGGTCGTTGATGAATCGAATCCTTACTGCAGTATGGCCTCGGAGATAGCGGGATTAGTAGCGGAGCGCGGTTTCGATACACTTGACGCGCCGGTAAAGCGAGTAACCTCACCCCACACGCCTGTGCCGGCTACGCCCTGCCTCGAGGCTGACTATGTGCCTAGCGTAGAACGGGTCATGGCGGCAGTAGAGGAGACGCTGAGCTATTGATAGCAATGGGAGAAGTGACGAAGGGATGACTACGCTGAGAGATCTGTTTTGCCGGATCGGCCTGATTATGGCCGTAACGATACTCACGCGGTTAGGTTATGCGGCATCTTCAAGTACGGGAATGTCCGCCGACGAGATGATGTCGGAGGCGGATGGTATGTCGCTGTATCAAGAAAACTGCGCTGCCTGTCACGACGGGCAGGTTCCTCGTGCGCCGCACATGATCACTTTTGCGACCATCGGTGCTGAGACCATATTAAATGCTATGAACAACGGGGTAATGCGCGCGCAGGCATCAGCATTGTCCTCTGCCGAGCGCGAGGTACTGGCGGGGTTTCTGGCTGGAGAAGCGATGGCGTCACCGAAACCGATTCTGATGTGCACTGGCCCAATGAGCGCGCTCGCCAAAAGCGACGCAGCAGCCATGCAAGGCTGGGGAGGCAATGCCGAAAACCACCGGTATAGTGATGGCGCCGTCGCAGGGCTAAACCGTAACAATGTTGATCAGCTCGCGCTCAAGTGGGTGTTTGCCTATCCGGGTGCCCTGCGGGCACGTTCACAACCCGTGGTACATGACGGTGTGATCTTTGTTGGGTCGCAGTCAGGTGAAATTTATGCGCTCGACCTCGAGTCGGGGTGCGCGCATTGGACCTACTCGGCCGGTGCCGAGGTCCGCAGTAGTCTGTCGTTAGGTCGGGTGACGGGCCGCGACGACCCGGTGGTCTACATGGGTGATTTTAGTGCCACAGTCCATGCCATCGATGCGGGCGACGGCTCTTTAATATGGAGCTCTTCGGTTGGTGATCATCCTGATGCCACGATAACGGGATCTCCTAAGCTCCACGACGGGAGCCTTTATGTGCCTATCTCCTCGTCAGAGTGGGCAACTGCGGCAGATCCGGGCTACGCCTGTTGCACGTTCCGTGGAGGAGTGGTTTCCGTGGACGCGGCAACGGGTGAAGTTAATTGGCACGCCCATGTTATTGACGAGCCCGCGTTGGAAACGGGTGAGAAGAACCCCTTTGGTGCGGCACGAAAAGGGCCAGCAGGTGCGCCGGTATGGAACAGCCCGACCATCGATGCCGAGCGCGGCGTGCTATATATCGGTACTGGGGAGGCTTACACCTCACCTGCAGCAGATACTAGTGACGCAGTGTTGGCTTTTTCTTTGGCCACGGGCGAGCGTCAGTGGGCAAAACAGCTGCTTGGCGGCGATGCCTGGAATATGGCGTGCTTTATCGGTGAGGCGGCCAACTGTCCGGAGGAGGACGGTCCTGATCTGGATATCGGTGCTTCGATAGTGCTGTGGTCCAGCCAGGAGCGCGATTACCTACTGGTAGGACAGAAGAGTGGAGATGTCTATGCGATTGACCCCGATAAGGGCGGCGCTATTGTGTGGCACAACAAAGTTGGTCGTGGTGGTTTCCTTGGTGGCGTCCATTGGGGCATGTCTGTGAATAGTGATTTGCTGTTTGTGCCGATCGCAGATACAACTATTACAGGTCGTTTCTCTGGCCCCGTGTTCCCTGGAATCCATGCTCTGGATCCGACTTCAGGGACTAAACGTTGGTATACACCAAGCGTCGCTGATTGCGAGGGCAAGTCGGTAGTTCCTGTCTGCGATCGTGGGATGTCGGCTGCAATTACCAGCACAGACCAGCTGGTGTTTGCCGGCACTTTGGACGGCAATCTCAAAGTTTATGACAGCCTCTCTGGAGAGATCTTGTGGTCATTCGACACCTTTGGTGATTTTGATTCGGTATCTGGTGATACGGCATTGGGTGGCTCTATCGAGTCCGACGGACCTGTCCTGTACAAAGGGCACGTGCTGGTGAATTCGGGTTATCAGTTTGGCGCGCGCATGCCAGGAAACGCACTTATGGTATTTGCCGTTCCGCCAGCCTCAGAGTTGGCGCAAGGGTTCATCAATGAGTAGTGTGCTCGACGCTGTCACGATCCCTAAGTGGGGTATTGAAATGACCCACGGCACCATCGTTGCCTGGCACAAGTCCGTTGGTGATACCGTCACTGCCGGTGAAGAAATCGTTGATATCGAAACCGACAAGATCGTGAACAGCTTTGAGGCCCGAACCGCCGGCAAGTTGGTCAAGATTCTCGCTGGGGTGGGCGATGAGCTGCCCGTAGGTCAATTAATCGGCGTGATAGCGGCTGACGTAGTCTCAGAAGAGGTGGTTGAGGCTTTTGTCGCTGCTCATCATAGCGATGCCGGTGCGAGTGAGCCGGCTCAGTGTACGACGGGCGCCGCCGTTGCGACTGACGAGGCGGCATCGGTGCGGATTGCACCCGCTTTGCGACGTAAATTGATGCAGGCTGGCGTTGATTGGGCAAATGTGACGCCTACGGGTCCCTATGGTCGGATCGTTAAGGCAGATGTCGATCGTGCTATTGAGCAGAGTGGAAGCGAGAATGGTGGTGGCCAGCCGCTTTCCTCTTATCAATCTACAGTGGCGCGCAAACTGTCTCAGGCACAGTCCAGCTTGCCGCTTTATCACGTGACGCTCGATGTTGACGCTGGTGCGGCGCTTTCAGCTATGTCCGGTGACGGATCGCTAAATGACGCCATCATCGCAGCGGTTCAGCGAGCACTGCTGGCGCACCCCGAGCTGAATCAGACCTTCGATGGCGAACGCCTGACGGCGCTGGAGGGGCACGCCGTGGGCATAGCGGTTGCTACCGATGAGAATATTGTTCTGGCGCCGGTTGTCCGCACACCGGTTGGTGCCAGCGTCGATGAGTTGTCTCGTGAGTCCAGAGACGTTATTCAGCGCGCGCGCTCAGGACAGCTGGCAGCGGCGGATCAAAGTCCTGCCGCGATTACCGTCAGCAACCTCGGTATGTACGGTGTGTCGTCGTTTACCGCAATGGTCACACCACCTCAGATTATGGTGTTGTCAGTGGGTACAGCGCGTCGGCTACCAGTATTCAACGAGGCTGATGAAGTCGTCGCCCGTTCAATGATGAACCTGACGTTGGGCAGCGATCATCGTGTTGTGAACGGTGCTCAGGCGGCGAGTTTCCTCGCGACGATTCGATCGGAGCTAGAAGCGGCGTCCTGATAGAACAGCGGCTTAAGCGGGGCTCACATCTAGTTGCTTTCTACCCTCGGCAACGGATTTGAGGGTCTGAACGTTCATGACGTAATCGATACCACCATCGGGCGTAAAGTATGTGACCGCGCCCTCACCCATAAAAAGCATCTCGGTTTCGACTTCACACCCGGCTTCGTGGTGCACTGCAAAGATCGGTTCGAAGCCATAGGTTCCCGTCTGGGCAGAGCCGACGTCATAAATTAGCTCACCCTTGGTGATAAAAAATTGTCCCCAGCCCTCGTGGCGATGAGGTTGAAAACGCGCCCCGGGTTCCATTCGGACGTAGAGCACCCACTGGCCCGTTTTCTCACAGAGTCTTAATACCTTGAAGTAGGTGCCGCCGCCGACGTCCAGCCATTGCATCTCATTGATGTTGGCGAGAATGTCGCCAGCGGGCGTCAGAGCCATCGGTGCGTACATGGTTTTGTCTCCGTGATTGAGCCTGGATTGACTATTCTGGCAGTGCAAACGCAATGAGGTAGTCGCCGGGTGGTGTGCCCATCGCGGCGTGGCCGCCCGCGGCAATCACGACGTATTGCTTGCCAGTCTCGGTAAGCTGATAGGTAATCGGCAGGCCGTGACCTGAAGTGGGAAGTCGACCTTTCCAAAGCTCTTTCCCCGTATTGGTATCGAACGCGCGCAGAAAGTGGTCGGTGGTTGCTCCAATAAAGGTGAGGCCACTCGCTGTGCTAACGGGGCCGCCTAAATTGGGTGACCCCTGAATGTACCAAAACGGCCAGGGCGCCATGTCTCGAGTGGTCCCCAGCGGCACCTGCCAGTCGACATTACCTGTTTGCAAGTCAATGCCGGCTAGGGTGCCCCATGGTGGCGGTGTGCAGGGGACACCCATGGGCGACACGAATCCTAACCAACGCCGGTTACAGTAGGGAGTGCCCTCGGAGGGCTCTAGTAAGAAAGGACCGTCGGCTACAGGTTTCGGGCCCTCGCCCTCGCACTGGTCACGCGGAATTAGCTGCACGACTGTCCCCATATGCAGTGTGTTGACGACTAACTTTTGGCGAACAGGATCGATCGCAGGCCCCCCCCAGTTCTGCCCGCCGAATGCGCTTGGCATGTGCAGCGCACCCTCAAGGGCTGGTGGTGTGAATGGGCCCTCGTACCGTAAGTTGGTTAGCGTACCTCGGCACGCCCATTTATCCCATGGGAGCAGGCCCCAGATCGGGTCCCTCTCGCCAGGCAAGTCCAGTAACGAACGGGGCTTTGAAGGAATTGGCTGCGTGGATGCCGTGTAGTCACCGGGAACTGCGCCCTGTGGCACCGGTATTTCTTCGACCGGGAACAGTGGCTCTCCAGTCTCCCGGTCAAGCAGGAAGACATAGCCCTGCTTAGTGGTCTGGGCTAAACCTTTGACTTCGCGGCCATCAATCTGTGTCTCGAAAAGCGTTGGTTGAGACGGCACATCGAAATCCCAGATGTCGTGATGAACAGTCTGGAAGTGCCACACTACTTCCCCTGTGGCGATCGACAAGGCGACCACCGAGCTCGAGTAGTAATCGAGGTTGCCGCGGTGTCCCCCGTAATAATCCGGTGACGTATTGCCGGTGGGAACATAAACTAGACCCAATTCCGGGTCGACCGACAGGTAGGACCACGAATTAGTTGTGCCCTGCTGATAGCGCTGTCCCGAGGCACTGTTGGTGGTCGGGGAGCTATCGCTGCCGCTTTCAGCCGCGACAGGGGTTGAGGCTTCAACGGCTACAACAGGTTCCCACGCCCACAATAGAGCGCCGGTATTCAAGTCGTAGGCCCGCACCACGCCGCTAGGGACCGCGGTGGTGATGTTATCGGCCACCGACCCCCCGGTGATGAGGGTGTTGTCAGTAATCGCTGGTGGGGTATTGAGCATGTAAAACCCGGCCTCATAAGGGCCGAGCCCTTTGCTGAGATCGAGCTCCACCGCATCACCGAACGAGCAGGTCTGACCGGTGATCGCATCGAGGCCAACCACCCGCGCATCCATGAGCGGTGCAATGACTACACGATGGCAGGGCTCCGTCGGTGGGAGGCGCTTGTCAGTCCACTGGGTCACGCCTCGGCAGCGCGGCATGGGAAAGCTCTCCAGATCGATGTCGGGAGCATAAGACCAACGCTCTGCGCCTGTCTCAGCATGGATGGCGAGGATCCGGTTAAAGGGCGTGCAGAGATACAAATGGTCTTCAATAAGGACGGGCGTTGCTTGCCAAGACGATTGCAGTGGCGCCTCGCCGCTTAATCCATCTATGAAGTTCTCGCCCTTTCTGAAGTCACCTGACCGATGCGTCCACGCAACCTCGAGATCAGTGACGTTGTCCGGGGTAATTTGTGCCGCGTGACTGAAATGCCCTCCTCCCTCATTTGCGCCGGGTAGTGACCACCCTTCATAAGGCGCTGTTAAAGCGCGAGACGCGATCAGCAGTGTGGCAAGCAGGGTGAATAGTGTCAGCTTGGCCCGAAGATCGTCACGCGCCCTAGCTCGGAGATCAGAGGGGTGTTCGTTGGCGATACGCTGATACCCTGAGAAAGCCGTCATCACCTTGCTTACCTCACCACCACAGGTTCACCTGATGTTGGCGTGACGTGATTGCCGTGGCCAAAGGGTAAATTGAAACCTTCGGGGAGATCCTCTGTCATGTCGAGTACTGCAGCCAGACGACCGACCCCGACATAGAGCGCGCAATGCATCAGTAGCTCCATAACTTCGGCTTCCGAAAAGAGCGTTTTGAGGTCCTCAAAAAATGCACTGTCGATGGATAAATGATCACAGGCAAAACGATCGCCAAGCTCAACAGCAAACCTTTCCCGGTCATCCAGTGAGTTGGCTCCCTGAGGCTTCTCCAGATTACAGACATCGGTCTCAGAAACGTCTTCACTAGCGGCGCGGTAACGGATCGCCATGCAGCTCCGGCATTGGTTGTGAAATGCCACGCGCAGTCGTAAAAGCTCGATGAGGCGCTCAGGGAGTGTTCTTTTGGTTGCAATGGCGCCGCCAAAGCCGAGTAACCCCATCGCGAGTTGCGGTGAGTGGGCGAGCATCCGAGTAATGCCCAGTTCTAGATCAGTCGCACTATCGACGTCGACAAGTGTCCGGAGCTCTTCACTCCACTCGGAGGTCGGTACAAAGCTGATGCGACTCATGTGTTCCTCTTCTCATGTCATGCGAGTGCTTGAGTCATTCTAGAGGGGTGCTCTCAACCTGACCACTTGTTCCTGAGGTCGGCTGATTACCCACTACTTATCTCTCTGTTATTGCGGTACCGAAGTGAGGCGACCTGCTGGTACTAACAGCCAGCCTGAGGGATTTTTCAGCGCAATATTCGCTTGCAGAAACGATACCCTGACGATGCTATCGGCGAGGTGACCACCTTGCGCGTTGTGACAGCAAATTACGCTCAAAAAGACTGAATTAGAAGACCGGCTCAGAGCGATCCGTTACCAATTAGAAGCGATCATAGCGGCGGGTGAGCACTAGAGACCCACTGATGATTTCCTGAGGGATGCCGAAGATTTTATAGCGTGTGCAGGGGCACTGCTGGACCTCTGGATCCATGAGGTCGGAGAGCTCCGAATCTGCTATCTGCGGTCCCTAACCTGGTATGGTCCAGCGCTAGCTCAGATGGTTTATCACGTCACCAAACAGCTCTTCGTCCGAGGGGATCACTTTATCTTTAGCCAGAGGCATTGATACCCAGGTTTCGTTGATGAGGTCGCGCCAGGAAATATTGTTGTTAGTGCCGTTACCGCCCCAGGAACCGCATCCCAGAGAGAACGTCTGGCGCATACCGTTCCACACGTTACCGCTGTTAGAGGCCGCCTGCGGCTGGTTAACCATGACGCGAGAGGTGTAGGTGTTCTCAGCCAGCTTCATGATGTTCTCTTCACTGCTTGAGTAGATACCGCAGCTGTGGCCTTGGCCTTGGTAGGCCTGAATGTTCTGCGTGAGCTCGATGGCGTGATCGATATCGCGCGCGCTGTAGAGTGCCATGATGACTGACAGTTTCTCACCGGAGAAGGGGTGCTCAGGACCCCAGCCGTCTTCCGGCACGATAAAGAATTTTGTCTCCTCGGGGATCGATAGCCCCGCCATTTGGGCGATCTTTCCCGGGGGTTGTGCCACTACGGCGGTATTCAGATGCAGCTTCTCATCCCAGAGTGTGTTGCGAAGCGCGGTTTTTTCTTCTTCGTTACAGAGATAGCCGCCCTGCGATTTAAGCTTTTCCAGCATAGGCTCATAGATGCCGTCGAGTAGCACCACCGAGTTATCCGATGAGCAGGATGCTGCCAGATCGAGGGTCTTTGAAATACGAATTTTCTCTGCTGCGGCGTCGAGATCAGCCGTGTCATCCACAGTGATGACTGCGTTACCAACACCGACGCCCAGCGCGGGCGAGCCGCTGGAGTAGGCAGCATGCACCATGGCACCGCCGCCGGTGGCCAATACCAGATCGCACTGGCGCATCAGCTCATTGGTGGTTTCAAGACTAGGCGTTTCGATGCCGATAACTAGGTCTTCAGGTGCTCCCATTTTTTTAAGTGCGGCGCGCATCAGGTCACAGATTTTCTTGTTCGTCAGCTTAGCCCGGGGGTGGGGTGCAACGATGATCGAATTCCTGCCCTTGACGGCGTGAATGCCTTTGATAACCGGGGTCGCCTCCGGGTTTGTCGAGGGCGCCAATGCGCCAATCACGCCCAGCGGCTTGGCAAGGACGCGGATGTTGCGCTCGGGATATTCTTCAATCACGCCCACGGACTTGTCATGGATGATGTCGAGGAGTGTCGCGCGGGTTTTGCGCTGGATCTTCAGGAATTTACCGTCGTAGTTACCGAGCTGGGTTTCGTCAACGGTGAATTGTGCGATTTCCTCCGCCATACCGGGCCGTGCAACGGACCACACCATGGCCCGGATCAACGCATCGACCTGTTCCTGCGAATAATGCTCGATTTGTCTCTGCGCGTCACGTGATCGCGAGACTAAGCCCGCGATAAAGTTTTTGGCGTCACTTTGATCTTGCGACATGACGATCCGTCCCCCAATCAACAAAAATACCGAGGGCTTAGGGTAAACCGCCCGGCCGGCTCACGCCAGTCAACTCATCCGCAAAACTAAGTATTGATGCGGCCTACAATCGATTTCACTTGTGTATCGAAACGTTGGGTTGAGCCATAATAAGTTTATACTGTGTCCCCCGCGAAGCGCGGCCTTTTCGCCTCGTGACGCACAGTGTCGATAGTCCCGAGCGGTTGGAGCACCCGAAGTGAATTTTGAACTGAACGATGACCAGCAGGCTTATATTGCTAGCGCCAAGGCTTTCTCTGACAATGAGCTGGCGCCCAATGCAGCGAATTGGGATGCAGAGTCTGTTTTTGCCAAAGAGGCCTTGAAAGCCGCGGGTGACTTGGGTTTTATGGGTATGTACACCCCTGAGGCAGCGGGTGGTCTGGGCATGGGCCGTCTGGACGCCAGTCTCATTGTTGAAGAGCTTGCCAAGGGATGCACCACGACGGCCGCATTTCTGACTATTCACAACATGGCAACGGCCATGATTGGCAAGTACTGCCAACAAGCAGTGGTAGATAGGTGGTGTCCCGAGCTGGTGATGGGCGAAAAGCTGGCGTCTTACTGCCTCACCGAGCCCGGTGCTGGGTCTGACGCGGGCAGCTTGCGCACTAGTGCAACGCTCGATGGAGATGCCTATGTAGTGAATGGCAGCAAAGTCTTTATCTCCGGCGCGGGCGAGACTGACGTGCTGGTGGTAATGACCCGCACCGCTGATGCTGGGCCCAAAGGGGTTACGGCCCTGCTAATACCGGCAGACGCGGAGGGCGTTCAGTACGGTAAGAAAGAACACAAGATGGGCTGGAATGCCCAGCCCACGCGCATGATCACATTTGATAATGTGCGCGTCGCTGTCACGAACCGACTTGGAGAAGAAGGCCAGGGTTTCGCGATTGCGATGGAAGGGTTGGACGGCGGTCGCATTAATATCGCCACTTGCTCGGTCGGTACGGCCCAGCGCGCGATTCAAGATGCGACGGCCTATGTACAGGAACGCAAGCAGTTTGATACCTCTATCGCGGATTTCCAGAACACCCAATTTAAGCTTGCCGACATGCTGACAGAGCTTGTCGCAGCACGGCAGATGATTCGGCTCGCCGCCAGTAAATTGGACAACAATGATCCGCAGGCAACCACTTATTGCGCCATGGCCAAGCGTTTTGCCACTGATGTGGGCTTTACGATCTGTAATGACGCCCTGCAGTTGCTGGGGGGTTATGGCTATATCAAGGAGTATCCGATGGAGCGCTACGTTCGCGACACACGGGTGCATCAAATTCTGGAAGGAACCAATGAAATTATGCGCGTCATTGTCGGCCGTAAGTTACTGATGGATGGCGCCCTGGAGGTCATTCAATGAGCATCAGTCCGTCTGAAAAGATAAAGGTTGCGATCGATGGCAATATCGCTACTGTCACTATCGACAACCCTGCCGCGAATACGTGGGATCGGGAGAGCTTGCCGGCGCTCAAGGAGGTCGTCGGGAAGCTGAATGCAGACCTCAACGTCTACGCACTGGTATTGACCGGTGCGGGAGAAAAGTTTTTCTCAGCGGGTGCAGACCTCAATCAGTTCGCCTCCGGCGATGCGGACGTGGCGCGCGCTGTGAGTGACGCCTTTGGAGAGGCATTCGAGGCACTGGCTGACTTCCGCGGCGTATCGATTGCCGCCATCAACGGGTTTGCCATGGGCGGCGGTCTTGAGGTGGCACTTGCGTGTGATATCCGTATTGCCGAAGAGCAGGCAGCATTGGCACTGCCTGAGGCGCGCGTGGGCTTGCTCCCCTGTGCTGGGGGGACGCAACGCCTGAGTCAACTGGTGGGCGAAGGCTGGGCCAAGCGCATGATTCTCTGCGGGGAGCGTATTGGTGCACAGCAGGCGCAAACTCTTGGCTTGGTCGAGGAGGTGGTGCCCGCTGGCGAGGCACTGCCGACGGCTACCGCCCTGGCTGCCAAGGTCGGTAACCAATCGCCCTCCTCCGTCGCGGCATGTAAGCGGCTTATCCACTCTGCGCGTAATATTGCGATTGCTACTGGCTTGGCCGCAGAGCGCGACGAATTCGTCGCGCTTTTCTCAACCGAGGATCAGCAGGAAGGGACAAACGCGTTCCTGGAGAAGCGCGAGCCTGAGTGGAAGAATCGATGATTGACAGTGTTCTTGTCGCTGAGCACACCGCTGGTGAACACCTTATTGGGCAATTGACCCTCAATGTTGAAAAAACCCTCAACTCGCTGACGCGGGAAATGGTCGACACCATCACCGATCGCCTCGAATCGTGGGCACAGGATGACTCGGTTGTTGCAGTGATGATTGACGGTGGGGGTGAGAAAGCTTTTTGCGCAGGGGGTGATGTACAGGCTTTGCGCAACTCCTGTATCGAAAACCCGGGTGGTCCATGCGATTACGCCGAGCACTTTTTTGCTCGCGAGTATCGCATGAATTATTTGCTTCATACCTACAATAAGCCGCTAATTTGCTGGGGTCATGGCGTGGTCATGGGTGGCGGACTCGGGATTTTGGCGGGGTGCCGGTATAGCGTAGTCAGCGAGCGCACGCGCATTGGTATGCCCGAAATCACGATTGCGCTGTTCCCCGACGTCGGGGGTAGCTGGTTTCTGAATCGCATGCCCGGGCAAGTGGGGCGCTTCCTCGCACTTACCTCGTCACACATCAATGCAACTGATGCGCTCTACTGTGGATTGGGGACGCACTTCTTGGGTAATGAACAGAAGGTCGATGCTTTGGCGGCTCTGTGTGCGGCAGCATGGACAGGTAGCGCAGAGTCGAATCACGATGTGGTGACAGCCTTGCTGTCACAGATGAGCGCCTCAGTAGCGCAGCCGGCTGCTCAGCTTGAGCCAAATATCGACACGATCAATGCGTGGATGGCTGGTGATGATCTGGAAGTAATCTTCGCGCGGGTTATGGCGTGGCAGGGCGAGGATGATTGGCTCGGTAAAGCGCGAGACGGGTTCTCTCACGGCTCCCCACTTGCCGCGACGTGGATTTTCCGCCAATTGAAAAATACCCGAGACGCCAGCCTCGAGGCCGTATTTCAGTCTGAATTAATCCTAGGATGCAACATTATGCGCCACCCCGAGTTTGCTGAGGGCGTCCGCGCACTGTTGGTCGATAAAGATCGTAACCCCGCATGGGCCTATTCGGACCTTGCATCTGTACCGACTGACGTCGTCGATACCTTCTTTTCTGCACCGGCAGGTATGCCGGCGCTTGGACTACCGGAGTAAGACATGGCTGCCATCGCGTTTCTGGGACTGGGCAACATGGGTGGCCCGATGGCTAAAAATCTGTTGGCTGCGGGACATGACCTGACTGTTTTTGATCTTGTCGAGGCAGCTTGTGCAGCGCTCGCGGCAGAGGGCGCATCAGTCGCTGCATGTGCCGGTGAGGCCGCTAAAGACGCGGAGGTCATCATCAGTATGCTGCCAGCGGGTAAGCATGTGGCCAGCACGTTCCTCGGTGACGAGGGCCTCTTGTATAAAGTATCCAAAGACACGCTCATCCTGGATGCCAGCACAATCGATACCGCTACCGCTAGAGAAGTTGGAGAGACGGCCGCAAGCATGGGTATCGACTTCATGGATACACCGGTATCGGGTGGCGTCGCGGCTGCTGCTGCGGGCACCCTCGCCTTCATGTGCGGAGGCACAGCAGAGGCTTTTGTGCGGGCGCGACTGATTCTTGAGGGCATGGGCAGTCCTGAAAAGATTTTCCATGCGGGCCCTGCGGGAGCCGGTCAGGTGGCCAAGGCCGCCAACAATATGTTGCTTGCAGTGCATATGATCGGTACGTGTGAGGCGCTGGCGATGGGCGAGGCTAATGGACTGGATCCTGCTGTGCTGTCAGACATTATGAAGGCCAGCTCCGGCAATAACTGGTCCCTGCAGGTCTATAACCCCTGGCCCGATGTGATGGAGGGCGTGCCTTCAAGTAATAACTACCAGCCTGGGTTTATGGTCGATTTGATGCTTAAGGATCTTGGGCTCGCTTGTGAGGTAGCCGAAAGCTGTGCGTTGAATAACCGGATGGGTAAGCATGCGATGGCGGCCTACTCGGCTCATCAATCAGACGGCAACGGCTCCCGCGACTTCTCGTCGATTCTGGAGTGGGTGAAGAGTCAGTAGGCGAGACCGATACTCAGTCTTGAGCCGCCCACTCTGGGCCGAGTTTTGCCTTGAGCGGCCCTAGCCATGGCTCATAATGCTTCCACTGCTCAAGCGCGGTTGAAAAGATGGGCTGCCTGACCTGTTCTGAGGACGGCGTTCGCACGTTGCGTTCTGTCTTGTGAAATTCTAAACAAGACTCCTCAAAGGGCAGGCCGCAGAAGTCTAGCATCCGCCTGACTTCGGTCTCCAGGTCAGCGACTACATCCTCATGTTGCACCTTCAGCACAAAACCTGGCAGCACGGTGTCCCAATGGTCCATAAGACTTACATAGTCTAGGTAGTACTGGCCGATGTCCTCGAGGTCATAACTGAACATCTGCCCCTCCGCGAAAAGCTGCTTGAAGCCTGAGAAGCAGCAGGACATCGGATCTCGGCGGGCATCAATTATCTTTGCTTTGGGGAGCATCAGTTTGATCAATCCGATGTGACGGAAGTTGTTCGGCATCTTGTCGATAAAGATAGGAGCGCTTTGGCGATGAATCCGGGTGTCGCGGATATATTCCTCACCGAGGGTCGTCAGCTGTTCCGGTGAGAGATCTGCCAAATTGAAGGGATATTTCTTATTACCCTGTCGTTGGCCCAGACGCCGCAATTTACCGCTGATCGATAAGACATTGGGAAGTTCTAGAGTGCCGTCAATCATGCTGTGTGAAGACAAAATCTGCTCAAGAAGTGTTGAGCCCGCGCGGGGGAGACCAAGGATAAAGATCGGATCGGGCGCCTTACAGCCTGTTTCTCGCGCAAAGACCTCGGGCGTGCAGGCGGCGATTTGCTCTTCGCACTCCTTGGTCGTGCCTGCCGCGAGGTACTGCAATTGCGCCTTTTTGATCGCGTTACCTTTCGCGTAGTGCACAAAGGATTGAGCGTAATCTTTGCGGTCTTCATAGGCCTTCCCCAGTGCAAACTGCAGATAAACCCGATCCTGCCCACCAAGATGAGGGTTGTTTTCCAGCGCCTCCATTGCAGCTAATTCGGCGTCGTCGAATCGGTAAACCTTCAGGTTGGCCAGTGAGTACCAGGCGTCACAGTAAAATGGTTGGCTGTCCAAAGCAGCGCGATAGGCGGCTACCGCGTCATCTGAACGCCCGCCTGTTTTAAGTGCATGTCCTTTTGACACGTTGGTGACGGGGTCGTGCGGTACGCGTTCTAGAATTTTGTCGAACAACGCCAAGGCCGTCTCGTAGTCACCGAGTTGCATGCATTGAATCGCATACAGAGACTGCAATTGCGGATTTTTGGGCGCTTGCTCCATAAGTGCCTTAGCTTCATCGACGGCCTTTTGAAAGCGTTGACGTTTACTCAACACTTGGACGTAATCGATGCGTGCTTGCCGATGCGAAGCCTCGAAAGTAACGGCGCTCTCCAGCAGAAATTCCGCATCTTCCAGTACGCCATTGCGGACTGCGATTTCGGCGAGGATGCGCATGCCGTCGATGTGCTGCGGATTTTGTTGCATGAACTGGCGGCAGAGTCGTTCCGCTTTGAGGAGTTTGCCCTCGTGTAACAGATCCCAGCTTGCTGCCAAGTTCGGGGGCAGGGATTCGAGCCACTCCAGTCGCTGACTGATTTGCGAGGCGCGCTCCGGGGAGTCCTCCCCTATCAAATGTTTTTGGCCCTCCCAGCTCGCCTTGAGCCCCGGGTTTATATGGCAGGCAGTACCGTAGGCATTCAGTGCTTCCACGGGCATATTGGCATCACGGTATAAATGGCCCAGTTCCTGGAACCCGCGGCCATAAGATGGGTGTTGCTCGACTAAGGCCAGAAGCACCCGTTCCGCCGCTGCGAAGTCGCGCAGATGCCTGAGACAGACCCCCTTCATGTAGGTGCCCATAAGTGAATGCTTTACGTCTTTGGGTAAAGCCTCTATTGCTGTGAGAGCTGCCTGTACATCGCCACCCTGAATTAGCCTTTGGGCCGTGGTGAGCGCATCGTCAGTCTGGCTGGCGTTAGAGGTCATGATTCCGTCTGTCACTTTGATAAATCAGAGAGATAAAAAAAGTGCCCCGATTGGGGCACTTTTTCAATAGGCTTACCCTGCTGGTCAGCGATCAGAAGTCAAACGCGACCCTCATCCCCAATGTTGTGGGTGGAGCCAACGCTAGACGTTCACGATCGTTCACATAATTCGCGCCGGTCACGACTTTCTCATTGGTCAGGTTGGTGACAAACACTTCTAGCATCCACTTGTCCGAAGTAACGCCTGCTGTGACGTTAGCCATCGTCCAGCTGGGCACTTCCATCCTGTTAATGGTAATGATGTCACTATAGGATTTGGCGGAGTGGGTTACGCTGGGCATAAAGTGAGCTGTCCAGCCATTGCCCGTCGCCCACTCGTAACGCGCCCAAATGTTGCCTTGGAACTCGGGTGCATATGCTAAGTCAAGACCTTCTTGCACGTCACTGGAAGGCGTCAGCGTCTCTGTGATCTCGGAATCGAGGAATGAGAACGAGGCGCCCATGGTTAGGTTAGATGTTGGTGCCCAGGTGATATCACCCTCTAGCCCAGTCACTTCAGCGTCTGCGGCGTTATCAGAGAAGAACAGGTTAACGATGCTGGTGTCGAAGATCGTGGTCTGTAAATCTGAGATATCCAGCCTAAACACCGAGCCGTTGAAGCGCAGGGTGTTGTCTAGCAGATCCAGCTTCCAGCCCAGCTCGATGTTGATCAGCTCATCGGACATTACCTCAAAGGGCACCGTGTAGTCATTTTCGGCCTGATACGCACCACCAGGCCGGTTCAGCAATCCCGTCCTGAAGCCCTCTGACCAAGTGACGTACCAGAGTTGGTCGTCGTTAGGTCGCCAAGAAAGAGTGACCTTACCAATTACACCGTCGTCCTCAGCTACATCAGGTGCATAGATGCTGTTGACTATTCGCTGATACTCAGACGCGCTATAGTTGGCGGGATCGGGCATATTGTCAGGACTAAACACCGGGCTATCCTCATATGGGAAAAACCCTGAGTAGGTCCACCTTATGGATTCATCGCCGTCGTAGAGGTCATTGATGTTGGTGCCGAACTTGTTGTAATCGGTTCCTGCCATGTTGTAGAAAGAGCCGTTCGCACTGCCCGCCAAATCTACCTCATACTCAAACCAGCGCACACCGCCGGTAATGGACAAACTGTCGGTCAGATCAAAGGTGATCTCACCGAAAACACCAGTCCTGTCGTCGGTCCTCAAAATATCGTTTCTGAAGATCGTATCCCTGGGATAGGGTCCATTACCGACTTTGTAGCCACCCTGGCCATCATAAGGATAGTTATAGTTGTCGGGGAACCCGAACCCGGTGCCGTTGTAACCGCCACCCCAAGAGTTGACAAACTTGTTACCCGGATAGGAAAAATCGACTATCTCTGTCAGCTCCATCTCGCTAAAGAAGGCGCCTGCCGTGACCTTGATACGTGCGTCCTGATCTGTGCTGAAGCGGATCTCGTGACTCGTAAATTCACTGTCGACCTTGTTGGTCGTATAAAGGTTCGGCGCCTGGCAAGTGCCGGTGGGCACGCCCCCCGGAGCGTACCAAGTGTACGAGACGTAGTAGTCGCAGGTGTAGTACGGAATGTACTGGCCGATAAATAGGTAGTCTGAATAGTCAGTGCGCTGATCGGTTTCTCGTTCGGTAAACGCACCGGTGTATAAGACTTCTAGAGCGCCGATACGGCCTTCTATTGTCCAGTGGAAGTTGGTGTACTCGTCTTCCACGAACTCTTGCTCGAAACGCTGGATCTGATAGTCATCGGAGAGGTTGGGGTCCGTGTAGAAAGTGCCGTCACTTTCAATCTTCTGCGCCATGGCACCGGCACTGATTCGCCAGCTATCGTTGACGTCCCACTGAGCCGCAATACGACCACCCGTATAACTAGTATCGTTGAAGTCGACTTCAACTAGGTCCGCATTATTGGCGAGGATAAAATTAACGTTGCTAATGTCAGGGTTACGCCCTGGGAGACCTTCGTCAGCTTGGAATCCACCCCGGAAACCAACTGCTGTGCCGTTTGAGCGAATTGTGTCGCGCGAGCGAAAACGAGCGCTCTCAGCTGTTGAGCGTGTCCCTGCTACATTGTCAATGTAGCCGCCCTTCTCATCAGTGTAGACCACACCCCGGATCGCGAAGTTGTCGCTAACCGGGATGTTCATCATCACATTCATATTATAGTTGCCCTCGCCGTCTCTCATCGTGGAGGCACCCGCCTGCACACGTCCGTAAAAGCCAGAGGTGTCAGGCTTATTGGTTATCAGGCGCACTACACCCGCCTGTGAGCTGGCACCAAACAGTGTGCCTTGAGGACCGGCGAGAACTTCTACGCGATTGATGTCGGCGATGTAAATATCCAAATTACGGCCTGGTTGCGCCATTGGCTGTTCATCGAGGTAAAGTGACACGTTAGGGCTCAAACCCGCCACGCCCGACGTCGTCAGGTTGGGGGTCGTCGAGGCTACACCACGAATGTACATGGTGTTCTGGCCCGGGCCGGCACCACCCGCGGATACATTCGGTAACTCTATTAGGTAGTCAGAGAAGTTCGAGACCCCGCGTTGATTCAGTGATTGCTCGGTCAGCGCTGATACTGCAATGGGGACGTCCTGCAAACTGGCTTCTTGTTTGGTGGCGGTTACAACTACTTCTTCTAGTTGTGCGTGAACCGGACTTGCTACTAAGGGTAGGAGTGCAACACCTAGCGCAGCGGCAAGTGGTGTGCGTTGAAAACGTGGGGGGTGAGACATACTGGCTCCCTTTTTCTAGATGGCAATAGAAATCGTTATTTTTTGGAAATACTAAAACACTACCCTACCTGTTATGGGGCGGGCCTGCAAACGCCGGACTTGTTCAGAACAAGGATTAGTAAGGGTTCGAAGGCCGCTGAGCAATTTGGGTGTATCGGGTACACTGGAGCTTCATTTATGCCAGAGCCCGCTATGTCTGAGCACCAACAGATTGAAATGAACCCCAGTCGCTATTCAATTGACACGGCGGTGTGTTTTCCAGCGTTGATCCTATTATTCGGCGCTATCGCGATGGTGTTGCTTATCCCCGAGGCGGGTACCAATCCATTCGCCGGCGTTCAGGAAGTGATAGTGGACACTTCTAGCTGGTTTTATGTGTTGATCGTGTCGCTAATTGCGGTGATCGTCGTCGTTCTTGCTTTTTCAAGGTATGGCGATATCAAGCTTGGCCCGGATCATTCAGAGCCGGAATATAGCTTCTTATCGTGGTTCGCAATGCTGTTTTCAGCCGGTATTGGCATTGGCATGATGTTTTATGGTATTGCCGAGCCCGTTGTGCATTACTTATCGCCACCCACCGGACCCAGCGGAACCCCCGCTGCTGCGACTGAGGCCATTCAGATAAGCTACTTCCACTGGGGCTTCAATGCGTGGGCGACATACGCGGTCGTCGCAATGATTCTGGCTTACTTTGCATACCGCCACGATCTTCCTCTGACACTGCGCTCTGCTTTTTATCCTCTGATTGGAGAGCGCATTCACGGTCCAGCGGGCGCTGCCGTCGATGTATTCGCGGTTATCTGCACGACCTGCGGAATTTCGGTCAGCCTGGGTTTGGGCGTGTTGCAGATCAACACTGGCTTTAATTATCTCTTTGGTCTGCCTATCGATGTCTGGGTACAGGTGGCACTCATTTTCGCCACGATGGGATTGGCCACGGTGTCGGTCATTCTGGGCCTCGACACGGGCATCAAGCGGTTGTCAGAGATTAATATTGTGCTTGCCGTCATGTTGCTTCTACTGATTCTGCTCACAGGCCCTACGGCGCTCTTGCTGTCTGGCACGTTGCAGAATTTTGGCGCCTACGTGGCGGGGCTAATCCCCCGCACTCTGGACATGTATGTTTATGACCAAACCGACTGGTTCGGGAGCTGGACGATCTTCTACTGGGGTTGGTGGATTAGCTGGACACCCTTCGTGGGGGTTTTCGTGGCACGAATTTCCCGGGGCCGAACAATCCGTGAATTTTTGATCGGTGTGACAGTTGTGCCTACGTTATTCATTTGTCTGTGGATGGGCGTGCTGGGAGGGAGCGCACTTGAACTGATTGGCAATCAGGGCATGACTGAATTGGGCACGGCCGTTCAAGAAAACCCCGCTGTCGGTTTGTTTCGATTCATGGAGTTTCTCCCCGCGACAAAAATACTCAGCGTCATTTCATTGCTGATGATCGTAATTTTCTTTGTTACCTCTGCAGATAGTGGGGCGATGGTTCTTAACATGTTAAGCGCCAACGGTATCGACAACACCCCTGTATTGCAGCGTACGCTGTGGACATTTGTCATTGCACTGGCGGCATCGCTGCTACTCCTTGGTGGTGGGTTACAGGCGTTACAGACCGCAACAATTGCCAGCGCCCTGCCTTTTGCCATAGCTTTGCTTGGCGCCTTCTGGGGCTTTGGTCGCGCAATTTCGGCTGATGGCGTCAAACGAGATTCCTACTTGAAGCATACTCCACCAGCGATGGCCACCGAAGGCTGGCGCGAGCGACTTCGTGTATTGCTGGATTATCCCGATGATCTGACTGTGCAAGCGTTTCAACGCAACACCGTTCGCCCTGCAATGCAATCCTTTGCGGGCGCTTTGGCCCAGCGTGGCGTGGCGGCTCGTGTGATTGCCGAGGATGATGCGTTATCGATGCGATTGGAGGTCTCCCATGGAGAGGAGCCTGATTTCAGCTACGAGGTGCGCGCGCGTCATCACCCGCTGCCAGACGCTTCACTATCGGCAGGGGCTGGCGTTAGCGGCGCTGCAAGTTTCTCCAGGGCAGAGGTTCACCTCGCCGAGGGAGGCCAGGATTACGATGTGATGGGGTGGTCACAGGAGCAGGTGATTGTCGACATTCTCAGTCAGTATGAAGACCATCTGCACTTTCTCCATACCGTAAGGCATTAAAGCCCCCATTATTGAACAATTTTGACTGCGTGGATGGGTGCTTTGGCGCGATCCGGGTTGACCTGAAGCATGCGCGGAATCATGGTGTTTAGGGTGGCTTGTCGGTTCTCGGGTGCGGGGTGCGTGCTTAAAAATTCAGCAATACGCTCGCCGCTTAGGTCGCCCATTTTTTGCCAGAGTGTGACTGCTGCCTCGGGATCGTAGCCTGCTTTGGTGGCTAGCAACATACCCATTGCATCGGCTTCGTTTTCAGCATCTCTACTGTTGGGCAAGGTCAATGCCAAATTAGCGATAATGGCGGCCCCCTCCGTGGCTGCACGACTATCTGAGGCCGCATCTACTGCGGCAACGGCCGCTGTCGTTACCATCGCGCGAGACATGCGCTCGGCCGTGTGATTTGCGAGTGCATGTGAAATCTCATGTCCCATAATTTGAGCGAACTCGGCGTCGGTCAGCTGTAATTGATCAAAGAGCCCAGTGTAGACAGCCATGCGCCCACCCGCCATGCACCAAGCATTGACAGTGTCGGTGTCATCCACAATCGCGACGCTCCATTTCCAGTCTGCGCTTACTGGGAAGTCCGCAACCGCAATGGAAACCAACCGACCGGTAATTCTGGCGACCCTGGCGACCGTGAGCGGGTCACTTACTAACATATCCTCGCCATCAAGCTGGCGGACCGTATCGAGGTAGGCGGCTTCCGACTCGGCAATGGCGGCGTCGGGTGAAATTAGTATGAATTGCGTGCGCCCGGTCGGGCTCGTGGCACAGCCTGCCAAAACCGATAGGAGGACAGATAAAATCAGCTGATGAGGTGCGTGCCTCGATCGTGAGTTGATCATAGCGTCAGACTCGTCAAGAAAATCCGGTTAAAAGCCGTCGTGAGAAAATCGTAGCCAACTCGTGCGTTTGTGGCTAGGGCATTTTCCACAATACTGGTTGCTGTGTTGGTGGGTGAGGAGGAGATTAGCCGGGCTCTGACTCTGCACCCGCAGTCACGCGCAGCAAGCCGCGATAAACCCCACGTGCATTCGACTCTCCCGTGATCACCCGATAGACGTCCTCGCTGATAGGTAGTTCGATGCCGTGTTCATGGGCCAGCTCGATCACCGTGGGCGCGCTTTTTACTCCCTCTGCCACCATGTGCATGCTGTCGATAATATCCTGGATCGCTCGACCCTTTGCCAATTCTATACCGACATGGCGATTCCGGCTCTGGGGGCTTGTGCAGGTAGCGATCATATCGCCCATACCAGCCAAACCCGCGAAGGTCTCCGCGCTGCCACCCAGCGCCCGGCCCAACCGGCTCATTTCAGCCAGTCCGCGCGTGATTAGTGCTGCGCGCGTGTTGTCGCCGGCGCCAAGTCCGTCACCCATCCCGACGGCAATTGCGATGATATTTTTGAGCACGCCGCCCAACTCGCAGCCGATCACGTCCTCGTTGGTGTAAACCCGAAATAGCCCTACGTTAAGAAGGGGCTGTAGGGAGAGTGCCGCGGTGTAATCCTCCAGTGCCAACACACTGGCCGCCGCTTGTCCTGCAACAATTTCTCTTGCGAGGTTGGGTCCGGTGAGCACGCCCGGGATCCGCCCCGGTGCTACATCCTGAATGATCTCAGTCATGCGCATGCGGCTGCCTTTCTCGAGACCTTTACTTAAGCTGATAACCGGAATGCTGTTCGGTAAATTCGCAAGTGCGCTATTGAGTACCTCTCGGAAGTGGCTACTGGGTACAGCGATGAGGACTACTTGTGCGTCCCTAACTGCGTGCCCGATATCAGTAGTGGCGGAGAGCTTGGGGTTGAGTGTTGCGCTGTCTAGGTATCGCTGGTTGGTGTGTTGTTCGTTGATCTCGGCAACAATCTGGCTGTTTCGCGCCCACAACAGGGTGTCGCATTGGCGGCTGATCACGGAGGCAGTGGTGGTACCCCAGGAGCCGCCGCCCAGGATCGCTACTTTAGATCGTTCCACGCGCAACGTCTCTTAATGTATTGGCGCCGCGATCGGCGATGTTCATAGCGCGAATGACCTCAAGCCGTCTGATCAGCTGATTCAACGCTTCTGCTTGACGCGAGCGACCCTCGGCGTGATCGATGAGTCCGCGGCTCATCAACATTTTCCAAGCGTTGGCATAGAGCAATTTTCCAATCGAGGCCTCGCTACTGACACGCCGTTGCAAGTATGCCTGCTTGCCATAGCTCATGCATCGTTCAATAAAAGTGTCCTCATCAATCATATTGCTCTCGGGATGGCGCGCCATTAGGTCGGCCCCAACGCTGTACGCCTCGGCAAATATGGAGAAGGTCACGTGACCCAGTTTGGGAGACATGCGGTTCAAGATTAGTCGCGCGTTATCTGCCCTATCGATCAGGATAGATTGCCATTCATGCGCCTCAAGGCACAGCTCTGCGTCGATGTCCTCCTTAAACACTTCTGTGTCTGGATAGAAAAACTCGAACTTGAATAGGTCGCGTAGCTCCCGCACCTCACTCCAGAACAGCGACAACGGTGAAGGGTGATCGCGCTGTTCACTGACGGCGAGTAGCGCTAGTTCAGCGACCGCTCTTGCCAAGAAAAAGTGGACAATCGTATTGCGATAGAAGCTGGCAATCGGGGCTTGCCCTTCGGCAATGCCGTAAACGGTCTCGGGCCCGCTATCAAAGCGCGTAATGATGCCCTCTTTAATCATGTTATCTAACAGACCGGCCATGTTGGACGCGTAATCAAGATTGAAGTCGGGCGACAAACGGATGCCTCGCGATGTTGCCCATTGCGTCAGGACGGATACCTCACGAATGATTTCGGGTTCAGTCAAGGCTCGGGCAAAGGCTCCCAGCAGCACAGTTGAAACCACCGCTGGGAACGTAGCGGGCGTGACGCGATTTGCTTCAACTGCAACCTGAAACGCGATTTTGGAAATAGCGAGTTGATCGCTTGGGTTGGGCGGCAATGCAAGATGAACCGGCTCGCCGAAGTCAACATGGATGCGTCCCATCGGGCGTGCGAGGCTTCTCAGGTAGCGCACCATCCAACCTATGGACTCTGGCGCTTTAGGCAAGCCAGCTTGTTCTCGCGCATACTCTTCTGCATCGCGAACGAGATCATAGGACACCGTAACTGGGATGATATGAATGTCTCTGGCGCCGGCGTAGTGTGCTCCTTCCAGCACATACTTCAGAAGCCCGTACCTTGGTGGCATCAGTTTGCCGAGTCGTGAGCGGGTGCCTTCGAAGGACCAGGTCATGGGGAACCGCTTCTCCATCAGGTACCCGATGTACTGCTTTAGGCTGAGTTTGTAGACCTCATTATCCTGAAAACTTCGCCGGATAAAAATGCCACCCGCGCGCCGCAGGAAAAAGCTTAGTACAGGGATGTCCAGATTTGCGCCGCCAAAAAAATGCGGCAAAGGAAAGTTGTTATCGAACAATATTTTTGGCACCACAAATCCGTCGACGTAGGTTTTGTGTGTCCACAGCAGCGCTGAGGGATACCGGCGTACGATGTCCCGGATACGCTCCACGTCTGTGGCATCGTATTGTAGATCTTTGTCGTACCCAAGCCCGAGGAAGACCTCGCAGAGTTTGGCCCACACATCGAGCCAGAAGCTGGTGGGGATCGAGATCATCTCACGGAGGTAATTGCTCGCCTCAGCTCTAACGGCTTTTACCGTTTGTTCCGTCTCCTGTGCAATATTTGCCAAGCTCGACTTGAAGTCCCGGTTATTGCGAATGCTCTGATGGACGTAGCGCGGAACTTTATAGCGACCACCAGTCAATTGGCGTTCTGCAATATCAAGCACGACCGCCGCCTGCCTGGCGATGAAGACCGCGAAATCATGGAGATTGTCTTTCGCGACAAGTCCGGTTTTTGTGGTGAAGCGTTCTGCCAGTGCTGCAGTGGTGCCGGGTTCCCCAGCAGTAAAGTGAACTTGTTCAGGGTGTCGCTGGGCTACGCGCATGGCACGGAAATGCGATGGTCGGCTTTCTCCCCCGCGCAGCATATCGATTAGCCTCGGGCCTTTTTTTTTGGTGAGATCGCTGTGCAACCATGACAACCTTATTGGCGCAATCGACGCGTCGGACTGTTGCTTCAAAGCGCTCGCCAGTTCGTCTACCGCAAGCATTTTGCGGTCATCCCGTAGGGCAATACAAACAAGCATTGGAGGGTCTTCGACGGTATGACGACTGATCCACTCGGTCAGCATCTGCCTCTCGAAAGCGCGATCGGCGTCGAGCAAAAAAATCGTATGTTCGGCGTGCTTCGGCCAAGGTGTCTCGGCCATTCGGCTATTCAATGCGGTTGGCGCGCGCACTTAATGCCTTGTAGTAGATGTCTCGAGATCGTCTTCCTGCCCAAATCCTTGTGCTAGTGCCTCCATGAGTCGCTCACCCTGGGTACCACCGGAGCGCTTCTTTTGGGATCTTTGTTGCAGAGCTGTCTTCAGTGACTGTGACTTTCGTTGACCCCGCACTTCCGGTCTCAGGTCCTCAGGGGTTTCGCGCCGCAATGCGGCGGTCTCCTCTATCGACAGCTCTGGCTGACCAAGTGTTTTGGCGAATAGGTTGCGGACAGCAGTGACATGCGCATCGATGGTGTTGACCGACCAGTCGCTGGTGTCGAGGGCGGGCAGGATATTCACTTTTACGGTACCGCTGCGAAAAATTTTATCTCCCTTGGGTGAGATATCACTGGAGTTATGGATGACCACTGGCACAATCGGCACGCCTGACTGGATGGCAACGTGGAATCCGCCCTTCTTGAAGGCCCCCAATTTTCGGGTCGGTGCGCGCGTTCCCTCGGGCGCGATCACCAGACTTTTCCTTTCGCTGTGCATGGCTTCGACCAGCGGCTTCATGGTCTCTATTGCAGCGTGGCGGTCACTCCGGTCGATAAACACCACGCCGGCCGCACCCATCAACGGACCAATAACCGGCAGGTTCTTGAGCTCGCGCTTACCCACACCGACTATATCGCGCCGGACTAGGTTGGCCATGATGAGCATGTCGGCATTACTTTGATGATTGAACATGAAAATGGCGGGGCGCTTTTTCCACAGATGCTTCCTGCCTTGCACGTCAAGGTCTAAACCGATCAGTGCGCTAGCGGTCTCAGCAAAAAGCGAAATAGAAAAGTTCACCGAGTCGCGGCGTGACCGGCTCAACACGAACAACGGCAGCCCCACAAGGAAACTACTCACCAATGAGCCGGTTGCCGCAACGGAACGCAAAACCTCGCCGGCTGACGCCGGGCCCCGACTATTAAAGTCAGCGGCCGCCCACCCTGACTTGCGGGCGAGCGCTTTTAACTCGCGGCTGCCGTTGAGCACCACCGGCCGGCCAACAGCCTCTAGCAGCTGGATATCGTCGGTGCTGTCGCTGTAGAAAAAGCATCGTTCGAGATCACTGCTCTGTTTTTCAGTAAAGCGTTCCGCCGCGTCTACTTTGCCCTGACCAAAGCAGGTCGGAGTGACAACGCCACCGGTAAATTGCCCGTCGACGACCTCGAGGTCGGAGGCGTAGACATCCTGAATCCCCAGATCTCGCGCAGCGGGCATCACTTGATACGGAGTGGCCGAGCTGATGATGGCAACACTGTGCCCTGCTGCTCGGTGAGCCTCGATTAATTGCCGCGCCTCTGGATAGATAAGCTTCGCGATCGCTCGCCGGAATAACCTTTCGCTGTTGGCGATGTAGTCTGTCTCGGAGCGGCCCGCCAAATATTGTGCGTGAACTGCCATTAGCGCAGAAAAACCCAACGATCCAATGCCAAAGCGGGTGGCAGCCTGAGTTAACTGGATCAAATCAGCAGGGGCAATTTCTCCTCTCGCGATTTGGTCTTTCAGGAATGCTGTGGCGGAGTAGCCCGAGATAATGGTCCCGTCAAAATCAAATACGGCGCAGGTCTTAGGGCCTGGCTTTGCGGCAGCAACGTTCTCTATCAGCGTTTGCAGTGACACGGGAGCTTTTACTTCGCGTATTCTGATGGATAAGTTCTAGCACCTTACACGGCTGCTAGTAACCGCTCCAAGTGAAAAACCCTACATTTATCCGGACAAAGGAATCCACTTGAGCGGGTTGGTTCGGTTTGTTATTACCGGTGTGCTCCTACGATTGACTGCCGCTATCAGTCGATCGCATGCTCGTCTCACGGAGAGTGTGGCGAGCTCTGTATGACGGACTTATTCACAATGGATCAAGGCTTCATCACACTATTGCCCACGATTTTAGTGCTGGGCCTGGCGCTATGGAGTCGTCGCACGCTGGAGTCAGTATTAGCCGGCGCACTCGTTGCCTTTTTGATCATGGAGGGGCTTGGTTTTCTCGATGCAATGGCCAAGGCTACATTGGCGACTCTGATGAGCAAAGATGTCGCCTGGGTGATGTTGGTCTGTGGACTTTATGGTGGGTTCATTGCTCTGCTGGTAAAAGGTGGAGGATCACACGCCCTTGGCAGAGCGCTCATCAGCCGTATCAAGACCAAGCGGGGCGGCCTTTTGGCGACCTGGAGCTTAGGTTTGCTGATCTTTCTCGATGATTACCTGAACTCGCTCACGGTAGGCGCCACTATGAAGGCCGTCACGGATCGGTTCAGGACATCCCGAGCGATGCTGGCGTATGTGGTCGACTCGACGGCGGCACCGCTGTGTTTGCTCGTCCCGTTATCCAGCTGGGGGGTGTACTTTGCGAGCTTGCTTGAGCAAAACGACGTGGCAGCGGAGGGTCAGGGCATCGCAGTTTTTATTGAAACCGTTCCCTATCTGTTTTATCCCATGGTGGCTTTACTAATTGTTCCGCTCGTGGCGATCGGCGTCATTCCGCTGGTCGGTGCCATGCGTCGTGCCGAGGAGCGGGCAGAGCGCACCTGCGATCTCGGTGTCTCGGAGGAGCAGGCGCTGGCGGTCGAAGAGGACGCGCGCGGCGGTGTGAGCGTTTTTTTCCTTCCGATGATGGCGATGGTGCTGTTTTCGACTATTCCCAGCATCGATCTGCTCCGTGGCGTGATCGCGGCTATTCTGTTTACTTTTGCGTATTATGGGCTGTGGCATGTGATGCCAATCCTTGAGGTCTTCGACACCTGCATTGAAGGTATTAAGTCGATGGTGCCCGTATTGGCAATGTTGCTTACACTCTTTGTGTTTGTCGAGGCCAATGACCGTTTAGGCTTAACGCCCTACGTCATCGACGCAGTCTCGCCGTTCATGACCGCAGGTCTGTTGCCTGTTGTGGTGTTCGTAACGGTATCGACACTGTCGTTTACCACCGGCTCAAACTGGGGAGTGATCGCGATTGTCATGCCGATCGCATTCCCGCTCGCCCAGACATTCGGTGTGAGTATTCCTCTTGTGATGGGCGCTCTGTTTTCAGCTAGCGCTTTTGGTTCTCAAGCCTGCTTTTACTCGGATTCGACGGTGCTGTCTGCGCAGGGCGCAGGGTGCACAACTCACCAGCATGCGGTGACGCAGTTGCCCTATGCGTTATTAGCTGCCGCGGTGTCTGCTGTCCTGTTTGTTATAGTGGCTTGATGGGGTTGCACTCCTCACGCGATATCGTGACAACGCAGTGATAGCGATCCGTGAGGCGGCTAAGTTTGACTAGAAAAGTCTGATTCAGGAAACAATTATGAGTATCGCACGTCGACTGAAAAGCCTCAAAAAAAGCTGGATTAGAAATCAAATTAAGCCGTTTGCTGCGTGGAGAGCGATGCGCGAGCTCTTGAGAAACCCTGATGACACCACGCAGGTATTTCACATCATCGAGGCGTTGAAGGGTGATAGCCTTGGAGCTGCCCTGAGGCGCCTCCGAACCAGTGGTCGGGGACGGGCTTTGCTGAAAAAGAAACCTAATATCGTATCGGCGCTAAATGACCGGGAGGCCCTATTGGGTTTGCCAGCTGGCAGTGTCGGCCGCGCGTATTACGATTTCGTTCACGCCGAAGAGTTATCAGCTGACGGGCTAATTGCGTCCAGTGAGACAGCCTCTCGCGAGGAGCTCTATAAGGGACTGTCTGCCGATGAGGCTTGGTTGGCAGACCGGCTGCGAGATATCCACGATTTGCAGCATGTGATGACGGGTTACGGCAGGGATCCGATCGGGGAGCTCTCTTTGCTGTCTTTTATGACCACTCAGACACCGAACCGAGGCATCCGCTTCATTATTTGGATGGCGAAGTGGAAGTATCTCCGTGAGGTCCCGCAATTTGACGTACGCGACCTGATCAACGAGGGCGCTCACATCGCTCAGCGTGCGCAGTGGATGGCGGAAATTGAGTGGGAGCAGCGGTTAGCTGAGCCCCTCGAGCAAGTGAGAAAAGAGCTCGGCTTCGAACCTCCTGAGAGTTATTGGCGCCTTCGTGAACAGGCGCCTGAGTTACTGGCCGCGGCATGAGTGCTTGAGTATTTTTGCTACCCTAAGTTGGCGTCATTGATCGAGCGATCAAAATGAATTTTGAGTTTTCTGACGAGCAGCAACTGCTGCGCGAGCAGGCACGCGGTTTTCTTACTGAGCACTGCCCCACGTCGGTGGTTCGCGCTGTGCTCGACGGCAGTCAAGATTGGGATGCCAAACTCTGGCAAAAAGTCGCTGAAATGGGCTGGACCGCTACAGTGATCCCCGAGGCCTATGGTGGTTTGGGGCTTTCCTACTACGAGCTCGCTATCATTGCTGAGGAAATGGGGCGCAGCGCTGCGCCTTTGCCTTTCAGCAGTTCGGTGTATTTAGCGAGCGAGGCTATACAGCGCTTTGGAACAGAGAGCCAGAAATCTACGTGGTTACCGAAGCTTGCCAGCGGTGAGTGTATTGCCACGGTCGCGATGGCCGAACGGGCCGGAAGATTAGCGCTTGAGCAGCTTGAGACGCGCCGCGATGGTTCGTCGCTGACGGGCAACAAAGTGCCGGTCGCTGACGCAGTTATTGCTAATGTGGCGATTGTTTTGGCGCGATCTGAAGCCGGACTCGAAGCTTGTCTTGTGCCGATGGCGCAAAAGGGGGTTTCTATTGAGCCAGTGCTGACGCTCGACAATAGCCGCGGCCACAGTGCGATGGCCCTCAATGGCGCGGAAGCTCAGGTTTTGGGAGATCGCGCTCTGCAAGAAGATGAGTGGCTGCGGCTGCTAGATGGCGCGGCAGTACTGTTTGCCTGGGAGCAACTTGGTGTGGCCGAATCTGCTCTGACTCAGGCTCGAGATTACGCGCTGCATCGCTTCGCGTTTGGACGCGCAATTGGTTCCTATCAAGCTATCAAGCACAAGCTGGCCAGTGTTTACGTTAAGAACACGCTAGCACGGAGTAACGCCTATTACGGTGTGTGGGCGCTGGCCGAGAGCAGTGATGAGCTGCCGCTCGCTGCGGCGACTGCAAGGGTGGCGGCGATTCAGGCGTCCACGTTCGCGGCAGAAGAAAACATCCAGACCCATGGCGGAATGGGCTTCACATGGGAATTCGACTGTCATTTTTATTACCGTCGCGCAAAGTTACTGAGCCTTGCGATTGGCAGCGAAGCGGTATGGCAGGATCGGTTGGTATCGGCGCTGGCCGACCAGTCGGTTGCGGCAGCAGGGGAACCGCATGGACTTTAACGATACTCCCGAACAGGCCTGCTTCCGAAAAGAAGCCTCGATCTGGCTTGCAGAAAATGCCCCTATGGATGAAGCCTTCCGTGCACTCCCGCCGCTGGAGCAGGCAAAGTTGTGGCAGAAGCGAAAGTACGACGCGGGCTGGGCCTGCATAGGTTGGGCGCCGGAGTTCGGCGGCCGCGGCGCGTCACCCATTGAGGAAGTGATTTGGCGCCAGGAGGAGTCAAAGTATGAGTTACCTGCGGCGTTTTTCCTGATCGGTCAAGGCATGATTGCGCCCACTTTAATGGCTTGGGCGAGCGATGAGGATAAAGCGCGTTTTCTGCCTCCGCTTGCTAGCGGCGATGAGGTCTGGTGTCAGCTTTTTTCGGAGCCCGCGGGTGGTTCGGACCTGGCGGCGCTCCGAACCCGTGCCGAACGTGACGGCGACGGTTGGGTAATCAATGGACAGAAAATCTGGACCTCGGGCGCGCATTTTTCTGACTTCGGCGTGATCGTCGTACGGACTGATCCAACCGTACCGAAGCACAAGGGACTGAGCTATTTTTACGTAGACATGAAGGCGCCCGGTGTTGAGATCAAGCCGATAAAACAGCTCACGGGCGAATCCGACTTTAATGAGGTGTATTTCACCAACGTGAGAGTGGCCGACAGCCAGCGATTGGGAGAGGTGGGGCAAGGCTGGCAGGTTTCCTTGACGACGCTAATGAACGAGCGCGCTGCGATTGGCGGCGAGTTCGGTCAGCTGGATGCTTTCCTAGCAATGTCTGTGGCTCAGGAGGTAGAGATAGATGGCCGACCTGCGATTGAGGATTCTGCAGTGCGTGCAAGGATAGCCAACTGGTATGTGCAGGAGTCCGGGCTGAAGTATGCGGGCTACCGGTCACTCACTGCGCTTTCACGTGGCGCGCTCCCCGGTCCTGAAAACTCGATTGGTAAGCTGGTTGGTGCACCAAAGATGCAGGCTATGGCCTCTTATCTAATGGATCTTCTCGGTGAAAGTGGCTCAATCGCTGATGAAGCAGTGGCTACCAAGGCAGGCATTATTCAGCGCGCCTATATGGGTGCGCCGGGGCTCCGTATTGCCGGCGGCACCGATGAGATCATGGCGAATATCATAGCAGAGCGTGTGTTGGGCTTGCCGCAGGAGCCGCGTTTGGATAAAGGCATCCCTTTCAACGAGGTGCCAACTGGTTAGCCTTCGCAGAGTGATCCACATCGCCGCGCCTGCCCCAAGATACGCCTGATGATCGCTCAGGTTACGGCGGTCGGTGCGGTAAGGTCCAGACTGAATTTCAGAAAGACTTCATCGAGCGTGTAGCCTAAGCTCCGGTAGAGTGCTTGCCCTGCCGTATTGTCTCGAGCGGTCTCCAAATCCAGCCGCGCAGCGCCTTGCTCTCGCGCCCAATGGCTGGCCGCGTTCATCAGCGCTCTTGCAACACCCTGTCGACGCGCACTTTCGAGCACGAAGAGGTCATAGAGCACGTAGTACTCGACAAGATCCACAGAGCACAGTGCTGGATAGAGCTGAGTAAAGCCCACCAGCTTTGAGCCAGTATCGGCGGTAAAAACAACGGAGCGCTGGGCCTCCATGTTGTGTTGAAGCCAATTCTTTGCAGCGTCCAAATCTGTGGGACATTCATAGAACTGTCTGTAAAGATCAAATAGCGTCGCCAAACTGGGCAAATCAGCCGGGTGCGCGCGTCTAATCGTGACATTCGCGTTCATGTTCTGTCCTCTTCAGAGCGCTCGGTCTGATTCAAGAAGGGTCGACATCATCATATGCTCTTAAACTCGCGAAAGATATCAGCCTACTGTTTAGGGCGTTGAACAACCCGAAGGGAGGGTATTTAGCGTGCCGCGGCAGGTGATATTTTGTGTCGTATTTTGCTCCGAATAGGGACGATTCAGCCCATAAATCCAGCTATCCTTGCCTGCCCACTCAGCGGCTGTGCGCTGCGCTACCAAAGATGAGATAGAGGCCAACATGGTCAACAACGAGCAAGATGCCCAACAGATTGTGATTAGGCACATTGGCGGTTTTGCTTGGCCCACGTTGTTTTTGCTGATCACCTGTGTGGCAGTGTATCTATGTTGTATTGTCTATTTACTCTCTGAACCCACATTTTCTTGGTGGGCGTTCGCGGGGGTCAGCTTTTGCGCCTATGCGGTGTATACCCCGCTTCATGATGCCGTGCATGGTGCGGTGACGGGGATGTCAATGCAGCGTCGCTGGATCAACGAGTGGGTGGGCTATGTGGCGGGGCATTTCCTAGGTATTTCCTTCACGGCGCACAGGCGGTCACATCTCAAACACCATCGTGCGACCAATGACCCGACAGAGGACCCCGATATGGTCCTGTCGGCAGGTAACACTGTCGAGCTTGCGACTGCATGGCTAAAGGGGGTGCCGAAAGAGTGGCTATTCGCGACTTCTTTCGACCATTTCACCGACCCAGAAAAAGCGACATTGAGGCGAGAGTTTGTGGCGATTATCGTAACTCGGTTCGGTGTGCTGTTGGCGTGCGCAGACCTAGGCGTCACGCTGCTGACCTTGATACTCGGGCAACTGGTCGGCAACGCCGTGTTGGTGACCTTGTTCGCCTGGTCGGTGCATCACCCTCATACTGAGCAGGAGCGTATGAAAACGACAACGATTTACCAGGCGCGAGGCGGGCTGGACACTGCTATGACGCTGATTTGGGGTTACCAGAACTACCACGCGATTCATCACCTTTATCCAAAGGTCCCTTTTTTCCGCTATCGGCGTTTGTATTATGCGCTAGAGCCCTATCTCCTCGAGAGCGGCGTGCCCGTAAGGCGCTTGATCTAGCGTTCTCCCTTTGGGTCGGTGTTGGAGCCAATCCATCATCTCCCAGTCATGATCGGTCACACGTTGTGTGGCCGCCACCGTTTGTTTTGATCTTCATCTGCAACACGGTCACTGCTTCTGGTCCCGACCTACTCTCAATCCCTTACGACCTTGTAGCGCGTGCTAAATTGTGCGCCGGTTTACTCAAACGCATATGAAAAATCAATTGCAATTAAAAAACTGATTAAAGGGGATTACACATGAAAGTATTGATCAGATGGATCGCGGTCCTGACTTCTGCTGGTTTTATGGTGACGGCATATGCAGACGGAAAAATGCGGGACGTCAAGACGGCCAACCCATTTATTTTGTTGCACCCTGACTCACAGCAGGCGGCTGCGGAGGCGTACTACGCTGCGGTGGAAAAAAACGTGTTCAATGGTGCGATTCCGCTGAAGTATGCTCAGCTGGCTGCCCTTTCCGCATCGGTTGCGATGAAATGCGTGTATTGCATACCTGCTCATACAGCTTTTGCCAAGGCAGCGGGGGCGACCGATGAGGAAGTCAAGACGGCGGTTGCGATTGCTGCAGACGTGGCTTTGAACAGCTCCATGCTTTACGGGAATCAGTTCGACATGGACGTTTTTATGAGCATGTTTGACTGATGAGGAACTGGGAGCTGGTTTTCAGGTCGCTTCAGTAGCTCCCAGTTTTTGCTCCAACAAGTGCTCAAAAACCTCGAAGTCACCTTCGCAGCCTTTTAGCGCGTCGCGGGAGATCACCACTTCCACGGCGCTACCGTCATCCAGTGCGATGCAAGGCAAATGATCTTTCACTTGCATCATGATGCGATCTGGTAGCTCGTCCCGGTGGGCCCAAACCAGTTTGGCGGCTACACCTTGTCGTCTCTTGAATTTTGATTTGCCCAGAGGATTCCAGCCGTGGGAGATATTACAGAGCGCGCATTCAGCTTTGCCCAGGCACTTGTCTTTGACATACCTTAGCCCTCCTAACCAGGAGCCGTCGGCATCGTAAACTGCGTAAAAATTGGCTTCGACGCTCACAGTAGTCTCCTTTTCCCAATCCTGTCTTGATGTTATACCTTTAAATCTGCAGCCGGGTTGGAGTAATAGAAATGGGATTCTTTGCTGAATCGCCCCAGATGCGCACATTTTCCGCGCGCTTTTGCGCTTGTGTGCTCATGGTAATGTGCTTATTACCGGTGAAGGCCACAGCGGATAGCGTATCCCTCGAAGTTCGGCGCGATCAGCGTGAATTGATTCCCATTACTTCACTGCAGTCTATGAATGTGCGTGCGGGCGATGTCATGTCCTTCCGGTCTGAGTACGGTGAGGCTCATGAATTCGAAATACAGGCTGCACGACGCTCTGCTCTGGGTAATAGGGTGATTTCGGGACTTAGTGGCGGTGGGGCGAGGCTCATCATGGTGGTCACGTCTAAAGGCAGACTTCAGGGGTCAATTCGTGACGGCGACACCACGTATCGTTTAACTCAGACGGCCCAAGGTTTGCAGTGGTATTACGCAGATCCGGCATTGGCCCGACCAGCAGATCACGGTGCAGTAGTGCGGCCCCTGGTGCGAAGTCAGCGGCAGCCAACGGTTGCTGAGACTCGGCGTCGCATGATGAAGCTGAAATCGCAGCAGAATCTGGCCGATCAAGCGGTACGCTATCCGCAATTCGGATCTGGCATGGCGACGCTGGATATCCTTTTTTATCACGAGGCGGGTATGGAGGATCCGGAGACCATTGCGGAGTTTGTGACCGAGGTGACGAATCAGGCGATGGTCGATAGCCGTATTGATATGCAAGTCAATATTGTTGGCATCAAAGCTCTTGATGTGCAGGCATCTCTCCTCCAAGAAGAGGTGCTGGATCAAATGTTTGAGGGCGAGGGCGCCTTCAGCGATATCGAAACGGATCGCAATTTTTATGGTGCGGATCTGGTCCTGACCCTACGTGAAAACATTCCTGCCAGCGATGATGCTTGCGGGATCGCCTATGTGGGTGTTTACGATGGCGAACCATGGCGGCGTCTTTATACGGCGGTCGTGCAATGGTTGCCTGTTGAGGCAGCCGCCAGCAATTACTGCACGGACACCACGACAGCACATGAAATTGGACATCTACTTGGTTCGCAGCACGAGCGTCGTATTTCGGAACCGGGTGAGATTGGAGCCTACCCCTATAGTTTTGGCTATTACGGCTCAGGATTTCACACCATCATGAGTTATGGCGACGAACCAGAGAGACCATATTTTTCAAACCCTGACTTAATCGCTTGCCGGGGTTTCCCATGTGGGCTCCCGGAAAGTGATCCGGAGTCGGCCGATAATGCAAGAGGATTTACACAGACGCGTTTTATGCTCGCGGGTTACGAGGGCGACACTTTCGTCCCTGAGCTGGTCAGAGATTTTATCCTTGATGAGGAGTGCGAACTTGATGACGGGAGCGCGGGCTTCCGCTATGGCCATGCCCTAGAAAACCAAACGCCTTTCGCATTAGACGTTAAGGGTGTGGGGGTTCTAACTCAGACCGGTGAGGTATTGGTTAGTGAATTTGTAAATGATTTGGATTTGGATCCTAGTTACTATGCCTATGTAGACGAGTGCAAAGCAGACGGCGAAAGCAATCCTTACGGCGATGACTACGCGGAAACGTGGTGGATCTACGCCGACCCAGTGGACGGTGAGCTCACCGAGTCACTCCATTTGCGGTGGGATAATGATTATACCGGCGCGTATGCGCGCATTACGATTGCGACTTCAGATCAAGGCTCGGTCGCTGGACCAACCTCTTATCAGATTAAACCAGATGAGTCAGCACTGGTTGAATTTCTGCCCGCCGCTGGGTACGCGCTGGTAGATGTAAAGAGCTCCTGCGGCGGCTCGCTTTCAGGGTCGGTTTTTACCTTGGATCAGGTGACCAGTGATTGTGTGATAGAGCCGGTTTTTGAAGCGTCCGAAACTTCGAGCGACACGTTGCGAGTGTCTCTGGAGGAGCCAGTAAATGGTGATACCTATTCTGGCGTCGGCAATTTAAGAGGCTGGTCCGTCGCGACAGTGGGCGTGAACCGTATCGAAATCTGGATTGATGGCGCTTATGCATTTGAGGCGCCATACGGCGGGGAGCGCGGAGATGTAGGAGACGCGTTTCCCGACATTGAGGGTTCAGCTAACTCTGGTTTTTCTACCGCTTGGAATTACAACCTAATGGATTTGGGTGAGCACACCGTCACAGCGAGAGCCTATGACGCTAACGGTCAATATGCGGAGAGCAGTAAGACCTTTGTCGTGACCCGCTTTCACAAGCCTTACCTCGGCCAAGATGATGAGGTCGATCTGTCCGGTGCACAATGTAGTCTTGAGGACAGCCAGATCTCGATTAGCGACGCTATTATGGACGGATCTGTCTATGACATATTGTTGGAGTGGCGCACCGCGGCACAAGATTTTCAGATTATCGAAATTCGCTAACCAGCGCAGATTTTAAGGTGCGATGGTTTATCAAGGCACAATGACCGCCGGAACTGCTCGCGCCTAGTGACTTTTTTTGCTCGGTTGCGCAGTCCCGCTTGTTATGGGGCCCGTCCGTCTGACTCAGCTGGCTCGGTAATGTCAGGAGTTTGTCCTCCTCTCTCGTCTCGCCTGTGGCAAACATCATGAAACTTTAAACCGTCGCACTCGCTCCCAATCCTATGCGCGTGGCCGTGTATTTGGCTGAACGTGCAGCACTGGATGCAGAGAATACGGTTGAGACAGTGATCGTGCATACCCTAAAAGGTTATGAGCGTAGCTCATATTAAAGTCCAACTGACTCCCCTGCCATGCGGCCGAAGGCTTACACAAAGCGGTTCGGCTCACCATAATCGAATGCTACTACCTGTCGCCGTTCATCTCCGCTGTAGGGGCGCGTGCCGTGCCAGAGGTAGCTTGGGAACAGCACCATCTTGCCTGTTTTAGGTTGGATAGTAGCCAATGGTGGGAGCGGGTCCTTCGTCTGAAACGGTGGTTCCCCCAGCACGAGATGGCCTGCGTCATCACCCGTGATGACGGTGCTTGGGACTTCCGCATAAATCGTGCCGCTATACCAACCTTTGGTGTGCACGTGTGCACGATGGAAGGTATTGGCTGTGCCCAAAATAGCCCAGCTGGCATGCATCATGGGTCGCTTGGGTCTGAATAGCTTAAGCGGGTGTGCGTCAGCCAAATGCCGAAGTCTTGCAGTATCAAAGAAAGTACTGGCGGCGGAATCCAAGGATTCTTTGAGCAACATCAAGCTCGTGTCTGATGTTTGCGTCAGCAAATTGCCTGGTGTCTGCAAGCCATTCTGAACAGACTGGGTGGGCGGCGCGCTCCGCATCCTGTGGTGGTTGGCGAGTGCCGCTGCTACGGTGTCCCATGCTGATGCAAGTGGCTCAGTAGGGTTGCCGGGCGCAGGTAAGGTCGTTTCAAAGACCAGTTGCTCAAGGTTGATCAGCGCAACGGATCGATCGTCATTCAGGCAGCGCAACGCAGTGACCAAAAGAGCGAGGTGGTACTGGTCGCCGGGTGCCGTCTGGCAGAGTTGCTGGGCAAGGCTTAAGGCTTCGCTGTAGTGACCCAGCGCGAAGTGCGCCTGGCAAACGAGCTCCAGTGCACTATCGGGGCCCGCAATCTGATGTGCCAAGATCTCTTCATATCCTCCCGACTCAGCCAGACAGTGCAGGTGCCCCCAGCGCCAATGGACGTCTTTGCTGTGCTGTTCGGCGTAGTCGTTGACCAAGTCCTGGGCCGCTTCCTTCTCCCCCAGTGACAAATGGCGACTGAGAAGCTCCCGGAATATGGCCGGGTCGCCCGACTCTACCCATTTTGCCCTCATGAGCCGGAGTGGGTCCGGAGCATTCAGTTCGCAGAGCAATTCTGTGGCGTGGCGGAGCCAGTGAATGCCTGCTGCAGCAGGCTTTGTTTCAATGAGATCAAGTGCCGCGTTCGTCTGTCCGCTATGAATATAGGCCTGAAGTAATGACTCATGAACATCCGGTAAAGCTTTCTCGTTACTTTCAACCTTAGTCAGGTCGGTAAGGCGCGACAGCGCCTCCGGGAATTGTCCTTGGTGTAAGGCCAGCCTTGCGAGTCGGAAATCTGCTGCGCGTTTCGAGCTAGGAGGGCCAGCGACTGCGCTGAACGCGTCGGCGGCTCCTCGATAGTTTTCGCACGCTGCCTCGCATCGGCCACGTAGCAGTATGGCCTGGCTGGCTAATTTTTGGTCGCAGCTATCGCATATAGACTGCGTTAGCGACAGTGCGGTCTCCACGTCGCCACATTGAAAAAACCCGGACGCTGCGGCGTAACGCATGTTCGCGTCCTCTATATCCGCTAGTGCTCCATAGAGCGGTATCGCGTGATGATGTCGATCCAGCGCGCAAAATATATCGGCGCGGAGTAGCACCGCAGGGGGCCGGGTCTGCCCGCGATCCTCGAGAACTTTGAGTAGCCTTAGTGCATCATTGAGTCGCTTGCTGGCGCGGTAACAGAGCGCTGCCTGAAAGAGTCCAGCTGGATCATCCTCTTCGTCAATACATTGATCCAGTAGCGAGCATGCGGTCGAATGGTCCCCCGCTTTCGCCGCAGATATTGCGTCATGGGTTGATGACAACATGTGGGTGAGTTAGCTCGTTTCCCCTCAAGTTCACGTTAGTGTGACAGAGCTTCTGGGGAGTGTCCTGTAGGTGCGCAGCTTGGGGTTCGATAATTTGGTATATAAAAATGACAGTTTCTATTCCAAATGCCGCTGCAAAAATAGCTAGGCGGGGGGGTTACTTTTACACGGACTTTGATATTCTTTACGTCAACGCTTGTAGTTGTATGTTTTTCGGCGGCTTTCAGCTTCCCTGATTTGCTCCGAAATTCACATAATCATCATAAATAGTGCAGTAGTGAGGGAACCCCATGAACACAATTCGCAATACATCGATTCTAGCTGTCGCTGTGTCGTTGGCCATTTCGGCTCAGGTACATGCGCAGCGGTCAACTACCACCCAGATTGAAGAAGTAGTGGTAACCGCGCAGAAGCGTGAGGAGAATATGCAGGACGTGGCGATTTCTATGTCTGCAATGGACGCAAATGCAATCGAGAAGTCTTTTGCGCGCACAATCGATGAAATTACTGGTATGTCGCCTAATTTGATCATTAATCCAATCTTGGGTAATGGAACAATAGGCGTCTCTATCCGCGGGATGCAGCATGCAGAGGTAGAGAAAAGCTTCGACCCCGCGGTTGCGATTTATCAGGATGGCATTTATCTGTCCTCGACTACGGGCGCTCTCAGAAACATGTGGGATGCTGAGCGCATTGAGGTATTGCGGGGACCTCAGGGAACCTTGTTCGGCCGCAACACGATCGGTGGTCTAGTCCACGTCATACGCTCGAAGCCCACCGGAGAATGGGGCGGTAAGCTTGTGGGGACTTTTGCGCAAGACAGTCAGACAGACATAAAAGGTTTGATAAATCTGCCCGAGATGGGTGGCCTGTCAGTGAAGCTCTCCGCGGCCAGTATTCAGGGGGGGGAGTATTTCTACAACCCTGTCAGAGGAGAGGATGAGGGCGACAATGATCTGACCATGATGACGGTTGACGCACTTTTCGCCCCAAATGATAACTTCGATATCCGCGTAATATACGACTACATCGATGATGAAACTCCAACGCGGCCAATCGTTGCTCTAACCGCACCCGGCGAGGGTTTCTTCGGGCTTGCCTGCATTAACCCTGGCACTGGTGCACCATCGGGCGAGTGTTTAGGTGCGGGAAGGTCAGATGACGATCTATACAATGTTTATACAACCTACGATCAGTACGCTGAATTAAGGACTGACTCTATAACAATTCATGCTAACTGGCAGTTTGCCGACAACCACAAACTCGCCTTTGTGTTTGGTGATCGAGATACGGACGAACAGGCCTTAAATGAGTTTGACGGGACCTCTACTGATGTCTTCTGGACTGATCGGCCTACATTAGAAAATCAAACCAGTTATGAGTTCAGACTTGAGTCTGATTGGAGCGACAGCTTGCGTTCCACCTTTGGCCTCTTCTTGTGGGAGAGTGATTATACTCTGCAGCAGAACACGGGGATTCTTAACAACATAAATCCGACGCCAGTAACCAACTACTCTGCGTCTCCGCTTTACAATCAAGAAGTCGAGTCAACGGCTGTCTTTGGCCAGGTAGACTGGGATGTGACAGAGCGTCTCATGTTAAGTATGGGCGGCCGTTGGATTGATGAGGAAAAAGAAGCCTGTATGACTGTGACGGGGTACCCCGTTAACCCACTGCAAACTTTACTGGGGCTGCCCCCTGGGTCTGTTGCATACACTGATATTTCTGGACGCGATAAGACCTTAGACCCATATCCATACCTATTGGGCGGGACAGTGCAGGGCGCAGCCTGGGGTGCTAATTGCCCCTCATGGGCAGCCTCGGTTTATGACGATTCCTTTGATGGAAAGGCATCGTGGGATGAGTTTACCCCTCGAATTGCTGCTCAATACTCCTTCGATTCTGGAATGGCTTACATTACCTATTCTGAAGGTTTCCGCTCCGGTGGCTTCAATGGACGTGCAACGGCTCCAAGCAACACAGGGCCTTACGATCCTGAGTCAGTGCAGAGTTGGGAAGTGGGTGCGAAATTTACAATGCTAGAAAATCGCTTCCAGATAAACGTTGCCGCATTCTCCATTGAATATGACGACAAGCAGGAAGACATTGTAAAGCCGGGAACCGACGGGCAGGCCACATTAACCGTTGTTCAGAACGCGTCTAATGCGACCATGGAAGGGCTGGAGATGGACTTCAGCTGGGTAATTGCTGACGGTTTGTCCTTGCGGGGTAATGTTGGACTGCTTGATGCGTCATTTGACAACTTTCTGACCACTAGTGCGACAGGCATGGTCGATCTGAGCGGGATCGCTATTCGAAGAGCCCCTGATATGACTGCCGGACTAGGACTGTTGTTTGAGCGAGAGATGGCTGAGGGCCACTTCTTAGTGGCAACACTCAACTACACTTGGAAAGACGACTACTATGTCTCAGCAAGTACCAACGGCGGCGATAAGACTATTCCAGTATCCCAAGGAGGCGCAGGGTACGCAGATAATCCGTCTTTGGTAGAGGCCTTCGGTTTGCTTGATGCCTCTATCAATTGGGAAACCGAGAATTGGACGGTCTCCGTGTTTGGTAAAAACCTCACGGATGAGACTTACCTCATGTCCTTCCTCGATGTAGGTGGAAATAATGTTGCCACTTCAGCTACTGACCCTACTCCAAGGTATGCGCCTGGAGCATGGTCATTTGGCACTCCTAACCGGCCTCGATACTTCGGCGTGGAAGTCCAGCTGAAGTTCTAACTGGCTCAGTTAAGATGAAGGGCGCCTTGAGGCGCCCTTTTTTATGCACTGTGCGAGACGGGTCCCCTGTAAGCTCGTAACCCGTCCACGCTAGAGCGATCGTCCTATTTCACTTTTTTAATTGGCAGCGCTTTTGGGCTGCGACCGAGACTAGCGCTTCAGCCTCAGCACCGCGTCCATTCCCCTCAAGATACAAATCCATATAAGACGCCGGCGATCTTCCGCAACTGAATTTCCTCGGCGCCTTCCGTGATGCGATACCGGCGATGATGCCGGTAAATGTGCTCGAAGGGTTTGTGGCGCGAATAGCCAATGCCGCCGTGGAACTGCATGGCAGTATCAGCCGCATTACATACCAATCGGTTGGCGCGGTAATTACACATCGAGACTTTATCTGTCAGCTGTTTAGCGACATCTACTTTGTCCATCTGATCCATTTGCGCTGCGGTCTTATAAATTAATAAGCGCAACATCTCCGCCTCGGTTTGTAGCTCGACCAGTGGGAATTGAATACCCTGATTGGTCGAGAGAGGCTTGCCAAAGGGTGCTCGCTCTTTCGTATACGTGAAGGTTTCATCAAGACAATATTGAGCGGCGCCCAATGACGAGGCGGCCTGCCGGATGCGGCTTTCATGCACAAAGTGCATGGCTACTTTGAGACCCTGGTCAACACTCCCCATGACATCCGCATCGGGCACAAATACATCGGTTAGCGTGCAGTTTGGATGGTCTGTGGGCATATTGAAGGTCCACAGATAGTCGCCGATCTCAAATCCCTCCGCCTGAGTGGAGGTCACGAAACAGCCAATGCCTTGCGGACTTCCATCGCTTCCCGAGTGACGCGCAAAAACAAGAACATGGCTGGCTTTGTGCAAACCTGTCGTCCACATTTTCTCGCCATTGATTAGCCAGCCGCTAACACCGTCGCGTGTGATTGGTGCTGCGCGGGTTTCCATCCAGGTGGCATCGGAGCCGTGTGCAGCCTCGGTAAGACCAAAGCACCATCCAAGCTCGCCCTGCAATAGTGGCTCCATCCAGCGCTGCTTTTGATCTTCGGTGCCGAAGTCACGCAGCATCATGGGCGTCATCAGGTTACCGACGATCGAAGTTTCATTCTGCAGGTCGTTATGCAGACCCAGCCCCTTATTGGCAAGATATTCCCGGATACGCGCCATCGCGAGATTGGTGCCGTTCTGCCCTCCAAACTCCTCGGGCAGGGCGTAACGAAAATGCCCGGCGTTATCTGCATGGTGTCGCATCTCTCGCAACAACGCTTCCCATTCTTCGCTGGGCAATCCATCTCGATCCCAGTTAGTGCGCGAATATTCTCGACGATGATCAAAAAAGCGGATGTTGTCATCTCTAGCCTCAAGCGGCTTGATTTCCCGTTCGATAAACTCATCAAGCACCACGAGGTAGTCCTCGATAGACTGCGGGATTTCAAATAGAAATGATTCGGTCATGGCGGGCTCACAGATGAGGTGTCGCGTACTTGCGACATATCTTATGGCTTTTTAGCGGCGAGCTTATACAGATAAACATGGCTCACGCGGCGTCGGGGTGGTGACGCGTTTCGAGATCATTCAACCCCACCGTGCCTCGGCAACTGCTCGGGATGCGTATCGAGGGTTGTTGATGGCGGCGACCAGTAGTTGCCGCGTTTTTAGATACTCAATGAAGTTGGGGTCAGCCGAAATGCTTTTGGCAGCGAGCGCTCGCGCTAACTGCTGCGGGATGTCTTCAGTCGACTCTCGGTCTGAGAGCCATTTCTGCGCTGCTTTACGATCCAGTGCTTGCAAGGCCGGATTCAAAACCTGCTCACGCTCGATAATGCCAAGAACATTCGCAGCGATTCGCGCATTGAATTGATCCCGCCCTGAGACAGCGGGCAACACGTCCTCCATTAAAAACCGTTTTACGGCGCCAAGGAGTTCAGCTGATGTGACATCAGATTGTGTGGTTGGGTCAGATTCTTCGCTCATTCGTCATCCCATTCTTCAATAAGTAGTAGAATATCGAGCTCCGCCTCAGAGCGGCGGCGAGAGACCGCTGCGCGTTCGACGTCGCCATTGCCGCTGTGCCACAGGGCCCCCATCGTCTGGCATACCAGGCCCCAGCTGAAGGCCGCAAAAATTTCCCAATAGCGGATGCTGCGGAGTTCGGGTGTCCACCCCGCGATCGAGGCATAGCCTGCGATCAGGTCGTCGTAATGGCCGAAGCCTCCTACTGGCCTGTCTAGATGTCCAAACCGCCACACGTTCGCACAGAGATAACCCAGGTCCTCCTCAGCCGGCCCCTGATGCGCGAGCTCCCAGTCGAGCACTCCTGCCAGGCCCTTATCGTTGATCAGCAGGTTCCCTGTCCGAAAGTCGCCATGCAGAAGGACGCAGGGTGCGTTGTCGGGGGCGCCATCAATCAGCCAGTTGAGGCCGAACTGCATGACCGGTGAAATATCGCCGAAGGCATGCAGACGCTTCTGCGCTGCGGCAAAGCGATTGTCCAGCGTGGTGGGTCTAATGCTTTCAGGCAGTTGAGTGCAATCGATCGCATGGATGCCCGCTAGTGCCTCCCCGCATTGGAAGGCGAGGCTGGCACGAGCTGCCTCAAAAGCGTCATCCGCGAGCCATCGCTGCGGAATACTCTCACCGGGGATAAAACCCATCAGAAAGGCTTCGCCAATGGGGTGATCTGCGTCAAACACCGCGTGAATGGCCGGGACAGGGACTTCGGTTGCCATAGCGAGGCGAATGACCTCAGCCTCATCAACCAGCGATAGACCTAGGATATTACCTTCTAGGCTGGCAATCGAATCGGCTGAGAAGGGGCGCCTCCGCAGTACAAGTGGCGTATCGCCCCAATTGAGCCGCCACGTTTCATTGTTAGCACCGCCCGACAGCCGTGACAGCTGTGAGACCTCATCACCAGCCAGTGACCCTGACCGGAGCGCTGTCAGGTTGTCATTGAGATGCCGTGAGAGCGTTTCCGGCGTCATCGTATGGGGTAATCTGTTACGACAGCGTGCCTCACTATGTGATCAGCCCTTTTCGATCTGGAATGTCAGGCCGGCATGAGCTTGCAACCGTTCAATGAGAGCGTTGCCCATTGCCGATGCAGGCGTCCATAGGCCGCCTGAGGCGAGATCTGGATTATGGAGCAGGCACATAGCTGCCTCTGTCAGCATCTTGGAGGTCGATCCATAACCGGGGTCGCGGTCACCTTGCACGCTGCTAATCATCAATTCACCGGCGGTCGATTCACCGGCGAAGATCGCATCGTAGTTGCCATTTTCTCGCTCGGTTTTGCTGGGTCCCTCGCCGGGCCGCAAATCACTCTTCGCGACCGAGTCATCCCTCGCGACAAATTCAGCTGTGGCCTTTCCCTGATCTCCATCACCAGTAAGCAACATCTCGTCGTAGCAGAAGTTTTCTCCATAGCGATGGCCGAGCAAGAAATTCGAGCGGTGAATGTTCTTGGTGTTGATCGGCGCCATGATGAACGGTGCGCTCCAGCTCTGTAGTTCCTCATCGTACTGCGGTGCTGCGCCAGACGGTTGTTCAGGGCCGGAGAATTCCTCCGTCAGTGCGAATGGATTGGTTAATACTTGAATGATCGCGGGGTTGGCTTTTGCAGAGGCCATGGTGGCGCGCATCGAGGCAATCGTTCCGCCGGAAAACGTGCCGTTCATTGCGCGGACTCGTCCCTTTACCATTGCAATAGGCTCACCGGTTTTACTGATGGCGTGTTGTTGCAACAGGTACACCCCCAAATCAAACGGGATGGAATCGAAACCACAGCTATGAACGATTCTCGCACCCGACGCCTTAGCGACCTCGCTGTATTGCGCAATCGTCTCGTGCATCCAGCTGGGTTCACCTGTCAGATCAACGTAGTCTGTGCCCCGCTCGGCACACTGCTTAACCAGTTCATTGCCATAGAGTTGATACGGACCGACTGTGGTGATGACGACTTTGCAGGCATCCACCATAGCCGTGACTGCCGAGGGGTTGTTGACGTCGACTTCGAGCAACGCGATGGTGTCACTGATACCCATCTCGCTGCGAACGGTGGCGAGTTTGTCCAGGGAGCGGCCTGCCATCGCCCAACGCAGGTCGCTGTCACCATATTCGGCTGCGAGGTATTCAGCGACCAGTCGCCCGGTATAGCCCGAGGCACCGAACACAACAATATCGAAAGGTTTTTCTGAGGCGGTCATATCGGTCGTGACTCCTGAGCGTAGGTGTAAGGTAAGTTAGCAAGAGTAACCTGTCACATGGTGCGCAGGAACCGCTTACTGCTATCGCTGCCGGAGCAGAGGATGCAAAGCATCGCCTCAAAGTCAGCATGGCAGGGCACTTGCCACGCACTCTCTTTCATTCGTCGCCTGTCCCTGCCTATTATCGCGGGATGAGTGATGAGGATCTGACACGCTTGGCGATAGAAGAACTCCTGGCTGCGGTTGAGTCGCGTGACCTGCGCAAGGTCGAGTGTGCGTTACACCCCGATGCCGTCTGGCAGAACGTGCCCCATGCGCCTGCGGCGGGTCGCGAATCTGTCATACAGATGTTGGCAAGCATTATCTGTTGGTCTGACAAAGTTCAATGGGACGTCCTGTCCGCTTCAGTCAAAGGCGACATCGGTTGGTATGAGCGTCTTGATCGGTTTTGGATCGACGGGGCAGAGTACGCGGTCCCGTGTAATGGTGTTTTTCGTGTTGACCCGACCACCCGGACAGTCTGCGCACTCCGAGACTACGTGGATTTAGGCGAGTGGCGCAGCAGCGTAGCAGCTGTGATGACCCGACTGAAGAATCGACTCCCCGCCGAAGTTGTTACCCATCATCTCGAGGCGGTCACGGACGCGGATCCCATTGCCATGGCGGCGGACTACGCCTACGACGCATCGCTTCAGAGAGGTAACGAGCGGCACGAGGGGTGGGCGGCGATTGTTGACTACTTTGACACTGTGCCCGCTCGGTTGGCTGGGCGTGCCATTGCCTTTGGGTCCATCGAAGCTGTGAGCGCTGATCAGGCTCGGGTTGGGTGGCACATTTCAGGGGCGGGCATGGCCCCCGTGACTGGCGCAGATATCTTCACGGTCTCGATGGGCCGCATTACCCATCAGCTCACCGAACTGCCAGGCTCAGATTTCTGAGCCGACTCTTAAGCGGGTGTAATGGAGTTCTACAGATGCCGGCCAAAATTACCGGGAGCGAGTGGCGCCCGCGTTGCGCTCTGTCGTCAATGGCGGTGATCAGACTGGCGTGCGAGAGAAGAGAGCCGGTATCGGGTGCTATTGCGCTGCGGCCCATTCCGCTAGATTGTCCCTCAGGATATCCAGCGGCATTGCACCGTTCATGAGCACCGCCTCGTGGAACTCTCGCAAATCGAAGATTTCCCCCAGTGCGTTCTCGGCGTCGCGACGCATTTCAAGTAGCGCCAGTTGCCCAGTCTTGTAAGCCGTAGCTTGGCCAGGCCATACCACGTAGCGCTCGATTTCCCGCGTAACTTCTTCACGGGTCATACCGGTTTTGGAAATCATGTACTCGATTGCCTTTTCGCGACTCCATCTTTTGGCGTGCATGCCGGTATCAACCACCAATCGGACCGCTCGAAACATTTCTGCTTGTAGCCGACCCAGATCGCCCAAGGGATCATCTTCGTAAAGGCCCATATCCGTTTTGGCGATTCGCTCAGAGTAGAGCGCCCAGCCCTCTGAAAACGCGTTAAAGGGTGACAGCTTGCGCAAAAGCGGGACACCCTCAATCAATTGTGAGGTTGATATCTGGAAGTGATGGCCCGGGGAACCCTCGTGAATCATCAGAGTAGGTAACGTCCAACGCGGATTATCTGCAGTGTCTTTTTGGTTGATATAGAAGCGCCCGGGTCGAGAGCCGTCCAGTGCCGGGCCGTTGTAGTAGCCGCTCGGGGAGGAGTCTTGGGAATATTCGGGCACTCGAACAATCTCGAGCGGTTGTGGCGGGATGGTGATGAAGTAATCGGCGGCAATCGCCATGACTTTCTGATCGAAAGCCTCGAGGTAGGCGATCATCTCCGCCCGCCCCGCATCGGTGTTGGGGAATTGGTGTGCGGGGTCCTTCATCACCACGCGGACGCGTTGCGCAAAGGACGGCCCCGTAACGCCCCGACTGTCGAGAATATCGAGCATTTCCCCTTCAATGCGGCTCACCTCTGCCAGTCCGGTGGCGTGGATCTCGTCGGGCGTGAACTGGGTTGTAGTATTGGATCTCAGGTTGGCGGCGTAAATCGCTTCACCGTTCGGCAGCCGCCAGATCCCCGCGTCGTGGCTGGCTTCAGGCAGCATCGATTGGAAGAGGGTGATCATGGCTTGGTATCCTGGGATCACTTCTGTGGCAACCAGCTGGGTTGCCTCTGTCATAAATTTGCTCGCTGTGACGTTGTCGACGTCTTCCAATGACTCGAGCTTGGGCCCGAGTGTCGTGACGAGCGGGCTTCCCGCTGCTCCATCTGCAATAAATTTGTTCATCCCGACAAGCGCTTTTTCTATAACGAAGTCGGGAGGGATAACGCCATTGGCGCGATCGTCTATGACGCGCTCGTGGGTTTCCCGCAACACGCGGCCAAATTCCGCCAATCTGGACAGGTAGCGCTGCACACTTTTTTTGTTTTTGATGACGTGGGTGTCGGTCAGAAACTGTGGCAGATTCACCGTTACGCCGGAGATTTGATTGACGCGATAACCGCTGTACCGAAGCTCTGCTTGGCGGAGCAGATCATCAAAAAACCAGGCGGCGATTTTCCAGGTGAGAAGTTCCTGTCCTGTGAGTCCCTGGGGCCCGTAGGCATCCAAGCCGGCCCGGGCGGCTTGCAACTCGGCGATACCGCGCTCTTCTTTTTCCTTGGTGTAGTCCGCTAGCTTGCCGCTATGAAAATCCAGCGGTGTGTTATCGATGAAGCCGAGGTAAGTCAGCAATTCAGGCGAATCAATCGCCAGCTTGAAGGTGACCTTGTTTACGTAGTTATTAACACCAACCGGAGTGAACCAGAACCACATCGAGGCAGAAACGGCTGCCACGATTGTGGCCCCAGCCGTACTCAAAAGAGCAAGCTTTAGCCACCGCATGAGTTACTTCTCTTCTGCTGAACCGCTGCGGATGCTACGCCAATCCGCGGCGCTAAAACAGCATAATTTATGGCTTGCGTGCCGGGACTTTTGTGAGAGGTGCAAGCAGTAATCGGTTAAGGCTTGCTGCCACCTCAAGCCCCTTCTGTCGACAGCCACGCTCCAGTCGGAGTGACTGTTTCGATGTTCAGTTGGCCTGCGAGACCGGCCGTTCTGTGCACGCTGATTTTGGCATACCCGGGCATCTGAATCATTTCTAGCATTGCGGCGCGTGAGGGATACACGGCGATGGCGACTTGCTCCCAAGGCGTCTCTACCTCGCCAGGCAGTAGACGCTCAACATCGGCGCCAAAACCGATATGGCCCCTACCTGTGTAACTCCGATACGCCCTTGGCTTCTGGGTCGAGAAACCCCTCGATCTGTTCTTGTGAGGGTGATAAGGCGTTTCGCACTTCCATCATGATCTCCTTGTCAGTACCGCATTGTGCAAGGTTCGGTTGCCAGCACCACCTTGCGACGACGGCAGCATCTAACAGAATTAATGCCAACCAGTTTGACGCGACAAATATAATGACATAGCTTGTGCCATAACAAGCGCTGTCTGTCGGGGAAAGGCGAAGTAAATGAGAGTATTGAGAACACCGGACGCACGGTTTGAGGGTCTAGCCGATTATCCGTTCGAACCCCATTACACTGAGATCGTAACCGATGGGGGTACGCCGTTACGCATACATCATATCGACGAGGGTAACCTCAACGCGCCACTGATACTTTGCCTGCACGGTCAGCCCAGTTGGAGCTATCTGTATCGCAAGATGGTGCCGCTATTAGTGGCATCGGGGCTGCGAGTCATTGCTCCCGATCTGCCGGGCTACGGCAAGTCCGACAAACCAGCTGCGCGGGAAGATTTTAGCTATCAGCGGCAAGTCGATTGGATGGGGCAGTGGCTTGAGGCCAATGACCTAGGCGATATCACCCTCTTTGGTCAGGACTGGGGCGGCTTGATTGGATTGCGGCTGGTGGTCGATCACCCCGATCGATTTGCCCGCGTAGTGGTGGGTAATACGGGCCTGCCATTGAACGCGAGCCTAAATCACGAGACGGTGGAGCGGGTCATGGCGTTTAGACAGGACGGGCAACGCATCAGTCTCCCCGCAATGATCCGCGCCATCTCTCGCCTTCAAAGTATGGGATCAAATTCGGATGCCTATCCTATGGGCTTTGCGCATTGGCAGAAGTTCTGCTGGAACACGCCAGACATGCCCGCGGGTTTCATGATGGAAATGATGATCGATGCGCCGACTAGCTGGCGATTAAAGCTGCGAGTGGCGCTGCATCACTATTTGGGCATGGGCTTACAACCCATCACGCCGCTGGGGTGCGCGTATGAGGCACCCTTTCCAGACCCGACTTACAAAATGGGCCCTAGAGCGATGCCAAGTCAGGTACCGACTCTGCCAACGGACCCTTCGGTAGACGCTCAGAAAGCCGCGTGGGCGTTCTTTGAGCAATTCAATAAACCGTTCCTTTGTCTATTTTCCGGGGATGATCCGGTGACCCGCGGGCTGGAAAGAAGTTTCATTGGTCGTGTACCGGGTACTTCGGGGCTCTCGCATCAGGTGTTCCCCCGAGGCGGTCATTTCCTCCAGGAACGATGTCATCATGAGCTCAGCGCTGCCATTACGGAACTCGTTCGCCAAACGACGCAAACGGCGTGAGTTCTCTTCGGTTATTTAAAGACCGAGCCGTCGAGTACCGTTGAAGCACAAAAAAGCAGCGGCCAGAAAGGTCTTGGTAGCGGTGACTAAGAGATGCTCCTATTTCTCCAAGTGCTTTGATTTTCAGAGGTGGCGGGGTCGCGAGTGATCGTCTCGCTCTAAGGTTTGGTTACTGGAGCACCTGCACGTTGTGTAGCGGGTCGTCTCCCGTGATGAGCACGTGAAAAGCCTCTGCCAGCTGGGCACTCTCGCGCACGCAGCCCTCCCAGTATGCTACGCGCTCTTTAGGCGGTAGAGCACGAAAGTCGCCCCGGTCCGGAATTTTGCCAAAAGGCAACTTGGCGAGAAACGCATCGCTGGGGCAAATCAGCACCAGATCATCGAGGGCAGGCGCCACGCGCGTTCGCCATCGCAGGGCTTTGTCGAACCAACCGGCGGTCAGCCGGCTAAGAAAGTGCGGGTATAACACCAGCCCGGGCGCAGTATTTGGAGTTAGCGTGAAGTGATAGTCGATAATACCGCCGTCCCAATAAGGTCCTTTTGGCGCACCGCTGATGGCAGCCTGGCAGCACATCAGCAGCGGGATAGCGCCACTGGCCTTTAGGGCGGGGATTAGATTTTCTTCGTTAAGTGCGACTCGTTGTGTGTTGAATCCCCGGGTAAACGGAACCTCTTCCAGTTCTGCATGACAGAACGCGACGCGATCAAATAGGAGTCCGAGGCTGCGCCGGGAGAGGATGTTTAAGGCCATAGCAGTTGTCATACCCGCCAAAAGCGGAAGGCCACTTTTACCCCGGGTGATGCCCTTGGCGCGCGCGGTGATAATGGCGTTTCGGAACCGATTTTGCTGTAGTAGATCCTTCACGCCATCTTGCCCCAGTGCCTCCTGTAGCATGACCTCTGCGACCTGACTGACCTCCTGTGGCGTGGGCCGGGTCGAGGCATATTCCTGATAGAGGTAGGCTTTTTGCAGGCGTTGGATTGCTGCGGCTGGATGAGGCTGGCTTAGGCAAGCGTGTCGCCAGGTGCCGATAGAAGAGCCCAGTAGCGTTACGGGTTGAGTGGCGTAGCTTAGTAACTCACTGCCTAGCACCTTATCGAGCTCCGACAGAATGAGCCATTTCGGTCCGCCCGATGCGCCGATCAATGTTTTGAACGGCGCGGCGCGCCAGCCCGATTCGCTGATTGTGGCGGCTGCACGCCGGCCCATAAAAACAGAGATCGCATCCTGCATCGTGTGTGCCTGCGGGCGCGGTGACCCGGTCGCTATGTCAAGGTTTGGTCTGGCTTAGTGTATCGAAAACGGCTTACCGGCTGTTCCCTGATTGAAATAGGCACGGTGTTTGCAGGGTGATTCTATGTGGCGCAATGTGGTGCACCAGACCACAGCGCCATACAAAGTGGGGGGGCATCACCAGGAGGGTGGTGCGAGTACGGCAACACTGGATAACAATGTGAGCAAGAACGTTATGGATGATGAGCAACATTTAGATGCCGCGCGGCGTGACGCACTCGCGCGATTCACAGAAACCCGGGGACTTCCCGAGCAGTTTAGTCGTGTTTTTTTACAGTGGTACGCAGGGGTTACGGCGGCCCTCGCCAAGCGCACAGGTGCGTCAGAAAGCCCGCTACTAGTGGGTCTTAGCGGGTGTCAGGGGTCAGGTAAAAGTATCTTGGTGGATGCGATGGCCCGGGTATTGGAGGAGGCCCACCGCGTCACAACGACCGTGCTATCACTAGACGATTTTTATCTAACGAGAGTGGAGCGTGAGAGCCTTGCCCAGCGTCTACATCCGCTGTTTGCAACCCGTGGGGTGCCTGGTACCCACGATATCGGTTTATTGCGGCACACTATGACCGCCCTGCAAAACGGAGAGGCAGCGAAACTGCCGGTTTTTGACAAGGCCGCAGACGATCGCACCGATATGGTGCATCAACCCCAAGGCGGTGCGCAGACGCAGATCTTGCTGTTGGAGGGCTGGTGCTTGGGGATACCCCCGCAGCTCAACGAGGCCCTGCAGGATCCCATTAACTCAACCGAGGCTGATCTGGACCCCAATCGGACCTGGCGCACCGCAGTGAATCGCTTTCTGGGTGAGGAATATGCGGCGCTCTTTGCGGAACTCGATGCCCTGCTGGTCCTTCAGGCGCCAAGTTTCAATACGGTGTTCGACTGGCGTTGGCAACAGGAAGCACAGTTATCAGCCCGCTTCAGGGAAGCGTATCCCGCTGAACCGGATCCAACCATGACCCGGGCGCAGGTCTCCGATTTTATCCTTCATTATCAGCGTCTCACCGAACACGGTTTGAAGAGCTTACCCGCGAGGGCAGACTGTCTGTGGGAACTCGGTGCGGACCGGAGTGTCCAGAGGATGCATCTGACGGGGATGGCGGCATGAGCATGGCGGTCGTCTATACCGATTTGGATGGCACATTGCTGGACCATTACACCTACGCCTTTGATAAGGCGCTGGAGACAATCAAGGCGCTCAAGGCACAAGGTATTCCCATCGTACCGTGTACCAGTAAGACCCGGACCGAGACTGTCAGCTTGATGCAGGCCCTTGAGCTGGATAACCCCATGATTATCGAGAATGGTGCCGCCATCTGGGTGCCTAACGACTGGGGCCTCACCAGACCTGAAGGAGCAGATATCGACGTCGACGCAAACGCGTGGAGCCATTGTTTTAGTCCACCGCGCGGCATAATTCGCAGGCAATTGGCGATACTCAATATTGAGTGGGGCAACCGCTACCAGTCACTATGCGAATTGTCTGACAAACAAGTGATGGCCATCACCGGTCTCGACGCGGCGAGTGCTGCGCGTGCAAAAGACCGCCATCATTGCGAAACGCTGGTCTGGTTGGGGACACCTGCTGACAAGTCTATCTTCGCTAGACAGGTTGAGGCGTTGGATTTGTGCTGTGTTCAGGGGGGGCGCTTTGTACACGTGCTGGGCACAGGTGGGAAAGGGCATGCCATGAGCTGGCTCCACCACAAGATCCGTGCCGAACTGCCCGGTTTTGACAGGGCAGTGAGTATCGCCGCTGGCGACGCTCAAAATGACGCGGAGATGCTTGAGGTGGCAGACCTGGCTTTGATGGTCCGTTCCCCCGTTCATGACCCGCCCACGCCGAAGCGCGCGGGCGGCATGGTGATTAGTGACAACTTCGGTCCAGCTGGCTGGGCCGAGGGCATTGAAGCGCTGATTACGCGCGTAGAGGAGGAAGGCCGTGGCCGATTTTTATCAAAACGGCACGATCACGACGCTGCATAATCTGGGAGAAAGGTCGATTGCAGATCTTGAGCAGGATCTGCTGCATTTCAGCGCGCGGCGGCCCTTAGGTTTGATATTGCCTGCGCTGTACTCAGAGATCGAAACACCCGCGCTACCCGCCATTATTCGGGAGCTGAAATCGGTTCCTTATCTATCTCAGATTGTCATCGGGCTCGACCGGGCGACTCAAGATGAATATCAGCATGCGCTACACTTTTTTTCAGATCTGCCGCAGTACCATCGCGTATTGTGGAACGATGGCCCGAGACTCAAAGCCATTGACGCGCGGCTCCAGGAAGCAGGGCTCGCGCCGCAGGAGTTCGGCAAGGGGCGCAACGTCTGGTACTGCATGGGTTATGCACTGGCCACCGGCCGGGCGGAAGCGATCGCGCTGCACGACTGCGACATCCTGACCTATGACCGGAGCTTGCTGGCGCGCCTGCTTTATCCGGTCGCGCACTCCCTTTTTGGTTATGAGTTCTGCAAGGGCTACTACCCGCGGGTATCGGAGAACAAAATCAATGGCAGGGTGTGCAGGCTGCTGGTGACGCCGATGATTCGTGCACTGAAACGTATTGTTGGTGAATCGCCTTATCTGAATTATTTGGACAGCTACCGTTACATCCTCGCCGGTGAGTTTGCTTTCCGTAAACGCCTGCTGGGTGATTTGAGAATTCCCACGGACTGGGGTCTCGAGATCGGAGTGGTCTCGGAGGTCTACCGCAGTAACAGCAACAAGCAGATCTGCCAGGTCGACATTGCCGACAACTATGACCATAAGCATCAGGATTTGTCGTTCGATGATCAGAGTGCGGGTCTGTCGCGCATGTCGCTCGACATTGCGCGGTCGCTCTATCGCAAGCTGGCAATTCAGGGCACGGTGTTCAGTCCGGAAACGTTCCGGACGTTGAAGGCCACCTACTACCGCATGGCGCTCGACCTGATTGAGACCTACCGTAACGACGCGATCATGAACGGCTTGAGCTTTGATATTCACAAGGAAGAAGAGGCTATTGAGCTCTTTGCCGAAAATATTCTTATAGCGGGTACACAGTTTCTGGAGCGCTCCACCGACGCACCTTTTATTCCCACTTGGAACCGTGTATTCAGCGCCATGCCCGGCATATTTGACGCATTGGTGGAAGCGGTTGAGGCTGATCACGCCGATTTTTTTGTCTCCCATGACGGACCCGAAGTCGCGCAGGGATGATGTTGACCGTTTGTCAGCGGCTGCGCGAGCACCTCGCTGCGGTCTATGGGGTAACGCCCCGCGGTATACCACTCGACGAGTGGATCGCACGTTTACTGACCGCGGCGAGGCTTGATTCCGATCAGTGCCCGCCCCCCGCGCATCGGAATCTCTGGGATGAGCGCGATGTAGCGGTAATAACTTACGGTGATTCGGTGCTTTTAGAGACCGAGGCACCATTAAAAAGCCTTAACCAGTTCTTGGTTGGTCGGCTCGGGGAGCTCGTATCTTGGGTCCATGTGCTCCCCTTCCACCCTTGGACCTCAGACGACGGCTTCTCAGTGCTCGACTACTCCAGCGTGAATGAGGCACTGGGCGATTGGGGTGATATTAGCAAGCTTGCAAGCAACTATCGGATAATGGCTGATCTTGTTCTTAATCATTGCTCGCGCCGATCGGCATGGTTTGAAAATTTTTGTCGGGGGCAGGCGCCGGGCGACAAATATTTTTTTGTGCCCGACGAGCAATTTGATACCACCAGCGTTGTGCGACCCAGAACAACGCCATTACTTAATGTCGCCGCGACGCACTCAGGAGAACAGGCGGTCTGGTGCACTTTTAGCCCAGATCAGGTCGATTTTGATTTTAGCAACCCGGTTATTTTGGTGGAATTCGTCAGCATAATCCGCCAGATGTTGGATGCGGGTATTAGAGTTTTCCGCCTCGACGCAGTGGCGTTCTTGTGGAAGGAGTCGGGCACCACCTGTATGAATCTACCCCAAACCCACGAGTTGATTCGGTTGTTTCGCCTGATTATCGAGAGCGCGCAACCCGACGCAATTGTTATCACCGAGACCAACGTCCCCCACCCAGAGAACCTGTCGTATTTCGGCAATGCTAATGAGGCCCACGGGATCTACAACTTTTCCCTGCCCCCATTGTTGGTTCATGCCTTGGTCACCGGCACCAGCCAGTACCTATCTACCTGGATCATGATGATGCCACCTGCACAAAACGGAACCTTATATTTCAACTTTATCGCCTCCCACGATGGTATAGGCTTGCGTCCGGTGGAGGGCTTGCTGGAACAATCAGAGGTCGATAAGTTGATTGCCACCATGGAGCGATTCGGTGGACGAATTTCCTGGCGGGAGATAACGGAGGGTGATGCAAAGCCCTACGAAATTAACATCGCTCTGGTTGATGCGCTTCAGGGCACCACCGCCGGACCAGATGAGTGGTGGCTCGAGCGCTTCACTTGCGCTCACGCCATCATGTTGGGTCTGGAGGGAGTGCCCGCCTTCTACATTCACTCGCTGCTGGGGACACGCAATGATTTCGACCGGTTGGATAACACCAGCCATAACCGGTCGATCAACCGCCATCAGTGGGCGCTGTCGGCGCTAGACACCGAGCTTGATGATCCTGCCTCAGATCACCGTGCGGTCTTTGACGCACTCACATCACTGATTGCCTTGCGCAAGGCGCAGCCAGCGTTTCATCCCAACGCCGCACAGTTCACGCTTCACGTGGGCGACAAGTTGTTTGGATTTCGGCGGCAGTCTCTAAATTGCAATCAAAGTTTATTCTGCATCCATAATCTAACTGATGAGGACCAAGTCTTGCCACTGAGTCGTCTCAATCTGGCCCTAGCTGACCCTTGGCGAGAATTGATAAGCGAAACGCGAATCAATGGCAGCATCCGGGATTGGGTGCTCTCGCCCTACCAAACGCTGTGGATTACCAACACCTGATGGGAGCTTGAATACGCTAGGGTAACCGTGTCAGCCTTCGGGAATGAAGAGCACATCTTTTGCATTACGGCTGCGTCGCGTCAGCACATCGGTAAGTGCTGGCATGGCATTAGTCGTGGCACACCTTACTCTTTGGCGTGGGTCTGAAAGCTCGGGTGTGATCTGGCTGAGCATGGAACACTCTAAGTGGGTACCTCAAGGAATGGTAGGCGCCGGACATGTCTGACATATTTGAGCTGGACCCTCGGCTCGCCGCAGGCACATTTAGCGTCGGTTCCACTTCCCTCAGTCGAGTACTGCTGATGAATGACGCGCGCTTCCCTTGGATTATTTTGGTGCCTGCGAGAGAGGGTGTCTCAGAACCTTTCCAACTCGCCCTGTCAGAGCAGGAAGCCCTTTGGCGTGAATCGATGGTCCTTGCTAAGGCGCTGAAACGATATTTCGAAGCAGACAAACTCAACATCGCTGCACTGGGCAATCAAGTGTCACAACTACACGTCCACCACATCGTGCGATTTCGTAATGATGATGCGTGGCCCGGCCCCGTTTGGGGTGTCGGTAGCACAGTCACTTATACAGAAGCCGCCGCGGAGGCGCTCATGGACGACCTGCGCAGAGTGCTCCGCGAGCCACTGGCCCTGAGGTAGATGGCCCAAGAATGAACGTCCGCGTGCTATTTGTTTGTATGGGGAATATCTGCCGGTCTCCCACAGCACAGGCGTTATTTCAGGAGGCAGTCACCGCGGCGGGTTTAGACGATGAGATCACGACAGATTCAGCGGGTACCCACGCCTATCACATCGGCAATCCTCCCGATGCAAGGGCGATCATAACGGCGCTTGACCGGGGAGTTGATATGACAGATCTACGCGCGCGGCAGGTTTGCGAGGCAGATTTCGAGCAGTTCAATTACGTCGTGGCGATGGACCGCGACAACCTTAGTTTGCTTGAGGCGTCCTGCTCCCCTCCAGAGCAACACCGACTCAGCCTGATGCTCGACTGGGCGGAAGGTTGGGGCGATGAAGTGCCAGACCCTTACTATGGTGGGGACGAGGGGTTTGTCAGAGTGTTTGATATGCTGACTGAGGCGTCTCAGGGGTTGTTGGAGCACATCGTCTCCCGGCATGGTCTGTTGTCTCGGCGCACCTAACACGCCCTCTCTATAAGTAACTCCTCTACCGAGTGCGGGGTTCACCTTATGAAATGCTTGTTGCAACGCGTTACCCAGTCATCAGTCATCGTGGCGGGCGAGGTCGTGGGCGAGATAGATCGCGGGCTCCTAGTTATGGTGGGTGTTGAACGCGAGGACACCGAAGAGACGGTCACCCGCATTGCAGAGCGCCTGCTACGCTACAGGATATTCTCGGACGCGGAGGGCAAAATGAATCTGAACGTCGCCCAAGCCGGCGGGTCCATCTTGCTGGTATCGCAATTCACGCTCGCCGCTGACACCGCCAGCGGCA
>CACOYM010000001.1 GCA_902631395.1 Halieaceae bacterium | reverse complement strand
TCGTCATCGTAATAATCGAATGCTAGGTCAGCAGTGAAGGTGTCTGAGGGCACCCATCTAAGAGCCAATCTGCCCATTAATGTGTCTTGATTGCCGAGGTCCTTCCCATCAAAGGGTCTGAAAACGTAGCCATCCTGCTGCAGACTTCCGAAACTCCCTCTCGCAAACAAGGTGTCAGACAAGGGCACATTGAGCACACCTCTTATATTTCTTCTCTCATCCGTACCTACCTTAATATCAAATTTTCCACCAAGCTCTTCATTGGGCTTGGTGGTAGTAATGCTGATTGCGCCACCAATCGTATTCTTACCAAACAAAGTACCTTGCGGCCCGCGCAAAATTTCAACCTGCTGAATATCTATCATGTCCAACACTGCGCCTGCTGACCGACCAAGATAAACTTCATCGACGTAAATACCGACGCCGGGGTCTATCGTTGGAATGAAATCCTTTTGCCCAACGCCTCGTATATAGACCGCGGCGTTATTGCCCGCCCCGCTATATGATGGGCTGTTCTGGAATACCAGGTTAGGCGTCACGTTTTGCAGTTTTGTGATTCGTGAGAAGCCCATATCCTCTAACCGATCTCCAGAGAGAGCCGTCACTGAAATGGGGGTATCTTGAAGTGATTCGGCCGTCTTCCGCGCTGTAACGACCACTTCTTCCAAAGCTGCACTGGCAGGTTGCGAAAAGCCTGCGACTGCGATGGACAATAAGCACGACGAGATCCAGTGCTTGCTGACTGAGGTTGCTATCAAATTTGAGCGTGTGAATTTAGTAAATTCGGATACATCGGGAATGGTTTTTTTAGAGTGTGTCATTACGTAACTCCATTGCATTGTGGTGATTTAGACCGAATCGTCACTCTTAATTTTAAACTTAAAATATCGACATTCGGGAGTGTATGGTATTGACGACCGGCTTTCCATGTATGTGTAAGCACCGAAATAGCAGGAATCGCGGCCATATCACCTAAAAGACATGGGTAATTTTATTGAACGCACTGCAAAGGCGGCCAAAATTAGCGGAGCAGCAAACGCGGCATAGATGAGCCTTACCTCTAGGTCCGCCTCTATCATTAGGCCTCCCACGAAAGGTGCCGCAATCGCCCCCAATCTACCCACGCCAATCGCCAGCCCAACCCCCGTCACTCTGGACTTTGAGTCATATAACGCTGGGCCAATGGTATAGAGACCTATCATGGCACCAATGAGGAAGAAGCCCATCATGGCAGACAATATCATCAACGCCGTCAATTCTGCGTCAGCCCAACCATAGGCCAAAATCATAACCACGCTGAGTGAAAAGAACCAAGCCGCCAACTTATGCACTGCATATCTGCTACCTAAAAGTCCGATAACCAAAGCGCCTATCAGCCCGCCAGCCTGCAGAATCGCCCCCGCAGATATCCCCTCGGAGGTCGAGAGCCCAGCGTCTACCAATAGTTTAGGGGTCCAACTCACCACAAAATAAAATGAAAACATGAGGGCGAGGTAACACGTCCAAAGTAATAGCGTGTTTATCCTCACTTCTGACGGTGTGAAGCAGCTTCTCCAACTACCAACACCTTGATCCGAGTCCTCGACCATGCTTTGTCGAGGTTCTGACAGCCCAAACCTCTCCAGAAGCCGCCCTTTCACGTTTTCCACTTTAGGACTTCCAGATTTCGACACAAAGTCGAGCGACTCAGGCAGGCGGATAACGATCAAAGGCAGCAGCAATGCTGAGAGTCCTCCCCCGAACAAAAATAATGACCGCCAATCTGCGAACTGGATTATTTGCGCCGCAATAATTCCCCCCAAAAGAGCACCCAGGGGATAGCCTGACTGAAGCAATCCCATACAGATGCCGCGCCGCTTGTCATTTGAGTATTCCGATACTAGGGCCGTCAGGGTTGCAAGCATGCCCCCGATACCGACCCCTGTAATAAAGCGCAGCGCGAGCAGTTGCAGCTGAGAATGCGCGTGCGCGGACAAGATCATCCCAATCGTCACCGTGATTAGGCATATGTGCACCAATCGTTTTCTGCCCAGAACATCGGCAAGCGATCCAAGCACAATCGAACCGATAGCCATGCCTATTAACCCCGCGCTGAGTAGTAATCCTAGACTAGCGGGATCAAGCTGCCAATCGGCAGCAACAGGAGCCGCCGCAAAAGACATTACCAATACATCGTAGCCATCGAGCATATTAATTGCGGTACACAGGACCACTACCTCCCACTGAGCGAGGGACATATCTCTTGCGTTGAGTTGCGCTCTGACCGACGCGACCTCAAAGTCTGCATTAACTTCTGCCATGCGATTGCAATCCTCTTTACCCTGCATAAAAATCATAAACAATGGTGTGAGGCGATGCGACTAACTTTTTAGGAGGACCGGTTGGCCGACGCCAATTATCTGGCCGGAAACTTTTGGGATAGCCAATGGACTTAAGGTCGCTCCGACTTGATCGTTACAGCTGCCCAACCATTGTGGCTAGGCGACCCCTTCACCGACTCGAGGGCGATGTGGCTGGTATTCAAAAACTCAAAGCGAGGATGAGAGAGACACATGAACACAAGCGAATTGTGGATAGGCGGAAAGGAACTTAAGCCCAGCTCAGGGGAGTATTTCGACGATCTGAACCCATCGAATGCAGATCTTATTGCCCGAGTCGCAAAAGGCAATATGGCCGATGTCAACTCAGCTGTCGTTAACGCCAAAGATACCTTTGAGCACTTCAAGGACAGTGAGGTCCGGACGCGAGAGAAAATACTTTGCGACGCCGCTTCAATAGTGGAGAGAGATCGAGATGTGTATATGGACTTACTCATCAACGAAGTAGGCTCACCGCAGATGAAGGCCGCTTTTGAGGTCGAATATTGCATCAACGCATTTCGAGCCGCCGCGGGTGTACCCAGGAGGCTGGTCGGTCAAACGATGCCATTGGACCGGCCGGGCGCGTTCGGCATGTCCATCCGCGAACCAGTGGGTGTGATCGGCTGCATTACCCCATTCAACGTGCCTCTTTTGAAAAATGTAAAGCAAATCGCAATGGTGGTTGCGACTGGCAACACGGCGGTTCTGATGCCCTCAGAATTCGCAACACAGGTCACCGTTCAGTTCGCAAAAACCCTCCATGAAGCAGGCCTGCCAGGGGGCGTATTCAACTACGTCACGGGAGATCCTGCTGAGATAGGGGATTTCCTAACATCGCACGATGACATTGCCGCTATAAATTTTTGTGGCTCCCCCAGAGTCGGCCAACACGTCGCCAATATCGCGGCGCGGAGCTTGAAGCCTGTGACCCTAGAACTGGGCGGCAAGAATCCTCTGATAATCCTTGACGACGCTGACCTTGATAAGGCGCTTGAAGCAGCAATGCTGGGAATATTTTTCTTTCAAGGCCAAGCGTGCATGGCCTCTAGCAGGATAATCGTCCAGTCGGAAATTGCGAAAAGGTTTATCCCTGCATTTGTCGAAATTGCCAAGGGAATCAAAGTTGGAGATCTATCGGATCCGGAAACCGCAATTGGGCCTATCATCAGCTCGCGACAAGCAGACAGAGTCAAATCGCACGTAGCAGACGCGCTCGATAAAGGCGCAACGCTACTCCATGGCGGTGAATGGCTCGGCAACTGTTGCCCGCCGACAATACTGTCAAACGTTAACCGTGAGATGGTGGTCTTCGGAGAGGAGACATTTGGCCCCGTCACATCGGTTTACATCGTTGAGGGTTTGGAACAGGCAATGCAATTAGCGAACGATACGAGCTACGGTCTCAGTTGTGCGATTTTTACCTCAGACATCTCTAGCGCCATGAAGGCCGCCGCTAAATCCGATGCCGGAATGGTTCACATTAACGCGATGTCAATTCAGGACGAGCCCCACATCCCATTTGGCGGCAATGGCATGAGTGGCTTGGGCAGAGAAGGCACTGACGCTGATTTGGATATCATGACGCGGTGGAAGTGGATAACGATCCAAGTGGATTAACGGCGCGGATGCCTTTTAATAATTTGCATTAGTACTCATCCCGGTATCAGTGGTAGCTGTCTTGGTCTCATCACATTACTTACCCGCGGTGCAGCCAGACACCCAGATATGGCGGATGCCAATGAGACCGCGCGGGCAAAGTTTAGAGCTGCCAGGGAAATCTTGTCACCTTAGAACACCACGCGTTACTTATCCGGTAAGCAGGCAGCGCTAACCCACGGCGACTTCGGTACGATTTCGAACAGCCCATTCATGCCATCTGCTGCGAAGGTATGACGGCAAGGCAAGCAACGCAGGCGTGGCCACTAACGTCAAAATCGCTGCAAAAGACAGGCCAAATACAATGGCCTGCGATAAGGGCCCCCAGAACACGGCCATCTGACCACCGGCGTTGATATTGCGATTTATTAGGTCCACTGACATGCTCAACGCCAACGGCAGCAACCCAAAAACCGTGGTAGCCGTTGTGAGCATGACCGGTCGCAGGCGCTGGGCCGTAGCGCGGACAATAATACTGTTGATAGGCAGCTCCGGGTGGCGCGCGCGCACGTAGTTAAAGGTATCAATCAGCACAATATTGTTGTTAACAACGATACCGGCGAGAGAGACGATGCCAATACCCGTCAGAATTGCGCTGAAAGCGCTCTCCGTTAACAGCAGACCTACCAGGACACCGGCCGTGGACATGATCACCGCTAATAAGATCAGTGTGCTTTGATAAAAGCTATTAAATTGCGTTACCAGCAACACAAACATGAGCAACAGAGAGAGTAGAAACGCGACAGAAACGAAAGCGATACTCTCCTCCTGCTCCTCGTTAGCGCCCCTAAACTGAATATCAACGCGCGGGTCAAAATCTCGCGTATCGATCCAGTTCTTGAGGTCAGCAACAACGTTATCGGGAATCACCCCTTCCACTACTTGTGCTCGGATGCGCTCCGTGGGAGAGCCATTGATTCTGCGTAACGTATCTACTCCCGGAGAGGGTTTTACCGATACGAAATTACTTAGGGGAACGAGGCCCGTAGCTGTGCTAACTTTGATCGACTCCATCGCTTTTATGCTGCGATACTGAAGCGGGTACCGAGCACGAATATCCACCGCATCATCAGCACCCTTCGGCCTATACTCAGCGACTTTGACGCCACTTGTCACAAGTTGTAGGGCGATGCCTGCGGTCGTGACATCCGCACCATAAAGCGCTGCTTGCGCGCGATCGACCTCCATTCGCCATTCAATAGACGGTAACGGCCGAGTGTCGTCGATGTCGATGAGCTCCGGTAAAGTCTCTAGGTAATCTTTAATTTCACCCATGACCGGTTGCAAAGACTCCCTATAACGTGACCGCAACTCAATTTGGATCGGTTTTCCAATACTGGGGCCTTGCTCTACCGGCTGCACCTCGACTCGCAAGCCGGGCATGTCGAAGGTTTTCTCCCTAATCCGACGCATAATATCGAAACCTGAATCGCTGCGTTGAGACTCTGGCATTAGCTCAATAAACATTATGCCTATTCTGTCAGCAATAGAGTCGGGGCCACCCCCGGAAGAACCCGGCAAGAGTGTTTGGGTATTCATAGATCGAATGCCTGGCACACCGAAAACACGCCGCTCAACGTCGCCCACCAACTTGTTGACCTCGCCGGCTGAAAAATTTCCACGCCCACTTACAGAAACGGTAAGAAACTGCGGGTCAGTATCATTGAAAAAGATGATGCCCTTTCCATATTGGCCGTACGCCCAAAAAATGCCCACAAGCAACAGGGCAATAGTGGCAAGAGTCGATATAGGCCGCGCACAAACCCGACGAATTGCGCGCGCGTACATGCCTGTGAAACCGCTCAGGTGGGTAGGGTCCCCGTGCTCCAGATCTTCGATTCGCGCAGATGGAGCAGAGATATGAACGTTAGGCTTGCCAAATATAGTACCCAAAACGGGGCCGAATACGAGCGCGTACAAGAGTGACCCGCTCAAAACTGTGAATACAGTAACGGGTAAGTAGCTCATGAATTGACCTGGAATCCCTGGCCAAAACATTAATGGTAGAAACGCAGCCAGCGTTGTAGCTGTGGAGGCTGTCACCGGCCAAAACATCCGCTTTACCGCCTCTGCGTAGGCTAGCTTGTGATCTGCACCCTCACTCATCTTGCGGTCTGCATACTCGGTGACCACAATCGCACCGTCGATCAGCATTCCCAAACCAAGCAACATGCCGAACATGACCATGAAATTGAAGGTATAACCGAGCAAATAAATGATGATCACCGAGAACAATAAGGACACTGGGATTCCCAACCCGACGATCACTCCGCTGCGGAAGCCCATTGCCGCCACAACGATCACCATAACCAGTGCCAACGCGGTCATGATATTACCCTGAAGTTCAGTGACTTGTACCTCGGCAAATTCAGATGTAATCAGCGAGGGCTGGACCCGAATGCTGGCTGGGAGCTGCCGAGTCATCTCCTCGACAATTTCAAGTACAGCATCAGATGTTTTTATGACGTTCGCATCAGACCGCTTCTTAACCTCTATATACATTGCCCTACGACCGTTAAACCGCGCGAAGCTCGTGCGATCTTTAAAGCCTCGGCGTATTTCAGCAACGTCGGCTAGGGTTACCACGGAGTCACCGTTTACTTGCACCGGCAGATTCATTACATCGGAAGCGGTCTCCACCACCGAGGGAACTTTCACAGCAAACCGACCACCCCCCGTCTCTAAACTGCCCGCGGGAATCAGCCTGTTATTTCGCCGAAGGGTATCAGCTAATGCCTCGCTTGAAATCCTATAGGCCTCGAGGGCTTCAGGGTCAATCTGAACCTCTAGAACTTCCTCGCGAGTGCCTCGCATATCTGCGTTCAGGACGGACGGCACTGTCTCAATAGCGTCCCGCAGTAAGAGGGCTGCGTTATACATTTGCCTTTCACTGGCGCCTTCAGACAAGAGATTGATCTGCAGCAATGGAAAATCGTCAATATTCACCTCCTCGACGAACGGCTCCTCTGCCGTTGTTGGTATCTCAGACTTTGCGCGATCAACAGCCTCTCTCGTATCGAGCAAGGCCACCTTCAAATCGACTTCAGGTTCAAACTCGACGCCCAGAGACACATACCCCTCAGACGCTATGGCTGAGATCTCCTTTATCCCCTCAACCTTGCGGAGTTCAACTTCCACGGGTTGTATCAGCAACCGCTCACCGTCCTCAGGGGAAATGCCCTCATGTGCGATACCAATATAAAAGTAAGGCAACACAATGTAGGGATCGTTAGCGATAGGTAATGCGGCACGAGCCAGAAGTCCACAGAGGACTACCATAGACATCATCATCAGAGTGGAACGTGATCGGCTGATCGCAGCGTCGATGAATCCCATCATCGGTTTGATACCCCAAACTCCTCAGACATCTCCTCCTGGGCATCCACAATCTGGCCCTCCGCTACGAATTCGTGACCAACCGTGATCAGCCGAGTGCGCTCAGGTAGCCCTGTCACCCACGCGCCATCTGCAGAATCTTCGATGATCGCAACAGGATAGAACTCAACTCGGTCTGCTCGGTTGATCGTTCTAAGACCCAATGCTCCCTCATCATTGAGCGTGAATAGCGAGGGCGATACACGATGAGCCCGGACAGCTTCCCCGGGCAGATCCACCACCGCAGTAAGTCCCGCTCGAATTTCATAGTCCGGATTCGAAAGTGCTATTTCAGTCAAATAAGTGCGGGTAATGTCGTCGGATTGACTACCAATGAAACTGACTGTGCCTTCCAGATGATGACCTGTGCTCATTCTCACGCTTGCAGTCTCTCCCAAGCGCAATGCGCCAACATCCTGCTCCGAGACAGATACCTCAACCAAGATTGGATCGAGATTGAGTAATGTCGCACAAACATCGCCAACGCGAGCGAAGTCACCCACGACTAGGGGTTGTGTCTCAATTACCCCAGAGAAGGGTGCCGTCACCTTTGTCCGACGAAGATCGAGCTCTCGCAACAGCAAATTCGCCTTCGCGGACTCAAGTCGCGCGGCAGCTTGCGCCACCTGGGCCGCTGCGAGCAGATTATCACCCTGCAACGCCAACGCTCCGTCATACTCAATTTCTGCCTGAACTCTTTTAGCCAAGGCCTCCGAGACCAACGCTGCTCTGTCGTCAATAGCGATCTCACAGAGCACTTGCCCTTTAGACACCCGAGCGCCCCTCTCTACCGGTCGCGACACCAAGATGCCCGAGATTTCAGAACTGACGCTTGCCGTATGTTTACTGACCGTCTTGCCTCGAAGTACTCGTCGCCTAGTTCTGGACTCAGAGCGTATTTCCTCTACAACGACGGAGGGCAAACTCGAATCTGACATCGAAGCCATCTCATCCAGTAAGTTGGGTACTGGAGCCTCCGACTCGGAAAATAATCCCGATGCGAGCCAAAGCAGAACCAAGGCAGCAAAGGATGAAGCGACTTTCAGGTTATTTCTCATAATCCTCGAACTTTTCGGCCTCTGTATCAATTACTTACCAGACCAGAAGCGCCTAAATGCGTCCCAAAGGGCACAACAATGGGAGTCAACCAGACATCCAATCTATAAATGCTAACTTTAAAAACACGATTCTACTCTTGGCTCGGCACCATGGCACGTCAGCTGATGAGTGTTAGTCCAAGGCTTGGTCACCATGCTTGGCACTTTCGGACCCGTGAAAAAGATCACTAGGAGTTATCTCAAGTCGATAAATGCTAGCGCTATCGACAGATAATACGGGCCGCTTAGCAGAATCTCTTAGTCGCTCTCGGCCAACAGTCCAAAGCCGTCAGCGGACGAGAATCTTGCCATAGATGTAATTGCCTTTTACCTGCAGTCCTGACTCACCGATCGGTCTACCAACTGCGAGCGGCACGTTGCCCACATAAAGGGGATATGCGCCCGGTTTAATCGGTACAAAGCTGACGTGCGCTGACCCGACTTCATCGCACTCAATAGCGTTAAAGCTCAAGCCTTGCAGGTGTACTTCGATATCACCCACCGTAACCAATCGAAGGTGCGCGTTGTTCAAAAATTCCGGCATTTCGACTCTCCAGCCACTGAGATCGTCTCGCACGTCAGGGCAATCAATGGTGAGCCGATAGTATTGGCCGGAGTCGAGGACGATTTCGTTTGGCGCTAGTTCGGGGCTTCCGTCAGTAGCGGTAGTCACCGTAAGCAAGACACGTTCAGGAGGGTATTGAGCCAGATTACCAAGCGGCTTGGCGTTTGCAACATTCGAAAGGGCTTGCAACGCGACGAGCGAGAGGGATAAGTAAAAAAATATAATTTTTGGGCACATCTTTACGGTCAGCTTTGATCAGGAGGACAGGTTAAGGCGGACAACATCGAGCTAGCCGCAATCAGCAGATATACTGTAACAGCGCAACGAGGTTGAAAACATCGACTAACCATCTGCGCAAGGAATCGGTCTATGACACTCATGCGGGTAGACGCACCCTCCTTAAATTTCTTCCTCAAAGGTAACTTCAGTCCAGTTGCTGAGGAGCGCGACAGGCATCTAATGTGCTTTGTCCGCAACAGAGACGCTCACCAAAACGAATCCATGATTATTGACGAACAAACACTCGATGCGGGCCCTATTGCGACGATCGTTATGCCTTCCGGAGTTCCCCGCGGGTTTTATGCTGGGAAGGTTAGTGTCCAATAAAATATTAGGTGATTGTCGGTTAGTGGCTTTGGCACCAGAGACCTGGCGAAGAATTCCTTTGTATAGCTGTCATCTCAACCCGCAAGAAAACAATGGCCTTTAGATTGGGACCTGGGGCCATGGTGGCCGCGGCGTTTATCGGTCCGGGGACGCTGACCACCGCCACTATGACAGGCGCCTCCTCAGGACTCGCGCTCGCTTGGTCTCTTCTTTTTGCCTTGATCGCCACCGTTGTTTTGCAGGAACTCGCCATGCGCTCAGCACTTGCCACCCAACAGGATCTCGCAGCACTAGCGAGGCAATTTGGCGGTCATATATGGGGGCGCTGGTTGATCGCCCCTCTCATTGTATTGGCAATTGGTATTGGTAATGCAGCCTATCAATCCGGCAACCTAACGGGTGCTGCCATCGGCTTAGCGACTTTCTTTCCAGAGGGATCAGCTTCCATCATTCTCTGTTTAAGCGCCATCGCCGTCATCCTAATCCTGAGTGACCGTTATCAATGGGTAGAGCGATCTTTGGTAGTTCTAGTTGTCTTGATGGCATTGTTATTCTTAGGTCTCGCGCTGGTATTGCTACCTAATCTACTGATGCTTCCAGCAGAACGATTTACACCCAGATTCAACCAGGGCGACACGCTATTGGTGTTGGCTTTGATAGGCACGACCATTGTTCCCTACAACCTGTTCCTCCACGCGACCGCTGCGCGCCGGAGATGGCGAAACGCCTCGCTGCACGCCGCATTACAAGAAGCCAGATGGGAGTCGTTCATCGCCATCGCAATCGGTGCTTTCATCACACTGGCGATCATTGCTGTTGCAACCGTGCTTCTAGAGGCACCTTCAGATCTGCCGATATTAGAATCACTTATTCACAAGGTTGAGCAGCGATTACCCGGCGTGGGCGGCGCATTAGTGGCGACTGGTCTATTTGCAGCAGGTTGCAGCTCAGCACTTGCGGCGCCGATTGCAGCGGGTTGGGCGGTGTGCGGCGCACTGGGGTTCTCTACAGATGAGACGGGCCCAGCATTCAAATCCGTGGCACTGATCGTTCTAGCAATTGGAACCAGTTTGGCGCTGCTGGCGAGTCAACCTCAGGCTTTGATTGTTTTAGCGCAAGCGGCAAATGCCATGCTGTTGCCTGTAGTGGCTACCATTTTATTGCTTATCGCCAATAGCAAGCTCGTTCCCCATCCGTGGAAGAACGGCAAACTGACTAACCTGCTTGCAAGCGCGATTATCGTCTTAGTAATGGCTCTGGCCATAGTAAAGCTCAAAGCTCTACTGTCGACATGAGTTACCTTTTACAAATGGATCCGCTGGATGCGGGTCGTATCTCTCGCCCCACCAATTAGCCTGATATGTAAGTCCTAGATTAAAATTAGGTGATTTAGTCTGGCATGACAATATGCCGGTTCGCGTCGAGTTACCTCGAGGATCTAGTTTTTCATCGGGCCCTCAGGTCGAGGCGTCATGCCCCCTCGGTGAATAGGCAATAACGCTTTCAATGGATGGGCCAGATAGTGTCCATTAAATCCAAACGCTGCTTGTCGATGCCCGCTCGACTACTAGGTGCCAGCGCAATGACTTGCGTCGCCCTATTCGAGGCATCAAACGGTTGCCAGATCGGTAAGCCATGACCATTAGGGTCACCCGTTTTGGCGAAATTTGTCCAGTAGCGCACCATGTGCTGGGAGAGCTGATGATCGTCTTCGGCCCAGTCGAGCCCGACCTTGTCGGTGGTGCCAAACACCAGCGCCAAATCACCTGAGTGATATGCGCCACCGCTACGCCGACCGCCAGGCAACTGTAATTCCGGTTGCTCAGGCATATATATGTGGAAAGCAGGCGGCACGTGATCAACGTAATAAAAATACGTGGGCTGGCCGAGCTTCGCTTGATACTTAGCCCATTGGCGCATGCCAAACGCAATCAAATAGTCCGTAGTAATCGAGAACTGTATTTCCCCGGGGGTCGAATCGGAAGTGCTGTACGCCGCTACGAGTTGCGGCCCCTTTTCGGCCGCGATTACACGGGCAAATGCTTTGAGCGCTACCTCGGTAAGGTCCGGGTTCTTTGGCAAGAGCTCTACCCCCTCATCCGCCATGTACCCGAGCAATAGCGGGACCGGGGCCTGCCGGCTACTCGCAAAAACCTGCACGGGCGACTCTGGTACGACCCAGCCATCTAAAGTGATGCGACTGCCACTCTCCCAATTCGTAGACAGCGCCGCTCTCAGCACGTCCTCTGCATCAGCGCTCCGCAAAGCGGCAAGGTCGTTGCTGCCCACCGCATTCACAAGCGCGGCACCGCGAATATAGCCCTTCGTGTCTAAGTTCGATCCCGGGTTCAGCGCGGAGTGGTGTGCGCAGCTCGCAGACTGACCGATCGCTTTTTCAAATAGACCCTGCGCGAGTGGAGACGTCATCAATGTACAAACACTTTGCGAACCCGCGGATTGCCCAAAGATCGTTACGTTATCAGGATTACCCCGAAAGGCCCGCGCGTTCGCCTTGACCCATTTAAGTGCCGCAATTTTATCAAGGAGACCATAGTTACCTGCGCTAGAACGGGGAGATTCATCCGCCAACCACGTGTGCGCCAAAAACCCAAAGGGCCCTAGGCGATAGTTAATAGTAACCAGCACCACCTCTTGGGAAGCCAATGACGTCCCATCGAAAATGAGTGAGTGACCCTGTCCACTGGTATGCGAGCCTCCATGAAACCAGATCATCACAGGAAGATCTTTACCCTCTCGAGGCGTCCAAACATTGAGATACAGACAGTCCTCAGACACCTCAAAGTCCTCGCGCCGCCACACAAAGGTCGATACATGACGCTGCTGATAACAGCTTGCGGCAAAGCGGTCTGCTATCAGAGGCTCCCCCCAGGTGCTGGCCGGTTGTGGCGGCTGCCAGCGCAGTTCACCGACTGGCGGCGCCGCATACGGTACTCCTCGGTAGACTGTAATTTCAGAAGCATAAGGTGAAGCAACGCCGAGAATTGTCCCATGTGACGTCTCGGCGATCCTGTCGAGTCCCGACACTGTGGCATCAAAGCCGCAACCACCGAAAAATGGCAATGTGAGTAGAGCGACAAAAGTAAAGGCACAGTGATTGCGTAAACGAAGCTGAGGATTCACAGATCGGGAGCTCCTTCTATTTTTAACCCCTTGCCTTTGAGGGCCAAAGGAGGAATTCGCCAAGTCAAGGTCACAAACTACGAATTTCGAGAAACTGCCCAACTAAATATCATTTCATTCCCACTCCATAGTTACGTTATCTAAAACCTCAATAAAATCAATGGTTTTTAGGGTATTGAAATAGACTTTGTAACTTTTTTGTAACTCTATACTTATCTCAGTCAACTCTAATCTCATCTAACCTCTTGATCTATGTAAGAATAGATCTAGCAAGTTACAAACTTTGTAGCTTTTTAGAATTACATCCGAAAGTTCTTAGGGACTTTCTTAGAAAACAGATATCCAAGACACTTGTGAAAACGGAAAACACATCAAGACTCAATAGAGTAATTTTGTCACTCTTACTGGTAATCCTATTACATCCAACTCAAGCACTTGCATGTTCTGTTCTGTATTACAAAGACTTAGCTACTGGCAAGATATATGCCGTTAATGCAGAAGATTATTATTTGGATGTAGATGCATACATTCAAATCGAACCGAAATCCAAGAGAAAGTTTGCTCGTCTTTGGTATGGCTGGGATGACTTTGCCCAGGGTGGAATCAATGAGCATGGATTATTTTTTGATGCTGCCATCACTCCAGAACAACAAAGAATTAAGGGGTATAGAAATCCGCGGAATAATCTAGGAGATAAGATCCTAGCCCTTGCGTCAACGGTTGAGGAAGCATTAGAGATTCTTGAAAAGGAAAAAATAGCTCTCACCAAAAGTCATATGTTATTTGGTGATAGGACTGGACAAGCTGTTATCGTTGAATGGGTTGGAGGGGAAAGAAAACTGCGTTGGATAGATGATAACAAACTGGTTATGACGAATTTTCTACTATCAGAACCAGAAGCAGGAAACCATCCAGATTTTAGATACAACAGCATCATCCATCGCATTAACGAACTCGAGTCAAGTGGACAAGAAATCAACCTGAACAAGATAGGTAATACCTTTGGACTCGCGGTTCAACCCGCTAGAGCAGATGAAAACAAACGCCTAGGTGGAACGATATACACTTCATTCATAGACATCACCGATAACAAATTTGTCTTGTCTTATAGATTGAGTAACGATGATTTAGTCATACTTGATCTTAAGGAGGAATTCGCCAAGTCAAAAAGACAAACTATGAATTTCGAGAAACTCTTCAATTAAATATCCTTTCATTCCCACTCAATAGTGGCGGGCGGCTTACCAGAGATATCGTAGGTCACACGGGAAATGCCAGAGATCTCATTGATGATACGGCTGGAAACTGTTTCCATAAGCTCGTAAGGCAGGTGTGCCCAACGCGCCGTCATAAAATCGACGGTCTGCACAGCACGAATAGCGATTACCCACTCGTAACGGCGGCCGTCACCCACCACTCCTACTGATTTCACCGGCAGAAATACGGCGAAGGCCTGACTGGTTTGGTCATACCAACCCGCGTTTCGCAGTTCTTCAATAAAAATAGCATCGGCTTGTCTGAGTAGGTCAGCGTATTCTTTTCTTACTTCACCGAGAACCCTCACTCCCAGACCGGGACCGGGGAAAGGGTGCCGAAACACCATATCGTGAGGTAGTCCCAGCTCCAGGCCTATCAGCCGCACCTCGTCTTTAAACAGCTCCCTCAGTGGTTCAACCAGTTCTAGCGCCATATCCTCGGGTAAACCGCCAACATTGTGGTGAGATTTGATCACATGAGCCTTGCCCGTTTTAGCGCCTGCGGACTCGATCACGTCAGGATAGATAGTGCCTTGCGCGAGCCATTTAACGTTCTCGATCTTCGCTGCCTCTTCATCGAAGACGTCGATGAAGGTGTTTCCAATAATTTTACGTTTGGCTTCTGGGTCTTCCACTCCAGCAAGCCGAGAGAGAAAATTCTCTTCGGCATCGACACGGATGACTTTCACACCCATGTTGCGGGCGAACATCTCCATTACTTGATCGCCCTCGTTTAGGCGCAGCAGCCCGTTATCCACGAACACACAAGTAAGCTGTTCACCTATAGCTCGGTACAACAGCGCAGCAACAACTGACGAATCCACACCCCCGGACAAACCCAACAAGACGTTGTCGTCTCCAACCTGCGCCTGCACTCGCGCAACAGCATCTTCAACAATATTGGCAGGCGTCCACAATGCCTCACAGCCACAGATTGAGAGCACGAAATGGCGAAAGATTTCCTCGCCCTTCAATGTATGAGTGACCTCAGGATGGAACTGAATACCAAACCACGGCTTATCACGATGCACCATGCCCGCGATCGGACAGCTGTCGGTCTCCGCAATCAGTTCAAAGTCGGGAGGCAGCTTTGACACTTTGTCACCGTGGCTCATCCAGACATCCAGCAGCTGCCTACCCAAGCTATCTAGGTCATCACAAAGATCGGCAAATAACCCGTGGGCCGCGGTGCGTCGAATTTGGGCGTAGCCAAACTCCGAGGTCTCAGATCCCTCTACGGTCCCCCCGAGTTGCTCCGCCATCGTTTGCATGCCGTAGCAAATGCCGAGGATAGGTACGTCCAGTTCGAAGACTAATTCAGGCGCGCGAGGTGAACCTGCGTTAGGGACGGATTCGGGGCCCCCCGACAGGATCACACCACTGGGCGAGAAGATATTAATTTCCTCCTCTGCAACATCCCAAGACATGATCTCGCAGTAGACACCCGCATCACGAATCCGACGCGCAATCAACTGCGTGTACTGAGATCCAAAATCCAGAATCAAAAGTCGATCGCGATGAATATCCAATGTCACGCTAAAAGCTCCGCGCCGGGGAGAACAAACCGCTGTGCGAGACCGCTTTATCGCACCGGATAGTTGGGGGCTTCCTTAGTAATCGATACATCATGCACGTGTGACTCGGCCATACCCGCTGACGTCACCCGCACGAACTTGGGCTCGGCACGCATCTTTTCCATGGTTGAACAGCCTGCGTAGCCCATTGCTGAGCGCACGCCGCCCATCAGCTGATGGATGATTGCGGACACCGGGCCTTTGTAAGGCACTCTGCCCTCAATACCCTCTGGAACCAACTTCTCAGCACCGACACTCGAGTCCTGAAAATAGCGATCAGAGGATCCTTGGTTCTGCGCCATAGCACCGATCGACCCCATACCGCGGTAAGATTTGTAAGTTCGCCCTTGATACAGTTCTACCTCGCCAGGTGCTTCCTCGGTACCGGCAAACATACTACCTATCATCACCGCATCGGCACCCGCTGCCAGAGCCTTAGCCAGATCGCCCGAGAAACGGATGCCGCCATCGGCTATTACGGGGATCCCAGAGTCTTTTAGTGCCCCGTTAACATCGGCAATAGCCGATATTTGCGGCACCCCAATGCCCGTTACGACTCGGGTAGTACAAATTGAGCCGGGGCCGATACCAACCTTGACCGCATCAGCACCAGCATCACGCAATGCAATGGCAGCATCAGCAGTCGCAATGTTTCCGCCGATTACATCGACGTCCGGATAATTCGCTTTGATGAGCGAGACGCGATCCAGTACGTTCCGTGAATGACCGTGGGCCGTATCGACGACCAATACATCAACGCCTGCTCGGATCAATGCCTCAACACGCTCATCGGTATCAGGACTAGTGCCTACCGAAGCCCCGACTCGCAACTGGCCGTAACCATCCTTGCAGGCATCGGGAAATGATTCCGCTTTGTCGAAGTCTTTAACCGTTATGAGGCCCTTCAGCCCAAAGTCGTCATCGACTACCAAGATCTTCTCGATACGGTGCTCGTGAAGCAGTCGCTGGACCTCCTCTAGGGGTGCACCTTCCTTCACTGTCACCAACTTTTTCTTTTTAGTCATAATGGCGGATACAGGCTGCGCGGTATCGGTTTCAAAACGGATATCCCTGCGAGTAACGATGCCTACCAGGTTACCCGCCTCCATCACTGGTACACCTGAAATGCCATTGGCGCGTGTGAGGTCTATGAGATCCGCAATACTGGCTGTGCTTTTGATAGTGATGGGATCCTTCACAACACCACTTTCATACTTTTTAACTCGCCTGACTTCTTCAGCCTGCTCCAAGATCGTCATGTTTTTGTGAATGATGCCGATCCCACCCTCCTGCGCCAAAGCGATGGCCAGACGCGCTTCAGTGACCGTGTCCATAGCGGCGGAAATAAGCGGGATATTCAGCGGTATATTGCGCGTCAAGCGCGTCACCAATGATACGTCCTTGGCTGTCACCTCGGAGTAGCCTGGCAGGAGGAGCACATCGTCGAAAGTGAGCCCTTCGTGTGCGATTCGGAGCATGTTGGCCTCGTCGTGCCCGATCAGCAATAAGCTGCGGTATCGGATCTCCCCAAACGCGCTAGTATACAGAGGGCGGTTTGGCACCACAATGTCGGCTCCGCTGGCACGGCGAGAAAAACCCCGCGAGGAGAGAGTGCAAAGCCACGTGCAATCCGAGAATCATTCAAAAACTGCGTTATCTGTCACTGAGCTTAACCGTGAGGCCAAATACCTGTTGGAAGGCCATTTTGACAGGGTCATTGTGGAGGGCGAAATCGGCAATTTCACTGCGGCCAGCTCCGGGCACTGGTACTTCTCGCTAAAAGATGCGAACGCTCAGGTTCGCTGCGCCATGTTCCGGCGCGCCAACAGTCGCGTCAATGTCCGCCCGCAGCAAGGTGACTCCGTCCGGATTCGCGCCAGGGTCTCTATCTATGAAGGCCGAGGTGAATTCCAGCTAGTCTGCGAACACCTTGAGCTCGCGGGCGCTGGTGCACTGCAAATAGCTTTTGAGAGACTCAAAAAAAGGCTTTCTGAGGAAGGGCTTTTTACGGTAGAAAGCAAGCAGGCTGTTCCCCATGACGCGACTCATGTCGGAGTCGTTACCTCAGCGACCGGCGCAGCACTCCAAGATATCCTCACTGTCCTCGAGAGACGCAGCCCTCACACTAAAGTGTATGTCTTCCCAGTCGCTGTTCAAGGCGAGGTTGCGGCAGAGCAGATCGCAGCAGCCATTGCTCAAGCTGACCGACTGACAACAAACGGTGTGATCCCACTCGATGTATTGATTGTAGGTCGCGGTGGTGGCTCGCTTGAGGATCTGTGGGCCTTCAACGAAGAGATCGTCGCGCGGGCTCTATCTGCATCGAGAGTAGCAACGGTCTCTGCGGTCGGCCATGAAGTAGACTTTAGCATCGCAGACCTCACCGCCGATGCACGCGCAGCCACGCCCTCAGCAGCGGCGGAATTGGTTTCGACCGACCAGGATGAACGCTTTCAACAGCTCGATATGCTAACCTCAGGGATGATACGATCTGTCACGCGTCGGCTCACCGCAGTTTCACAGCAACTGTTATCGCTCAACCGACGCATTCGCCACCCGAGGCATGCACTTGAGCAAAAAAGCCAAACGCTGAAAAGGCACTCTGACACCCTGCGCCGAGAAATCATCCGCCACTTAATGAATCAGAGGAGACGAGGAGCGCAACTGACATCGAGATTGGGCGCGCAACACCCTCAACGGCAGTTGCTGCTCAGCAGGCGGTATTGTCATCAGCTTAGTCACCAACTCTATCAACAGGTCAATCAGAAGCTCAATGGCGCACGCACAGAGTTAACGTACAAGGTTAAATTACTTGCCTCACTTGGACCTGAACAAACTCTGGAAAGAGGTTACGCGGTCGTGACCGATTCACAGGGCAATGTGTTGACAGACTCACGCGTTGCCAAAATGGGCGATGCCCTCAACATTCGCCTGAGATCTGGAAAACTATCAACCGAGGTGACAGGTCACCTAGAGGGCTGATCAGTACTTGGCCGGCAGCCGCGTGTTGATCACGATGTGGCGACCTTCGAACCGAATATACTCTCCGATTGTCAGATCTTTGAGGATACGAGCAACCATTTCCCGTGAAGCACCCACCCGGTCGGCGATGTCTTGTTGCGTGAGCTTTTCCGGGATTAACAGTGTACCGTCGCCTCGCTCTTCAGCCAGATCCATTAAAACGTTAGCGACTCGTCCATAAACATCCTGTAACGCAAGACTCTTCACATCAGCGGTAAGCTTTCTTACACGCCCTGCGAGGTTACTGATCAATTGTTTTGTGATCCCGGGGTGATCTTCAAGAACACCAGAAAAGTCTTCTTTCATTACGATCCGGAATTCAGATTTTTCCACCGTGCGGACGGAAGCAGAGCGGGTGGAGTCATCCAGTAGCGCGAGCTCTCCAAAGTAGTCTCCGGGACCCAAAGTGTTCATGATGAATTCTTTACCGTTCTTGTCGCTGCAATACACCTTGACCTTGCCTGACTCGATGACGAACAGTGAGTCGGCAGGGTCGTTCTCGTGGATGACGACCGTGTTCTTGGGGAAGGCACGAGTGCTGCTGCTGCCCTCGAGCGCCATTAGCTCTTCGTCAGACAAGCCGTGAAATATTTCCACTTGATCCAGCATTAGACATGTGCTCCATATTCTCCCCAAGTGAGGGCGATACTAACCCATGCAGGGGTTGTCGCCTATCCCCGAGAGGTGACGCGGACGCCAGTGCGGCTATTCGCCGGTATACTGGTGCACCGGAAGAACGAGGAAACCTCTGTGTCGTCAGAAATCGAGAATCCGGACAAATGGGCAGCACGCATTCTTTGCTCTGCAACACCGCTGATGGCGGCGACCGCCCGTGCCACCGTAACGGTAGAACCGCCTCTGGATGCCGACGTCGCCGCGTTAAATGAGGCGCTGAACCGTGTTAAGTCGTTACTCGCTCATCCGTCAGAGGACGTGAATCACGATCTGCTGAATCTCATCGGTGCGATCCGTGGCTACGGGGAGATGCTCTACGAAGATTTAGAGCTTCTGCATCCGGCTCTGCAATCAGCCCTGCCCCCGCTGTTGTCCGCCGCTGAGAGCAAACATGCCATTGCCAGTGATGAGAGTGAACCGCTGGGTCTCTCCACTTCCGAGGCGCCTGGCGTCATTCTGGCCGTGGACGACATGTTGGAAAACCGCGAACTGATCAGTCGCCTGCTATCTCGCGCCGGTCATACAGTGATTTCGGCCGTGTCTGGAGAGGAGGCACTGGAGCTACTCGAGACACGGGGAGTCGACGTTGTATTACTCGATCTCATGATGCCCGGTATCGGTGGCGCTGAGGTTCTTAAGCGCATGAAGGAACATGAGGATCTTCGCGCTACACCGGTCATCATGATCAGTGGCCGACAGGACATGGACCAGATCATTGCGTGTATTCAGGCGGGCGCTGATGACTATCTGCTCAAACCCTTCAACCCTGTGTTGCTGCAAGCGCGGATCTCTGCCGGTATTGAGCGAAAACGCTGGCACGATCGCGAGGCGGAATATCGGCATCAGTTGGAGCGGAACGAGCGCTTTATCCGTCACACGTTTGGGCGCTATCTGTCTGACGACATCGTGTCGCAGTTACTCGAGGCACCGGAGGGTTTGGAGCTCGGAGGCGATTTACGCGAAGTCACCATCATGATGTCCGACATTTGCGGATTCACCGGCCTGGCAGAACGGCTGCCACCGCCTCAGGTCGTGTCAATACTGAATCGCTATTTTGAGCACATGACCGGCATCATTTTTGATCACGGCGGGACTATTGATGAATTTTTGGGCGATGCCATCCTCGCTGTGTTCGGCGCTCCCCATCGGCATGACGATGATCCCTCCCGCGCCGTCCGCTGCGCCCTGGCGATGCAAGAGGCTATCTCGGTGGTCAACGCGGAAAATGAGGCCGAGGGTCTTCCCACGATCCAGCATCGTATCGCGCTAAATACGGGTTCAGTCATCGCGGGCAATATCGGCTCAGACCGTCGCGCGAAGTACGGTTGCGTTGGCCATGCGATGAACGTGACTTCGCGAATCGAGGGCGAAACCCACCCAGACGAAATACTTATCTCGTCTGATACACGAAGCGCTCTACCTCGAGATGCCTTTTATTTTGGCGAGGCTCGACACCTTTCAGTAAAGGGAATAGAGGTCGCTATAGTTGTTTATCCTGTTCTAGGGGTAGGAACAAGCCATGTCTGATCATCTAGTTTTGTTGGTCGAAGATAATGAAGTCAATCGCGACATGCTGGTTCGACGTCTCCAGCGAGCCGGACATCGTGTCGCCACCGCGGGTGATGGTGAGGCGGCGCTCGAGGCGATGAAAACGGAGCGACCGAGTGTCGTGCTCATGGACATGAACCTTCCAGTAAAGGACGGTTGGACCGCTTGTCAGGAAGCGGGAAAGGACGCCGAGATCTGCGCCATACCGATCATTGCTCTAACCGCCCACGCAATGGAGGAGCATCGACAACGCGCGCTCAACGCCGGATGCTGTGACTACGCCACCAAGCCCGTGGATTTTCCCGAGCTACTCAAAAAAATTGCGGCGCAGCTCGATGCGACCCACTGAAGCTGTCAGTCAACTGCGGCCGCGGCTGAGCCTGCGTGGCCGGCTGTATTTGTTTTCAGGAGCTATTCTGATCCTGTTCGCAATCAATGTCGGTACCTCCCTGTGGGGAAGCTTTGCACGAAACGAAAGCTCGCTGGCATATCAAGAGGCCGTTTCAGCTGCGCAATTGACAGCTGAACTCGAACAAAACCTGCAAAACAAGCGGCAGCAAATTCTGGTCCTGGCCACATTACGGGAAACCACGGAGGAGCCGCTTGATGCCCCCGCTCTCGAGCAGGCAAGAACGGACTTCGAAATCATTTCCGAGCGCCTGAGACAATTAGGCGGGTTTGGAGGTGAAGAGCTAGAGCCTTATTACCGCAGGCTGCATGATAGTGCGACCGCGCTGTTGGATGAATGGAATCAGTTTTACGAAAACTACAATGATACAGCTGCCACGCCGAATGTTGAATCCGCAAGCTCCTACAATAAAACCAAGCGGCACCTTCAGGAACTGGACCAGAGACAGAGTTCTGTCGCTGTGCAGCGCGGTGACACGATCGATCGCACGATTACACTGACGGATCAGATCACGGTGATTGGATTTATCAGCTCCATCGCCATCACTTTGGCACTGGTTTTCGCGATGATCCGAAGTACTAACGCATCGCTAACGCGCATGAAGCAGGGGGTGGAGCGTTTCGGTTCAGGTGACCTGACTTATCGTATCGATGCGCGGCGCGATGCGGGTGAGATTGGAGATCTCGCTAGCACCTTCAATGACATGTCAACCAAGCTACAAAGTGCAATTGAAGAGACGAACGCAGCGCGTGCAGACGCCGATTCGGCCAACGCAGCGAAAAGTATGTTCCTCGCTAATGTGAGCCACGAGTTAAGAACGCCGCTCAACGCCATCATTGGATACTCAGAGATGCTTCAAGATGAGTTGGGCGACGGCATCGATATTGATCGAAAGCAGTTTCACCACGACCTAGCGACGATTATTTTTTCAGGTAAACAACTCCTCACCCTCATCAACGACATTCTGGACCTCTCCAAGATTGAGACCGGAAAGATGCAGGTCACCCGCGAAGTGTTCAATCCAGCGAGCATTTTGGTGCAAGTCTGTGACGCTCTGTCGCCCCTTCTCACGCAAAACAATAATCGCCTAGTGCTCGATATCGACAAAGACAGCATGCGGGATATCAACAGCGACCGTGGGAAGCTTCAGCAGATCGTCACCAATCTATTCTCTAACGCCTGTAAATTTACAAAAGATGGCGACATCACCGTATCGGCATCCATGGCATCAAACACCTTGGTCGTCGCCGTGGCGGACACTGGTATCGGTATGACAAAAGCGCAACAGGAACGGGTCTTCGACGCTTTCACCCAAGCAGAGTCCAACACGGGCTTGAAATATGGCGGCACAGGTCTGGGGTTGGCGATTGTCAGGGAATTTTGCACGATGCTAGGCGGTGACATCACCGCGGAGAGTCAGCCAGACCAAGGCTCGGTATTTCGCGTTACGCTTCCGGCTGACCCAGTGTCAATTCCCGCAGACGCTTGAGGGCCTCCTCTCGTTTTTCGAGGTCAGCCGCCAGCTCGGCATTTTCAGCTCCCAGAGTCGCAACATTCGTCTCAAGCCTGTCGATTAGCGATAAGACAAGATTGATTAATATGGCACGGTGAGTGCCTTCCGTCGAATCAACAGGTAAGACGTCATCCATATACCGAGCCAGAATACCAATGAGATCCTGTCCAGCATTAGCCTCGCTTAGCGCTATCGCGTCTCCATCTGCGGCATGCTCTGCAAGTGCCAATCGCGCGGCCTCATACTCACCTCTCACCATGGCTTGAAGTGCCACGTTAAATTGATTTTCACGGGAGAGGTCAAGGCAATCACACAAATCCGTGAGCTCTGCAACGGATTGGGCTGGTACTGCGTCACCTGACTGCGGAAAAGATTTCGGCACACCGGTTTGCATCGCGCATCCGCTCAGGATCGTGAGAAAGAGTGATAAAAATACGGCGCCAAACGCCGGCGAGTTAGGCACGCTACTTACCCCATGCGGTTTGAGGGAGCATAGCACTCGCTGACCGAAACACACCAGTGTGCCCGGGGATTATTCGTGCCGGAGGTGCGGAAAGAGGATTACGTCCCGAATCGAAGGCGAGTTGCTCAACAGCATGACTAGACGATCGATACCAATACCCTCACCTGCCGTAGGCGGTAACCCGTACTCCAATGCCCGAATGTAGTCGTGATCAAAATGCATCGCTTCATCATCGCCCGCCTCCCTCGCAGCCACCTGCGCGGCGAAGCGCTCTGCTTGCTCCTCTGCATCGTTAAGCTCACTAAAGCCGTTAGCCAACTCACGACCACCCACAAAAAACTCAAATCGGTCTGTAACGAAGGGGTCTTCATCATTGCGGCGAGCCAGAGGCGAAACCTCAGTGGGGTAGGCAGTGATAAAGGTAGGCTCCAACAGTCTTGACTCTGCAGTCTCCTCGAAAATTTCGATCTGAATCTTCCCAAGGTCCCACCCTGTCTGCACCTGAATGCCGAGCTGCTCGGCAACCGCCGCAGCCGACTCTCTACAAGCAATATTTTCTGCGCTCAGGTCAGTGTTATATTTCAGGATCGCCTCAACGACCGTTAGTCGGGTGAACGGCTGGTCAAAGTGGAAAACATGGTCGCCGTAAGTCACGTCAGTACTGCCCAGGACGGACAGGGTCAACTCACGCATCAATGTTTCGGTTAGATCCATCGCGTCTTGGAAATCCGCATAGGCCCAATAGAATTCCAGCATTGTGAATTCCGGGTTGTGCCGTGTGGACAGCCCCTCATTCCTGAAATTCCGATTAATCTCAAACACTTTCTCGAGCCCGCCGACCGTAAGTCGCTTTAGGTAGAGCTCGGGTGCCACCCGCAGATACATCTCCATATCCAGTGCGTTGTGGTGGGTAATGAACGGTCGCGCCGTTGCACCGCCAGCAATCGGATGCAACATCGGCGTTTCTACCTCTACGAATTGGCGCTCCGCGAGAAACTGGCGAATGAACTGGATCGTCGCTGCTCGAATGCGAAAAATCTCGCGCACTTCAGGATTGACAATCAGATCGACATAGCGCTGTCGGTAACGCATCTCCTGATCTACAAGCCCATGATATTTATCTGGTAGCGGTCGCAACGCCTTGGTGAGCAGACGCCCCTCTTCCATATTGATGTAGAGATCACCCTTTCCGGACCGATTGAGCGCACCAGATGCCGCGACGATATCGCCCAGATCCCAAGTCTTAATGGCTGACACGGCCTCATCAGACAACCGTTCTCGGTTGAGGTAGAGCTGAATCGTCCCGGAGCCGTCTTGGATCAGTAAAAACGCACCGCGATTGCGGATGAGGCGGCCCGCTACTGAGAACCGTTCATTGGCGCTTTCCAGTGTGGCCTTGTCTTGGCCCTCATAATCACGCTGTAAATCACCGGCGAGTGCGGTTCGACGAAAGTCGCAGGGGAACGCATGGCCTTGCTCGCGAAGAGTTGTGAGCTTGGCGCGACGCTCCGCAATCAGCTTGTTCTCGTCTTCTACTTGTTGTGGCTTGTCCACACTGTTCTCCATCAAAGAGCCGATCAGAGACCTTGCTTAAGCGAGGCCTGAATAAACGGGTCGAGAGCGCCATCCAATACAGATTGGGTATTCCGCGTTTCAATGCCCGTGCGTAAATCCTTGATCCGCGAGTCGTCCAAGACGTAGGAGCGGATCTGACTACCCCAACCAATGTCAGCTTTGCTATCTTCCATAGCCTGTTTTTCAGCGCTTCGCTTCAGCATCTCCATCTCAAACAATTTCGCGCGGAGCTGCTTCATCGCATTGTCTCGATTCTGATGCTGAGATCGCTCCGTTTGGCAACTGGTGACAATTCCAGAGGGTTCGTGGGTGATGCGGACCGCCGAATCTGTGGTGTTGACATGCTGTCCCCCGGCACCGGATGACCGGTAAGTGTCGACTCTTAAATCCGCCGGGTTGATATCGATTTTGATATTGTCGTCGATCTCAGGCGAGACAAAAACCGAGGCGAATGACGTATGTCGCCGCCCACCACTGTCAAAAGGAGACTTTCGAACCAGGCGATGCACCCCTGTCTCGGTTCGAAGCCAACCAAACGCATACTCACCCTCAAACTGGATCGTGGCGCTCTTCAGCCCAGCCACTTCGCCGGCAGACGCCTCCACCAAGGTAGTCTTTAAACCTTTATCCTCACCCCAACGCAAATACATGCGAAGTAGCATTTCCGCCCAGTCCTGTGCCTCTGTGCCACCCGACCCTGCCTGAATGTCTAAATAAGCGTTATTTTCATCGGTTTCGCCCGAAAACATGCGACGAAATTCGAGCCTCTCGAGTAGCACCTCGAGCTCGTTGAGGTCTTGTTCAACGGAGTGTGCCGTCTCTTCATCGTCTTCCTCGACGGCGAGGTCGAGTAAATCGCTGGCATCGTCACAACCAGCGTCGAGCGTCGCTATCGTATTCACGACCAGCTCCAAGGACGCACGTTCACGACCCAGTTTCTGTGCTTGTTCAGGATCGTCCCAGACGCTTGGCTCGGCGAGCTCTAGCTCTACCTCCTTGAGCCTGTCTTGTTTGACAGCGTAGTCAAAGATACCCCCTCAACACGTCAGTACGTGCGCGAATATCTTTGATTTGTGCAATGAGCGGTGCTATTTCCACAGTGCGTCCATTATCTGTTTGATGCGGAGCGGCATGACTGTTGTGAGGGCCGAGAGTCTATCGGGTTGCTCGCCTCTCTGCCAACTCAGTCAGCCGATGAGTCGGATTCCAAAGGCCAGAAAGATTGGATGATCAGCTGCGGATTCCGCTCGCCACGGTATTCGTTAATGTCTAGTCGATAGAGCACACGAATCCGTGTGGCGGGCCTCGCCTGCCAGTCGACAACATCAACATTAAATGCGATCGCATCGATTTCCACGCCCTGCAAGGCCAACGTTAATTTGAGGTGGTTTTCGCCAACGATACGGTGTTGCCGCACATCAAACAGGCCATCAAAGGCGGGCTCTGGAAAATGCTGGCCCCACGGACCACCCGCTGACAATGACTCGGCGAGCTCTAGCCCTAGGTCACCGGCACCCAAGGCGCCATCACTATCCTCTGTAGCTTGAGGGGGAACATGGTTCAGCATCTCGGCAACCGCGACCTCTAGCGCCTGCGTGAAACGTTGCAAATCGTCCTTCGCCAGCGTCAGCCCAGCCGCCATGGCGTGTCCACCGAATTTATCCAGCAAACCGGGGTGCCGTGTCGCCACCAAATCCAGTGCATCGCGCATATGCAGACCCACAATCGAGCGCCCCGAACCTTTCAACATACCCTCGCCGACATCTGCGAAGATCACCGCCGGGCGATGCACACGCTCACGCACACGCGAAGCCAAAATACCAATCACACCTTGATGCCAGCTCGGGTCAAATAAAACCATTGCAAACGGCAATGCACGCGAGTCAAGTTCCAAAGACGCCAGCTGTTCTAGCGCATCTTGCTCCATCGACTGCCCAATATCGCGGCGCTCACGATTCAATCGATGCAGCTTATCGGCACATTCCCGTGCCTCCATCGATGACTCGGCGAGCAAGCACTCGATGCCGATTGAGATATCATCGAGCCGACCCGCTGCGTTAAGTCGCGGCCCCACAATGAACCCCAGATCTGATGCAGTGGCTTCCCTGTGGTCTTTTCCTGCTACTTCAAACAACGCCTCAATACCGGGGCGTGCCCGACCACTCCGAATCCGAGCGAGGCCTGCGGCGACCAGAATCCGATTATTGCGATCAAGGGGTACAACATCAGCGACGGTGCCTAAAGCAACCAAATCCAAGGCGTCGCCCAGATTTGGTTCCGGTGGTCCTTCGCCGTCGAACCACACTCTTCGGCGAAGTTCGGCACGCAAGGCGCTTAGCACGTAGAACATCACGCCCACGCCCGCGAGCGCCTTGCTCGGGAAGGCACAGCCCGGCTGATTAGGATTCACGATGACCTCTGCACTGGGTAACTGCTCGCCAGGCAGGTGATGATCTGTCACCAGCACGCTAATTCCCATCGCCCGCGCTGCAGCGACGCCTTCAATACTGGAAATACCGTTGTCTACGGTGACAATTAAATCCGGCATTTGGGCAGCGGCCAGCTCAACTATTTCGGGTGTGAGACCGTAACCAAACTCGAACCGGTTGGGCACAAGGTAGGCGACGTCACGCAGACCCATTTGTCGCAATACATTTACGGCCATAGCGCTGCTGGTGGCGCCATCCGCATCAAAATCCCCTATTATGAGCACCCTGCCGTCACCCTCAATAGCGTCAGCCAGCAACTCAGCTGCCTCTGCAATGCCCTTCAGTTGTTTGGGCGGATGCAACTGATCAAGGGTGAGGGATAGATCCGCGGGGTCGGTGATTCCGCGGTTTGCATACACGCGCTTCAGTGGTGTGGGGAGGGCCGCGGCCTGCAACTCCGCGGAGATGCTTGCTTCACGACGGCGGATCAATGGTCCATTTAGAGGCAATGTTCCGCCATATAGGCGTGGACCGTTAGTAGGTCGTTATCCAAGGTGTCGAAGCGCTCTTCGCGGTCAAAAAGGTCAGACAGATGGGAAGGTAATTCGGGCTCCTTGCCTAGATTCGCCTTGGCTACCGCAAGCGGGAATTTAGCTGGGTGGGCTGTTGCAAGCGTCACCATGGGGCCTTCCCCGTCACGCATACACTGCCGCGCAGCCCTCGTGCCGATGGCTGTGTGGGGATCCAAAAGCTCGCCCGTTTTCTCCCACATAGTGCGAATCTCATGACAAGTTTCCTCGTCGGACACGCAGGCGCTGGTAAAGAGAGTTTTTGCCCGGGAAAGCACAGATTCACTCAAGTTGATCTCACCCTGGGAGAAAGCGGTCATCAAGCTGTTGATGTGCGCCGCATCACAATCGTATAAATCAAACAGCAGCCGCTCAAAGTTGGACGAGATGGAGATGTCCATACTTGGTGATAGAGATGCCTCAATAGGCTGCCTAGCATAGCTACCGGTTGTCAGCATCCGGTGCAAAACATCATTGCGGTTCGTAGCAATCACCAGGTTATTGATGGGCAAACCCATGCGGTGCGCCAGATAGCCTGCGTAGATGTCACCAAAATTGCCGGTCGGTACAGAAAAATTAACGGCTCGGTCGGGACCGCCCACGGCAAAGGCGGCATAGAAGTAGTAAACAATCTGGGCCATAATTCGCGCCCAGTTGATGGAATTGACGGCAACGAGCGAGCGCCCGTCGGGCAAGAATGCGTCGGCCATGAAACTCGCTTTGACCAGTGCCTGGCAGTCGTCAAAGTTTCCCCGTATCGCAATGTTGTGGACGTTAGCGCTCTGTACGGTTGTCATTTGACGGCGTTGCACGTCGGATACCCGGCCGTCCGGATGCAGAATAAAAATATCCACTTGCTCGCAATTGCGGCAACCCTCGATCGCTGCGCTGCCGGTATCACCCGATGTTGCGCCCATGATCACGACTCGTTCTGCCCGACGGGTCAGTACGTGATCGAACAGCCTACCTAGCAATTGCAGCGCAAAATCTTTAAACGCCAGAGTGGGTCCGTGAAACAGTTCCAGCAACCACTGCTCATGATCCAACTGCTTCACCGGCGCAACGGCTTGATGCCGGAAGTCTCCATAAGACGCTTCTACTAATTGTGGAAGTGTCTCACGATCAATGCTGCCCTCAATAAACGGAGCGATCACTGTTGTCGCAAGCTCGGGATAATTCATACCGCGCATGGATTGAAGCTCCGCGTAACTAAAGTGAGGCAGGGTCTCAGGCAAATAAAGACCGCCATCTCTGGCGAGACCGGCGAGCAGGACACCCTCGAAATCCAGAGCGGGGGCCTGACCACGAGTACTTCGGTATTGGAGACTCACTAATGGCTCCCTCTTATCTTCCGCAAGACGAAGATGCTAATAACTTACTCGAAGGTCTCGACCCGTAGTAACGCAAACTCAGTCCCAACCTCTCCGAACGCTTTGATAGCTTCTACAGCATCAATAATTACGGATTCAGCCGCCATATGGGTCAACAGCACGATCGGCACCTCGCTCCGGCCCGATTCGGGCGCCTTCTGCACCAGCGATTCAATGCTGATACCGCGATCTGCCAATAACTTAGTAATATGCGACATGACACCAGGTCGATCGACTATGGAGAGCCTGACATACCACTCACTGGCAATCTCGCCTGACGGAATAAGCGGTTTAGCATTGAGCTCCGCAGCAGGCAGGCCCATTGCCGGTCCGGTTCCGTTTGAATGTCGCGCCACCTCAATGATGTCTGCACACACCGATGAAGCCGTCGCAGGACCGCCCGCGCCCGGCCCGGCCAGCACCACTTCACCGACAGCACTCCCTGAAATCATCACCGCATTCATCACACCATCGACGGTGGCGAGTTGCTTATGCTCAGGAATCAGCGTGGGGTGGACGCGAAGCTCCACACCATTTTTGCTCTGGCGAGCGATACCAAGATGCTTGACGCGGTAGCCCAACTCGGCCGCGTAATCGAGATCGGTAGGGGTCACGGTATCGATACCTTGTTTCACCGGACCGTCAATATTGAGAGGGATGCCGAACGCCAGGGAAGCAAGAATGCTCAGCTTGTGAGCAGCATCGGTGCCATCAATATCGAAAGTAGGATCCGCTTCGGCATAGCCGAGTGCTTGTGCCTCACAGAGCACATCGCCAAATGCGCGGCCCTTGGAACTCATCTCTGTGAGGATAAAATTACCCGTGCCGTTGATAATACCGGCGACCTGCTTGACTTCATTCGCGGCCATTGACTCACGCAGCGCCTTGATGATCGGGATACCACCCGCCACCGACGCCTCGAATCCGAGCTGAACCCCCGCCGCTTCCGCGAGAGCGAACAGCTCATTGCCATGCTCGGCGATAAGGGCCTTGTTCGCCGTTACGATGTGTTTGCCCTGTTCAATCGCCAATTTAATCAGGTCGTGAGCCACACCGGTTCCGCCAATGAGCTCGACGAGAACGTCTACTTCAGGGTCGCGCGCTACGTCCATCACATCGCGGCTCACGCGCGCGTCGCCATAATCATGATCCGCGTGATCCCTGCGTGCACCAACGTGAGTGACTTTGAGGTCCTTTCCTGCACGAGCCGATACCATTGCGCTCTGCAGAAGAAGAATATCGATCGTGGCGAGGCCGACTGTGCCGACGCCACAGACGCCAATACGCAGCGCTTCACCACTCATGCTGACAACTCCCCAGCGGCAACAGGAGGGCCCTGACGGAGCACCTTTTTAATGCCGCGAATCGCCTGCCGGGTGCGATGTTCATTTTCAATCAGTCCGAATCTGACGAACCCTTCACCGTATTCGCCAAAGCCAACTCCGGGTGAGACAGCAACGCCACCTCGCTGTAACAGCAACTTGCTGAACTCGACAGAGCCCATATGACGGAATGCCTCAGGTATCAGCGCCCATACAAACATGGTGGCCTTGGGAGGTTCGACAGGCCAATCCGCATCGTTCAAACCACTACACAGAACGTCACGACGCCGCTGATACATATCCCGAATGTCTGTTACGCACTGCTGATCCCCCTCGAGCGCGGCAATCGCAGCTACCTGTACAGGAGTGAAAATACCGTAGTCAAGGTAAGACTTGATTCGCGTGAGCGCAGCAATCAGCTGTGCATTCCCGCAGCAGAAGCCAACACGCCATCCCGGCATGTTGTAACTTTTCGACAGCGTAAAGAACTCTACCGCAATATCGCGCGCATCTGGCACCTGAAGGATGCTGGGTGCTTTATACCCGTCGAACACCAGATCCGCGTAGGCGAGGTCATGAACGATCCAAATATTGTGCTGCTTCGCAATATCGATGACGCGCTCAAAGAACGGCAACTCGACACAATGCCCCGTTGGGTTAGAAGGGAAGTTCAACACCAACATCTTTGGTTTGGGGTACGTATTGCGAATCGCTACTTCAAGCTCTTCCAAGAAACCCGCCTCGGTTTGCATCGGAACGTGCCTAAGATCGGCACCTGAAATCACAAAACCATAAGGGTGGATTGGATAACTCGGATTGGGCACCAAAATGGCGTCGCCTACTCCTGTCGTCGCAAGCGCGAGGTGCGCGAGGCCTTCCTTGGAACCCAGTGTCACAATCGATTCTGTCTCGGGATTCAATACAACGTCGTACCGCTTCTGGTACCAGTCGCAGATCGCTTTTCTCAGACGGGGTATTCCCTTGGATTGCGAGTAGCGATGAGTGTCCCCGCGACCCACTGTTTCCCGCAATTTATCGACGATATGAGAGGGTGTTGGCTGATCAGGATTACCCATGCCGAAATCGATAATGTCCTCACCACGTGAGCGCCCGACCTGCTTCAGCTCGCCGATAATGTTGAAGACGTATGGCGGCAGTCGCTCAATCCGTTGAAAGTGTGTATCCAAAATTACTCTCGCCTAGCCGGACTGACTCAATCCAACCCGAGGACCGCGGCCAAATCGGCCGCCGGTCGGTAACCGGGAATCATCATGCCTGAGCTGGTAATAATCGCAGGAGTACCAGTGACGCCCATATCCTGTCCAAGCTGGTATTGGATGGCAATGGGGTTGTCAGCACAGTCGTTGACGGGTAAATCCACGCCAGCTTTGAGTTCGGTCAGAGTGGTCTGCTGGTCATCGGCACACCAAGCGGTTGCCAATTTCTTAGCACCGTCTGAGTTCATACCACCTCGCGGGAATGCCAAATAGCGAACCTCAATACCCTTCGCATTGAGTTCATCCACTTCTCGATGCAGCTTCTGGCAGTAAAAACAGGTGACGTCAGTGAACACCGAGACGTAGTCAAGCACCTCTCCTTCAGGGGAAAAAACCACCATTTCATCTGTAGAGACCGCCGCCAGCTGCTCTCGGCGCCCTACAGACCGGCGCTCCTCGGTGACATTCACAGCACCGGATTGGTTGGTTCGATGCAAATCACCGTTTAGGAAAAAATAGCTGCCGTCATCTGTGGCGTACAACAGCGGACCATTCTCAATCTGAACCTCAATGATATTGGGGGCGGGACTGGGGCGGACGCTTTCAACAGCAATCGGCTGCCCCGCAAATCCGCTCAATGCAGCCGTTATACGCTCCTTAACCACCTGCGCCGACGCAGGGCCTGCAAAAACGACCCCTACCAGAGCACAGAGGTACAGCGTATCCAGTCCAAGATTCCCAACTTTTTGATGGAACGGGTTCACTTTGCCGTTACCTCCCCTCTACTGAGATTTACCACCGACTTCGGGGTGGCCTAAAGAATACAGGTTGATTAACGCAAATTTTGGTCGTGCGGACATAGACATTCCTGTCGGCAGGAACCCAAAACTTCGCAACAGGGCGCATAAACGCATCCTGGCAATGCGATTAGGAGGAGAGCTTTTCCTTGATGCGCGCTGCCTTTCCGGACAACTCTCGGAGGAAGTAGAGCTTAGCCTGCCTCACATCGCCACGTCTTTTGACCGTAATGCTGTCAATGAGCGGGCTGTACGTCTGGAACGTCCGCTCCACACCTACGCCATGCGAGATCTTCCTAACAGTGAATGCAGAGTTGAGGCCACGATTGCGCCTGCTAATGCACACGCCTTCAAATGCCTGCAGGCGCTCGCGGCTACCTTCTTTCACTCGCACCTGTACTACTACCGTGTCACCAGGTGCGAATTCCGGAATTTCCCGACTCATTTGCTCCGCATCGAGCTCGGCAATAATTTTGTTGGTACTCATTACCTTCTCCCACCGCCGCATTTGTTACGACGGTCGACTGATCTCAACCTTGTTTCGTGTACGTGCCCCTGTACCGTTCAGTTCAGGACGATCGCCAGAGACTTGCAACAGCCTGGGCGGCTTTCAGGCGACAGACCTTTCCGGGCGGCGGCGATGATACCTGCTCGAATCGAGAATGTCTGCCCCTGTAGCACGTTAAAGATCCCATTTCGCGAGAAGCTGGCGGTCACTATCGGTAACCCCCTCCCACGACAACAAATCTGGTCTGCGATCTAATGTACGACGAACAGCCTGTGCTCGCCGCCAACTGGCAATCTCCGCGTGATCCCCGCTGAGCAGAACGTCCGGTACCCGCTCACCTTCGAAAACCTCTGGGCGGGTGAAATGAGGGCAATCGAGCAAGCCCTCAGAGAAGGAATCCTCGGCCACCGACGCTTCATGGCCTACAACGCCGGGAATCCATCGCACAATGGCATCGATCAGAAGCATGGCTGGCAGCTCACCACCACTGACCACAAAATCGCCGATAGACACCTCCAAATCGACCTCGCGCTGAATAAAGCGCTCGTCCAAACCCTCGTAGCGCCCCGCCACCAGAATGAGACTGGAAGCCTCTGCAAACTGCTTGGCTAAGTGTGCGTCTAACTTTTGCCCCTGTGGAGACAACGCAATTACCTGCGCACCATTCCCCACAACAGCTTTGGCTCTGGACAAAGATGCCGACATGACGGGCGCCTGCATGACCATGCCTGGACCTCCGCCATAAGGCCGATCATCAACCGAGCCGTGTCGATCAGTGGCTTCATCACGCGGATCCTGCAGATGCAGCGAGCACACTCCCATTTGAAATGCGCGCCCTGTCACGCCCCAATCAGTCAACGCGGTGAACATTTCCGGGAATAAGGTCATCACAGCAATATGCAGGCGAGGGGACTGCTCACTCATCGACATACCAGTCCACTTCCAATCGACCCTCGGTCAGATCGATATCCATGACGACATCTTCCGGTAGCCACGGGACCAAATGCTCTCTCTCGTCTACACTATCCGCACAAGGACTGACGACCAGCACGTCGTTCGCAGCAGTTTCGAAAAGGTTTTTGACTGTTCCTAATAGCACCCGGTTGCCTTCGTCACGGCACCACACCTTGAGACCCACTAGGTCACGCCAATAGACTTCGTCGCCAGCAGCAGCGGGAAAGTCAGTCTCCGGCACCTGAATACTTAGACCCCTCAGCAATTCTGCCTGAGTACGGTCGTCTATTCCGGCGAGGCGCGCAATAAAGCCCTTGCCGTGCGGTCGCAGAGCCTGAATCGTGACTGCGCGCGGCACGCTAGGTTTGGCCGCTTCGGGACCACTCAACTGCAATTGCGAAAGTGAAAGAAGAATTTGTGGATCATCAAGCTGCACACGGAGCTTGACCCATCCCTTTATCCCGTAAACACCGACGATATCGGCAAGCGTAAGGAGAGCTGTGCGGGGGGGCGCGGACCTTGTCATCAGGCCCCTCCAGCCATTGGGGAGACCTTTTTAAGCGGCAGTGGCCTCAGCACCTGCCCGGTATTCTTTTAAAAGCTTTTGTACGCGCGGGCTGACTTTTGCCCCCTTTGCGATCCAGCCCTCTACGGCGTCCACATCAATACGGAGGCGCTCTTCCTGACCCTGTGCAATCGGATTAAAAAAACCCAAACGATCAATGAAGCGGCCATCGCGAGGCTCGCGGCGGTCAGCAACTGTTACATGGTAGAAGGGTCGCTTTTTAGCACCACCCCGTGATAACCGAATGATTACCATCGTGTCATATCCTCAAACATGAGCATCAGAGGTCCCTGCGTCGGGCCTCCCTATCAAAAGTGCGCGGAGGATACAGTAAACCGCATCCCTCCGCAAAGGTGCACTCTGACCACCTCTCCATGTATCCATGTAACTTACCAGCTAGCGGCGAGGAAAACCGGGCGACATCCCGCCGCTACCAGGGCCACCGCCGAACCCTCCGAGACCACGCATCATCCGCTGCATGCCTCCGCCTTTCATCTTTTTCATCATTTTCTGCATCTGCTTGTGCTGTTTCAGCAAACGGTTGAGGTCTTGCACTGCAGTACCAGAACCGAGAGTGATTCGCCGCTTGTGTGAGCCAGATATGAGATCCGGATTGCGTCTCTCCTTGGGCGTCATCGAGTTGATCATCGCCTCCATGCGATCAAACTGCTTGATGTCGACATCCTGGGCGGCTTGAGCCATGCCGCCCATGCCGGGCAGCTTGTCAAGCATTGCATGCATTCCGCCAAGGTTTTTCATTTGCTGTAATTGCTCACGGAAATCCTCGAGGTCAAACCGACCGCCTTTCTGAACTTTTTTCGCCAGCTTCTTCGCTTTTCCGTGATCAACTTTGCGTTCAACCTCTTCGATAAGCGACAGCATGTCACCCATGCCCAAGATGCGGGATGCAAGCCGGTCCGGATGGAAAAGGTCTAGTGCGTCGGTCTTTTCGCCTACCCCGAGGAATTTGATTGGGCGCTCAGTGATCATCTGCACCGAAAGTGCTGCACCACCGCGCGTGTCCGCATCGACCTTGGTCAGAATGACCCCGGTGAGTGGCAGGGCTTTACCGAAAGCTTTGGCGGTATTGGCGGCATCTTGACCCGTCATCGAATCTACAACGAATAGAGTCTCGATAGGTTTGACCGCCTCATGCAGGGCCTTGATTTCAGTCATCATGTCTTCGTCAACAGCAAGCCGGCCCGCAGTATCGATCAACAAAACGTCTGAGAAAGCGATCTTCGTGTTGTTCATTGCCCGCTTTACGATATCCAAGGGAGACTCTGACGCCTCACTTGGTTCAAAGCGAGCACCCACTTCGGCAGCTAGCGTCTGTAGCTGCGCAATGGCCGCCGGCCTGTATACGTCAGCACTCACGACGGACACTTTTTTGTTCTCGCGCTCGATAAGGTATTTGGCAAGCTTCGCCACGGAGGTGGTCTTACCCGCACCTTGCAAACCTGCCACCATTACTACAGCAGGCGGTTGGGTTGAAAGATTTAGTCCCTCGGACTCCCCGCCCATAACCGACTGAAGCTCTGCCTCTACAATCTTGAGAAAGGATTGCCCTGGTGTCAGGCTTTTGCTGACCTCAACGCCTACGGCACGGTCCTTTACTCGATCAGTGAAGGTCCTCACGACAGGCAATGCGACGTCGGCCTCAAGCAACGCCATCCGAACATCGCGCAACGTATCTCGGATATTGTCCTCGGTCAGTTTCGATTTTCCGACTATCGCGCTCAAGCTACTGCCCAGGCGGGCGCTTAATGATTCAAACATAGTGTTATCTCACCCAGAGGGATACCCAATAATGTTCGGAAGCGCGTAGTATAAGGATGCATCACAAGATCCCCAAATCGGCGGCTATGGTTGTCGCGGTCGGGGCAAGCGGAGACGCCATGGACAGCACCCCCAGCTTATTTACTGCTGGCCTCGCTATAGGGGCAGCACTCCTGTATCTGCTGGCAGTATGGCAACAGGTGCTCAATCTCGAGACAGGTGCAGAGCGGCAGCGGCAACAAATTGCAATGGTCGGCACAGCCGCCATCGCCGCACACGCGCTGGCCGCCTACCTGCCGGCACAAGCAGGAGAATCCAGCCTTGGTTTCTATCGTGTCGCATCATTGATGTTTCTCAGCATGGGCGTAATCAGTCTGGTGGCGCTCGTCGCGCGGCCACTGCATACGCTGCTGATTGTGTTGTTTCCGCTAGCGGCGCTATCCATTCTCGTCGCCACCTTTGCGCCAGATACTAGTCGGCCCATGAGCGATCTCCCCGCCGGCATTCTCTCTCACGTCTCGGCTTCTATCATCAGTTTTGCGGTTCTCGCGTTGGGAGTATTGCAGGGGCTGCTGGTAACAGTGCAGTCCCGCCAGCTCAGGCAACATCGCAATCGGGGCGTGATTCGCAAACTACCGCCACTGGAGGCCGCATCGGCGCTGTTTTATGAGCTTACGGGTGCTGGGTTTCTTATTCTCACCGTGGCCATTGGCAGCGGCATGATCTTCATCGACGACCTATTCAGCCAACATCTGGTGCACAAAACAGTGCTTACCATACTCGCTTGGTGCCTATATACCGTCCTGTTGGTGCAGTACTTCCGACGGGGTTGGCGCGTGCAGTCCGCTATAACCCTGAATCTCATCGCCTTCAGCTTAGTAGTTCTGGGCTTTTTTGGGTCGAAACTAGTGTTAGAGCTGGTTTTACCCCGCACGGTGTGACGTCTCATCGGCGAAACGCTGGCAAGGAGCACGCTTGTGTACTTGCCCGTTTTTGTCGATCATTTCATTCCCTGCACGACAGAGGCGTGATTCACTCTTGAACAACGCATCGCTGGGCTTGCTGTTTACAGCACTGGCAATTCTCATTCTGATCTCTGCTTTCTTCTCGAGCTCAGAGACTGGCATGATGTCGCTCAACCGTTATCGTCTGAAACACCTCAGGCGCACGGGCCACAAAGGAGCACGACGCGCTATAAAACTCCTGCAGAGGCCTGATCGATTGATCGGTCTGATCCTGATTGGCAATAATCTGGTCAATATCCTGGCCTCGGCGATCGCAACGGTCATCGCTATCAGGCTGTTCGGGGACGCTGGCATCGCCATCGCAACGCTGGGCCTCACATTCGTAATTTTACTCTTTGCAGAAATCACCCCCAAAACGATAGCCGCGCTTCACCCCGAGCGTGTCGCCTTCCCCGCCAGCTGGATTTTATTACCACTTCAAAAGGTGCTGATGCCGTTGGTACTGTCTATCAATTGGCTGACCAACGGTATTCTGACACTAATCGGTTTTTCCCCCGATAGCGCAGGCGATGACGCCGTATCGCAGGATGAGTTGAGAACTATCGTAAGTGAATCTGCTTCAATGATTCCCAGCCGCCACAGGAGGATGCTCGTCAACATTCTCGACCTCGAGCAAATGACAGTAAACGACATCATGACCCCCCGGAACGAAATCTATGGTATCGATGTCGAAGCACCCGACGAGGCCATCATGCGACAGCTAAAAAACAGTGCCCATACGCGGCTCCCCATCTATCGCGATGATATCAATCAAATCGAGGGCGTTTTTCACATGAGGGATTTGAGTCGCGCTTTAGATAAAGGCAATCTCAATCGAGAGGCACTATCAGAGGCTACGGAACCCCCCTATTTCATCCCCGAAAACACACCCCTCAATACCCAACTACTATATTTTCAGCGACAAAAGAGAAGGTTGGGAATGGTCGTTGACGAGTACGGCGATATTCTAGGCCTGGTCGCATTAGACGATATTTTAGAGGAGATTGTCGGTGAGTTTACGTCGAACCTGGCCGAGGAAAACGAGGAAATTTCCGAGCATGAGGACGGTAGCACAACCTGTTCCGGCACCGTCAGCATTCGGGATTTGAACCGGCAGCGGAAATGGGACTTACCGATCGATGGCCCCAAGACACTCAGCGGTCTGGCATTGGAAGCGCTAGAGGCGTTTCCAAGTGCCAGGGCCTCAGTGAGAATCGAGGGATATCAATTGGAGATAGAGGAAATCTCCAAGACACAGATCAATCGCATCCGGATATGGGCCTTGGATAGCACAGCGACCTCAGTTGAGGATTCTGAATGAAAAATGCGCTTAGTGCTGCTTAATTTCCAGCCCGTCTCTCATTCACCGTATCCAGTATCTCTCGCTTTCGGTCATCACCCGCTGAGAACCACTCGATAATCTCGTTTGCAGAGCGATAGCATCCAATACAAACATCACTTCCGTCCAGACAGCAAACCGCGATGCACGGCGATTTCACGGGTGAGTTTGATTCACTCATCCGTTCAACCCTCCGTTTTGCGCGGCGTAGAAATCGCGCGCAAATTTATCCAATTGACCTGCCTCGATAGCCGCTCGGATGCCAGCCATGTGCTGCTGATAGAAGCGGAGATTGTGGATGGTAGCCAACTGCGAACCTAAAATTTCGTTGCACTTATCTAGATGCGCCAGATAAGCTCGCGAGAAGTGTTTGCAGGTGTAGCAGTCACAATTCGCGTCCACCGGTTCCGTACTGCTTTTGTGCCGCGCATTGCGAAGCTTCAGAACTCCTGTGCTGGTAAAAAGATATCCGTTCCGCGCATTTCGGGTCGGCATCACACAATCAAACATATCAATGCCACGGCGCACGCCCTCAAGAAGTTCTGCTGGCGTGCCAACTCCCATCAGATAATGAGGTTTGTCAGCAGGCAGCGACCGAACAAGATGATCCAGCACTTTCACCATGTCTTCCTTGGGCTCACCCACAGACAATCCGCCTACTGCAAAACCGTCGAAACCGATCTCTTGCAGGGCCTCCAGGGAGCGGGTTCGGAGCTCAGGGTACATACCACCCTGAATAATGCCGAACAACGCCGCGGTGTTATCGCCGTGGGCGCGCTTGCTGCGCTCGGCCCATCTCAGGGATAATTCCATTGAACGCTCTGCGTCTGACTCGGACGCAGGGTAAGTTGTGCACTCATCGAAAATCATGACGATATCGCTACCCAAATCACGTTGTATCTGCATAGATGTCTCGGGATCAAGAAAGAACCTGTCACCATTAACAGGGGATTTAAAAGCCACGCCCTCCTCGCTAACCTCTCGCAAGTCATCTAGACTGAACACCTGAAAGCCCCCTGAGTCAGTCAAAATGGGGCCATCCCAGCCCATAAAATTATGGAGACCGCCGTGCTCGCGGATGACACCCGTTCCAGGCCGCAACCAGAGGTGGAAGGTGTTCCCCAGAACAATCTCTGCGCCGATTGCAGAGATGTCACGTGGCAACATCCCTTTCACCGTGCCATAGGTTCCCACAGGCATGAACGCAGGCGTTTGTACGCTGCCCCGCGGAAAGTCAATCTGGCCGCGCCTTGCAAATCCATCCTGATGCGATACGTGAAACTTCATTAACGTGCCGCACGTCGGGTGAGAAACATTGCATCACCATAGCTGAAAAATCGGTAGCGATTTTCAATCGCCGTTTGATAAGCGTTGCGAATTGTCCCGATACCCGCAAACGCTGAAACTAGCATTATCAATGTCGATTCGGGCAAGTGGAAGTTGGTTACCATGGCATCGACCACTCTAAACTCGCATCCTGGGTAAAGAAAAATATCAGTATCGCCATGGAAGGGCTGGATAGTCGCTTTAGCTGTCGCGACTTCACCCCGCTCTGCAGCGGCACTCTCAAGGGAGCGAACCGCTGTGGTGCCAATGGCAATGACTCGACCACCTCGCTCGCGACACGCCCTCACGGCATCAACACAGGCTTGATCCACCTCAACGTGCTCACTGTGCATAATGTGATCTGCAATATTTTCAACTCTTACAGGTTGAAAAGTGCCTGCTCCAACATGCAAAGTGACCTCTGTTTTCTGAATACCGGCTGCATCGAGCTGATCCAGCAGGCCTTGATCAAAATGAAGGCCTGCGGTGGGAGCAGCCACCGCGCCATCCCGATGGCCATACAAAGTCTGATAGCGCTCTCGATCCTCGGCATTATCTGCTCGATCAATGTAGGGAGGCAGCGGCACGCGACCGAAGCGCCGCATCATCTCTTTTATTGAACCCGATTCTGGGGTAAGCACAAATAAACTGCCTTGCCGTCCTGTCACCCTTACGGTCAGGTCAGAAATATCGCTGTCTGCGTCAGGCGTGATCAAAAGCAGCGTCCCCTCTTTAGGACTTTTCCTCGCGCGCAGATGCGCCAGCGCATTGTCATGGCCCAACATTCTCTCGATAAGTATTTCAACTCGACCACCCGTTTGTTTTTGTCCAAAGAGCCGCGCCGGTAATACCCGTGTGTTATTGAAAACAAGCAGATCTTTGTCGGAAAGCAGGGCAGGCAAATCGCGGAACCCCAGATGACTCAGTGCACCGCTCATAACGTCGACATGCAATAAACGCGACGCGGATCTCACGGGCAGAGGTTCCTGTGCAATCAATTCAGCAGGTAAATCAAATATGAAGTCAGATGTTTTCATCGGTATTTAATGGGGCGACAGATGCGAGATGGAGATCAAACTTAAACGAAGCAGCGCCACACAGCACACAAAAAAGCCGGCTCATGCCGGCTCTTCTGCGAGATGCAAAGGAAAGTCACTTCGCTTCTTGTTCCTCGTCGTCTTCTGATGCGGCTGACTCGTCGATGTCGGTCTCAGGCTCAGGCTCAGGCTCAGGCTCAGGCTCAGGCTCAGGCTCAGGCTCAGGCTCAGCAGGATTATCCTCGGTTGGTGCTTCTTCGTCGTCGTCTGCTATCGACTCAACCGTCTCATGGGACGGACGCTCTCTCGCTTCGGGCGCCTCTTCCGTAGACCCGGGTACCGTCACCTTGATCAGTTCCTCTTCAACCAGGACTCGGACTTTCTCCTCGCCATTTAGAGGTTTGCCGCTGCTGTCTTGGACCGCATAGCGCTCGTCACCACGCATAAAAATTTTGTATTCAGCCGTTTTTTTTATGAGTTTCATTGCCATGACTTTTCTCCCTGAAGATACTCAGAATCACCGGCGCAACCTGTTGGGCTCGACCGAATCGGGCGAAAGTATACAGCAGCGGGCCTCAATGCACAGCCTACCATTGCCGACCGCAGGGTACTTGGTATACTCATCGCGCTCTCATACGGGCCGGAGTGGTGGAATTGGTAGACACGACGGATTCAAAATCCGTTGCCCTTAAAAGCGTGCCGGTTCAAGTCCGGCCTCCGGTACCACTGCTCCTCAAAGACCTCTGAAAACTATGCATTTCCTAGAGCTACCCAAGCCGTCGGGGGATTGTTTGGTGCTAACAATAGTGCGGCATCCCAAGCTTGTTGACCTTATTCAGATGCAGACGCAAACGTAAAGCCATGCTTGGCGGCCATCTCACTCACCTTGGCGCTGTCAGTCATTTTGCGCGCGATGCCGGCGCCGTTTGACCCGAGTTAGTTGCGCCGCTAGCACGCTTTTCAATTTGATGCCAACGGGATACCCAAACCAATCTCATCGACTAATCATTGTCAGAATAACGCCAAACCAACGGGGCAACTGACGATAATTCTCAATCTGGCTGCCCCTCAATGTCACGTCCCGCTCCCGCCAGCTTGGCCTCTTGAATAACATTCAGTTCCTGAGCGAAAACTTCGCTTAACTTGTCAATACCACTCTCCTTTAATGCTCCTTCATTCCCGGCTACGACATATGTGGCATAAACTGCGCACGCCCTCATTAGCGCTGTCGACACAAATTGAATTGACGCTCCGTCATTCTTCATATCGTTGGCGAGGTTGATAAAAGCGCTTATAGCCTCTTGTTGTGTTTGGGGGCCGGTCATAGTTGGGTCCATTTTTTTGCGATGCGCAAGTATAAATTACCGATTGATCGGTTCAACAACTGAGAAGCGCGAACCTATACTGACGCCCACGACTCACCATGCAGCCACTACTCTGAAAACAGTCCTTAAAAATTTACAGTCAGTTATCCCTCTCCTCACTGTGATTTGGGCGATGCAGGCCTCCGCAGGCAGTGACTTCGAGTTGGAGCTGGCAGCGGGCTACGCCTGGGACGACAACGTTGGCCTAGATGAATTGGAGCGAGCCACGGGAGAGTCTGACCAAGTAACCTCGTTAGAGGCGCAAGGCTCTGCACTATTTTCCTTTCAGGATCTCGTGTCGTTTAGGCTTTCAGCAGGACTCACCGACGACAGCTATCAGAAGTTCTCTCAAGTAGACCGGCGTACCGAATCAATCGGAGTAAACCTCGAGGCGAAACTGGGCAATGCGACGATTGGCATAAACTGGTTCGATGTATCTGCAGATTTAGACAGTGACCCGTTTCTTACCTATGAGCGACTCTCGCCCTACGTGTCAGGCTTCGTCAGCAAGAAATGGTTTCTTAGAGGTGAATATGTTCATGGCAAGAAAACCATTGCACGTCGACCCGGTAGAGAGGCAGAGAGTCATAACGCCTCGCTGGACAGCTATTATTTCATTCAAGGCCTGAAGCGCTACGCGGTATTGGGCTACACCTTCCGAACGGACGACGCCCGCGCGAATCGATATGACTACAACTCACACGCCGTGAAGCTTAGATATGTCCACCGCGAGACAGTAGGCCGACTTCCGCTCGAATTCGAGGCGGAAGGCAAATTTGAGGACCGGCAATACAAAGCGGAAGATCCGATGATTCGAGCTGAGCGCGAAGATACTCGCTGGCGATTCTCACTAGAGCTGAGATTGATATTGAACGACTATGCCTCACTTGGATTGCATCTGAAAAACTCTGACTACGACTCCAACCTACCTACCGCTAGCTACAGCGACCTTGTCGTTGGGACAGAAATTAGGCTTTCGTTTTAACAATAATCGACGCCGAGAGCTCAGAGCGGTTCAAAAAACAAGCCTACTGGAACTGGAGTTGCCCATAGCCATATATCTGGTCCCGACCAGGCGCACCGATATCAAGCGTACCGGCATATAGCGCATCAAGCATCTCAGTAGGCTCACTGTTTGAGTGCAAAAGCCTTGCAGCGGCGACCGTTACAAACGGAACGGCGTATGAAGTGCCGGACGACGAGGCATAACCTCCACCTGCCAGCGCATGACGGACGTTCACGCCCGGCGCAGCGATATCCACATACTCCCCACGGTTTGCCAATCTGAACGCACGCCCTCGCCGATCCGTAGCCGTCACGGCGACGACCTGAGGATAGGCAGCCGGATACATTGGCTGTGCCATCGGCCCACCATTACCCGCAGCCGCAATGGCCAATACACCTCGCTCACGCACTCGCGCTAGCGCCGTTTCGAGAAGTTGGTTCGGCGGCCCAGCGAGGCTAATGTTCACGACTGAAACCTCTTGCGTGACCAACCAGTTCAGCGCTTTTATCAGGCTAACCGTGCTTGCAAATTCACCTTGCTCGGCGGTTTGGTCAAACACCTCGGCAGCAAATAACTCGGCTCTGGGCGCCAACCCCAGTGCCGAGGGATCGTTACTTGCGATGATGGATGCGATGGCTGTGCCGTGGAAATTAGGTGGCGTCTCATTATCGACGAACCGACGCGTAGTGATGGAAGATTGCGAAAAGGCCGCGTGGGTCTGATCGACGCTACTGTCGATGATGCCAATGCGCAGCGTTAAATCTGAAAGATCATTGGGCAAAGTCAACAATTCTCTAGGCGGCATACCCGCCAACTGTGATTCATCGTTCGCATCGGCCGGTACGCCGGCTGTGTATAAATGATTCAAATCCACCTCGGCGCGATCGCCACCGATCACCTCGTAGATACCCGCACGGGTTGCAGACAAGTCAAAGCTGGCAGGCGCTGCCACTTCGGCAAGGAAGAAGCCGAGCCCGTCCAACTCGCTTACCCTGTCAAAAAGGTAGCCCTCCTCCTCCAATTGGATGAAGACGTCTTCCTCTGCCATCACTAGCCAATGATCCGTTTGAATTCGGAGGGAGTCTTCACTGATTCTCGACTCAATATCATCAAGCAGGTCCTCCATTGCCTGCTCAATACGCTCCTCCGTGGCCTCTGACACAATATCAGCTACTTGGTCTTCCACTTCCTGTGCATGGGAAAGCGTTCCGGCCATCGAAGCAAGTAACGACACGCGCACCACTCTTCGCACCATTCCTATGGGGGAATATTTGGCTTGAAGTGATCTACGCGCAATCGACATGATGCTAGTCTACCCGTAAGGGAAGTGCCTCGGAACGCGCCTAGCAGAACAAATTGCAGAAGTTGTGCCATGTGGCGCAGACTACTGATGCTCTAAGCGAAACGGGGAATAAATTAAGCGTTGAAACGTCATTATTACGGAAGGCAGGTGCTATGGCGATGTTAACCGCCCAACAAAGGCAAGGACTTATTGAGGAACTGCCTCGACTGAAGCGCTTTTGTTTGTCGCTGACCGCGGATCCTGCAGATGCTGACGATTTACTGCAAATCACAGTGGAGCGCTTGCTTGAAAAAGGTATGCCCGAGGACGCACACGTGGCCAAGTGGTCACACCGGGTATGTCGCAATTTGTGGATTGATGAGATTCGGTCCAGAGATGTGCGGAGTCGCTACGCGCAATCAGAAGGCGCGGAAGAAGGAGCTGGAACCACTTCCGCCATCACAGACGACTCCGTTCAACTAGATCGCGTCTCAGCGGCGATCGAGCGGCTAGCCCCAGAGCAGCGAGCTGCGCTGGTGCAGGTGGCGGTAGAGGGATGTTCTTATGCAGAGGCAGCCGCTTTTTTAGAGGTACCAATCGGCACGATCATGAGTCGCGTCGCACGTGCTCGAAAAGCGCTGGTAGAAGATTTGGAGTGGGGTGCAGAGAGAGAGGCCTAGGCCTCTCGCATTTATAATTGGTCCGCTTGGGAAGGGCCAGTGGAATAGGATAATGAGAGTGGCTGATGATCGTCAAAACGTAGTGGATATGGCGGGAACACGGGTGGACGATGATCACCTGTTGTCAATGTATATCGACAATGAACTGGATGCCGAGCGTACCATCGGGCTGATAACCCGGTTACGCAATGATGCTTTACTTCGGGCCCGGCTCAGCGCGATGGAAGCAAACGATGCAGCCCTCAAAACATTATTCAACGCTGAGGCACCGGCCCCTGAGCAGCTAGCTGCGTTAGTGGGAGCGGACAATGTGGCAATGATGCCATTGTCGAGGAATTGGATACGCCGAGCCGGTGTCGCCGTAGCGGCAGGCTTTTCCTTGGTCTTGGCATTTGTGATCAGTGTGAAGCAAGCAGACGTCTTTAACCCGATGACCATGGATCCTTCATTGGCCTCTGCTTTGGAGCACTATTCGTCTAGAGCGAGTGGATGGGAACAGCTCGGAAATGGCCGCGAGTTCCGGAGCGTGTTGACGTTCCCAGCAGCTGACGGGCGATGGTGTCGTGAGTTCCTGCTGGCTCAAGACGAATCGCACTGGCGGGGTGTTGCCTGTCGTGATGACGGCAGCTGGGAAAATCAGGTGGTTGGCAGCGAGGTGTTTCTCAAGCAAGAAACGCATTATCGCCCCGCCGGCGCTGACGACAGTGAACAAGTCGCGCGCTTTATTGACGAAACCGCGACCGACGTAGCACTGGGACCGCAGCAAGAAGCGGCACTCATCAACTCCGGCTGGTAAGCATACGTAGTCATCTGCGCCTACCCTGCACTGACACCTCTTGCAGAGGTCTGGCCGAAAGTCAGTATAGATTAGCTTTGAAATTTTCTCCGGCTCTCGCCTGTTATTATGGAAATAACGAAACGCCTCCGCCCTGAGTCGAAGTTTGGATCGTACTCGAACAGCACGACTCATAATCACCTCGGGGAATCCCAGATCAAATACTGTCGCTACTTTTGAATGGAATTATGCTTCTCGGCAGTTGTGCCATTTAGCTATTAATAGCTCGAGGTCACCTTGCGGTTATTAGTGGCTTGATTTGGGGAGCTTTGACAGGGCCAGACCGCCACTGGTAGTGAGTTTTTTTTGGTGGCGCACTGCACCAACTTGTTGCCGAAATGCCGCTCACTGCGCCATCTGATTTTCCGCAATGGGCCATCACCTGGAGTGGATTACAAGTAGGAATTAGCAGCGAGTGAGTAGCGGCTGCACCAGCAGCCACGAAGTTTTTGGTCTCGATCGACCCTACCCAGGTAATTGACCGCTTCTTTAACCTACATTGCTGTTGGCATCATTGCTGCTGAAACGATGCGAGCGCCAGACGGAGGAGCGTTACGAGAGCCTGCTGTCTGAATATGATCCACCGTTTTTTTTCTGCGTCGCGATAACCGTCTTCATGTCCGTTGAGGAACGCATTTCAAAGTGACTAGACAAACGCTAGTACCCTTGAAAACAGCGCTGACACAGCACAAGACACTAGGAAATGTCCAAGGCAAATTCTTTCAAGACATCCAGCGAGACAACTTCCAGCGTCTTAATATGCGTCGCCCGTAAATAAAGTCGCGGAGCATGTCCTGCTTCCCACGCCTGTAACCATCTCAACGCACACAGGCACCATCGGTCACCCGCATTCAGCCCTGGAAATCCTGACTGAGGCATCGGTGTAACAAGATCATTGCCCGCTGCGACAGAAAAGTTCAGAAACCCCTCGGTCACCTCGGCACAGACGGTATGCATACCAGCATCAAGTGGTCCCGTGTGGCAGTGGCCGTCACGAAAAAAGCCCGTCATTGGATCCTGACAACACAGCTCAATCGGCAAACCCAAAACGTTCAGTTGCTCCGGTGGTTTGCCCGATGGCTCGCCCATGAGAAGCTCCTCGTTGATTGGTGTGATTGCAGGTTACCATTGAAAACGTTGGCGCGATTGTGCAAGCAAGTAACGCAAATACGCATCCTCCACTGCAAAACCTCAGCGGGGCTCTGGAGCAAAATTCGAAGCAAAAGCAGAAAAGGAGAGTTCACATCACACAAAACTAGCGATCTCACATGAACGCTTCCTCCGAATTGCCGCACGCGGCATCAGTACATCTGATGACCGGTACCCAACCACCAAGAGCACAAGAGAGCTGCTCGTGCTGCGGGCGCTCAAGTATCTCATTGAGAAATTTCATCGGGTTGGGTGTGTGGGTCAGTGTGGACAAGCCCGACTGACGACAAGCCTGAGTCGATAACGCTGTCGCTAGACCAACAGATTCGACGGCACTATTGTTCTCTCGGCTGCTCTCAACTTCAAACACGCAGCGCTCAGGAAAGACAGCAATCAGCCACTGCGCTTTCTGAAGGCTTGGCTAAAAGAGCGATGCTGATTCTCATGAGGCTGTGTAACTGCACAGCGGCCGCTTTAGCGCGTTAACATGCGCTCCCCGCCTCTTCAGTTGCCTCCGCAAGTATGCGTTTGGTCACGGCATCGGTCACACACACAAAGTGCCATGGCTGATGATTCACATCACTCGGCGCTGAACTCTCAGTGTGTGCGCAGGCTTCGATAACCGCCTGATCAATCGGGGCACCAGAAAAATTCGTGGCGGATCTCCGTTGAGATATAAAATCACGATGTGTAATGGCTCACCGGATCACGGCATAGTGAGCCATTCTCTCGGGCGCATTCAATGGAATGGGTACATAATCGTAATCCGTCACGACGGGAGGCTCCTGAACCCAGCGTTTATATGCGGTCCGGCGGTGTCTTTTCACACCTACCTCGACCGCTCCTTCAGGACTAAAAAGTTCGGATTTGACGAAGACAGCGAGATAGCGCCCCTTCATACTGCAATGAGATCTCAACCACATGACACAACCGCCAATGCAGATTGACCCAGAGGCAGCAGGGTTCGCCCCGGAAAAGCTCGAGAAACTCAGCAACCATCTAGCAAACCGTTATGTGTCACCGCAAAAGATCGCCGGGTGCAACCTGCGTATCATACGGAGAGGTATCACAGCTCATAACTTGGCGCTGGGGCGCATGGATATTGAGCGCGACAAACCTATGCGAGAAGACACCATCTTTCGCATCTACTCTATGACCAAGCCCATCACCTCAATTGCATTGATGATGCTTTTTGAGGAAGGCCATTTTCAGCTCACCGATCCCGTCTATAAATTCATCCCATCCTGGCGGCAACACCGCGTCTGGGTTGAAGGAGCGGGTGATTCAATGATCACTCGGCCACCCAAAGGTCCAATAACCATTCAACATTTGCTCTGCCATACATCTGGATTGACCTACGGGGGATTCTTACCGGGGCTAGAACTGCCGGTCGATCCAGCTTATGCAGCAGCAGGTATCACTCGAGACGGTACCGATACGCTTGAAGAACTCGTCGAGCGACTCTCTCTAGTGCCCCTACTTTACGAACCTGGGTCCCGATGGAGCTATTCACTTGCCACCGATGTTTGTGGCCACCTCATTGAGGTGATGTCTGGCAAACCCCTTGAGCTCTTTTTAAAAGAGAGACTTTTCATGCCTTTGGATATGGTCGATACCGCATTCAGCGTGCCCCACGAAAAACTAGACCGATTTGCTGCCTGCTATGAGCGTGCACCGGACAAATCGCTGAGCCTCCAAGACGATCCACAAATCAGCCGCTACCGCACTCCGCCAGTAGCGCCCTCTGGCGCGGGTGGACTGTTGAGCTCAATTACTGACTACGCTAACTTCTGTGAAATGCTCTTAAATCAGGGCAAGTTCCGCGGGCAACAGGTTATCGGACGCCCTATTCTAGATATGATGATGCGCAATCACCTTGGTAAGTCATCCTTAGCTCAGATGGCAGTAGGAGGGTTCTCAGAGACAAGCAACGAGGGCGTAGGCTTTGGTCTAGGATTCGCCACGACCATCGACGCCGCGGCATCCGGGACAGTTGGCGAGGGTGATTTCTACTGGGGTGGTTTGGCCTCTACCTTATTCTGGGTCGACCCGGTAGAAAATCTCTGCGTTATTTTCCTAACTCAACTGATTCCCTCCTCCACTTTCAACTTCCGCGGCCAAATCAAAAATATGATCTACGGCGCACTGATAGCTGATGAATAATTCAGACGAAACAAAACCTAGCTTGTCCCTTTGCATGATCGCAAGAGACGAGGAGCATTGCATTGAGAGAGTGCTTCAGTCAGCGCGAGCGCACGTGAAAGAGATAATCGTTGTAGACACCGGCTCAGTAGACCGCACAGTCGAGATCGCCAAAAAATATGCGGACAAAACCGAATTTTTCTCTTGGATTGACGATTTTTCAGCGGCACGCAACTACGCCCTGAAATTTGCAACGCAGCCGTGGATCCTTGTACTGGACGCTGACGAGCTGATGTCGCCTAGCGGATTTATGAAATCCGCAGAGCTCATCAAAACAGATGCCTACGACGGTTTCTATATGACGCAGCGTCTTTACCATGACGAGGAAGTAAGGTCTGAAAATTGGCGCCTGGTGAAGTCCCGAGACACATTCTCAGGCGACTATTTAGGATATGTGGAGAATCGCATCGTAAGATTATTTAGGAACGACCCGGCTATTCGCTACTCTTGCAAAGTTCACGAAATAGTTGATTACTCGATTTCCTCTGACCGGATTGGAGACTCCGGAGTACCCATCCATCATTACCATGAGAACGAAGTTAACAATTCACGGCAACACGTGCTTCGCAACTTGGCTATTCAAGAGCGTCTTATCTCCACCAACGAAGCAACGTCTCGTGATTATTTATCAGCTGGCATGGCGCATATGAGAGTCACCCGTGACCTGGAGAAGGCGAAGCGCTACCTGATAACAGCTTTTGAGTTTGGCGCGGACGCGCTACCCAGCTTGGAAGCAGTGGCTGAAGCTTTTTATCGCTCGGGCGCCACCGACCAAGCAGTTCAAGTTTATCGGAGGCTTTTCGATATTGGTCATCGGAGCACAGCGACACTCAACAATCTGTCTAATTTGTTGGTAAAGCAGGGGGATTTTTCTGGTGCCATATCAGCGTTAACTGAGTCGCTCAATCAAGGAATCAAAAACCCCGAGAGTAAGGCCCGAGTAGAACAAAATTTAGCAGCGCTGCAGAGAGCACTGGATGAGAGTCAAAATCAGCCACATTAAATTTTCATTGAGTTTCACAATCTTGTGATTGTGAGACGCACCAACTGCTTCTCCTGGCACCGCGCTCGAGCGATTCAACGCGTAATGAACGCTCTAACCTTATCGTGAAGGGGGCCATGTAATCGAAATGTAGCTTTATAGACCCAGATACTGATCATCAGAAAGCAAGCTGGCAGCGCAATCATCATTGTCTGAAGCCCCATCACCGTGAAGTCACTCTGCTCCTCATTTGGCACATAGCCAAAAAGACTGAGGCCTGCTCCAATCAAAAAGCCCGACAGTGCACTGGCGAACTTAACGAGCATCGTTTGAACGGAAAACAAAATGCTTTCGCTCCGCTTACCTGTTTTAAAGTGCCCGTAATCAACAACATCCGCCAACATAACTGTGCCCAGGCCGTTGGCTACTCCCCCACCAAACTTTAGTGCCGCACCCGCTATGGCGACCAGCACGCCACTACCCGGCGCCGCAATACTTCCGATCAGGAGTACTAGACTGCAGGACATTGCAATTGAGCTGGCGATGTACCAGGTCATTCCTCGAGGCAAAAAGCGACACAGCCAGGGAAACAAGAAGACGCCCATCATCTCTGCTGCACCTGATACCAGGGCAAACATTGGGAACAATTCGGGTTTCCCAATCGCATAACTGAAATAATAGATAGCGAAGCCACTAACGAGCTGCGTCGCAATGTTGAATGACAAGACGCAACCAATAAGTGATGCCAGCTGATCATTACTACGAACCAGCTCGACTACATCACGAAGCTTAAATCTCACAGGAGCCACCGCAGTACTAACTTGTTCGCTAACTCTGAAGAAAGTAACAGCGGCAGAGGTTAGGAAGGCGAGAACAATAAAACCAGAGAGCTGAAAAAAACCATGCCCCTTCGAGGCGCCCCCCAAGTAATCCACCGCCGCTAAGCCGTAAGCACCCATGATCATCCAGGCAGCACTGGCAAATAAGCGCGGCCACACTACGAGCCTCTCTCGCTCCTCTCGCAAGGATGATAACGCTGGCACCATAGACCAGAACGGAATATCCATCACCGTATAAGTTATGCCCCACAACAGGTACGACAGGGTTACAAATACTAGGAGCGCTGACCCTGTAAATTCATGCGCTGAAAACAGTGCCATCAACGCAGCAGAGTTAATTAAAGTTCCAAAGACAATCCATGGCCGAAATTTTCCGTAGCGGCTGCGAGTATTGTCCACGATCAGACCCATGATAGGGTCGGTGATAGCGTCGATGATTCTCGCAACTAAAAACAGTGTGCCGACGAATGCTGCGGGCACACTCGCAACATCGGTGTAGTAGTACATAAGAAATATGTAGACGATTGAGCAGGCAAAATCTTTGCCCAATGCGCCAACACCGTAACTCAGTTTTGTCTCTAGCGGCAGCGCTCTTGTCACTGTGATTGGCATTGGGACGCGACAGTAGCAGCGGTTCCGTGAACGCGCTGTTCCAAATATTCTGCAGCGGCTCGTAGCTTGAAGCCCCAGTGATATTCTCGGGCATTGAGCAAGTAAGGAGGCTTCACGCTGGGTGACCAAGAATCATCCCCCCCCACTCCCATGTGAAAACCATCAATGTGAACATGCAGCGCATTGGCTGCACCGAGCTCATTGGTATGCTGCGCCCGCATCAACGTATCAATGTCAAACTCACTCACCGAAAATGCGAGGTCCGTGTCTAGTCTCTCAACGACAAAGTCTCCAAGCTGTGCGCATCGCGTACCACATCTCAAGCCATTCTCACTTGGAAAAATATATGGCGTATGCATCTCTGACCTCGGCAGGCACCAGTAGCCAAGATCTGCTGAGTGCTTTCTGTCCGGGTAATTCTCATGAGGCCCTCGACCCAACCAGGACACCGTCTCGGGTAGCTCTCGCAAAATCAGACGCGCACCTACCCTAGGCAGCGGAAGGAGGCTCTCGTCTACTTCTACTTTCACTGAGACATCAACAGAGCCATCAATGTAAAAGCTGTGCGTCCAACGTGATCGCATCAAACACATCACCTCACCGTGTCGTTCGTCACGATATTCGTGACGACTGACGACAACTCCCTCGCTCAACGTCACATCGATACAGGTGTGCTCAAGATTAAAAAGTCCAGAATCTCTCCACCGTGCGAGCCACGCTTGAGGCGAGGGTTTGTCAACCTCGCTACTACATATATCGTTGTCGATCGGAGCCCTTACGAAACAGTCGCTCACTGGTCCAGACAGAAGAGGCCGTCCATAGTATTCACAACCGACGACAAAACCTGTTTTGCGGCATAGGGACCAGCGCACTTCGGGCGATACAATATGAAAAGCATTAGTGCCTTCTTTAATGGGAGCCAGTGACAGACTGGTCGGCTGTTGATCTTTCAAGCTGGAGATAAGAGCTTGATGGCGAGCGACCTCATGGCCAGCCGGCAGTGCAACCGTTGCATTGACTGTGGTAATCCATAAATCAAGCACTAGTTCGTCAAACGAACCGCAGTCTGAACTGCGGTAAGCAACAGTCAGTGACCCTTTACCGCCCGGTGTTATCTTCATGGGTGTTGAGCCGCTTGAAATGGTCTCCGTCAGTGAACCTAACCGCCAACTCAGTTCCTCGTTATCGGTGTCCCGAAACAGATATTCGCTGGTAATCGACACGGATATTGACGACTTCTCTCGGGCAACAGCAAACACGAACGGCTGCTGAACCCTTTTCGCCTCGAATAAAGCGGGATGCGGGGTCCTATCAGGGAACACCAGCCCATTGATACAAAATTGCCGGTCGTTGATCTCATCACCAAAGTCTCCGCCGTAGGCATAGTAGTGTCTGGCTTGGGAGTCGTGTTGGCTGATACCTTGATCAACCCAATCCCATATAAAACCACCCTGCAATGACGAGTGTTCACGGAACGCCGCCCAGTAATCTGAAAAATTTCCGAGGCTATTCCCCATAGCGTGAGCATATTCGCAAAGGATAATTGGCCTTGCTCTGTCACCCTCGCCAAGCTGTTTTGCTGCCCACGCCTTTAGAGAGTGTGCTGGGCGTCCATAGGGGGATGGCAAATCTTCATCTACCCGCGCATACATCGGGCAAATAATGTCCGTAGCTGCAGTGTCAGCACCGCCACCCTCATATTGCACAGGTCGAGACGGGTCCTCTTTCTTTACCCACGCATACATTAGTTCGTGGTTGACGCCGTACCCAGACTCATTGCCCAATGACCAAATAATGATGCTTGGGTGGTTGTAGTCTCGACGAACCATCCTACTAAGACGCTCAAGATAAGCAGATGCCCAATCCTCGTCATCCGATAAGCGGCTCATGGGTGTCAACCCGTGTGTTTCTATGTTCGCTTCGTCCACAACGTACATGCCGAGCCTATCGCAAATGTCATAGAGACCAACCTGATGAGGGTAATGCGAGCAACGAATCGCGTTGAAGTTGTGTGCCTTCATTAAGCTAATATCGGCCGCAACCTGATCGAGCGTTTCAAAGTGGCCCGTCTTTGGATCATGCTCATGTTTGTTAACACCCCGAATCAGCAGAGCTTTTCCATTGAGCTTGAGCTGTCCACAATCTATTTCAACAGTCCGAAAGCCAATCTGCGTGGCTTCACAATCCACGAGCCGCCCATCTGGTGACAAAAGTGAGATAACTAGGCGGTAGAGTTCTGGTGCTTCAGCACTCCATGGAAGGACGTTGGGAATGACAAATTCAAATCTTGACCTATCGTCATAGCACCCCCTCTCGTCAATCCAATCAGTACCGATATCTGTAATCTGAGTGAGCTGTAGATTACCCTTTGTATCGAAAAGGCTGATCCGAAGGGTGCCAGTGGCTTCATCACTACAAAATATCTCTCCTGAAAGCAGGCCGGTCTTGTATTCGTTGCAGAACCCCGTGTTTACACGGTAATCCCGTATGTGGGCCTGAGGCTTGGAAATCAGGTAAACGCTGCGATAGATTCCAGACAGGTTCCACATATCTTGATCTTCTAGATAAGAGCCATCACAGAGCCTAAGAACCATAGCAGCTAATTGGTTTTCACCTGCAATCACGCAGTCTGTAATATCGAACTCAGCTGGCAAACGGCTGTCTTGTGAGTAGCCGACGAAGTGGCCATTGCACCAAACAAAAAAAGCGCTATCGACGCCTTCAAAGACAAGATGAGTGCGCTCGCGGGTGGCGGCGCCATTGAGGAAGAAAGAGCGACGATAACAGCCTGTCGGATTCTGCTCGGGCACCCTTGGCGGATCAACGGGAAACGCATACTTCACATTGGTATAAACGGGCTTATCGAAACCTTGTAGTTGCCAATTGCCCGGCACCACCACACGCTTTTGACTATCTTCAGTGAATGGCCAAGCAGCCGGAACTGAGTCTGGCGACTCATAAAGCTCAAAAGACCACTCGCCATCCAGATACTGGCGTGAGGAAGACGGGATATCTGCCTGCGCGTCCGATTCATTGCGCCAACTGTGCAGCGGCACATGTGCAGGCAAGCGTCCGAGACTCGTCACGTGTGGCGTTTGCCATAGGCGCATTTTTTTCAGATCGGACAATGTGAGCCGAGTATTCAAGGCATGCTCTCTCCTAACCGTTCGCCTTGCACTAATATTGAGACGCTTCGCGCGGTCGGAAAATCTGAGACGTTGACGTTGCTACTTCTGCGCACATGCAGCGTCGCCGCCCGTTTTCTCGGAAACATCTGCGGTTTCATTACATATCATGTTTGCTTACGTCCTCTCAGGCTGATGGCAGAGAAGATAACGATTGAAACGACAAGGCCGGGCCAGAGCGGGTCGCACTGAAACAAGGGTGCGAGTTTCATTGCCGATGCGCCGTACCAGGCGACAACAGTGAACAACGCGAAACTGATACTCCAGAAGGCGGCGTCCGTGTTGACGCTTTTCAACGTCACCATCGCTATCGTTGGCACAAACAAAGCCGCGGCATTGACCGTAAATGCCAACAGCAATATGCCTATTATATCCTGCATCTGCCATGCCATTAGTGCGGAGGCTACGCCAACAGTTGCAGCAAGTACCGTGCTAATCCGAAACAGTTTCTTTGGCTCGACATCCGGGTTCATGTATCGCTGGTAGATATCACGACTACCATTTGCCGCGGCCGTCAAAATACAGATATCGGCGGTGGACATAAGTGCTGCTAAGAGACCGACCAACAAAAGCCCCTTCAAGCCGACCGGGAAGATGTCAATGATCAGCTTGGACAGTATGTCTCCTTCACTCTCGACACCCGGGTACAATACTGCGGCGGTCAGCCCCAGCCAAGTCGATCCAATGACCAGCGGTACCAGCAGTGCAGCCGCAAGATACGTACCGCGTTTTGCAACGACTTCGTCTCTCGCCGCAAACATCCTCGTGTAATCCTCCATCGCGACAAAAAACGTCAACGGAATCGAAACGCCCAACGCAAACATGGTCGGCAATCCCCAGCCAATCGGATTGAAGTGTTCGGTCGGAAGGCTCGTTGCAAATGCCTCCACCGTGCCCCCGTTGGCAATGGAAATGGGTATCCCGACGATTACCACGCCGACAAGAAGTAAGGTGATCTGCACCCAGTCCGTATAGGTTACGGCAAGGAGACCGCCTGTCGCGGTGTAGAGGACAATTATGACACTGGCGAGCAGCAAAGATGAAAAATAATCCCAACCCAGCAAAGTGCTGAGAACCGCACCAGCTGCGGCGAGCTGACCAGCAGCGTAACCGATATAAGCAAGGATGGTCGTGATGGTCGCGACGATTCGCGTCCGACTATCGTAGCGCGTCTCGATGAAGTCTGGGTAGGTCAGTAGATTATGTTCATCACCCTCGCGTTTCACCCGAGCTGCAAAAAAAAAGCCGAATAACAGGCAACCTGTGAACATGCAGGCGGTATACCAGCCGCCGGAAATACCATACTCGAAGGCCTTGGTCGTACCGCCGACGACTGTCGCGCCACCGACCCAGCCAGCCAGCCACAGACAGGCAATTGAAAACGACCCCAGCTTGCCGCCCGCAACAAAATACTCGTCGACACTATCCTGTCGACGACTCGCGAATATTCCTAAAGATATCAGGAGTACCAGGTAAACGAAGATGATCCCGGTGTCTACAGGCCCAAGCATGCTGCGAAGGTTACTTTATTTTGCTCAGATCCATCGCTGCCGCACACCCTATCCGACCAGCTGTGAGAGCGAGAAGTCGTTGAGTCGTAATCGAGTTTCGACCACGCTCAATCATCAGTTAAATCCAAACGCTCGATTCTTGCATCAAGGCAATAAAGAACGTTTTTTCCGAAGTGGCTTTGCCCCAGAAAAGAACGGACCAAACTGTCCTCCAATGAACCGTTAGCTTCAGCAGCGGCCTGCAAATTTATAATCGTGGAGGCTTCGGCTCCACAGCTTGATAAAAAGCGTCGGAACTCTGGGGCAAGTCCGTGCTGCACCGAACTTACGGAAGCATAATATTCACCTTTATCCATAGCTTGCGGATACGAAGGAATACCCGAAACGATTAGAGAAATGATGACAACAAATAGCCTTTTCATGAAGTTAGCTTACCGCAGTACTATCGAAATGTGAGAGTTGATGTCGAAGCAAATTTGATAGGCTAATTTATGAAGAACGCCTCAAGACTTGAATTGTGTTCTTCAATCATTGCTTTTGCAGAAAGCTTGAGGGCTTCAATATTATTTTTCGATGCGTCATCAATGTCATCACTCGCAAGATCCAATCGAGTTTGAATTCGAAGATAGCGATCCTTTAAAAAAGATATCATCTGTTTGTCGGCAGCTTTTGCGACACCGTCGAAAATCGAGTCTAAAAGAGTCATGACTATACGTGCATTACTCTCGGAGGCGGTTGCATTGGCATCAACGGACTCGGTGACTTCGCCTGTGCCAAGAGATAAAAGTTTAATTGCGTCGCCAGGATACAATGCACATGCTTCTGCATAAGCAGAAACTGCCGGTGAGTTGATAAAAATCGCGCCATCAATCAACAATCTAGTTGAACCACCCCAAGCAAGCTCCGCTGGCTCAAAAAAAGTGGGGGCGGCTGAAGTAGCACGGGCAGCCGACGCACACGTAATCTTTGAATATTTTGACGACCAACTCTTCAAAAACACAGTCTTACGGTTTCTAATATCGTAAGCTGTCACCATCGTCGGAACTGAGCACTCTCCTAAGGTAGACGTTCCGAAATGCTTTCTCAGCACACCCTCCAGAACCTCATGGGAATAGCTACCTTCCAACACTCCCCCTACAGACCTCACCTTTCTCCAAAGCGATCGTTCAAAAATGTGTTTCCCTTGGTTATCAAAAAGCCGCACTAATCGACGTGCGGCGTAGCGGAATGGCCTGCCCGGTCCGGGGAGCGATAAACCAAGTGCAGTGATCCCACCGCTAGACGTCCCAACTATCAAATCAAATAGATCCCGTGCTGGAGTGCAAGTTTGTCTCTCTAGGTGCGCCACTACCATCGCAGGAATAATCCCGCGGATGCCGCCACCATCTATAGAAAGGATTCTTCTCGTTGCCACGTTACCTCAAAGATTAAGGTGCTTATCTAGTCGCAGATCCCTCACATCTTGTAACACTAGCGCCTCCTCAGCGGCAATGGCACAAGAGCTTTCTCAATGTGAGAGATTATGTCAGAGGAAGTATGAGAGGCTAGTGAGAGTGGCTCGAATATTGGCGCTGACTCGGGAAGAAATGAGATTGAAAGTACTGATGATGCTCTCAACTACATCTACATGCGCCAGTGCTCATGAAGAACACGACAAGTGTATCTCTGTAGAGTCCTCACCAGGCGATGCACGACTCGGGGATATCGATGAAGCTGGTTGGCTGAGCGGATGACAGCTCTGACGCGACTCCGATTGTTAGCACAACACAGCGCCATATTGCCAATAGCGGTACCATAACCATTAGCAGCCTATTTTTAGGATTGACCCGCTGAATTAATCGTAATCGTCAATTGAGGACATAGCAGGATGCATAGGTACAGAGATAAGGTAGTAGTCGTCACAGGCGCTGGCGGAGGTATTGGGCGTGCCTCCGCCATTCGATTTGCGAGTGAGGGCGGATCGGTGGTTGCAGTTGATTTTCATCGAGAAGCGCTTTCTAAAACATTGCAAATAGTCAAAGACGCTGGCGGAGACATACATGGTGTGCAAAGTGACGTCAGTGACGTGGAACAGGTGCAGCAGTACCTCCAGGAGTCCGTTTCAGTTTTTGGAGGGGTCGACGTTCTATTCAACAACGCTGGTATCGTTGGCGGTATAGGGCCACTCGAGGATCTTGACGAAAAAACCTTTGATGACCTTTTTAGAATAAACGTAAAGAGCGTTTGGCTTGGCATGCGATTTGCCAAGCCGCTCATGGCGGAGCGTGGTGGAGGCGCGATCATAAATACCGCCTCGGCGGCAGGTTTAACAGCGACACCTACATTAATGGGGTACGGAGCCAGCAAGCATGCTGTTGTTGGCATGACCAAAACAGCGGCGGTGGAAATGGCTTCAATGGGCATTCGAGTGAACTGTATTTGTCCTGGGATAGTTTCTACACAAATGATTCAGACCATCGAGGACAAATCCGTCTCGCTGGGCCTTGTGTCTAGTGCTGATCAGTATCAACAAGCATATAGTGATAGGACTCCGCTGAAACGTTACGTAGAAGCGTCAGAAGTAGCGGCCCTCGCGGCGTTCCTTGGATCAGATGAGGCTGGAATGGTCACAGGGGAAACTTCCGTGATTGATGGGGGGTTTCTGCAATCTTAGGAACTATCCGACCTGCTTTTGGTTTATCAAAAGAAAGCCTCGATGTTTGTGAGCATTCCGGCGCATTGCGTTACCGGGGACACATACGGCCGCCGTCGCTGTGATGTTTGCCGGCCAGATACATAAAGGAAGTATATTGTGCAGCCTCACGAACGGTTGGTGCGGGAAGGCTGATGATCTTTGGGTTGGAAAGAGCCAGAGACTGATGTGATACTCCCCAGCAAATGTCTGAAGGAGAAATTGTGGGACAAGATGGAAAAGTTAGATCCAACTCGGAAGTTAGCAATCATCTCACACATGAACGAAGATCACGCGGACGCTTGCTTGCTCTACGCGAGGCACTTCGCCGACAAGCAGCAGGCCATGAATGCAGAGATGATTGATGTCTCAATGTCCCAAATTATACTTAGAGTTGAAGGTCAGGATTTGACCGTAGATTTCCCCAGAGTTGCGGAAAGCGCGGGAGATATCCGGTCCATTCTCGTAGAGATGGTCAAATTAGCGAAAAGTGGCTAGAAACATTTGTGGCGTTAGGGCACTCGTACAAAATTAAGACAACTCAAAGTTATCTCTGGCAGGTTCCCCGATTGGGTCTAGCTTGCTTTACTATGCTGCTGGCATTCGCCGGTGCCGGTTGCGTTAATGATGACACAACCGTCCCGAGCGCTGAGCGATCAACTGAGCAATGTGAACTAGAGAATAACCGGCTGGCCAAAGATTATTACGAAAACGCAAAGGGACAGTACGCCAAAACTATGACTGCTGGGGCAGCACTTAATATTCATACTGAGTGCAGCGCCGACTCAACTTACAGATGGGAATCACCGTACTGAAAAAAAACTGCAATGTCATGGGGTTATAACAGGCACACCCCTTATCCACCAGGGTGCCAGTCGTCGCGAGACGCCATGTGTTTGCTCAATTTTGATCTATTCAGTGACACGTAGAGGTAACAGAGGGGAAGTTATGAAAGTTAATCTGAGCTTGAAAGACACACACATCAGTATCATAGAGAATCTGAAAGAAAAGCATTCAATAGCCTCGAATGAAGAAATTGTATGTCGCTACGTCGCCTCTGCACTTCGTCACGGGGATCTAGAGTCGATATTTGGGACTCCAAGAGAGCAGTGCGGTGCCGGCTGCTTTGACGCAGAACCCAGATTCGAAATCGACATTGAAGATGCCGACTACGATAGTTTAGGCAGAATATATGGAGAATACGCCTTCCAACCGTACGTAACAAAAGACGAGGAAATCAGCAAAACGATTAGGTGTGTTTTGAATTTTGTTGAGGAAGAGCCAGACTCGGTTCTAATTTAAAGGCCAAATTTCTAGCGATCAACCACTGCAGTAGTAGTAATGGTAATTGCTGCCCAGAGAGGAGAGGTTAGGTTTTTAAACATCGAGCCCGAATCCTCTAAGGGCCACCGTGCTACCTCACCAGTACCCTTTTGACTCTCAGACCGTCCTACAAGTTCTATATTCCAGCCCCTATTCTAATTGGTGAACCATCGAAAAAGCGGCCGAGGCGAAACTCTCCCACGTCAATCGTAGGCTTATTTTGAATCAGCTTACTAATCACGCTTCCAGCCCCTGGCCCGATACCAAAGCCATGACCACTGAATCCAGTAGATAGATAAAAACCTGGAATTTTATCTATGTGTGAGATCACTGGAACGACGTCGGGCGTTGTTTCAACCATTCCAGCCCACGACTCGACAATGTTCGCATCTTTTAGTTCTGGATAAACCTCGCCTAGCTTCTTTTGTATCTGGGAAATGGTCTTTTTGTTTGGCGTCGGATTTAAGACTCTGTTCATTTCAAAAGGAGACCTCTTGTCGAGATCCCACTGCTTTGGTGCGGTAAGCTCATCGATAAAATCAGAGCCGATGGATAACTTCAGCACACTGTACTCGTTAATCAAGGCGCGAAGATATTTTGTCGAGTACTTTAAAGTTGAAGGCGTTATTGCATGATCGAGTGTAGAGCCGTGAGCAACAGTGTATCCGCCGTCATTTCGCTTTCTTATACTTATCTGCCTATCAAAGATGGTGCCATTTAATTTTGTTTTTACTGGGTTTGTTCTTGCTACTGTCCCTCTGACTTTCAGTTGAGGGACGTTGATACCAAGAGATCTACAAAAATATGACGACCACGCTCCCGCAGCACAAAGAACAGTAGACGTATCTATAGGACCTTTTTCTGTTACGACTCTGGACAGGCTGCCACCAGAGGTCTCTATACCTCGAACGGAACAACCTGTAAGAAGAGTGGCGCCTAAGTTTTCAGCAGCTCTCGCAATTGCAAGGGTCGCCTTTTGGGGTTCTGCTCTTCCATCAGTTCTAGTAAGGATTCCTCCAACCCACTTATTGGCTGCTAAACCAACTTCATTTCTGAGCTCTTTTTGATCAAGAAGCTCTGTTGGAATATCGTACTTTTTTGCCAACTCCAGCCATGCTTGGAAGCTTTTTAGTTCTTTTTCATCGTTACCTGTAAATAAGCAACCGCCCTCCCGGTAACCAGTATCTATATCTGTCTGAGATGCGAAATATCTCCATATTCTCTGGCTCTCCAGAACCATAGGGATTTCCCTTTCGTCCCTACCTTGGATACGAACAAAGCCCCAATTTCTTCCAGACTGTTCGCCTGAGATGTAGCCTTTTTCACATAAACATACCTTGATGCCATCTTTTGCTAAAAAGTAAGCCGCAGACACCCCAATGATCCCGCCACCTATGATTACAACATCAGCTGCTGCAGGAGTTTTTGCTGAAGATTGGAAAACTCCACTCCACGTTGAGCTTACATTTTGACTCACCAACGTCATACGTTTTTCCGATCGACAGCGTGAATGTCGGCAGAGCAGCCACGCGTTTGTGTTAACAAACCCTCACCACCAACTCTAGCGCCGTACCTATCATCTCAACCAGCGCCATGCCTTGATCTTACCAAAGGGCTATATAAATGTTACGGGTCATGTCAGAGCAAATGTGAGACTTAGATATGCCGCAGGACTAAGTTGAAAAGGAGGGACTCGGGCATGTTGTGAAGACTCAGAAAATAACAGACACAGAAAAGAATGAAGCTACCCCACCTTACGTAAGTTCTGTTGGTGAATCGTCTTGCATGTTGTGCCTGTCGCTTTGATATTGACTGTGTGCTCGGTAAACCAACAGAACTACGATGATGACAATGTAACCGGCTCGGTAATGCTTAGACTAGCTCCAGCGGACTTAGGTGCTGACTCGAGTTCACGCGTTGCAGGATTGCGGAAAGAGCCCTCTGCGAACCCCCTCAACGCCTGCTTTAGGGGTAGCTTGGTCAACAGTTCCCCGGCACTCCCCAGCGCTCGCTTCGATGCAAAGTCATTTATTAATAGATTTGTGGCATTCCACCCTACCCCGCCACCTGACGACATACCAGCCCCAGAGGGATGGGGCTGCCTTTATAATTTTGATGTTTAACGTCTAGTTAGTTAGGTGTTAGCTTGGGCATGAGCGAGGAGGTCGCAGGCAAAGGCGACTCCAATGTTGAGTCTTGCAATACTTGTCGTGTTTGCATGGCAGCTACAGTAGGTGTGCCCTCATCAGTGAGCAGACCCAATGTCACCAGCGCCGCCGCCGTAAATTCTGAGCACCAACCGTTCGATGCGCGCTTTTATGGCAATAACGTTCAGGCCATACTGCTGGCCTGGGCATCGATAGACCAAGCTACCGGCCACTTTCTGGCTCTAGTTCGCCTGATCTGTCTTTTTCCTGTAATGTGAGTCAAAAGGGGTGTGCTGCCATCAGGTGGTGTACTCTTAACCTAATGATACCGGGTGACAGAAGCGCGGCCACAACGCAGTAAACGCTAAGGTCGTTGTGACGCTTAACAAGGGGATCAATATGAGAAATATTCTGTTCGTGATCGTGTCTGCGACGTTACTGGCAGGGTGCAGTCAAAATGAGGATCCAGTCTCGGCCGAGACTGAAAAAGCGACTGCTGCTAGCGAAGCGCAGGCAACCGAGGCAGACTCTTCCGCCGCGTCCTCCACAGCATCTGCATCGGCTACGCAAGCCACAGAACCTGAGAGTGGAGCGTCCTCTGCTCCGGATGCAGAGACAGTTACATCATCGGAAAGTCCACAGGCGTCATCCGACAACAAAGAGACTCCGGCTCCCGCATCGTTTATCTCGGCAACCGTAAACAAGAAAGTCTCTATCCGCGCAGAGGCGAGCTCGAATGGCGATACCGTCGCGACTCTCGAAAAGGGTGCCACTGTCACTGTGGGTAGCCGGAATGGAATTTGGTATGCCGCGCAAAGCCCGACTGAAGGCTGGATAAAAATGTCAGACGTCACTATCCCGAATAACGGCGATGGCTCAAGTGTTTTAGCAGGATTTTTCTCAGGTCGGATGGGCAGTGGGAACTCCGTTGCGAGCACGGGAGCACGCGGACTCACAAGCGAAGACGTAGTCACCAGCACCCCGGATTTTGAGGCGGTCAAGGAGCTAAACGCCCTCCAGAACTCGGGAGATTCGCTGGGAGACGACTTCTTTGATGATCAAGAAGAACGGAATATTACTGATAGCAATGGTTAAGCGCTGCATCGCACCGCGTAATAATCATGGGAGATAAACATGGATTCATTGATTAAGGCTTTCGGTAGCGTAGTGATCGCGCTTGCGTTTTCGGTAGTAGCGCCCTCATCGTTGGCTCAACTGGGCGAGTTGACCAAACAGAACCCCCTTACGATGCCAACGAAACAGAAAGAAGACGAAAAAGAAGCTGATAAAACTGCAACAAATATTGGCGGGGCTGTCGGCCTCGTATCCACGGCCACCTCCTCACAATCTGTTGAGGATGAAATTGCAGCAGGGGATGCTATCGCGGCTATGTATCTAGGGGCCTCGCCATTGCTTGACAACGCGCTAGCCCAAAGCTACGTCAATGCAGTGGGAAATCGTCTCACCACACGAACCTCTCGGCCGGACATACCTTGGGCATTTGGTATCTTAGATACACCCTCTATCAATGCGTTTGCGATTCCAGGCGGAAAAATCCTGATTACTGCAGGCTTGTTTGATTTGTTAGAGACCGAGGATGAATTGGCGGCAGTCCTTGCCCATGAAATCGCTCACGTTGCTAAGGAGCATCATTGGGAGCTCATAAAGCAACAGAAGCTAATCGCCGGCGCCACTGATCTGGTGGTAGCTAATACCGAATCAGACAGTGCGCTCGCAAACGCGGCATACGATGCAATGTCTGGAATTTTTAAGAAGATGGTCAACTCTGGCATCGACAAAGGCGGGGAGTACGAAGCAGATGGCGACGCTGTTTTGCTGTCCGCTAATGCAGGATATGACAGCACAGCGCTGATCGGTGTATTAGAAAAGATTGCCGGCGCATCCGAGGGTGGCGACGACGTGAACTTCCTCTTTCAAACGCACCCAACCGTCGAGGACAGGGTAAACAGTGTCGTGGAAAGCTTCACAGCTGAGCTGGAAAGCGCAGCTGTCCCCTCACAGAACAGTGCCCGAATCGGAGCTTATCAAAGTCAGTGATTAATGCGGTTGCGTATTGAATAACCGACTTTTTCTAAAGCCGTTATTGCTGCTGGTAGGTTTACTAGCAGCTTACGGCTTGATGGCGCGGAGAGTAAGAAATCGCTTTTACCTCTACGTCAGCTTCGCGCTATCACTTGCGATTGTCGCCTATTCGTACAAACTCGCTTTAAAGTCGGAAGACGGTCTGATCTACGACGGGGGCAGTCTAGACTTAGCAATTAAGTATCGGCTTGCTGCACCACCCGCTTCAAAAGACATAGTGATCATTGACATTGACGAGAGGTCACTTGCCGACTTAGCGGCTGAATATGGGCGTTGGCCATGGCCAAGAGACGTTGTCGCTGAGCTTCTCCTTGCGCTGGAGGACCAGGGGGCCGCGAGTGTTGCACTAAACCTTATGCTCAGCGATAAGGACATCAACAATCCCGAAGCTGACGAACTACTCAACGCTGTCGCTTGTGAACTTAAAAGAACGACCTTCTCAATGACGAGGCTTGCCCAGCAAAACGACGAGTTGAGCGGAGGTCGCCTATCTGAGATTCCGGGGGCGCTAGAGACTGCGGATGCCGACGACAAAAAAATAGCGCTCCTTTTGCCTTTCTTCCCCTGCGCGCTGTCCAAACTGGCGCTTAATAATTTAGTGATAGATGATGATGGCCTGGTAAGGCGCGCCAGAGAATACTGGAGCGAGAGCGGATACCTGCTACCGACTATTGCTGGTCGAGCAAAAGAATCGTCACCACAGACAGCCAAGAACACCGCTGATCAAAACGCATTCTTAATCAATTGGCGCAACAGATCAGACAAGGGGTATCACAGAGTTCCCTTTTCTGACCTCTACCGAAACCTCGTCCGGGGTGAGGAAGCGAGCCAGCCGCAAACTTCAATACAGGGGAAACATTTTGTGATCGGAGCTTCTGCTCCGGGCATTGCCGTTCTCAAAGGAACTTCGTTGGGCCCGACAACGGACGACAATGAAATCATCGCTACGATGATTGATGACCTAATTAGCGGCACCGGCCTAACTCCGATAGATATTTGGCTTAATGCTGCGATTTCATGTGCCTTCGTTTTCTTCCTTTCACTGCTATTTGGACGGGGGCTAGATGAAGACGTCGCAGATATTTTTTTTATCGTTCTAGAATTCGCAGCGATTGCCGTAACGATCATATCCGTCAGTTACTTTTCTGTGGTCGTAGACTTATCTGCCCCAGCAGCGGCCGGAGTAATCCTGTTTTCTATAGTGAAGATCCACCAATACGCTGAGCGGAACTCTAGAAAAGGCATCGGTCTCTTTGGCCCGAACCCCGATCCTTCGAGCATTGTGCGAGTTGTTCAGCTGAGCGACGATCACGAAGTCGTACTTGGTCGACTAGAGTCCTACTTCGGGCTTAAAAATGTAGTCGAAGTCGATCAATTAGTTCAAGACAGCAATATTCTCAGTGACGTTCTCGTAGAGTCCCGCTATTTATTCATTTTTTCCGATCTGGATGCATGGACAACCTTTCAAGATAGTTCCGAAGATTCAAAGGAGGGATATGAATTAATTGGCGAGACGCACAGGGCCTCTGAAACAGACGACGAGCAGACTGAATGGCGTCTTTTAATGGCGCGATTGGCTAGCATATGTCTCGATCATTACGCCACATCATTTACTCGCAGAGATAGTGGTTGAAATAATTCGAGGCAAGCGGTTCTCTGCAATCAAGGAGTTTTCGCTGTTGAATTGTATAATGCCCATGTGCGTGGAGAGACCGCACATAACTCCACTGACCCCTCACAGCCAGACATATACCTAACCCAACTTGTCAGAGCGCCTGCATCGCGTAATAGGAAATATTGGCTCCTGATATTTCTATAAAGCAACGACGAAACAACTTTTGAGTATCCTTTGGAAGCTCAGTCCAGGCAGCCTCAGTAACCAGGATTTCACCTGAATCGGCAGTGTCCTCGCCCAGCTTTGACGCAAGGTTCATTTCTGGTCCAAATAACCCCTCGTGACCACTGTCAAGCAATTCTCCGAAGCCTATACCAATGCAAAGTCCAAATTTTTCCGAATCTGCCAAATCAAATGGTTGGCGATCGATCAGTTTGTTAGCCTCGACGGCTGCTACCTGGGCTGATTGGACAGTCTCGAATTCGGCATAAATATTGTCAGCCTCCACGCGAGTGCGAAGGCTACCATGAGACTCGAACAAAGGGATTAGCTCTTCCCGTACCCTCGCCAACACGCTCAGATAGTGCACAATGCCGTGAGAATTAGTAATACGTGTAAATCCTGTGGAATCCATTACCAAAACAGCGCGGATACACCCAAACTCTCGCCACACCTGATGTTCAAGCTCTCCCTTATCCAAGCCAACTGCATTCAGAAGTCGCTCAAATAACTTGTTATTTTGCTTACTCATATATCCACCATTCACGTTATTGCGGGGGCCAAGCTAGGGACTGGTGAGACCGGCAATTTCGCTCAGCCTATACTTAAGCGTGCGGGGAACATGTCAAACTTTGGCCACGTACTACCATCTCTTTAGTAAGCCCAAGCAGTCTAGCCCGTCATAGGTTCACTCGTCACCGGCCCAACTAATATCTCCGTTGCCCATTACTGTGCCCGTGGCAAACGCCAGATCAATCATGGCATTCTGATAGGCAAGAAATGCTCCGATCTGCGTCACACGCGCATCACTCAGACTGTTCAATGAGATAAGCACATCTGTGCTGGTTCTCACGCCCAGAGCAAATTGTTGCTTTTCTTCCTCGTAAGTTTTCTCCGCCAATGAAATAGCAAGTCGATTCGACAGAATCTGCTGCCAGGATTGCTCCACCGCATCAGCTGCGTTGTGCACTTCCTCTCGCACAGCCTGCTCCAGTAGTCTTCTAGTTGCCATAGTTTGTGACCGCTGAAGCAATGATTGCCGGAGTTTTGCTTTGGCTGATCGATTTCCTAGGAGCGGCATTTCAAATGAGACGCCCGCCGCCAAACCATTCAATTCTCGATCAAAAATCATTTCCCAGACTGCTTTTGACTCAGGCGCCGCACCCGAATAAGCATATTGGAATGTCAAATCGAGTTTCGGGAGAGTCTGGTTTCTATCAACGTCGATCGTGATTCGATCGATCTCCAACTGCATCTCATTTTGGAGCAACTCCTGTCGATTGGAGTAAGCCATTGAAACTAGTCGGCCTCGGTCAAAGTCCAACCCTTGAGGGGCTGTAGGGGTCATAGGGAGAATCGTAGCTTCCGTATCCACGTCCAGGTCGGGGAGATTAATAAACCGTTTCAGTGCTCTTTCGGCTCGCCTGCGACTTGTCTCGGCAACGATTACCCTTGTGAACTGTAAAGCAACACCAGACTCGGCTCTGGTCAATTCAACTCTTGTCCTGACGCCCTCCTCCACCAGACGCTCGGCCACAGCCCGTTGCTCCAACGCCAACTCGTATTGACGGTACAGCACCTGTAGGAGCTGATAAGCGGCGTAATATCGCCAGTAAGCTCTCTCGGCTCCAGCAAGAGTACTTATCACTCTTAGCTTTGTTAGAGAATCCGTTTGTCGCATCAGAAGACCAGCAGTTTCTATTGATGCCAAATTAATTTTCGTCCCAGCATTTCTCAACACTGGCTGCACCAGCGATACCCCTAGCTGTGCCGTTTTATTAATGCCAACCATTTCCGCCATGTTGTCAGGGGCAGGCATTCTCGTCTCACTGAAGGGGACACCCACGCTCAGCACCGCGCCTGTCGGGACTGGAATCACAATTGAGGGCTCCGCGAATGTTGATTCGATTACTTCATCATTCATGTCCCAGTTTTTCGTCTGTCTCACCTGCGCGGTCAATATGGCTTCAAATTTTGCTTTCTCGACTAAATAGCCCTGCTCCGCAATTTGTGGATCAAAGAGGTCAATTTCTATTCCGAGATTATTTTCTAACGCGTAGCGTCTGACCTCAGATAACTGCAGGGGCCTCGAATCTAATACCGCTTCCTGATTAACCACCTCCTCAGCTCTGGCGAGGATGACCTCTGGAAGGGCCAACGGGACCGACTGAAGCTCTACAACCTCACTCTCCAGTACTGCGCTCGCGTCAAACGACTCCGCTCTGGTGAGCGCAGTCTCGTATTCCTCGGTGAGGTATTTATTACTAGCACACGCCTGCAATAACAGCAGCACAATAAATAGATGCCTACCAAACGCCATCCCAGCCTCTCAATATCGGGATAACAAATGTGATCGGCGGACGGGTTCTGATATCGACCAAGGCAGATCCCACTGTTCCTGACGTGATCTCAAGATCAGGGCCATTAGACCGATCCCATTGATAACCAGAGTGTGCATCCTCATCCTTTAACAATCGAGCAAAGACCTCGATCTGGTGATTGCCCTGAGTAAGATTAGCCGCGACACTCACATTACCGACCACTTTGGCGGCACCAGAGGCGGTTACGGGATATGGTGATACTTCGGTCACCTCGGCAATCACGCTACCGAACCGCTCTCGTTGAACAGTTGCTGGGTTTAATCGGATCCTCATACCGGGTTGAATCTTTTTACCGTCATCCAGCTTGAAATAGACGACTGCCTCCAATTCTGCGCCATCAGTTGTTGTGTCTATCGTCCCTAACCGAAACCCTTTCGAGATTACCTGCCCTTCGCTCACCGACAGCTCGACAATACGGCCGTCATGTTCGCTTCTGATTTCTCGTTGCTCCGTGACCTGCCTCTCGAGATTGGTGACCATCCTCTGGGTATCAGCGACCTCCAGATCTCGCCCATAATCGCTCTCGGCCTGTCTCTGCCGAATTGCTATTAACCCGTTATTGAGATCCTCGTACTGAATTTTCAGAGACTCGAGGTTTACCTCGTTTTCGTTAATCTGATCCAAGGCTGACGAATATTCGCTCAACGCCTCAAATCTCCTCAATTTAAATTGCGTCAACCTGTGTTCCAGAGCGAGGAGCTGGGACCGCTGCTCTGCCAACGCGGTAGCCGCCCAGATGACCTCATCAACTGTTTTTAGCTGATCTCTCTGCAGCGATTGGGTCTGCTCCAATCGTTCATTGGCGTCGCTAACTCTCTCTTTGGCGAGTTCAACCATTAAAGAAACGTCCACCTCATTTTTTTGCAACACCGATAGCTTTTGAGCATTGTTTTGCTCTGCCAACAATCTGGCCTCTTCAATCTGCCGTTCGAGGAGACTTATCCGCCCCTCAAGAACGCGCTTTTTTTGATTAATTGCCTCGGCCTCCAACCCATGAAAATTGATTTCCAGGTTCTGTAGCGCCACCGCGCGCCCTGACAGCTCTTCAAGCCGATCCTGCTGTTGTTCAAGAATTTTGCTTCTCAATGGCTGACCAAGAGTCGCTAGTAGCTGCCCCTTTTCAACGAAGTCACCGACGCTGACATGCCAGGTATCTAGTTGACCCATAGCGATTGATTGGAGGGGTACAACAGTCCCTCTAGTGAGAAACATTGCGTTACCCTTACTCGTAATCGGTATTTTCCCAAAAACGAGATAGAGCAGTATTAGACATGTGACCACTGCCAAGGCGACGAGCGGGAGCCAATTTCGGGCATAGACCACCCTGAGCGTTTCGTGAATATCCTCTGGACGTTGCGCCTCGACGGGGCGCTCAATGTCTTCTTTTAAAAACTCACGCAATTCCGCGTAACGCCTTTGCAGAACCGCGACTCCCAACTCCACTTGATTTAAGTGCGGCCTAGCTGCCGCCCCAAGATGTGCTCGCAACGTCACCACATTTGCCCGCAATCTCTTAAGCAAATCCGGACCGCGCTCTTTCACACAAGCTGCCTCATCACTAAATTTTTGAAGAAACCATCACTTTCAGAGAGCTCTCTGAAGCTTCCCGACTGGACAAGTCTTCCGCTATTGAGCACATAGATTTTATCCGCGCCCTCTATCGTGCTCAGTCTGTGGGCTATTACCACACGAGTGACCTTTCTGCGTGAGAGTGCTGAAGAGACGACCGACTGAGTTTTATTGTCTAGCGCGCTGGTCGCTTCATCAAAAAAAACAATCTTGGGCCGAGTAGCTAACGCTCTCGCAATCAGGAGTCGCTGACGCTGACCACCAGACAAGTTGGCACCACCCTCAGCCACCATTGTGTGCAACCCCATCGGCATATTTTCCAAATCTGAGGTCATGCCAGCGTCAGCAATAGCTTCCCACGCTTCTGCATGGGAAATTTTTGAATTGTTCGAGATATTCTCGAAAACACTGCCCGTATTTAATCGTCCGTGCTGCAGCACAGTGCCGATTTGCCGACGGACCGCGAGAACATCCAACCCAGCCAAATCCTGACCGTCGTACGCTATCCGACCTTGCTCACACTCCTCAAAACCGAGGAGCAGCCTCAGTATGGTTGATTTACCCGAGCCAGAAGGTCCCACGAACGCCACGAACTCTCCGGGACGTATCTCACAAGAAATGTTTTCAAGCGTTAGAGGACCATCATCTGCATATCTGAATGAGACATTTTCCAAGGCAATCAGGCCTCTCAATCTCCCAGGATCAGCAGCATCCAAGGGCACTTCCGGCCGCCCATCCAGCAGCGGCTGAATTCGCCGTCCTTTTACCACTGCGTCCAACACACTGACAATGGTGTTGCTAACATCTGACCACCCCTTCAAATACAGCATGAACGCTGCATTGAAGGCGATGAAATCTCCAGTTGACAATGCCTTTTGAGCGCCCGTTGGGTTACCTATCACCAGCTCTACCGACTGCCAAAAAAGCAACATCGAGGCTATTGGTATTAAAACGCTATTAAAAACAGTGATGAAATCTTGAAGCCGCTGGACAGCCAACTTTAGGCGGAGCTGCTCAGTGTAATTCTCGACCCAATGATTAAACGCTCTTTGCTCAGCGCCAGCAACGCGAAGCTTTGATACGGCGCCAACCATTTGGATGACCAGCCCTTTAAAGGCGCCGTCGAGATCGTGAAGGCTCCAAGACAGGCCCCTCATGTAATAACCCGTAACAAAAGTTATCGAAAAAACGACCACCCCGATAATCACGGCAAGTTGCGCCAGCTCCGCACTGTAATAGGCGAGGAGTCCAAGATTTAGAACGGCCAATACCCCTGAAACCAATGGTTTCAGAGCAGCACCGCTAAGCTCACGACTGATTTCGCTGACTGCATTGGCTCGGGCTTGTAGATCGCCACTTGAGAATCTTCTAAAGAACGTGGGTTTGAATTTAAGTATGCGATCCCACATAGCGGATTGTGCGTCTATCTCCGACAGCATGCCTGCCCGAACTATTGTCATCATTTGAAGCCAGATGAAAATTATCTGCGCCAAGCCTGCTGCAAATAGCACAAGAGCCAGCTGCCAAAGGAGAGCGAAGTCAGAATAGGGAATCGCTGAGTCCACTAATGTACCGGTCGCTTTGGGCACTACCATTCCCAGTATCGTTGCGGCCCCACCCACCGAGATAATAAACAACACATCGGAAAGTCTGCCGTGCGCGGTGAACTTTAAAAGATCCAGCACACCATCAATCTGATCTGGAAGGATGCGATACAATGAATAGGCATCCGGGCACATTACGGTCCTGATCTCGTCCGTCAAAGGTTCTCTCTGCAGCCGCCGCGGATGCACAAACTCATACGACTGAGCAGTTGGCAAAAGCGCTACTGGTACCCGCTCGCCATCTTCTTCCAGATAAGCAATCAAAGGGCCAGTATCGCGACTTTCCCAATCGTGCCCGAGCAACACCATCCTCGATCGAATACGAGAGGCTCTGGCGATTGCATCCAGCGGATCCGCAACGCGCAGAAAGTCCTCAGAGGCGGATGGAGCCTTTATGTCAATCCCTAACGCCTCTCCGACAATCGACACTGCGGTAAGCAAGTCGGTTTCTCTTGCAGAAAAGCGTTCTCGAGGGTTAAGTATGTTGGCCAGATTTGACAGAGCCCTCTCAGATTTGATGCGAATTTGTTCTGAGCTCCGCTGATACATCTCGCTTTCTTCGGCGGTTCTCCTCTCTTCCAATAAGAATAAATACCCTCCAAAAAGTCGCTGGAGAGTTATCAAAGCATCCATCAGCTCTTTTTGATCAGTGGCATCGGACAGCGGCGTGAAATCAACTTCCGCTCTATCCGAGCAAACCTCCAGCCAAGCGTCCAGGGGCAACAAAAGCGCCTCACCTTCACGCAGTATTAAATCACGGTTACTCACTAGGCTGAGTTGACCCGATCGAACGAATAACATCATCGTCTCGTTTGGATCCGGCGCGATAACGTCATTTTCAAATATTGTGATGGATCCTGATTGATCCAGTCGACTTACTGAGCTGGGCATGTCTTTGCCCGCTATCAAGACCTTGGCGACATCTCTGGACCACTCGTCAAATAGCGAAGCCCATCTAGACTGCAATACTGTGGCATCTTCAAATGCTGTTAGAGGGATCTTTTCGATTACCACCTCACCGCCGGACGCCACGCCCAATAGGCCCTGCGACGTCCGTGAGGGCGCCATTTCTAATATAGGCCCACCCACCGGCACTCTAAAAAGAGGCGTGGTGTGTCCCAAAACTGTGGCTCCATCGAGGTTTGCACTGACGAGTTCTATCGCACCTGAACGAACCACCCACAAGTGTGTGCCGTTCAAAAAACTAATAGCGCTGTTACCGGAGTACGAGTGGATTTCACCTCCCAATTTCGCCAGTGCACCTGTATCGGTCACCAGTTAACCCTCATCGCCAAGGTCATCTCCAGCTCTCAATAGCTCGGCATAGAAGCCTTGAAGTTGCCATAATTGCTCATGGTTCCCTCGCTCAACGATCTTGCCTCTTTCAAGCACTATGATCTCGTCGCAATCACGGATTGTGCTCAGGCGATGTGCCACTAAAATGCAGGTGCAGCCCCTCATTTTTAACCGCTCGTCGACGACTCGCTCCGTTTCCGTATCTAGAGCACTGGTCGCCTCGTCGAATATCAATACAGCTGGATTCTGAATTAAGGCCCGCGCAATCTCTAGTCGTTGCCGTTGGCCACCACTCAAATTCACCCCACCCTCCAAAAGATGGCCATCTAACCCACCGGGCAAACTCAACACAACATCAAGTATTGCCGCATCCTCAAGCGATCTGAGCAAAATTTCATCAGGGATTGTGTCATCCCAAAGCGTTAGATTTTGACGGACTGTTCCCTCGAACAGCGCTATCTCCTGGCTAACCAGCGCGCAAGAACGGGTCATCAACGCTTTAGCGATTTCTCCCCGCGGCCTCCCATCAAACAAGACACCGCCCTGCCAGGGCTTTAACAAACCGCAGACCAGATAGGCGAGTGTTGATTTTCCTGAACCACTTCCTCCGACAAAAGCAACTCGTGATCCAGCTGGAATATCAATAGTCACATCTTCTAGCAGGGGTGCATCTAAGGGGTTGTAACCGAAACTTATACCTTGAAGCCGGACCTCACCCGAGAGCTTTGCGGTCTGATCTGCTCGGTCATTCCCAGTTTCATTGCCCAGATTTATCGCCTCGCTATCAGGCTCCGCCAACAAAACGTCATCCAGTCTTTTTAGATCTCCATCAAGCTCCTGAATCTCTCCACCAAGCGATACAAGATTCTTGATAGGTTCCTGAAAAGCGGCCATCAACGCTGTGAATGCCACCAGTGTGCCGACAGTCATATCTCCACGAATGACAGAAATTCCACCGATCACATAAATAAAAATAGTGGTCATAGTGGAGAACAAAGTTGGGAGCACTGACAGGCTCTGGGTGGCAAGCTGCAGCTCTTGCATGCTGTTCGCGGCTTTTGAGTAGCGTCCCGACCATTTCGAGAAGAAAGTTGACTCCTGTCCAGCCGCCTTAATGGTCTCCATCGACTGCAACGCCGCAATAGTATCTGCCGCCACCTTTCCAAAATCCTGACGCAGTCGGGTGTTTGCCTCCACGCGACGCTGACTGAAAAATTTGAGTGCCATGAAATTTCCCATGGCAAAGAGCAGACCGATAATCGTTAGAAAAAAGTTGTAATACATCATGAGAAGGGCGTAGAAACTCATCATAATCAAATCAATGGCGGTATCTGCAAGCCGCCCCGACAAGATATCAGCCAGGTTGTCATTGAGTTCCTGTCTGGCTGCAATCTCCCCACTGTATCGTTGTGAGTAGAACCCCATGGGCAGTTTTAAAAGATGCCAAAAAAACTCAGCTGACATAGATACTGATAAATGGATTTTAAGTCGTCGTAAATATCGATACTTGAGGGCTTCCGCAACAATCTTGATCGCAATCGTCAGGGCCATGGCCAAACTCAGAGGTTTCAACCAGTCCTGCCTGAACTCCCCCAAAACAAAATCAAGATAAACCTGCGTAAACGCCGGTATCACCAACCCCGGTATAGTGAGAATCAGTCCCGCATACAAACAGTAACGAATAGCGTCGTGAGCCTTTTCCAGTCGACGCGCGATAGCATCGAAAAGTTCTGGCTTCTCCCCTCCGGAAACGAATTCTCCCGAAGGTTCGAACAACAGAGTGACCCCTGTGAAACTCTCATCGAATTCTGTCAGGGTGATTTTTCTGTGGCCGTGGGCGGGGTCATTAAGGAAAACGAGTCGGTTCTCAAGATCGAATCCCTCCACGACAAGAAAATGATTGAAGTTCCAAAAAACAATGTAAGGAGTCTGAAGTGCGACCGCAGATTCAAAGCTCTCCTTAAAACCCTTGCACTGCAGATGGTAATGACGGGCTGCGCGCAGAATGTTGGACGCTTTGCTGCCGTCTCTTGAGACACCGCATTCGACCCTCAACTCGGATAGCGGGACAACGCGACCATGATGTTCAAGGATAATGCCTAGCGCGGCTGCACCGCATTCGGTGGCCTCAAGTTGCAGGAGTAATGGGGTTTTGACATGCGGTGATGGGACAACACCTTTCAGACGCTGGTCGCTTTCTTGACCAATTAGGGTGCGGTTTTTACTTCCGTAGCGCTTTTGTAAGTCCTGGTATTTGCCAAGGCACTCAAGGTAGATCCAATCCGTCGTAGAACTCCAAACCCGCCAAATATTGCGGGCTAGAGTAAGCATCCTCCTCTCTACAGGCCGCTCCATTCTCTCAAGACTGGCATGATATAGGAGAAAGGCGCACGCCGTTCCAGAGTAACGTTTACGGACGCGGTCGTACCTGCTGTAATCATGATCGCAGGCCCCAATTCAGAGGTCCACTCGTAACCGGTGGCTGTTGCTGGGCTAGTATTCATACTAATGGTGGCTTGAATCTCATGGCCTCGCGAAGTCAATTTCTGAGCTACCGCAGAGTTACCAACATAACTCGCCACTGCCTCCGTCGTGACTGGAAAATCCGTCACGGCAACCAATGTTCCTACAATAGTCCCAAATTGCCTTTGCGGCACCGTATCAGGTGCAACCCGCACCGCCATCCCTGGGTAAAGAGCCTTCCCAACTTCGGGGGTAAAGTAGGCAAGCACCAACAAATCGTCGTCGTCGAGACGAGTATCTAATTGAGCGACTCTCTGACCAGTCGATACAACGCTACCTTCCGCTGCCGTTAACTCAAGAATTCGCCCGCCCTGACCAGCGCGAACAATTAACTCCTCTGCTAATTTCCGTTCTGCCACCGCTAGCTCTCGTTCCAAGTTACTAACTTCATTATGGTCCCGCAGGGCCGCCTCTTGCTTTAACTTGTTTATGCTGGCCTCCACTTTATCGAGCTCTCCCAGCTGCAACTCAAGCTCCGCCAGCAGGTTCTGCTTACCGGATATCTGATTCTTGGCCAATGCATAAGCCTCTTGTAGCTCTACCGCTGCAAGATCCGTTTGCTTAGTCTGCAGCTCCAGACTCCTCAGATTGATCAAACTGTCGTCATAGTTGTTCTGGACCTGAATCACTGATTCTTCCGATATGAGATTTTCGGCCCTGAGGCGTCGATAAGCCTGCTGGCGTTCTAACCAAGCCTCGGATAACTCCGCAGCGGCGACGCGCGCCTCCCCGAGGTTATTGCGCCGCATCTCCAGCAAGATTTCATTGTTCACGTTCATCTCATCAACCACGGCCCGGGTCTCCAAAATAAACGACTGAAGATACTGAACCCGAGCGCCTAAGTTGCGCCGTTTTCTTTCCAGAGAGTTCAACTGAGCTTGAACACTGATCTCACGCATAGATGTGAGTTCACTATTCCTATGCCTGACCTCCCTCAAGCGCGCCTCTGCCACCTCAATAGTTCGCTCGGTATCTGGCTGCCCCAAAACCGCGATCACATCGTCCTGCTTCACCAAGTCACCGACTTTGACGCGCCAGGTCATGATCTGCCCCTCCGAAGGGGCCTGAACAGGAACGACAGTGTTGGGAGTAATCAGGATACCCTGCCCGGTTCCAGGCTCTGGGATTCCACCAAAAAATCCCCATATGCAGAAGAACAAAAGCAGGTAGCCCGACGTTCGAAGAGCTAGCCGGTCAAACCTTCTAATCGTTAGCACCGGCTCGTCAAGCTGCTCCGGGCTTCTTAATTTTTCTAACGCTTTTTCCCGAAACATTCTATGAGCCGGTTCCCGTCTACGTTAATACCTTCTGGCTATCGGACACTTACACATCTAGGTGAACTTACGAAAAATAAAGGCTAACGCTGTAGCTCCTTGAGCATGCGATCAAATCGAGCGCCTGCCAAATCGAGTGCTTCCATGATCTCGGGCGAAATCTCCCCGGCTTGCTCATTGTCGGAGTCTAGATCCCTGAAATTCCCCACCGCCAGTTGACTCGTAGTCGTGCGAAGTCTATCCGCCAATAAAAGGCCAAGAGCTCGATAAAATCGCGACGCAAATCCGGTATCAATCCTTAGCTTAGATTGCAGGCGATCCCGACGCACGGCGTAGACAAATGAATCCTCTGTGGCGATCACGCTGGCGTTCGGGGGGCGCGAATCCAGATAGGACAGCTCGCCAACAATTTCTCCTGATCCCAAATCCGCGACCTTCGCACCCTGGCTATGCACCACAAATTTACCGGCAAGGATGATGTAGAGGCTATCTATGGGCTGCCCTTCATCGACCAGCAACTCCTCGCTTTTCACCGGACGCCGCTCTCCCGCCCCGATTAGCCAGTCAATATCCTGATCACTGAACTGCCCGAGAACCACGAGAACCTTTTTCATCGCACCCCCCAAAAACTAATCAACAAGCTACGATTAAAGACCATCGAGCTATACAATGGGAAATCACTCTTCTGTCACGGCGAGACACATGCCCAGACGGTAGATGATACCAACATAATCGTTACTTTTTTAAAAGGCACATTATTGGATCGTGACAGACCTTCGATCAGCTCCCATCAGGCTTTACGCCTCATCGAAGAGACCTAAATCTTCTGTCCATAGTGCCCGCTTTGATCGCGAATTTGCCACCCACTGTTTGTCAACTGAGCCACTTCCGAGGCGCCTTTTTTCCCACGCACAGGACATACCTCCACATGCCTGACAAGTCAGCGCTCTCATACTCTGAGCGAGCTGAATTGCGTCAAAAATGGCGCTCATCGGACATGGCTACGGTCCTGAGGCACTGGGTGAACATTAACGGCAACAAGGAGGTATTTGGCTTCCACACTTCTCCACCTTCCCTTGAGGTTGATTTAATTGAGCAGCATCTGCAGCGACGCACTTACGATGAACTCGACAGCAATGCATGCAAAATAGCCGGTTGGCTTCAGGCTCAACAGCCAGCGGGGCAATCTCGCATCTTGCTCGTTTTCCCCGCGGGGCTCGACTTCATAGATGCTCTGATGGGTTGCTTCTACGCCAAATTCATTGCTGTGCCAACGACCCCACCCAGCGCCAAGAAAAATCGTGCTTCAGCCTCTCGATTTTCAGCGGTGGTTCGCGACTGCCAGCCAGACGTCATCTTGACCACCTCCGTGCTTCGAGATTTAGTGGCTAGCTGGATAGCAGACATCTACACTGACGCTCCCTGCGATCCACCCCTCATCGAGACATTAGAGTCGATACACCGGCAAGACCGAGGTTTTCGGGACGCCCAGAATACCCCTGAAGATTCGGTAAGCCTGATCCAATACACGTCAGGGTCCACTGGGGATCCAAAAGGCGTGATGCTGACCCAGCGGAATATTCTTGCCAATCTGGAAAGCATTGCCGATAAGTTCTTAACCACTGAGCAAAGCCGGGGATTTTTCTGGCTGCCCCCTCATCATGACATGGGACTGATCGGCGCTATTTTAGAGACGATTTACATGGGCGGTTTCACTGGTCTGATGGACCCCTCCCTATTTGTTGCAAACCCTCTTAGTTGGCTGGAAGGCATTACGTTGCATCGCGCCAGTATCTCAGGAGCGCCCAACTTTGCGTTCGAACTTTGCTCCAAAAAAGCAGTCGACCAATCAATCGAGCATCTTGACCTACGCCAGTGGAGAGTGGTGTTTAGTGGGGCCGAGCCTGTTCAGGCTAGGACGATCAGGATGTTTTCTAAGATGTTCGCCCCTTGCGGATTGAATGAAAAAAACTGGATGCCGTGTTACGGGCTTGCTGAATCCACCTTGATGGTAACTTGTACGGAATCCGAAATAGGCTCGACTGCAACCCGGTTCTCTCGTAAAGCTATTGAAGACGGATTATTGCAGCCAACTTCGGATACAGACCCATCGTCAGTAATGTTGGTTTCCAATGGCAGTATCATCGCGGACCACTCGCTCAGAATTGTCGACCCTAAAACCGGTCAGGAACGCGAAGCTGGGATGATCGGCGAGATCCAGATAGCCGGCCCCAGCGTCTCTAAAGGGTACTGGATGAGCGCTGATCGATCCCAGGAAAATCCTAAGCAGGGAGCGACTCAACGAGATTCCATTGTAAGATCAGGGCCCGATTTTCTGGCAACCGGTGATCTCGGAGCCATGCTGGGGCCCCATCTGTATCTCACAGGACGACTTGAAGATCTCCTCATTGTTAGAGGAAGAAATTTGCATCCGACGGACCTTGAGCTTGTGGCAGAGCAATCAAGTCCAGAAATTCTAGCCAACGGTTGCGCCGCCTTCTCCTCACCTCGTATTACAGGAACTGAAGAGGACATTGTTTTAGCCTGTGAGATTCGCAGGGAGGCCCGGCGAAGCCTCGATAAATTTACAACGACCGCCAAGATACGGGAGAGCCTGATGCTCTCACATCAAGTTAACCCCGATCAGGTGATCTTGCTCAAACCTGGAGCCCTTCCGAGGACTACCAGCGGAAAAATCCGCAGAAGAGCCTGTAGAGAGTCGTTTCTCCAAAAGACCTGGACTCCACTATATGTTGACTCCCGCAGTAGTCAGAGAAATCCAAACGGGCAAAATTCATCTCCTGAATGCTCACAGCCACGTCGTCTCCTCTCTCTGATACAGACAGGAAAGGCAAAAGGAATTGAACCGGACGACCGCGTAGTGTTGATCATCGCCTACCTTGAGAGTTGCGTCCTCTCGTTTTTCCCAAATACCGCTGATTACGAGCACCTTTCCTCGAGATCGCTAGCATCACTGGGACTGGATTCAATGTCACAAATACAACTTGCAGCAGATGTAGAGACAAATTTTCGAATCTCTCTGGGCGAAAAACCTCTGGAACCGACCACAACAATTGTGGGGCTGGCGTATCAAATAAATGACCTGCTCGAAAAAAAAGAATATCCCACCGAGGTAGAAGCGCGTGCAAAAGAATTCTCGATCGGTGATACCGTGCCAATGAGCCCTATACAGCGGGAATATCTTGGTTCCAACATTCACAACGCTGGCGGCTTTACAGTGACAACTCATTTGAGAACTTTAGCGGGCACCAACTGCGAAGTGTTAGCCAAAGCACTCAGGGAAACTCTTAGCCGGCACGACGCTTTCGCACTAAGGTTTGAAATCAAAAACGGCGTATGGCGCCAAACCTATCGTCCAGAGCTCCCCCGACTCGACTTTAAAACATTTCGAGTTTCCAGTTCGGAAAGAGGCGACTGGAAGGAACTCGGGATTAAACTTGAGAACCAATCGGCAAAAGATTTCGATCTTAAAACCGGTCCGTTGGCAAGAGCAGTTTTTCTCGACAGAGGGAGAGCCCAGCGGGGAATGCTCAGCGTCACGGCTCATCACCTTATCGTAGATGCGATTTCGATGAGGACATTAATCAGGCAATTCGAGGCCACCTATGCGGGGCTGATGCAGGGATCAGAGGAGCATATGAATTTCCGCTCGTGTAGGTATCTACAATGGGCTCAGTCGCAAGCTGATAAAGCACAAACCGCCCCAATGTCGGACCAACTACCATTTTGGAGCCGGCAACTAGAGCCCTTATCAATCGGGATAAGCAAACCGAACGAGAGTAACAAATCGCCACAAAAATCTGCCTCCTCAACAATAACGGGGTCGCGCATTAGCATCAGTAGGACCGCTGATCAGCCAACCTCAAAAAATATCCTGACCAAGTTCAACACCTCTAGGCTGCGGCATGATGCAATATTGGCCGCGCTAATTCGGGGCGCGGCGCCTCTTCTGAACAAAGAAGAGCTCGTGGTGCGACTTCGACACCATGGGCGTTTCACTGATAGGGAGCAGAACACAGCCTCCCTTGTCGGTTGGCTAACACACCATTTCCCTATAGCTTTTGAAGTGCAGGCTCAGATGTCGCTTCCGAATTTCGTGGCAGACGTCTCGACAAGGCTGAGGCTTGCCCCCGACGCTGGGGCAGCATTTGGGTGGCTCTGCCATTCTGCCTCTGGTGACAACACCCTCCACCCGCTCAAAAATAACAAGCCCTTCGACATATTCTTTAGCTTTCTCGAGGACGTTCGTCTAGGCGCTAATGCCACCGAGCAGTTCCGGGTTCTCAAGACCCTCGTTAGACACAATTACACCAATGAAAGCTTCTACCCTGAGCCGCTTATCGTCCACGTTGAGGTCCACGACGAGTGCATCCAAATCACCATCAAAGCCAACAGTGCTCTCTTCTGTGAGGACACACTTAGCAACTTGGTGATAAATATACTCGATGATCTCGCCTACATGCCTTAGGGAAGGCCAACTCACCCTCACACCGAGCGAATCTTGCGATACTCATTTGTATCCACCCCTTTACTTGCCTTACAGTGGCGTCCTTGCACATAGAGAAAAAGCTGACATGCAGAAAAAATTATCAGGGCTATTTTCTGGAGCGCTCATGACCTTAATGGCACTGGGATTCAGCCATTTAGGTCAAGCAGACTGCGATCCCATGGCAGTAAGGCAGGTATTAGAAGACGGGGGTTGGAAGTTCGAAGCCGAAACAAATGAAAATGGACAAGGGGTCTTTTCCATCACGAGTGACGGCAATACAGTCCGCGCTTTAGTGGAGAGGGACGGCGATACACAATTTCTAGCTTTTTATGTCGACACGGGGCTCACCCGCCAGGAATCATTCGAGTGGATTAATACGGCCTCGTCCCAACTAAATTACGCACAGCTGTGGATCGATGAAGATGGCGATATCGCGGTGATGTACAGTGTCGCTGAATGGAATAATAAGTGTCCCAGCAGTTTCAATGACCACGTCGGACTCTTCTTCTCAATTATGAGATCGGTGGAGGCGTTGCGCCCGGGATCCTAATTTCTAGTCTTCGGTCTACTCATTTCAGTCAACTCTTGTTTCTTTATCAGGAGTCACCCGAAGTTGTGATTTGCAAGATTAGGCAGACAGGCAGTTTTTTAATGATGAAACTCCACAGGCCTGAGTGAGAGCGCACGGGGCTGAGAGTTCAATATCGGGGCCCAAAAAAAGGAGCTAACTTTCAAGCCCTTTCAATCTAAAAATAAACCGCAACAGCCCTCCGCTCCACAGGTGTCCCACTATTTTGCCAAGTATGGCGGTGATTAAATATGAGAGGTTAACGGAGCGTAATCGTAGGTGATGGCGATGGTCCTGTTGTCACAGCTAGAAGCTGAATTCGAAAAAATTGGTTCGCTGCATTGTCGGTGTGATCTTTACCGTCCAGATACATCAGGGGCGAAATTTCAGCCTCCATGTCTATAAACACCGGCTCAGATATTTTGAGTACTTATTTGTTCCAGTTGCTATAGAAATCTAATCAAACAATAGGATGTTTAAGTAGAATTGCGTAAACTTTTTTCCGACGAGCTATAGGAAGGAAAGCTGGTGAAGAAGAAAAAATTATTCATATTGAGAGTGTTGATTATTGTTTCGATGTTCTCAAGCGTATCTATCTCTGCAGATTCGAGTTGTACGAAAGATGAAAAAAGTCTGGATGTCCTTAGATCTTCTTGGGTAGATGAAGACTTGGCGTTTCTTGATGGTAGAAAGAAAATTGGATACGTGTTTGAGCAAACCGTCCGTAATTATCGGATATATCAGGAGGGCGCTTTTCTTGCAGTTGTGCGCTCAGATCCCTTTTATCCAGAAGAAATCGACAAGGCCAATGAACTAGTTTCTCGTGTTAACACTTACATTGACCTAAAGCTTAACGAAGTCTCGAGCCGACGCGAGGCTGATATTGTAATTATCGGTGTTTGTGAAGATGGCGACACGACCGGAATGGTAGCCGATAACGAGTTCGGCGATCAGGCATATCTGCTCCTTAACGGATGCAATGGAGTCTTAGAATTAGAGGGACAACCCGTACTGCTGTTCTTGCACGAGCTCGGTCATGCCTTGGGTTTGGAGCATCCATTTGATGACAGTGATGGGGACTGCTTGTATTCAAACGAGCCATGGGGTAGCAAATCCGCTGACGATTCTGTCACTGTTATGGCATATAAGTCGTCCGATAGACCGGTTGGATTTTTCACCGATCTTGATCTCGCCACATTACAGTCCATCCATGGCGTTGCAGAAGATGCACCCAGAGACTTTCTAGTAAATGAGCCAGGCCTGGATAGAAAGATCCATAAACAGTTTTAGCATCTGATGGCGTGTTGTTGATTACTTCATCGCTTTAGAAGGTGTTCCATGGCAGGGCCAGTATTGCTCGGCCCACCCTGCCGCCAAATACCATCAAGGTGGCACCCTCGCCGACTACCGGTTGTTTGAGCAAGGGGAATACATGGTGGAACCGATATCGCCCAGTCCAAGGCTATCGTATCTCTCAGGGGCTAACCCGCCGGCTGACGAGAGGGAATTACTCCTCGCGCCCCGGCCATGGGTCAGATGTGCCATCGGTCCATATATGCCACGCGACATACAAGGCAAAGCCGATGGCCCAGGCCTGTAGGATCCATCCCCAGCCATCGATATACCCAAACACCCAGACCATCGGCGCTGCGACCGCACAGCACCATATCGTCGACCGTATTTTTTTTATCATTCCCATACCTGATCGACATTAACAGACCGCATGGGGCAAAATGCGCCTTGAGTCCCGTCTCCCTTTAAACGGTAAGGTAAACAGCGAGCGCGACTAAAACTTACCGGTGCACGTTCCGATATAGGTTTGCGCGCCACCCACATCGGAGGACTGTAACGTGGCTGTATATGTCCCCATAGGTTCATCGGTGCTGTGAATGGTTAGTAAGTCCCCAAAATCACCGGCCCAAATACTCCAGACATTGTCTAAGCCCACCCGAGTCCACATCAAGCTTATTGTTGCTAAGTTCTTATCGTCCCCGTCTGGATCATATGAGGTGATGCTATTAGCGATGGTCATGATCGGAATAGGCCCCCACTGACTGAGTTCATCAGCGTATAACTCTCCATTGGCCATTCGATATTCGATGGCCCTTTCAAACGAGCAATTGGCGTTGAGTCGCTCTGCCCAAGCCCCCGCGCAAGCTATCAGTGTGACAATTGCAATTAGAGATCTCATCATCACTCCTTGGCCTTTTCGGCGTGCCGCCACGGTACGATTCTGAACCTTCCTGTGCAGATGAAAAGCAAAACCCATATTGCCGGCGAAAGCCCAAACAACAACCATAATCCCTGGCCGGGTAGTGTCGCCAGCAAATCAAAGTATCCCATGGTAACTCGATAGTAGAGGCTTTTACTCTCAAACATATCGCACTTACTGCAGACCACAATGAAGATAGGGACATTTATGACCATGATAGCGTTGAGGAATGCCAGCCACGATAAAATCGTTGCCAGTCGATATTTCATCTGTTGAAATCCCCTGAAGTCTCAAAACTGAATAATCATCACTGCGGTTGCCCAAGACGACCTCAACCGCGCAGTCGGAGTGTCCTCTTAGCCATATGGTGCTCCGAGAGCGTCAGACCATCCTCTAGGACAGATTCGTCGGATACTAACATCTGTTGGTCGGGCAGAATGCCCTCCTTATCTTGAATCTTGGCTTTCACATTCTCGATGCTATTCAGGGAATCCACCCCAAGGACGATGATCTTACCCATGGGCGTCGTAAAGAAAAACTTCATGGTCAGTGGATAAAGTCGCAATGCCAAATCCGCAGCGAAAAGTAGAACTGTAGATAAGCGATCATAAGAATCCCCTTTGGCTTTAATAAAGCGCATGGGGCTGAGATTCCGAGATAGTGTAATTAACGGGACGTGCCAATCCCGCTTGCAAGGAATTACATTAAGAACCTGACTCTTGACTGCACAAAGAGAGCGAGCAGTCCAGCCAAAGAAAATATCAGATAAATGGACATCACTGGAATTGGTTGCGGCGGGGGATAGGTGAGCGTCCGACTACCCTGCGTATTGCCTAGGTCATCATTGAATATAAGTCTTCCCGCGTCAGTCATTACTTCGCTTGCAAACTGATTGTCGCCCCAGAATCTGATATCCATAGAACTGCTCACCGTCTGATAGTTAAAAATATCGTCGCCGACACAGGGCGCTTTTCTGAGAGTGACTAGGCCGGTTCCTAAACCATTCCCATCAAACTGCATGAATTCCAGTGCGGTCCCGTTCCGGTTCGAGCCATATCCCTGCATTCCGCCAGTTAGAAATCTAAACTCGCCAAGACCGTCGAGCGCAACTGTGGTGCTTTGGTGAACGACGAGCTGGCCGCAACCACTACCTTCCAGGCTCCCGGTATCTGCGTTGCCAATAATTGTGAAGGCTACATTGGTGAATGCGGCGCCATCTAGTGACCCAGATGCGACACCCTCGTATGTAACTGTAATGGGGCGAGCAAATACATTGGTAGAGAAAAGAACAAAAAATAGCGCCGAAAATCTAATCATGAGAACCCCACTTTTGCCCTGTTTGCGCGCCGCTGCCCGATATTACAACGAAAAACCAATGTTTAAGGCCCCTTTGTCTAAGCAAGGAAGTTGAACCAGCAGCCATCCATTTCACCGCTGTCCAACTAGTCTTTCAAATCAGGTGCCCTTGATGGTGACCATTGGGCAGGAGCGCTGTTTGTCGCAGAGATCATGATGGTTAACGCCCCGATGCATTAGATGACACAGGAACCTCACAACACATCGCCGGCAACACCCTTGTGCAGCGCGATTTAGACACTGCATTGACGATACCTGGCTAATTTGGTTGAAGGCGGGGGGCCGGCTATATTTAAGAACAATTCCAACAAAGAGTGCTGTTGTGAAGCCACTAATTCTTTGTGTTGTTGCCATTTTTGTTATTCAGTGCCAGGGCGCGAGCGCCTCGTCGCGGGCCTTTCTTAACCTCCTAGGGACGTTGTCAGCCCTAGGTTCGGGCTCGATCGATTCAAGTAGCATAAAAGTTAATTCGCCAGATGCTTCTCAAGCATTTCTCGACGATGAACGCATGCGAGTATTTGCAGCAGCAGACCTATCCCAAGATGAAATTGAGACAACAGTTCACTACACCAACGAAGCATATGAGCTATGGATGGGGTCTCCCTATTACGGAAAGAACCAAGCCAAAGCGATCTATCTGATGATCACGGGGGAAGATTTGGACGCGAGTAAGGTCGCAAATCAAAAATATTGTGATCACCTAAGTAATACGGGCTTTTCAGTAGCCGAATGGTGCAACCCGGATACATATATTGACTACGTTGCGAATGGAGGAGCCGGCATCAATTCTTCGGGGCCGGTAGAGGGATTCTATTTTATGGTCATCGCTACCAAGGGAGATGGAGTGGCCAGTGATAGTTATAAAGCCATGGCGTATCACGAGGTGTTCCATATTTATCAAATGTCGAATGTGTTTTCGGACAGTTACGAAGAGGTTGACTCGAAAATGGGCAGAATGTCCGGAGATGATCCGAGAATACTTGTGCCTTGGTGGATGGAGGGAAATGCAGACTTTTTCGGCGCTCTTTACAGCAGAGACGCGGAGGGCTTCAAAAGCGAGATGCGATGCGCATTAGAATGCACAGGGCCTTTCTCCGTATCTAGAAAAGATAAGTTTTTAGACGAGGGATTGAAGCTTAGAAACATATCTTGGGATCAAGGAGACTTGGTAGACTTGGGATATCGGCTTGGCAGCTGGTTCGTGGCGTACTTGACAAGCGTGCATGGTGAGGACGCGCTGTACGATTTTTGGGAGGCAGTCGACGAACTGGGTTTTGAGGCTACTTTCCTAAGGCAGTTCGGGGTTGATTACCGAACATACCTTGATAACTTTGAGGTTTGGTTGAAAAACCCGAACGAAGATCTCTTTGCCATACTGGACGACATATATGCCAGCAAAACCAAATAAACATCGTCTAGATATATGAGGGGGTGGGATTGGGATGGCCCGTTTCCTTTCCGGCGTTGTGGGAACCCGCTGAGTTCCGTAAACCAATCAAACATATCTATTTCCCCCGTTCTGCGCATGAGCTGACGCTACCGAATATATCCGTCTACTGGCAGCGTAAATCGATCTTGATCGGCCAGTTCTCTCGCTAGCCGTGAGAGGAATTTCCGCGCGGCCTCGACGTCACTTCTCCGAGCGGGCCCCATAAGGGACATTTCCTCCATAAAGTGCACGCGGGCTCTGGACGACAGGCAGCCGAGAAAAGCGTCGCGGGTGTCCTTAGCGGCGCCCGCAAGCGCAAGCATCAGCATCTGAGCCTCAGCCTCGCGCACCAGTGTTTGCAGGCTGCGGCTGTCTGTTTGCGCCAAGCGTTCAAAGGGCAACATCTTGTCCAGAACCTGTTGCGCCAGTTCCTCGTCGAGCTGCTTGAGATCTGTGACGACCTCATCCACTGTGTCGACTTTGAGGCGAGACAGGATCCCTGCGGCTACAGCAACACCCCCTAATTTGATCATCGCCTTCCTCCGTGCTGCCCCAATTAAACCAAACAAACAGCTTTCTTCAGGTGAGGTGGTAGCCATTCATATTTCAGAGGGAAAGGCGGTTGAGGAAGATCAACTCGCTTTACAAACGGCAGGTTAGAATTATAGAAATTACCAGATTCCTAATTAGTTTTTTTGGAGGTCAAGATGAAGCAACTACCATTGCTGGAAAAAGATGCAGTGCAAGATCAAGCTTGTAAAGAAAAATGGGAGAGTTATCCATTTGATCTGGCACTTTTTCACGGTTGGGCTCATGCGCCAGATGCGTTCGTTACTTACACCTCTTTTAACCGCACTGTCTGGACCGATCAAGAGGGTGGCATGCCTTTACTGTTAAAAGAACTCGCAGTGGTGCATACGGGTGTTCTGTGCAAATCATCTTATGAGTGGGGTAATCACGGAGCCGGGTTTGTCAGGCGAGGTGGAACGCAAGAAAAAGTTGATGCGTTGGTTGCTGGCGAATGTCAATCAGATTTATTTGACGCTACTGAAAAACTTGTCTTGCAATATACGACAGAGATGGTTGTCGATTCCCGCCCCACAGAGGACACGCTGACTGCCATGGCAGATGTTTTTACCAGTAAACAAATTATGCAGCTGACTTTTGCCATTGGGGCTTACATTTTAAACTCATTGACAGCCAATTTATGTGGATTGGAAATTGGAGATGACAAAAAATATAATCAGAACAAAGAAATTCACAAATAGGTACGGACAAGCATCCAGTTTTATCTGTATGTGTTTTTAGGGTTTTTGAAACGTTCTTGAACTTACCGCAATGCGGTAATGGCGGAGAAGGAGGGATTCGAACCCTCGATACGCTATTAACGTATACTCCCTTAGCAGGGGAGCGCCTTCAGCCACTCGGCCACTTCTCCAGTATGTAAGATCAAAAGCTTACGGTGCGTCGTCTGAGCCTCGAGCCTAGCTGCCTTCAAACTACCGCCTAAGCCGATGGACGCTATATTTCGTAGAGATGCGAGGCTACCACACCTTCTGCCATCCGCGATATTACATGACGGTAGAAGTTCCTTGTAGTCGTCATCAACGCATGCGCTGCGGGCCGCTTACGACCAGTGGCGGGATTTTGTGCATAGATCACCGCTGCATGCAGGAGTGCCGCAGTGTGTGAAGCTCCTGGCCCTTGTCGCCTCAGCCCACGCTCTATCCGCGGCAGAAACTTTTTAGGCATCGCCCCTTGTGGGTCCCCAAGCCAACACGCTTCCTCAGTACCTTCGATTTCGCGGAAAACATTGGGTTTTGGCGCTATATCATTCCACCAGTCAAGCCCTTCCCGGCTAGTCTCAAATCATGACAGCGCGCTTGATCAACTGTCCTTGCTCTCTCGGATAACATTTTCCCGCGGGGAGATATAAAAACTCGCTCCACAAATTTAGTTATTCAGTCAGGCAGTTTTTCGACCACTATGAACCACGCGGAAGGCTCGTCGCCTGCGAACAGGCTATCGGCCTTGCGCGACTGGACCTCAGCTACTCCAGCGTCAGTCAATGCCTGCAGACCAGCTCCGAAGCCGCCGCCGTCCCAGACATCGTGATGTACCGTGCAGATCAGGCAACCCCCGGGTACCAGCAGTGCCAGCAGCTCCAGGAGGCATCCTGCCCCTACGTGCCCATGGGTAAATGTCCCGGTCGAGACCAGCATGTCATAACATTCCGCACCCATCGCAAGCCTCTCGTTCAAGTCGCGCAGAAAAGCATCATCGATCCGCCCCTCGCGCTGAGCTATTGCCAACATGGGAGCCGAATAATCCAGACCGTCAACCCGCTTAAAACCCTGCGCGCGTAAACTGTCTGCAAGCAGACCTGTCCCGCAACCCACATCCAGCACCCGCACATCTCGGCGCGGTTCAGTTTCGGCTACCAGTGCCGCGAGCCGTTGGGGTGAGTGGTAGGCAAGCCCATCAAGCATGGTCTGATCGTACGTTTCGGCCCAGTCAGCATAGAGTTTTTGTGTCTCATCGGGATCATCACCACGCAGGGCGTAGGCTCGAGCAAGCATTTGCTCTGGAGTATTCTCGAGCTCATGGTTTTCAGTCATGGTAGTTCTCCGTCGCGGTCAGGCGGCCTATGAATGGGCGAGTCATCTTTGAGGAAGCACTGACAAAGTCGGTGCTCGCATCGATAAAACCGAGCGCATCAAAATTAACAGGAGTTAGCAATAGAATGGGACCATTTATTGGCTTTTGCTGCTCTCTGCGAAAGCTGCTCCGCCAAGAAGGAAATAACAGACAGTACTAGGGCGACGATCGTTAGACTTTCACCTCGATGATCATACCAAGCGGCCTCACTCCGCGGGATGTGGCTATCTAGCGCAATTAAAAGAGATGTATGGAGGGCTTCCAGGAAGGCAGTAGTCCAGCGAATGGTGTTCGGCAAGACGCGCTGAAACTAATATTCGCAGCGAGCCACCGTAGCGCGAGTCTATAGTAAGGTCCTGGTGAGTCCCTCATGCTGCGCTGTGTGATAGCTACTTACACCACGCTAACGGCTTTTGATGGTCATTTTAATTCGATAATGTCTGGGGGCATAATCGTGGCCGATTCCGACTGAAATTCTCAAAACGCTACCATATTGGCTCTCACCAGCGTAACCATTAAAAGGGTTTACCGACACATGCTTAGATGGACTTCTGATGCGATGCGTTCTGCACATTGGCACTGAGAAAACTGGCACGACTGCCCTGCAATCCGCGTTAAGCAGTCAGAGGCAGTATCTGTCACGCCATGGCGTATATTACGCGAAATCCGCTGGAGATTTTAATTGTAGGAGTCTAGCAGCGGCGTTCACACGATTTCGAGATCGAGATGACTACATAGTTCAATTCGGATTGAGGGACCCGAAAAGATTCGCAGACTGGCGGCAAAATTTGCTCGATGAGATACGAAAGGAGATTACCGCCGCCAGAGACAAGTTTCACACTTATATCCTCTCGTCAGAACATTTTTCATCGAGACTAACCGGGGAAGCAGATGTTACTGATTTGGCGAATTATTTAGGTTCGGAATTCGACGACATCGTGGTGGTCTGCTACCTCAGACGTCAGGATCTGATGGCGACCAGTCGAATCAATGAGGGCTTAAGAGCCGGCTTCCCGCAAAGATCATTTCCGAGCGTCGGTGTTGGTGGAGCATTGCCTCAGCTCTACGATTATCAAAATCTGATTGCGACATGGTCCGCAGCGTTTGGTGAAGCAGTCATACGACCGAGAATTTTCGAACGATCAGAGTTGACAGGGGGGAGTGTTATCACGGATTTCTCCGAGACGCAGCTGGGCCTTTTTCTGAACCAAGGTGAGGTCGAACATTCAAATGTAGCTTTGAGCCTGACCGCGCAAATTGCACTCATGATGTTTAATCACGCCATGGGAATAGAGTCCCGGATGCACGTTAAAAAACATAGACGGGAACTCGCAAAATATCTGGAAAAGGTCGCACCCGGTTCTGATGGTAAACCTTCCCGCTCTCTTGCCATTTCGTTCTATGAAAATTTTAGAGAGGGCAACGATCATCTAGCCCGCCTGTATTTTGATCGGGACCATCTCTTTGACGAGAACTTTGATCAATACCCCGAAATTGAGTTAACACAGGATGTTGAGTTAGCGGCCTCACTCTTGAGTGATTTCTATGCGAGTCAATTTATTCGATAGAGGCTAATACGGTATAGAGGCGGTCCGACCCGCCAACCGGCCTCGCTTTTCGAGACTAGAAACCCGTCTAAATCCCCTGTGACTCGCCTTAAGTGTAGTCAATTGATAATGAGATTTGTTATCATTTAACACGTCTGAACTCATCCGCACAATTCACGCAGCCTAGGAGATCTAAAAAATGAGGGTTCCTTTTTTCTTATTGATTTTTGTGGCCTTCACTTCAACAGCCGTGAATGGGCAAGATCTTGATTGCTCCAGTGCTGTAACTTTGAACGGCGGAACAATCGAAGTGGCATCAGATAACTCTAGTGATGACACCGAAAATCTCCAGTGCGCACTTGATTTTGCGGTAGAGGCCGGGTTTAGAGATATATTCCTCTCCTCCAGTAGTTACGATATCGGTGCTGTAGGCGCTAGAGGATTCCAAGGAGATCTCCGCGGAAGAAGCAAAGGATCCACACTTGTAAGCATTGAGAACGGGGCTCTGGATTGCTCGGACACCATCGGCACTGCAATAGAGTTTCAAGTCGGCAACGCGTCTATTCGCAACATGACGATTTCGGTCGATTCACCATGTTCTGCTGGAACTGCGGCGTCGGTGATAGCGTTCTATTCCAATGCAGCCAACTGTTCAGCCAGAACCGTATTCGGAAACGTTGATCGGGTAGTAATCACTGGTACAGGCACCCAAGGCTCTGACACCATTGTTGGAGTAACCGCAGATGTGGCCCCAGGTTGTGATAGCTCTGATCAAAAAGTATTAGGTACGCTGAAAGTAAATCGATCGGAACTGCTTGATTTGGAATTTGGCGTGCGGACCTCCATTGGAGGTGGTGGACAGGTTGACATCAACTATAACTCCATGGACCGTATCGGCCTCCCGATAAGCATCTTGAATGCGAACCAAAGCACCACCATTTTGGCCAATAAAGTCACCTTTAATGATGTCGATTCTTATGAGGCGTCCTCTGGCTTGGGCACCACAGCCATCTACGTGGGCAGTACCGCTGCATCCCCGGATACAAATACCACCACCATAAAGAACAACACGCTTACCGATGGAGGGCTTTCTGTAGGCGGCGTAGCTATCCTAGTGGGTCAAACTGGCAAAGCCATTGCCCATAACATGACAGTGTCCGGCAATACTTTTCAGGGTGTATCGGTAAATACTGCCGGCGGCGGGCTGGTGGCGATTGACACCCAAGACGGTTTAATAAGCGGTAATAAGTTCCGCTCTGCAGCTGGCAACTGGATAGATCTTAGCTCTGGCGACGCCTCCCAGGGGTTTGTCGGCAGAGACATATTGGGATGGGCCATCGTAGCTAACGACTTTGCTGCTTCGACAGCTAGTACCGACATCTTGCTCGGCGAGGGCACTTCCGGGGCCATCGTCGGCAGGTCGCAGGGCTTCCCCAAGGTGAATGACCTAACGGGGGCAAACGACGTATTAGAGTCTTACACGGCAAGCAACGCGGCCTTAGCGCAGCAGCGGAGCCCACTGAGACCGACAGCAGCGCCGACAGACCTTTTCCATATGCAACTGTTGACCCTGATGCGCTTGGACTCTTTGCGCAACTGAGCAATTTCATGCCATCGAAGATCGAAATATTATGAGTCTAGGAGTCTTGATACCCGTGGTTGCAGACCTCGCCGTGCAATCAGACCTTTTCTGATTCTCCATAAGGCGCATCCTCTATTTCACAGTTGGATGTGATCTCCGCCATTCGATCAAGGATTTCCTCGCGGTGCACTGCTACTTCTTTGGGTGCCTTAACGCCGATACGCACCTGATTGCCTTTGACCCCTAAAACCGTGATCGTTACTTCGTCGCCAATTATAAGGGATTCACCCACTCTTCGCGTCAAAATCAGCATGACTCACATCCTTGTTAATCAACGCCATTCTCGCGTACAGGATTTCCTCGAGAATGGCTAACAGACAGCCGCCCTGCTAGGTATCGACTGTATCGAGACCGAACGCAGAATGCAGGCTGCGCACAGCCAGTTCAAGATATTTTTCCTCGATGATCACCGAGATTTTAATTTCGGAGGTACTGATCATCTGGATATTCACACCAACATCTGCAAGCGCCTTAAACATCGTTGCCGCGACCCCTGAATGTGACCGCATCCCGACACCGACAACGGACACCTTCGCAATGTGGTCATCGGTTAATACCTCCCCCGCACCAAGCTCCGCCACAACCGGTGAGAGCGCATCAGCTGCAGATTCCATATCGTCGCGCGCTACCGTGAAGGTGAAGTCAGTCGAATTCTCCTCTCGACTGTTCTGTAGAATAATGTCTACCTCAATATTGGCCTCACCAACAGGGCCGAGAATGCGATAGGCAATACCAGGGTTATCCGGCACCCCCACCACGGTCAACTTGGCCTCGTCACGATTAAAGGCTATTCCTGCAATTACAGGTGCTTCCATGGAGGCATCCTCCTCAGTTGTAATCAATGTTCCAGGCCCGTCCTCAAAGCTGCTAAGCACTCGCAGTGGCACCTTGTATTTACCCGCGAATTCTACCGAACGTATTTGCAGTACTTTTGACCCCATGCTCGACATCTCAAGCATCTCCTCAAAAGTGATACGGTTAAGTCGTTTGGCGCCATGCACCATTCTTGGATCTGTTGTGTAGACACCGTCCACATCAGTATAAATCTGGCATTCATCGGCCTTTAGCGCCGCGGCAAGCGCAACCGCAGTGGTGTCTGACCCACCTCTCCCCAGAGTCGTCATGTTGCCCTGAACGTCCACACCCTGGAATCCAGCCACCACTGGGACGCCGCCAGCCTCGAGTTCTGACTGCAGCGCTTCTGCGTGAATGTCTTGAATACGCGCCTTATTATGTGCGCTGTCTGTCAGTATGCCGACCTGATTGGCGCTGAAAGATCTCGCGCGAACAGCGCGCTCACCGAGCGCCATACTGAGCAACGCGGTCGTAACCTTCTCCCCAGTGCTCAACAATGCATCAAGCTCACGTGGCGCAGGATTACTCTGAATATCCTTCGCAAGTCCCATCAGGCGATTGGTTTCGCCGGACATAGCCGAGACAACCACGAGGACGTCATGGCCGTCGCTTTTAAAGCGAGCCACTCTGTCAGCTACGGCACCGATCCGCTCTACAGAGCCAACGGAGGTGCCACCATATTTCTGAACAATCAGCGCCATGAAATCCGGAACCAGCGATGTCGAAGTACAAGGGCGCGTATTTAACACGATTCGAGCCCGAGTGAGAACCAGTGATGATGCCAGTGCTCGCGACAACTAGCCGACCAGTCAAAACAGTAAATCAATTTTGGGTATTGCCCGCGAATAGATACTTTGCGAGTGAAGCAGGTTGGTGATTACTTGGGGAAGTGTCTAATAAAGGCGATCTTAAATTCAGCTCAGCTGGATGACGAATTGGTTAGAGATGGGCTTTGCAAAAGTGAGAGCAGATCTGATCTACTAGGCTGTCGACGATCCGATAATAATGAGATCACAGCAGTGGCCGACTCTGACCCGCTATATAACGACTGGATTCACCAACAATTGCGCGTACAGCCTGATAACCTTGCATTACGCGATTTGACGGCTGATCGAGAATTCACTTGGCGAGAATTCAATGGCCGAGTTGATGCGTTGGCTCATTGTTTAATCGCAGAAAACATCAGTGCCGGCGATCGGGTCGCCTACCTCGGCCTTAACAGCTCAGACGTGGTGGAGATATTTTACGCTACTGTGCGCATTGGCGCTGTCTACGTACCCCTCAACTTTAGACTCTCCCCTCCAGAGCTGTCATTTATCCTCGGTGATAGCAAACCTTCAGCTGTCTTATTTGATCATGACTTTGAGAGAGTCATCAGCGAGATCGACGAATCGGTATTGCCATCTGTATTGGTGGACACAGCGCTGGATGGATCTCCCAGCGGCTACGAAAAAGCTCTGATTTGGGATCGAGACACGATAGAACCTGCTGCGGCCAACGCCGACACGCTGTCAATGATCATGTACTCATCGGGCACTACGGGTAAACCCAAGGGCGTGATGTACACACGGCGGATGATGCTCGCCTCTGCTCTCAATTTATTGCAACCAAGCGAGGCAAGCACGCAAAGCCGCGTGCTCAACGTTATGCCGCTTTTCCACATTGGCGGCATGCAGTCTGTGCTGATGACTGCTAAATTCGGGATACCGCAACTCATAATGCGTAGTTTTGACCCCGGCGCGATGCTTGCGGCGATTGATGACGCCGACCTGGCTATTACTAACATTGGAGGAGTGCCTGCTATGTGGAGTGCGATGTCTCTAATGCCCAACATCAGCGATATCGACTTTACTAGGCTCCGCGTAGCGGCAACTGGAGCGGAGTCGGTTCCAGAGCCCATGCTCAAAGAGTGGCAGGAACGCGGCATTCTGTTGCAGGAGGTCTACGGCATGACCGAAACTTCAGGTGTTGTCTGCATGGCGCAGAAAGCGGACTTGCCCAAGCACCTAGGTTACGCGGGTCGTGCGCTGCCCTACGGTGATTTGAAAATCATGAAATCGGAAGCCGAACAGGCATTGCCCGGTGAGCTGGGCGAGATCTGGATGCGCGGTGCTGCGGTGACCCCCGGTTACTGGAACCGACCCGATGCCACGGCAGAGGCTTTTGTGGGGAATTGGTTGAAATCTGGCGATATCGGGCGCCTGGATGAGACGGGGCGCCTTTCAGTCGAAGATCGGATCAAAGACATGTACATCTCCGGCGGCGAAAACGTTTATCCCGCTGAAGTGGAGTCAGTACTATTGGCACACCCAGACATGCGAGAAATCGCGATCATAGGATTGCCTGACGTGAGATGGGGGGAAGTCGGTTGCGCTGTCGTTGCTACGATTAGCGGGGAGCAGCTCTCGATAGAAGAGATTCACCAACAGTGCAAAGGCAAACTTGCGCGGTTCAAATGGCCGAAGCAGGTCGTCCACACTGACGCATTACCTAGAAACAGCACCGGTAAAGTGCAAAAGTTCGTCCTGCGACAACAATACACCTAACGACACACTCACCGTAACTGACCGGCCACCCAATCGGGAAAAGAGGCCAATACCTGAGGCAGCGCTGCAACGTCTGAGCCTCCACCCTGGGCCATATCGGGTCGACCGCCCCCTTTACCACTGAGCTGACCCGAAAAATGTTTAATAATGTCGCCTGCCTTAATCCGATCAGTGGCGTCTGATGTGACGCCTGCAACCAGAGCGACTTTACCTTTTTCAACCGCAGCTAAAAGTATTACTCCCGAGCACAGCTTATTCTTGCACTGATCCAACGTGTCACGCAGGGATGAGGCCGTTGCGCCGTCAATCTGGGCCGCCAATACCTTAAGGCCCTCGACCTCTACAGCTTCTTGTGTCAGGTCTCCACCAGCAGAGGACGCCAGTTTCTGGCGCAGTCGTGTGGACTCTTTTTCGAGCTCTCGCACCTCAGCACGCAGAGCGCCAACCTTGGCGGCCGCGTTATCAGGTGTCGCCTTTAACGCACCGCAAACTGACTGCAGCTCCTGCGATAGACTTGTCACGTGGGAGAGCGCCACCTCCCCGGTGACAGCCTCAATTCGCCGCACTCCACTGGCGACACCCGACTCAGCCGTTATCAGGAATAAGCCAATATCACCGGTACGCGAGACATGAGTCCCACCACAAAGTTCAACAGAGAACCGGTCCACGCCCATCGTGAGCACTCTGACCTCCTCCCCATACTTCTCTCCGAATAGTGCGATCGCACCGGCTTCAATGGCCGCATCCATACTCATCAGCTCAGTCGAAACGGCATCATTGGCACGGATCTGCTCGTTTACAACGCGCGTTATGTCAGCGAGGACTTCCGCCGAAACCGGCTCGCCATGTGAAAAGTCGAAACGCAGACGCTGCGAATCCACCAGGGAACCTTTCTGCCGGATGTGATTGCCAAGCGCTCGCCGGAGCGCCTCGTGTAGCAAGTGCGTCGCTGAATGATTCAGTCGTGTGCGATTCCGAACCTGCGCATCGATCCGCGCGTCAACACTATCTCCGACCGCGACGCTTCCTGACGTGACGGTAACGTGATGAAGGTGATGGCCCTGTACTTTCGTCGTATCCTTCACGTCAAGCTTGCCGCCATCGGCATGTAACCGACCAGAGTCTCCAACTTGCCCACCACTTTCCCCATAAAAAGGAGTGCGATCCAGAATCACAACACCAGACTGACTAGGCTCTAGTGAGGCTGCAGCTTCACCGTCAACGAGTATCGCGACCACAGAACCGACGGCTTGATCTGCCTCATAGCCAACAAAGTCTGTTTCACCCTCGATATTCAAGCTCTGGCTGTAGTCAACCTTAAATCCACCGTGATCCTGCGAGCGTTGCCGTTGCGTAGCCATGGCCGCGTCATATCCGTCAACATCAAGGACCAGACCGCGCTCACGCGCAATGTCATTGGTGAGATCCACCGGAAAGCCATACGTGTCGTATAGCTTAAAGATGACCTCTCCAGGAATCGTTTGATCTGTTATCCCCTCCAGCGACTCCTCGAGTATGGCCATGCCGTTATCGAGCGTTCGAGCAAACTGGTCTTCCTCTGCTTTCAAGGCAGCGGTAATTACAGCCGCTTGCTCCGCCAGTTGCGGATATGCCTCCCCCATCTGCGCCAACAAATCAGGTACGAGTGCGGCAAAGAACGTTCCCTGCGCACCCAGCTTGTTGCCATGGCGGATGGCGCGACGAATGATACGCCGCAGAACATATCCACGGCCCTCGTTACCCGGCAGCACCCCGTCTGCAATCAGGAAAGCTGTTGATCTCAAATGATCAGCAATCACTCGGAGTGATTTGTCTTCAGTATTCGCGGTGCCCAGTTGCTTTGCTACCGCGGCAATGAGCGCCGTGAACAAATCGATTTCATAATTAGAATGAACGTGTTGCAGCACCGCCGCAATACGCTCAAGTCCCATGCCGGTATCGACCGATGGCGCAGGCAGAGGATGGAGCTCCCCTTGCGCATCGCGGTTGAACTGCATAAACACCAAATTCCAGATCTCGATGTAACGGTCGAGATCATCGTCTTTACTCCCTGGCGGGCCGCCAGGCACATCGGGCCCATGGTCATAAAAGACCTCTGAACAGGGTCCGCAGGGGCCCGTATCGCCCATTTGCCAGAAGTTGTCCTCATCAAGTCGCGAAAGTCTGGCAGGATCAAAGCCAATTTCATCTATCCATATATTTGCCGCCTCGTCATCACTGATGTGGACAGTTACCCATAACCGCTCAGGCGGCAGACGCAATGTTTCGGTCAAGAACTGCCAGGCAAATCGAATCGCCTCGCGCTTGAAGTAGTCACCGAAGCTAAAGTTACCCAACATTTCAAAAAACGTATGGTGGCGAGCGGTGTAACCAACGTTCTCCAAATCATTATGCTTCCCGCCGGCACGCACACATTTCTGTGCCGTCACAGCCCGCTGATAAGGCCTCTGCTCCAAGCCCAAAAAGGTCTCTTTGAACTGATTCATGCCAGCATTGGTGAAGAGCAAAGTTGGATCGTCTGTGGGCACCAGAGAACTCGAGTCCACGCGCGTATGGGCCTGTGACTCAAAATAGGCGAGAAATGCTTCGCGAATATCGGCGGTCTTCATGAAATGTCTCTCTAGGCGCGCGCTTTTGGCCAGGAGGCTCAGTTCAAGTCCGAGACGAGTTGGCATTCGGCCATGTCGCGGCCAGCAAGAATATGTAGGTGAAGGTGGAATACAGTTTGCCCACCGCCTTCACCATTGTTGATGACGAGTCGAAATGCATCGCCCACTCCCAACTGATCAGCCACTTTGCCTGCGACCAATAACAAGTGCCCAAGTAGGGTTTGGTCCTCGGGCAGCGAGTCCACTAAGCGTGGGATCGGCTTCCGTGGAATAATTAGCACGTGTGTCGGGGCTTGCGGCTGGATGTCGCGAATCACGATGCAGTGCTCGTCCTGGTATAGGAACTCTGTTGGGATCTCGCCGCGCGTGATCTTACCAAAAATGGTGTCTGCCATCGGGCGTCCCTAGTCCAGCTTCTCGTCCGTGGTCAAAGCGCGGGCCTCTTCCTCCAACATCACGGGAATGCCATCACGCACAGGATAGGCAAGACCGCTCGCTTTACATAGCAACTCTTGCTTGTCTTCGTCATAAACAAGCGGTGCTTTGCTGACCGGGCACACCAAAATGTTAAGTAGCTTGGGGTCTAGCACAGAATTTCTCTCGAGCCAAAACGCAGAGTATAAGCCCTCCGGATGCTCAGAGCACCGCCAAGCAGCACCTCCGAGCGGCACACCGCTTATTCAGGCATTGGGGGAACCAGTAACTGCGGATCAATGCGCTGACTGAACCAGCTCATCCGCCAATCGAGGTGCGGCCCGGTCGCCCTCCCAGTCGCGCCAATAGCGCCGATTAGATCACCAGCAGACAAAAGATCCCCCAAGGATACATGCACCTCGCTAAGGTGCAAAAAGGACGACGAAAACCCATAACCATGATCCAGAATAACGGTCCCACCGGAGTAGAACAAATCAGGTTCCGCCAAGGTGACCTCTCCCGCAGCGGGTGCGAGAACCGGTGTGCCCTCAGGTCGCGCAATGTCCACGCCGTAATGCGGTGTCCCATGGGTTCCGTTGTAAATGCGCTGACTCCCATACACACCGCTGATGCGACCTGTTACCGGCCAGACAAAACCCTGCTGCACTGCCAATAGACCGTCAGTGCGCGACAATCGGCGCGCTTTGGCGATGCGCACCTTTTGCCTCTCTACGCGGATGCGCTCAAGGTGCGCATCGCTGGGCGTTACGGTTTGCTGGGGCACCCCCTCAATCCTTTGCACGCGGTAGTTGCGGCGGGCTACCGCCACCGTTTGCGCGCAAGCTTTCTCGGCTACCACGACCAACTCAACATTGGCAGGCGCATCGCGCCCCAGGCCTAACAAAAACTGGCCATCGGGTAACACCGGTACAGGCTTATCATCAAAACGAATTTCTGCTGTCGGCGAAGTTTGCCCCCACAACATGCCCCCCTGCACCCGGTTTCCTTGAAGTGCGAGGCATGGTTCGGGGTTCCCCATGCTTTCCGCCACGACCAGGGGTGCTGTGCCGCAGCAAACGGTCAAGAGAGACACTGTGATACAACGCGCGCGTTCAGTGATCGTGGCGCGGGGTAACGCAATTGTTTTGGGCTTAAAGATCATTGGCCATGATTATACGCTGGCGCGTTTAACAACGCGGCAAACAAACTACGGGGTCGCCCTGGCGATATTAGCATTGCGGCAAAGCACAAGCTGATCGCGCAAGATTGTACTATCGATTGCTGAGGGCATTTCACACTTGCTCAGCAGCACCTAAACTTTGAATATGACCCGGTATAGACCCTCTCGCCCAGCAGGATCCCCTTATATCACCCCCGAAGGTGAGCAAGCGCTGCGTGCAGAGTTGCACGCGCTTTGGAAAATCGAAAGACCTGAGGTTACCAAAGCTGTCTCGGCCGCAGCAGCCAACGGGGATCGCTCAGAGAATGGTGATTACATTTACGGAAAGAGACGACTGCGAGAAATTGACTCACGCGTGCGATTTTTGCGAAAACGCCTTGATGCGGTGACCGTGGTGAGCGAACCGTTAGGTGATCGCAATAGAGTATGGTTCGGCGCCTGGATCACTCTTGAGAACAAGGTTGGTGAGGAGGAGCGGTGGCGGATTGTCGGTCCAGACGAAATCGACATAAACCAGAGAAAAATATCGTGCGATTCTCCCCTGGGGCACGCATTACTTGGCAAACCCGTGGGGAGCAAAATTCAGCTTGAGACACCCGGAGGCCTTGCCGACTGGATTTTAATCGCTATCGACTATTCCCGGACCGCTCAATAAGCTTATTGACAATCATTCTCACTACCAATAGCGTCGAGCTATGTACATCTGTATTTGCAAAGGGGTCACTGAGCGCGTCATCCGTGACGAAGTATGCGCAGGCGCAAGATCGGTCGACGAGGTCATCCGTAGCACAGGTTGCTCTACTCAGTGCGGCAAGTGCCTGCTACAGGCTACAAAAGTGGTCCAAGACGCCTGTGATGGGCTGCTACTGAGGCAAACGTCTGCGTCCTTGGCACTGCTCGCCTCTGCTTGAGAATACGAATACTTCTCATTACCATTTTTACAAGCAAAATCAATAATTTATTTCCCATCTGCTTGCAGAATTTTGTATAGTCACACCCATCCAGTTTTCTGTGAGGAGGAGAAACTATGAAAGGTCATCCCGAGGTCCTCAAGAATCTGAACAAAATTCTTTACAATGAACTCGTAGCGATTAACCAGTACTTTCTGCACTCAAAGATGTTTAAGGACTGGGGACTGACTGAACTAGCAGAGCACGAGTACTCCGAGTCGATCGACGAAATGAGGCACGCCGATGCCCTCGTCGAGCGCATTCTCTTTCTTGAGGGCATTCCAAATCTTCAAGATTTGGGTCAATTGCGCATTGGCGAATCGCCGAGGGAGATGCTGGAATCTGACTTGCAACTTGAGCATGTCGCGCACGCCGACCTTATCTCTACGATCGAGTGCTGTGAAAATGAAAAGGATTTTGTATCACGTGATCTTGCAAAGGGCATCCTTAAGGCCGAAGAAGAGCACGTGGATTGGCTAGAAACGCAACTTTCTCTTTTAGGCCGCGTCGGGGAACAAAACTACTTGCAGGCTACCATGAAGGCTGAAGGACCAGTGTGACAACGCAGCGTGCGGTCGATCTTACTCTGCGTATATCAAATTGGAGAAGCACGTGGCGCTTCTTTGCAATAGCCATTATCTAAAGTCTCCAGCCCGCTAATCGAAAGGCCGAAACGCAAGTCCCTGGCTTCTCTGCCAGCCATCCAACTGCCACACAAACGGTCCCAACAGGAAAGGAAGGAGCCGAGGTTAGGATGCTCGTGATCGACTGAGTGATGTAGTTGGTGTTGAGCAGGGCTAATCAACAAGCTCTCGGCCACGCCAAAATGTAAAGGTATGTGACTATGCCTGAGATTCGAACCGGCTAAAGTCATCACGAACCCAAGCGCGTTCACTCCCAAAATGTCCCAAACTTGAAGGCCATGACCAAAAAGCCACACAAAAACTCCAGACACTATACCGAGGGACAGCATAGCGCGACTGGAGTTAATAAAACTCTCCAGCGGGTGGGTTCGGTGAACGGTAAACGGCGTAAGGGTTGTCGCCGTGTGGTGCAAGCTATGAAAGTGCCATAGAAATGGGACTCTGTGCATGCACCAGTGCACGACAAACCGCATAAAATCATCAAATAAAAACGCTACCGCGGTGAAGGCAACAGTAATCGCAATGGGCGGCCAGACGACTAAGTGGCTTTCAGCAACGTTGAAGTGCAGAAACTTAGTGACGACGAGTGAGACTGCTACCTGGCCCCCTAGCACCGGTGCGAACATCGCCACCTTTAAAAAGTTGTTCAACGCAAACAAACCGTAATCAAGCTTCGTTGAACGATTCCACCAGTAAGCGCTGTCGAACACACTTGAGGCCAGATCGCGAATTGACGAACCTCTGGCGGTACACTGGCAATAGATCAAAGCGAGCAGTGCAGCGCTCAACACATGCAACCAGTAAAGCCTTTTGCCGGGGTCTGCCACGACAAACATCGCGTCAAAAAAACCAGCTCCTAGTGCTTCGAGACCAGACATTAATCAGAACTGATATTTTATGCGGGCAACAAGCGACCTAGGCCGGTTAGGTCTTGCGCCAAAAGGTCTATGCGAGACGATCGCTGCTTTATCTAAGGCATTCAATAGCATCATTTGGAGCGTGAGCGCCTCGGTTGTCTGATGAGAAATTGTAAGATCCAGGGTTGTGAAATCATCAGCATGTAAGTCCTCCGCGATATCTCCCATGCCGGGAACTTCTCTCATCTCTGATTGAAAGTCCAAGGCGCCCTCAATACCCCACTTGTTTCTAAAATAGCTGACGCGAGCGTTCCCAATATGCTCAGGAATGTAGGGTACCTCATCACCTTCCCTAACCAGGCCCCATTGAGAGAATCCGGACAAAAAGGTCTGTCCAAATTCTGACTCTGTATATGTATACGAGAGCGCCCACTCCAATCTACTGAAATCACTGAGCGACAAGGTATGCAGCAAGGAAACCTCAAGGCCGGCTATCTCAACTTCTCCTCCGTTGAATTCTGACCCAGGCGTGCAATTTGGGTCACTTACGCGACACCTACCTATCAAATTATCATAATCGCTACGGAACCCCGTTAAAGAACCCTCGAAGCGGTTGGATGCATAGCGAAGACCAGCTTCAAAGTTGAGGCTTTCCTCATGGTCTGCGCCTGAGGCGGGGCCAGCAGGGGAAAATCCTTCGTACGCCCCCAAAAAGACGGAGAACGCGTCAGTCATTTGCCAAATACCGCTCACTGAAGCGGCAGTAAGCTTCTGACTTTGTCCATTCAGTGAATCGTCGAGGTAATTCAACACCTCCCCTTCAATATCCTCGTGCCTAATGCCCAGTGTTATAGACGCAGGCCCCAGGGACAACTTGGATGTAACGTAGCCCGCGTAGGCATCGGTTGTGGCTTTATTCCGTGTCTTCGCTGTCCTGGGAATATTGTCTGGCACCATTCTGTAGTCAACCATTAGATAGGTAATGGGCTCATGATTTCTCTTCACTTGGTCAGTGTGATATCGAAGTCCAAAGGAGCTATCCAAACCCATACCCCAGACTTCCCGCGAATCACTTACCGTCCACTGAAAACCGTAGCTCAAGTACTTTCGGTGGTTATTGGTCACGTCCAAAGTTTGGTCAGGCGATCCAGACGAATCTCGCGCCCCCGTCAGAACTGCGTAATAGGTCTGGTATTGCTCTGGTGCCTTAAAGATGCGTTGCAAGGCAGGCCCACGCCAAAACCGATCCAGCTTATTCCAAGACCGATCAAATTTGTTCCAATAGACCTTTATATTGGTGGAGTTAAACTCGCCGAGTGAAGCGTTATAATTTAGGACGAAATTGTAATGCTGAGATCTGAACTTAGCGAGCTGCGACGCGGCGTATCTACGATTTGGAGTGATCCTGAAATCATCGTCTGTTAAACCTAAGTACGTTTCATCAGCATCCTCATCTCCGGCCTCCACCAACAATGTCACGCGGTGATCAAAACGCGACTCTGGGGCCACATAAGACATCTTCAAACCGATGTCATTCCGTTCGAAGCCCGTGTCTCCGTCAATCTCGTCAATGTATTTAAACCCATCTGCTCCATAACTTAGGGCATCAACCAAGAACCCAAAGTCGCCCGAATTCCCACCATAGGAGCCTTGCAACTTGTAGAAACCGTCAGATCCAGCGCTGAGATCTACAAACCCTTCCGATCTTGTGTCCGGCAGTGGCAGAGACCCAAAATTAATTGCGCCACCAACAGTGTGTGGACCATAAGCCGTGGCGGAGGGTCCCTTTAAAACCTCCACGCTGCCTATACGGCTGACATTCGGAACATAATAAGCAGCAGGCGCAGAGTACGGCGCGGGAGTTATTAACACCCCGTCTCTCATGAGAGTCACTTTCTGACTGCGCTCCGCTGCAGCGCCCCGAATCCCGATATTTGGCCTCAAGCCAAAACCATCTTCCTCGCGGATATAAACACCGGCAACCTGATTTAGCACTTTGCGAAGATCTACTTGGTCGAACCGGTCAAGATCCGTCTCATCCAGAAAGCTGGCCGATCCTGATACCTCCCTGGCAGCAGACTTGCTTCCTATGATAAGTATCTCTTCTAATAGAAATTGATCAGGATCAGAAAGCTCTCCGTAGGACGCATAAGAGCAGCACACTATGGAAATGCCGACCCAGAGTTGTGCAAACTTACGGGCAGACGCAAACATCAATCATTATCCGACTGGGAGCCGCCAGGTACCTCCACGTTTACGATAGTCACAAAGTCAATCTTCAAACTATCAACGACTCTTTTGACGAGCCCATAAAGTGTACACATTGGAAATGCATCCGATGTAGTGTCCGGATTGCTGAAGGCATTAGTGCATTCAGTCTCCTGAGATTCAGTTTCTATTTCACCGACCTGCGATGCAATTGACTCATCAATGCTGTTAGCAAGTTCTAAGGCCTTAGCGAGGTTGGATTTGAACTCCTGAGAAACTTCAGGCCACCCCTCGTTCTCAATGTGAGCGTCAAACCCAGTTTCCGCATTAGAGGCGAACATCTCCGACCAAATTTCCAGATTAGTTATAACGTTTTGCAGGGAATTCCCGCTGTATGGCGCCTCCACAAATTCAGGACACGTCAAATCTGGGCAAGCGGCGATAATTCCCAAGGGCATACCAAGCTTCGCGTCCTTGGTGCCTTTCTCAAGGTAAAACATGCTATCCGTTGTAGCCTGCAAGCTCTGGAACGTATTGGATTCCTCCAAGAAAACAGCCCGGTAGTTTCCATCCGTTTTTTGCCAGGCACTGTGTATGCTGGAGGCTGCATCTGAAATATCTGAGGCAACGAGCATCGCTGCATCGCAACGGAGAGCCTTACGTTCAGACTGTGTTAGGTCATTCCAACCCTGGGTCGCCGTAACTTGCGACGCGCAGGTATGATCAAGCTCAGTGTTGAAAAGCAGGTAGTCCAGCGCCCTAATTCCACGAGTGCTGGAGGGGCGTGCGCTGATATCGACATTACTGCTAGCGGCAATGCTGTCTATTCCGCAAGTACTGATGGCGCCTCCCATGTAGGAATTTAGTCGGTATTGGAGAGAGAATGCGTTGTCGGCTGCTGGACCAATCGCGTGCATCTCCGACCTTTGAACCGCATCGACCAGTCCTCTGTACGCAGACTCGGCATTGCTAAACGCCTCACTCTCATCACCCGCAGATATTGCCGAACAGTAGGTGCCGAGAGGACCATCTTGTGATGAAAACGTAGCTGACTGACTCGCCAAATCAGCGTAGTTTGGGATCACGATTTCGTCGACTAATGCCGTCAACATACATCGGGTGTCATAGGACCCTGTTACAGACGCCATGCACTCTTCGTAACCCGACTCGGCGCCACCCGTAGAGCCAGATCCATTGCCACCCGGTTCCGGTTCTGAGATTGAGTTATCGTTGTCGTCCTTGGCGCTGTCCATAGTCATGGCGCTGTTCAATAGCGCCTGGAAAAGGCTCGCAACGCTCGCGTGTGCCCCACCAGAGAAAAGCCCGGTCAAGGCGATAGCTAATACCAAGAATCTCATAATCGTCCCCCATCTAAACTCAGTAATCGTAACGAACGGGTAGAGGAATCAACGAGCATCGCCGCGTAGGCACTGCTCCTAGCCCCAAAAATGAAAACGCCGCAGAGCGGCGCTTCATTTAATCTTGCGTAATGATAACGAATATCATTACCAAATGGCGACCGCATCAGGGTTGAAGCCGTAAGCTTCCGACAAGATCGTCCTAGCCTCCTGCAGATCGCTAAGATATCCAGCGACCGCTGCGTCAGCAGACGCGGCAGTAGTAGGTTGGCCATTTTGTGAGCCGTCGGGCATCATTGGAGCGTCGCCCATTAGATCAAGCGCCCTTTTTAGGTCAGTGACTGATTTGCCGGTGGACCCATCTCTAAAAGGAGACAGCGCACTAAACTGAAGCCCTAGAGCAAAGCCTTTCATTTCGCCCCAGTGCTTGGTTAAGTTTACAAAATTGCCCCTATCGGCAAATGCTCCGTTGGAGAACTCTCCCATATCGATAGTCACGTCATTGATGTAATGCACAGCAGTCGCAGCGATGCACTTCTCCCAGGTCACGGCAGCGATCTTGATCTGTGCTTGCAGAGCATCATTGGCCGCTTCCGTAAGTTCACCGGCCTCCTCAGCATTCTGCAGAATCCTGCGACCAATCATGAACGCATCCATCGCTTCCTTCGAGAAGTCGGTATAGGGATTCCCCTCTGCGTCTTTCAAGCGATCCCGTTTGGCACAATTCTGAGCGTGACCAAACACGAACTCGCTTCTGAGATCGATGAGTCCATCCCCGTTTGAGTCATAGTAGCCATTGCCGTACTCGGCACGACCGCCTTTCCCGGCCGCCTCGTCATCCGTGTAATCATTGATGTCACGAGAAGCCCCGTAGTAACCAAATCCCTCATCGAATTTGTGCGCGGCGCTTGAATAAGTCTTGTCTTTGTAAGGGTCTAGTGCAGAACCAAAATCAGTGAGTAGATAATCATTCGTGCCCTGAGAAAAGTTGACCGCTACCGAGAGAAACTTTTGGATCAATTGCCGATAATGAACCCCCTCTTTGGAGATCATTGGCGTCGCGATGTTGACCTGCGATCCATCTGCAATTGTAATCGTTGGATCCACTCCGTCCGAAGCTTCAGCCGCAAATTGCTCCATCCACAGGTCGACCAAATCGATGGGCTTCGGATTGGCGCCAAGGCCAGACTTCCATCCAAAGAATTCATCGTTGATAAGCTTTCCAGTTTCTCCTGTGCCGGCTTTGCTGCCCCCGGCTATCTTACCATTCAGGTTTTTACCAGAGCTGATGTCTCCATAGGTCGGTCCGGGGGTCACGGGATCGCCGCCCTTGGTTGTGAAACCATGAGGCTCAAAATCAGCTCCTTCCCCAGTAACGTAGAACCGCATACCTTCATATATGGCTGTGGCCTCGCCCTCCTGCTCGACAATGTCGACCATAAAGTCCGTCAGCTTTTGTTGAAGAACTAACCTGGCTGTTTGGCCCGTGTAGCTGACACCGTCAGGGGATCCGCCGTTCAACTTGCCTTCGGCTGAATAGACTAATGGCATAGCGTCGCAGGCATCGCCGGAACCGTTAGCGTCACTGTCTTCTTGGCCCGCATTTTCAGTGTCTGGACAATTGTCACCGTTGTCACCCACTCCATCGCCGTCAGAATCCGCGGACTCGTCGGGATCATCCGGGAAAGCATCATCATCGTCCGCGACCCCGTCACCATCAGCATCGGGTGGAGTGGTGTCGGCCGCTGGCGCCGGCGGCGGCGTGTAATCATCACTGCTTGAGCAAGCACCAAGACCAGTGAGCATAAAAAGCACCGCGATTGCGGATAAAAGCTTCCGATTTAAAAGTGTCACGTCCTTTCCCTCATTTCTAAATGTGGTATCAAAATCATCAAGTTCCCGACCGCCACCTAAGAGCGTGGTCGTCGTTAATGATATCCATTCTCATTTGCAACTTTATACGGAATACTTCTTATTTACAACACCTCTTGTACGTTTATTCGGGCCACACCTCAATCCGAGCTCGGTCATGGTTCAAAGATGCTTAGCAGCTGCAACAGATTCCAGACTGCAGAGAGCCCGCAGAGAGCTCCAAACCAAAACATAGAGGGTGCCTCTAACACGGGAGCATTTCATTCCTTTTACCAAAGAATGTCCGTACCATGCCCTTCAACGGACGGCCGCGCCTCGGAGAAAACCATGTTGAAAGCACGACCCCTTGAGGGTCTCCGCGTTATAGAGTTGGGACAATTACTGGCAGGTCCTTTCGCGGGCACCGTTCTAGGTTATTTCGGCGCAGAGGTAATTAAAATCGAGCCGCCCACGGGGGATCCGATTAGGCAGTGGCGTGAAGTACGAAATGGCACGTCACTTTGGTACCACTCCCTCGCGCGCAATAAGAAAAGCGTGACACTGGACCTCAAGTCAGATCGAGGCCGCAAACTGGCATTTGACTTGCTGACCCAAGCCGATGTTGTGATCGAGAATTTCCGACCCGGCGCCATGGAGAGTTGGGGGTTAGGGCCTGAAGAGGTCAAAGCTCAAAATCCCGGAATTATTTATGCGCGAATCTCAGGATACGGACAAAGCGGCCCGTTCTCGGAGAAGCCCGGCTATGCATCCGTGACCGAGGGTTACGGAGGCTTTCGCTACATAAACGGAGAGCCAGGTAAGGCTCCTGTGCGCCCTAATATCTCACTAGGTGACACCGTCGCGGCAATCCACGCGGCACTGGGTGTGGCCCTTGCCATTATCGAGCGAAATAAGAGTGGTAAGGGTCAGGTGGTCGACGTCGCGTTGTATGAGTCCATCTTTAACCTGCTCGAGGGGATCGTTCCCGAATTCGACGGTGCAGGTTTAGTCCGCGAGCCTTCTGGCACCACTATAACGGGGATCGTTCCAACCAACACCTATCTTTGCTCGGATGACAAGCATGTGGTCATCGGTGGTAATGGCGATTCGATCTTTAAACGTCTGATGACTGAGGCAGGCCGTGAAGACATGGCTAATGATCCAGAGCTTGAGCATAATCAAGGTCGGGTGATTCACGAGCAAAAGATTGATGAGGCGCTGGCAAAATGGTGCAGCAATTACACTTCCACCGAAATAATTAACAAATTAGAGGCGGCGAGAGTACCAGTTGGCCCAATTTACAGCGTCGAAGACATGATTACTGACCCACACTACATCGCTCGCGGGATGTTTGAGATGGTCGAAATCGATGGTGAACCGCTGAAAATCCCCGCAATTATGCCCAAGCTATCCGAAACACCGGGACGCACTGAGTGGCCTGGAGCCAAAATCGGCCAGCACAACACCGAGATTTTGGGGGAACTGCTAGGCCTTTCTGAGGAGGATCTCAACGGACTGAGCGCAGACGGCGTGACCTGCTGATCCGCTTTGCGTATGAAACTCGAAGGACTAACCGTTCTGGATTTATCGCTGTTCCTTCCCGGTCCGGCTGCCACACAATTAATGGCTGACCATGGCGCCAGAGTCATCAAAGTGGAAAACCCGCGAGCGCCAGAGCCAACAAGATCTGCAGCAGCGTTCCCTTGGCAACAGGGCGGCGAGACAGTAATGTTTCGCAACACACAGCGCGGCAAAGAGAGTATTGCCCTCGATTTAAAGACAGCAGCCGGCAAGAATGCCTTGCTCGCATTAGTCAGCAACGCTGATGTAGTCGTCGAGGCATTCAGGCCAGGCGTAGCAGAACGCTTGGGCATCGATTACGCATCGCTGTCCGCCGAAAACCCTAGCCTCATTTATTGTTCCATCTCGGCTTTCGGACAAACAGGCCCATGGCGTGATCGCCCTGCCCATGACACCGCCACTGTGGCGGCAGCGGGGATTCTCGATGTGACGCGTTCACCCGAGGGGGACTCAGGGCCGGCAATTATTGGCGTGCCCATTGCCGATATGCTCTCTTCATATCTGGCACTGTCAGGTATTCTGATGGCGCTTCATCGGCGTCATCTCACTGGCGAGGGCGATTTTGTCGATATCAGTATGTTTGAGTCAGTCCTCGCGTCTAGTCCCAACATCATGGGTCCGGTATTCGGCGGCAATCAAGCGCCGAATCGACTCAGCGAGCGCACGCATGGCGGGAATGCCATGCTCAACGTTTACGAGACCGGTGATGGCCAATATCTGGCGCTAGGCGGCGGAGAGCATAAATTCGTCGAGGCACTTTTTGAGGGCTTGGGTCGACCGGATTTTATCGCCGCGGTGACCGGACCCGCGGGCAGGGGTCACTGGGAGGCCATTGCTTTTCTGCGAGATAAGTTCCGCACCCGCTCCAGGAGCGAATGGGAGGCGTGGTTTGCGGGTCGGGATATCTGTTGGAGCCCCGTCGTATCGCTGCATGAGGCTTGGCGGTCTGAACACGTTTTAGCGCGAGGAATGCGCTTCTCCGACACCGAAGGAAATGATCACATCGGATCGGCGATAAAATTTACCATGGAGCCTGCCCAGATCAACACAAAATTGCCCGCGATGGGGGAGCAAACAGCCAAAATTCTTAGCGAGCTGGACTTGACCGACGCGGATCGCAAAGCGATATTGAACGGGTTATAGTGCAATGTCCGGACATCAAGGTGCTCATGATGCACCTGCAGCTGACATCAAGCTGACAAAAAAAGCTGTAAACACTCAAAATCATGGCCCCGCGCGGGCCTTAAAAAAGGAGGCTACCCATGAGGAGCACCGCACTCAGCAGACGCCGCAAGGCACTGGCTACCATCCCACTTACCGCAGCAGTGTCTGCAGCCCTCTCTACGGCAACTCTACTCGTGCCCTCGACTGTGTCAGCACAGCTGGAGGAAGTCGTCGTAACGGCGCGAGCGCGCGCAGAATCGCTGCAAGACGTGCCCGCAACGGTAACAGCATTTACCGAAAGCCAGATCGAGAATATGGGCGTGCAGCGTGCGGAGGACTTCGTTTTCATGACACCTGGCGTAACTTTTGTGAACACTGTTGAGGTTGGCGACAGCCAACTAAGCATCCGCGGCATCAACGGTGCACGAGACGCCGAGACTAACTTCGCATTTATTGTTGATGGCGTTCTTTATACAAACCCGTCAGCTTTTAATAGGGAATATCCCGATCTTGCACAGATTGAGGTGTTGAAGGGCCCCCAAGGCGCCCTGTACGGAAGATCCGCTGCAGCGGGGGCCGTCATAATGTCAACCAAGCGCCCCACGCAAGAGATGGAGGGGAGCATTAAGGTTGGCATAGCCGAATACGCAACTAGCTATGGAACCGCCACTATCGCGGGCCCGCTGGGTGATGATGTTGCTGGGCGCTTAACTCTAACGACTCGCAAAACCGATGGCTTCCTTCGTAATAGCTATTTACAGGATGACGTCGTAAATGACTTTCAAGAAAACGCGGTCAGCGGCCGCATAGTATTTGATCCGACTGACACTCTGTCTATTGACACCAAAATTCGGTTCTCTGAAGTGTCAGCCGGTACCATCGCGTTTAACGCGGCATTTGAGCTGCCGTTTTTTGTTGGCGCGTTGGACGGTTTGCAGGGTTTTGGAGTGGATCCGAGCGCAGCTTCTGTAGACGTTAACGAGCATGAATTTATCTATGCGCCAAATGTAGATCCAGATAACGAACAAGATACTGTAGAAGTGTCGGTCAAAGTGGATAAACAATTTGATACCGGCACACTAACGGCGTGGGCCTTGTACTCAGACCAAGAGCAATATTTTGTGGCTGACGGCACCTCGGGGGCGTTTGGCTTCTACGATAACCTCGGGCATTGTCAGCAATCCGCTGCTGCCAGATCTATCTTCTTGGGTGATGCGACTCAGATGCAACAGCCAACTTTCAATCTAGACGGAACGGCAGCGGGACGATTTCTTCCCCCGTATAGCCCCACCACTTGCGACGGTTATCAATACCAAGAACGTAATCAGCGAGACACCAGCTTCCAGCTCCAGTGGACGTCATCTGCCGATCAACGTTTGCGCTGGCAGGCAGGTATGTACTTCCTAGACATCGAGCGTCGAGTTGGCATCGCGCAACTTGAAGACGATGGCCGCGACCACTTGCCTCGATCTTTTGTCAATGAGTTGACTGACGCGCTAGTACTCGATGATTTCGAAACCACCGTACTATCTGGGTTCGGTTCTATTAATTATGACATGACCGATCGCCTAGAATTGTCCGTTGCTCTTCGTTATGACGTCGAGGACAGAGAGGTCCAAAACGCCGTACCCAGCCCTGCCGACGGCTATGTCTCTACCAACATTGATTACTGCGGAGCCTTCTTTGCGGGCGGCTGCACATTGAATGGCGCACCTCTCGGCGGAACTCCTTGGAACCCAGCCTTCATTGACCTGAGCACTGGTGCAGTCAATGCGCGCGTGAACAAGCGGAGCAAGGAGTTTGACGCGCTCCAACCCAAGATCAGCTTTACCTATGATATGTCTGATACCACGACTTGGTTTGGTAGCTGGGGCGTAGGCTTCAAAACAGGTGGCTTTAACAACCTAGGCGGCACCGAGATTATCAGCTTGTTTCTTGTGAATCCTGACGGTCTTCCAGTCGCCCCGCCAGAAATTTATGAAGAGGAAACCTCTAGCTCTTTCGAATTGGGTGTCCGATCGACATTGTTGGATGGCAACCTGCAGGTTAATGCAGCTGCATACCACACAACGGTGGATGATATGCAGTTCTTCGAGTTCTACGTTGGTCCCTTTGGTCTGATGCGGACGGTGGAGGGTATCGACGAGGTCACCATTAAAGGGCTAGAAGTGAGTGCCTCATGGCAGTTAACGGATAGTCTGAGACTTGATGCGGGAGCGAGTACGATTGACGGCAAGATTGATGCAATGACCGTGCGACCCTATGTAGCAGGTAATGATGTGCCTAACGCTCCTGAATACGCGTTCAATGTTGCGATGACTTGGGATCAAGAGCTTGCAGGCCTCAACCTGCTGGCTAGACTAGAATACGCCTATCAAGGCGACATCTTCTACCACGTGGTTCAAGGCAGCGACCTAGATACGCCAAAGTCGTATGACTTTGAGGGCCTACCCAACGAGGTACCTGCCACACTATTTGGTGGTCTTGCAACGAGCTATTCCAAGACTAAGGTGGATGGCTATGGCATCACAAATCTCAGGGTCAGCCTGGGCGGTGATAATTGGCGTTTGACAGCATTCGCCCGCAACCTTTTTGATGAAGAGTATGTCGCCGAAGTAATTATGGCGCCAGAGTTTGGTGGCGCGTTTGTCACTCCGGGCGCATACCGCACCGCAGGTGTCGAATTCCAGTGGGACTTCTAAACGGGATCTGCACGAAAAAGCCGGGCATTGCCCGGCTTTTTTTTGCCTGCTGTAAGTTATTCGGAAGCACGCTTTCGGTAAATGTGCTGGCCAATCAAAAGTGTGTGACTCACAGCTTAATCTCTACCGAAGCTGTCGGCGTAAAACTGTCGCGCCGCCAAGCCATAGATTAGGGTGGATTCGCCAACGATGTAACGACTGCAGCGCTTTTCACTGGGGTACGGTCTGACCACGGCCCCAGGGCGCCCCCTCCGCCATCAGCTCGCGCCTCAACGCGGGTAGATCTTCATTGATCATGCGATTAATTGCGGTGGCCACAGGTGCTAACGCCTGCTGCGCATTTGCCAGACTTGTCCTGTGCGCAGGCGTAGGTCCATAGGTCGAGTTAGCGACGCCCCCTTGAGCGTGCCTCAACCAGCTGGTGATTCGATGTATGTCGTACTCGCCGACCTCGCCTTTAGACTTATCTCCAGTCAACGCCCGGTCAAGCTCATAAGCCTCCGATTTCAGTTCTGCTAATTTTTGCTCAAATGCTCCCGGCATTGTGCCCGAAGAATCCAGCATTTTGTGGAGAGTATCGATATCTTCAAAAATATCGCTGAGTGCATACTGCGCTGCACTTGCTTTCCCACCGGTCTTCGCTAACTCATCCCAAAACGCAGTAACCTCAGTGATCTCAGCGCCCTCTAATGCTGGGGTTGTCATTCGGTTCACTCGAACAGTGATCGGCCCGCTCAATAGCCGAGTTTCACCCCCGGCGATCAAAACCAGCTCTGCTGTGTAATCCGCGTCAGGCCTCACCATGAAACCGCTCGGCATCAAGCCCTGCCAGTTTGGCGGCGTCTCAACTGATCCATAATAAGGGTGCCGTAAGTCCCATGTAACCCGGTGCAGGCCTTTGGTAGGGGGCGCATCCAATCGTCTTATAACCGCACCGTCTAGATCGCGAATCACGATCCTCAAAGCGGGTGCCACCTCTCGGCGTTCGGCCTCAACAATGTCCCATCCTGGGAAAGCGATCGCATCGCCTGCCTCCAAGGAATCGGACTCAACCTCCTGCCGTGCCTCCGCTTGCGTAGGATAACCGTCGCGCAGGAAATAGGAGATTACCGCACCAAACGGTGGATTCTCCGCAACATACAGTTGGTCGCCCTGTGAACCTTTGCGCGTTGCGCCCAGAACTGGCCGCTCAAAATACCAACGTGCAGGCCGTGTTTCGAACAGCGTTGCCTCAGGCATCTTGTCTTCTGGTGCAAAACTGCGCAGCATGGAATAGTCATCCAAGATGAAAAATCCTCGGCCGAAACTGGCCGCTACGAGGTCGTTTTCTCTGCGCTGAATCTGAATATCGCGGATCGAAATTGTCGGCATGCCGCCGTCCAGCTTTTGCCATTGCGCGCCCGCATCCAACGTCACAAACACGCCGAATTCCGTGGCGGCGAATAGCAAGTCGGGGCGCTCGTGATCTTGCACGATCCGCCAAACGAGATGATCTTGAGGTATGCCTGCAGTGATACTTTGCCAGCTTCGACCTCGATTACGGCTCACTAATAGATAGGGGCTGAAGTCTCCGAATTTATGATTATCCAACGCGACATACACCGTGTCGGCATCGTGTAAATCGGCGCGAATATCATTTACAAACGCAGTGTCGGGGACGCCTGGCAGATCACCCACCTCAATGCGCTTCCAAGAATTCCCACCGTCATCCGTGACTTGAATCAAGCCATCATCTGTGCCGACATAGAGAAGACTCTCATCAAGAGGCGACTCTGCTAATGACGTTACGGTATTGTAGTCGGACATCGCCGACATATCCCACGACGCGTCCCAGCTCCAGGTCTGCCCCATCAGCGGAAGCAGCATTCGGTCCTGGTTGCGGGTCAAGTCCTTAGAAATAGCTGTCCAAGTGTCGCCGCGATCATCAGAGCGCCATACGCGCTGGGAAGCGAAGTACACGCGTCTGGATTCGTGTTCACTGACCAAAATCGGCGAATCCCAATTAAAGCGCTCCGGCGGATCGCCAGGCGCGGGTTGAGGTTTGATGTACACCGACTCACTGGTCGGCAAATCGATGCGCGTAATGTTGCCCTGCTGCCACTGCGCATAAAGCAAATCGGGGTTGCCCGGCTCTGTGGCCGGCTGATGGCCGTCGCCACCAAGAACCACTCTCCAATCGGCTGTGCGAACGCCATGAACGTTGTCTGTTCGAGACGGACCACCCTGAGTGTTGTTGTCCTGTGTCCCGCCATAAATGTTATAAAACGGCTGGCTATCGTCGAGCGCGAGCTTGTAGTACTGAGTTACGGGCAGATTTTCTATGTATCGCCATGTCTTACCCAGATCGAAACTTTCATACACCCCGCCGTCGGTCCCCATCATGATGTACTCAGGGTCGGTAGGGTGGAATACGATGGCGTGCATATCTCCATGCTGATTCGGGTGTTCCATGGGCGCAAAAGTCTTACCCCCATCCTCGGATTTCTGAACGGTCGGGCCCACTAGATAGAGGCGATCAAACTGATGGGGGCTGGCGAAGATCTCCTGATAGTAATGCGGCCCTGTTCCGCCTCCCACTGCATCTGCACCCTTCACCCAGCTCGCCCCGCGGTCGGCCGAGCGCCAAACGCCGCCCTTTCGACGCTCCAGCTCTATCGCGGCGTAAATCACATCGGGGTTCTGCGTCGAGATCGTCAACCCAATTTTACCCATATCGCCTTCAGGCAGCCCCGTCTCTAACTCAGTCCAACTAAAACCACCGTCTGTAGACTGGTAGATACCAGTTTCTGGACCGCCGCCCATATAAGCTGCGACGGTCCGATGGTGCTGCCAGGTTGCGGCGTACAACACGTCCGGATCGCGAGGATCTAGCACAACATCGGAAACGCCCGTCCACTCACCGCCACCCAGCGTCTTCGCCCAAGTATCGCCACCATCGGTAGTCATAAAGAGGCCTCTATCACCGCCAGGGGACCAGAGGGGCCCATGAACGGCCGCCCAGACAATATCTGAATTTTCAGGATGTACGACGATAGTGGAAATATGCTGCGAGTCTTTGAGTCCCTTGTTTACCCATGTCTCGCCGCCGTCGTCAGATCGGTAAATGCCATCCCCGAAGCCAACGTGTCGTCCGCCAACATCCTCCCCGGTGCCAACCCAGACCACGTGCGGGTTAGACGGGTCAACCGTGACGTTACCGACGGAGTAGCGGCTTTGCTCGTCGAAGATAGGTTTCCACGTCACGCCGGAATTGCTGGTTTTCCATACGCCGCCAGAACCAACGCCAACGTACCAAACGCTTAGGTCTGTGGGGTGCCAAGCGATATCAGCAATGCGCCCCGACATGAAAGCAGGTCCTATATTGCGCCATTTCAGGCCAGCCAGCGCTGACTCGTCATCAGCGACGCCTTTTGGCACCATGCCCAGACCAAAAAATGTCGTGTATAAAACCAGATATAGAGAGCGAAAAGGAGTCATCAGATTGTCCTCAAAATTACCGTTGGCCGTGGCGCATTAACCAACATGAAAATACTTCGTGCGCTGAAAAATGCTGTTTTATTTTGGTACATGCCATTAAGGCTTCCAAGCAAAATTCATCGCGATAGCGCGGCCGGGTTGCAATGCCGCACGATCGTCCGCAGTTCCATAGAATGTTTGACGAGAGCAGTTTGTGCAGGCCACCCCCAACTCCCAGTGTTGGCCCATTGACCATGACACCGCGACATTTACCAGCGTAAGAGGACTGAGTGGTTCCTCTCCAGCCCCGAATTCTGATCGGCCTTCTCGGTGCGAGAGGTCCAAGCTGACGACAGCCCGCGATGGACGCCATGTAAGCGAATAGCGCCAAGTGTTGGGATTGAGATCAGCCAACCAATTACCGCTAGCCGAGTCTCGGCCGGACTGATCACCGTACGAGAGCGCATGATCCCACCGAGCAGAAGGCTCGTAGGCTATGCGAAATTCATAGCCTTGAATCAATCCTTTAGCGATATTTCGGTAGCTTTGAGTCGTAGCCGTTTCATGAAACCGCTCAACATAGTCGTCAATGACCGTGCGGTAACCGGCGAGTGAAAAACTGAAACGGCCACTGGTGACCTGAACCCCTAGCTCAGAGGAGGCACTCTCTTCTGAATCGAGCTCGGTGTTGCCCACGATCTCACCTCTTGGCGTCACGCCGCGGTAGAACAGCTCGCTCAAGTTTGGCGCCCGGAATCCCGTTGCCCAACGGGCAAATAACGTCACCTGCTCGCTCAGATGAAAATTCACACGCGCATTGGCGCTGAGTTCGTAATGGGACCCGTCCCCTGAACTCGCAGCTTGGGCGATGTGGTCAAAGCGCAAGCCAATGCCTGCATCCCAAAAGCCAACAGTCCATACTTGATCAATAAAAAGGCCTAGGTTGTCCTGCTTACCGGATACCGGCTCGCTGTCGACGAGCAGCAGCCCTTCAGAATCTTGCTCCTGATAACGTATTGAGACACCTCGTCGGCCCACCCACTCGATCCCCAGTCTCCCGAGGCCGCTCAGCTTCGTGTGGGTCAGATAGAAAAGTGATCCAAGCGTATCGCTACGATAGCTGTTCAGCGCGAGGCCGGATTCCCTAATCTGGCTTTTGGTTTGCCAATCTTGTCGGTGTCCATAAAAGCGGAGCAACCATTGACCAGCGCGCTCCATTTCAACCTTTAGTATCTCATGACGCTCATGAGGATAGTAACTGATTGATCTGGGATATTCTCTGGAAGACTTGCCGACGTCCTGCGCCAAACTTACCAGTCCATTTACCTTCAGTTTGATGGTCCGCCAAGCGCTCTCATGCTGTAAGACGGCGGCACCGCTGCGGTAGCCCGTATTGAGCGGGGTACCTTCGGCGGCCGAGGCTTCATCTGCATAGCGGATCGCTAGTCCCAACGAGGTATCGCCTCTGGGGGCACCGCCAATGGTCAAGACAGAGGCATTATCCAGAGTCTGAAAGGCGCCCTCTACGTTCAGCTGGGCAAAATCTCGGGTCCAGACATTGACAACCCCGCCCATCGCGTCGGACCCAAATAGCGATGACGAACCACCCATTTGAGCACTCACAGCGCGGATCAACGTAGGTGGAAGAAAAGATGTCGAGTTGCCTGCGGCGCGATCAGTGATAATCGGCACACCGTCAATTTCGGTGCGAATGCGGGATCGGCTCATGCCACGGACGCTGTAGCTTTGTAGCAAGCCTCCCTGCCCGTTCAGGCTCATACCGGGCTCCGAGGCCAACCAATCGCCAATTGAGCGATTTTGTGAGATCTGTGTGGATGAATCGACCTCTCTCACGCTCAATGATTGCATCAAATTTTGAGACAGTAAGTCGCGATCAGCCCTAATAATGACTTCGCCTAATTCCTCACCAAATACAATCTCAGGTAGCATCGCGAGGCTAAGGACCCCGCAGGCCTTTAAAACGTGGGGTTGTGACATGGCAGAGAGCATGGCTACCGATAAAAAAGCCGGGCAGGGCCCGGCTTATCAACTGCAAAAGGCGTCCGACTAAATCAGCCGCGCGCTATCTTAATGCGGCCTTTGGACTTAGGTTGCTGTTCGAGGAATTTGAGCGCCCAAGGCTGAAACTCCGGTTGGCGTGGCGGCTCGAGTCCGGTCTCTTTCTTGCAACGCTGCTTGAGCTGGGCAATTTCAGCACCGCGGTCAAACATTTTGACCTTGCCGCGTTGCTTCGCCATCTTGGCGCGCAGTGCTTTGGTCTTTTTTTCGTCAACCGTCAGGTCAGTAGTCATGACGACGCCGTAACGCTTGGCGCCTTCGACCGACACAAGACCCGCACGCACATCAAATTGAACACGCTCGGTTTCACGCTTAAGAGGGTCACCACAACCACCGCCACCCCAAGTATTGAAGTAAAGGATGTCCCCCGCGCTAACTGCTATCCGGTCACACTTACTAGGCATCATTTCAACACTGCCATCAATACGCTTGAGAATCTTCTCCGAGCGACGTCCCGGCAGCCCGCCATTCACACCCCACGGGTAGGTCAACCAGCGATCGTCGTGAATAGAGATGGTGCCAGGCTCCAGAAAGCAGTAACCCATGCGTAACCCGTTACCCCCTCGGTTATACCCGGCACCACCGCTATCAGTAATCGTTTCATAAGTTTCGATACGCAACGGGAAGTAGCTTTCAAGAAACTCATTAGGCACATTGGTAAAGCTGGGCCACAGAGAGTGGCCGTCTGGGCCATCTCCGGAGGGCTTACCGGGGATTCCGCCAAAACCGATGGAGTAAAGCTGATACCACTCGCCGTTCTTATCGTAACCTGAGTACATGAAATGTGGGCTGTCGGAGAAGCCGGCTCCCGCCAAGAAATCTGGGTCTCCCTGGCCCAACAGGCCGCCGAGCACGTCAAAAATCCTCCCCAGCGCGTGGGTACGACAGGACAGCGCCGCGGGTTCACGTGGCTTCAGCAAGGTGCCCTCAGGTATTCGAACCTCCATCAGGTCGTAGAAGCCATCATTGAACATGATCTGGGGATCAAACACCATGATCATATAGACACCGCAGAACATCTTAAACATCTCTTCGTTCAGATAAAAGTTGATAGAGCTGATCGATTGAGGATCTGTCCCGTCGAAATCGAAGATAACTTTGTCTTTGTCACGCCACATCGAGCACTTGATACGGTACGGCCCCATGCCAAGTCCGTCATCGCAGATATAGTCCTCGAAGAACTGTTTTTTTTCGGGTACCGTATCCTTAATCAATTTACCCAAGGCACGCCTGTTCCTGTCCAACAGCTCCTCCAAAGCTGAATAATAAACGTCATCTCCAAATCGCTCTGCCATTTCAATCACACGCTTTTCTGCGGTTCTCATTGCCGCAACCAAGGCATTAAAGTCGCTTCCATTCCAAGTTGGCATGCGACTGTTGTGCAGGATCAAATTCAAGACATCAGTCTGCAGCTCGTCGTTCTTGAAAATTTTTGTTGGGGGGACACGAATACCCTCCTCAAAAATTTCTCTTGCATCAGTCGGCAGACTACCGGGAACCTTCCCGCTCACATCGGTCATATGGCCGAACATGGCTGCGTAAGCCAGTAACCTGCCGTCCTTAAAGATTGGTCGCAACAAAAGCCAATCGTTCAGATGACTAATTGCGCCATTGCAAGCGTAGGGGTCGTTGGTAAGGAATAGGTCTCCTTCCTCAATGGTGCCGTCGTAAGCTTGCTTAAACCCGTGAATAAAGCTTCCGAATTGCCCTACCACCATCTTTCCGTTCAAGTTGGCAATCATCGGAAACATGTCATTTTGTTCCCGAATACCCGGGGACATTGCTGTTCTGAACACAACCGCGTCCATCTCGTAACGGGCGTTCATCATGGCATTTTCAATAATATCAAGGGTAATCGGATCAATGTCACCGCGTTTGAATTTCTTAGTATTGGTCTCGACGATCGTTGCAGGCATTTTTATCTCTCCTCGCTCAACCTGACGGTGCTATCAGAATGTTGCCGAATTTATCGACATTACCGGTATGTCCAGAGAGGATGACCGTGGTCGAATCCATTTCCAGTACAATCGCTGGTCCATCAATTTTATTACCGGCTTTCAATTTCTCCCTCCGGTAAAGGTTTGCTTCCATATTTTTACCATCCATAAAGACTTTTGAAGTTCCAATCTTGGCTGCGGCCGCGGGAGAGCGGCTACCAGAGCCGGCCACCATTTTCGCGTCAATCTCCGCGCTCTTGCCTTGTGCCACTGCCCGAACATTCACAATTTCTTTATCCGCATCAAGCGCAAAGGTAAATAGCTGACGGTGCATCTCATCAAAGGGGTCGGCGATCACAGAGAGGCCCTTTGACTTTAGGTTCTTTAGGTCAAAATCGACCGTCAGCTGGAGTCCCTGTCCAGAATAACGAATGTCCGCTTGATAGGTCACCGAGCGATACGCCTTCGGGACACCCTCTTTTTCAAGTGTCTTGAGAGCTTTATTCGCCAGCTGTTGATAAATTTTAGTCAGCTCTGACGGCGAGATACTCGCGAAACGCCTAATAAAGGTTCTAGACGCCTCGTCGCGCACACGCGTGGTTGCATCGCCGTATGCGCATAGCACGCCCGGACCCGGAGGAATAATCACTGGCCAACTGTTCATTAGTTTGCCAAGCGCATTGGCATGCAGGGGCCCAGCACCGCCGAAACCAATCAGAGCAAAGTCACGGGGGTCAAAGCCTTGCTCGACCGATACAAGCCGAAGCGCTCCGTACATGTTCTCGTTTACGATATCAATGATGCCTGCCGCCGCGCGCTTCACAGAGACGCCTAGCGCTTCCGCGACAGGCTTGATCGCCTTCTCAGCTAAATCTTTGCGTATCTCCATATCCCCGCCAAGCCTTACCTCGCTCGGTAAGTAACCTAGCACCACGTTAGCGTCCGTCACGGTCGGCAGCTCACCACCTTGGTTGTAAGCAGCCGGACCTGGCTCGGCGCCAGCACTCTCAGGCCCTACTCGCAGTGCACCCGTGAGTTCGGGAACATGAGCAATTGAGCCGCCCCCGGCCCCTACCGTGCGCACGTCCACAGAGGATGCTCTTACAGTAATGTCGCCAACCGTTGTCTCCCTCCGCAACTGTGCGTTGCTATCTTGCACCAACGCTACGTCTGTGGAAGTACCGCCCATATCAAAGGTCAGTAGGTTTTCAAATCCGGCCTGTTTAGCGACCCAAACGGCACCAGATACGCCACCAGCGGGTCCCGACATCAAGAGGTTCACTGGCAAAGATTGTGCGACCTTGGCCGAGGCCATGCCACCGTCAGACCGAAGTATATGGAGCTTTACATCCTTCATTTTGGCCTTGAGTTTCCGTTCAAGACTTTTCACATAAGCGGCCACTTTGGGACGGACGTAAGAGTTCGCGACCGTCGTGATCGTTCTTTCGTACTCCTGCATTTCAGGCACCACGTCATACGATAACGAGACCGGAATGCCTGGGAGCACTTGCTTAGCGATCTTTTCCACTGCCTTTTCGTGGACTGGATTGGCGTAAGAATTCACCAAAGAGATAGTGAGTGCCTCAATATTTTCGCCCTTAAGCTTTTTCAGCTCCTTGGTCAGAGCCGTTTTCCTGAGCTTTCGCACCACCGCGCCATCGGCTCCCATGCGCTCATCCGCCTCAATCGTACAAGACAGTGGGGCCAGCGGTTGACTCTTGTTGTAGATAACCCATCCACCCAGACCACCAGGCACGTAAGAGCGGGCGATTTGCAAGACCTGCTTATAACCCTTGGTGGTGACCAAACCGACCTTGGCACCGGAGCCTGTCAATACCGTATTAGTGGCTACCGTTGTGCCATGCATGACCTGAGCAATTTCGGAGGGGTCAATACCGGCGTTGTCGCAGACCTTCGCGACACCATTCATCACACCGATAGACGAGTCCGCAGGCGTGCTCGGTACTTTGGCTGTATGAATTGAACCAGATTTCTCATCAACGAGAATGAGGTCAGTAAACGTGCCGCCGACGTCGACACCCAGACGATAAGGCATGATGGCTTCCTCTTATTACGAATCTTATTGTGATCTCTTCGCGACTTGCTTGGGCCAACTTAAGATTTCGAGCGATCTCGCAGAAAACAACAATTGACCGGACATTTGTTACACTTTAGTTGTCAGACCAAAGATGCACCAATCCGCGGAGAGGTGCAACAACTCATCGTCTCACAGTTGATATCACCCGGAGCTTCACATGCTAAAACCACTCGCCGGCATTCGCGTACTGGCCATTGAACAATTCGGCGCAGGCCCCTATGGTTCGATGTACCTCGCCGAGTTGGGTGCCGAGGTGATCAAAATCGAAAATCGGGCAACAGGAGGTGACCCCTCCCGACAATCCGGATCAGTGACGCTTGCGGACGACGATAGCGCTTACTTCCAAGCATTTAACCTGGCCAAGAAGAGCGTCACACTCAACTTAAAAAGTGATGAGGGCCGTGCCCTCTTTCACGATCTCGTCAAAACCAGCGACGTTGTATGGAACAACTTACGTGGTAGCCAACCTGCCAAGATGGGGCTTGACCACATTGCTCTAAAGCACGTGAAGCCAGACATCGTCTGCACCCACATTTCCGCTTACGGCCGTGACAATGACCGCGCCGACTGGCCTGGCTACGACTACCTCATGCAAGCGGAATGCGGCTTCTTATCGGTAACGGGTGAGCCCGGGACACCACCATCGAGATTCGGCCTGTCCATGATCGACTTTATGACGGGTGTGGTGGGAGCACTGGGTTGTGTGTCTGCGCTGCTTGCGCGGCCCACCCAAGGCGGGCGGGATGTGGATATCAGCCTGTTTGACGTGGCGCTGCACCAAACAACCTATCCCGGAACGTGGTACATGAACCATGGAATCGAGACGGGGCGCGTCGCGCGTTCCGCGCACCCCTACAACACGCCGGTTCAGCTCTATAAAACCGGAGATGGCTGGATCTTCATCATGTGCATGACCGATAAGTTTTGGGGGCTCCTATTGGAGCGCCTTGGTCATATCGAACTCCTCGACGACCCAAGGTTCAATTCCATGGCAAGACGAGCCGAAAACCGTAACGCGTTGACGGAAGTACTCGACGAGATTTTTCAAACGGCTGGGACTGATCACTGGTTTGAAGTTTTGCAGACCTACATTCCCGTCGCGCCGGTCTATGATTTACCGAACGCTCTCGATAATCCTTTTGTTGCCTCAATCGGCATGACCCAAACCATGAATCATCGCGAGTTCGGCGAGTATCGGGGTCTTAGCAACCCCATCAAGATTGGCAACGAGCGGCTGCCCACACATTGTGGTGCCGGCTTGGGTGCCAACAACGACGAAGTTCTCGGTGCTGAACTGGGTGTTGAAGATCTAGAGGATCTTGCCGCGCGAGGCATCATCTAGCGATTTTTGCGTTCCTACGAGGCTGAGACCGACGGTCACCGAATAGATGCCCACCCAGAGCTAACACTCAAAAACCCACTGGGGGCCGGTGGGCGGCGGCACGCAGTTATTTAATACCTTGTTGCCGCACTTCAACTAGCTGCAGAGCTCTGCTACTCGATAGATGTCACCGCACTTCCCCGTTGGGCGCCTCTTTAAGGTATTGGTTCTGCGAACTGAAGGATTTTGATCTTTAAAGCTCCAAGAGCTCAGTGATTTTCTAGAAAATCGAACAAGATCTTACAGAAAGCAATTTTCTCATCCTTACCCGCTACAACGTGTGCCACATCGGCCATTGTTACACCAACGGCATGCCGTAACCCTGCTTCTAGTGGCTGGGTTGTTCTAGGACCGGTGATGATGTCCTCCCCTGCGTGTATTACCAGCGTCGGGGCCTCAATGTCACTTAGGTGCGGCCTAATGTCATGCCCCTTGCAGGCCTGAACGAATCGCAAGTGTGTCTGAATACGTCCCTCGAGTGCACCCCACACACCGCCGCTGCCGAGCAGCTTTTCCCGATTGGCGTTGTAGTAATTAGGCTTGAAAGACAGGCTGGCGACCATCGACTGGAACGCGTGAAAACCTGCGTGCTCATGGATATCACCAAAAGCCTGCAGGTGATCGGCCAGCATGGGATCGGCCCATGTCCAGCAACCCATGTTGACCATGCAACGGACCAAGTCAGGCCGCTTAACCGAGACCCACTGACCAATACAGGCCCCAATGCCCACCAACCCAACGAAGTAAACCGACTTCATGTTTAAGTGGTCTAAGAGGCCGATGATGTCATCGGCGAAAAGTTGCGTGGATGCAGGGACAGAGTAATCGTCAGTTGATTCACCCAAGCCACGGTAGTCGATGATGACGGTCGAATATTTATCAGTCATACCTCGCGCAAGGTAATGGCTACGGCCATGGCAAAACGTATCCCAGCCCCCTATGTATACCGCAGGCGGGCCCTCTCCGTGGACCTCGTAGTACATGTCATGGCCGTTAATATGGGCAATGGGCATCGGGATTCTCCTGCCAAGTCAGTCTTAGTAATAGCGAAAAGATTTAAAGGCTTTTGATATGCGCGAGAACACTCTGGAGATCAGTGACATCTGCGTACCGCCGTCCCACGTCTCGGAGATTACTCGCATGCGCCTCCTCGTCCTGATCGCCACAGCAGTCTGCGGGCACGATTGTGCGGTATCCGGCGGAAAAGCTATCTACTACGGATGCACGCACGCACCCTGAAGTCGTGCAGCCCGTAATGATGGTCGTATCTACGCAATGCGTCACCAACCAGGGCTTCAGCGGCGTTTCATAAAATATGGAAGGGGCCGTTTTAATGAACTGGAAAATATATTCGTCATCCCGAATGCGCGGGTCCAATTCAGTGCAAGGATGTCCATGATAAAAGCTGCCGTCGTAGAGAGAGTCTATCTTCCAATACGTCATCTCGTCCGGGCCGCCCCAAGACACAGCACAAGACGCCACTGGAATCTGCTTCTCTTTGCAGGCTGCCAAGAGCTGTGCGGTGTTGTCTACCGCGCGCTGCACGTGATCACTGCGTCCCAGCGGATTACTTGCGTCGGTAAAACCTTTCTGAAAATCTACAATGATCAGCGCCGGCCGCGCACCAAAACCAATATCACGCTGCCCGTATCCTGCCTGTGCAAACTTGTCCATAGCCCGCGCCGCTCCGTTGTGTGTTTCGCTTAGGGAACGCAATATGGCTTAGAATATACGAACATTTCAAGGACGCCGACCACGAGATGGCCCAACCTAACTTCATCGATAACTTCAGTCAGCAATTCACCCTGGAGCCTGAGCGCTCCGCGCTGCTTGTCATCGACATGCAGAACGCCACCGGCAATAGAACAATGGGTCTGGGGAAGCTACTGGCAGAACAAGGGAACAGCGCATCAGCCGAATATCGATTTGATCGTATTGAAAATCTGCTCATTCCCAATATACAGAAACTGATCGCCGGCTTCAGGCAAGCAGGTGCCCATGTCATCTGGATTACCTACGGCGCCAATGCGGCCGATGCGAGCGATGCCCCGCATCACATTGCCCCGATTATCAAAGCGACAAATAACATCGCGGGACAACCAGAGCACGAGGTCGTGGAGGCCCTCAAGCCTGGCCCCGGCGATCTGGTGTTGAATAAAACAACACAAGGCGCATTCCGCTCTACCGCATTGGACAGCTCACTGAGGGCACTCGGCGTCGATACCGTGGTGTCAACTGGCGTATCGACTAATAATTGTGTAGCCATGACATCCATGGAGGCCTGTGACCTGCAGTACCGCGTAGTTGTCACCAGTGATGCGACCGGGACGGACAGTGACGAAATGCAAGAAGCCACGCTCACAATGTTGAAAAGGCTGTGGTCGCGGGTGCTCACGACCGACGAGATCCTCGCGGAGCTCAGCGCTGGCAGGAACGACGCCTAATTACGGCTCAAATTATATTAGATAGCAGACCCACATTGATTGGCGGTCTATTGGTTGCTGCAGGCGCTGTTCTCCTGGCTGCAAAGGGACTTTTCGCCAAGCATCTCTATGTTCTGGGACTGAGCTTCAATGACGTCGCAGCCATTCGCTCGGTAATGGCAGTACCCGGATTTGCGCTCCTCGCTTGGCTGTACCAGACTAGGAGCGTAGCACCTGCAGGTCACGGTCTGGCTCGCAACGATATGCTGCTGGCGGTCTTAGCGGGGCTGATCTGTTACTACCTTGGAGCGCTCGCCAATTTTTACGCACTGACGATTATCGACGCCAGCGTAGAGCGCCCACTGCTTTTCGCTTATCCCATTTTTGTTGTGCTGATTTCTACGGTCGTAACGCGCAAACCGCCCTCGCCCCGGGTGTTACTGGCACTACTACTGACAACTTTTGGCGTGATTTTGGTCACCGATGCATTACGGACAGAACTGAGCGCCTCCGAGTGGTCAGGTATGGCATGGATACTGTTTTGCGCACTGAGCATCGCAATTTACTTCTTGATCAGCGGCGAGCTCACCCAAAGACTGGGTAGCGGGCTGTTCACGCTGATCGCCATGACTGCCGCAGCAATCGGCATGGCCATCCACTATCAATTTGCGGAAGGATGGGAAAATATCGACTTGGCGGAAGCGGCCTGGTGGACGCTGATCGCATTAGTCGTGTTTTCAACAGTTTTACCTCTCTTCTTAATGGCTGAGGGAGTACGCAGAGTGGGTGCGGCCAAGGCCTCGTTGATCAGCACACTCGGGCCGCCCGCTACTGCGCTGATGGCATATGAACTCACGGGCGAGATTCTTAGTGCCGGTCAGCTTGCGGGAATTGGGCTGGTGGTTATCGGTGTGCTGGCACTCGAAATTAGGCGCTAGCGAGGGTAGCGGGCTCCACCTGTTCGGTAGATTGTTGGTATTGTCCTCAAATGTCCGTACAATTGAGGGATATTTAACGGAGCTACTGATATGTACGCAACTCGCTCACTCAGCTCAACGTTTGGCGCAGAAGTTCTGGATTTCCAGCTCAGCGAAAAGCCCCTCGGCGAAGATATCATCGCCATTAGAGCGCTATGGGCTGAACACAAGCTACTGTTATTCCGCAACCAGTCGTTTGATGAAGCGGGATTGGTCGGATTCAGTGGCCACTTTGGGGATCTCGAAATCCATGTCCGCGAGGAGTACCTTTCGCCAGAGCATCCCGAAATTCTTTATGTCTCCAATATCGAGCGCGATGGTAGGCGAATCGGTATTCTCTCCGAGGGTGAGGTTGGCTGGCACTATGACCAAATCTACCTTCCCAAACCGGCAGTTGGTTCCCTGCTGATGGCTGACACCTTACCCCCAGACGGCGGCAATACTGAGTTTGCCGATATGTGTGCCGCCTGGGATGCCTTGCCAGAAGAGACCCGAAACAGATTGGACGGCGCACTGGCCAATCAGTCATACGAGGCTTTTAATCAGGCCTACAGCGTTCCTACAAATAATAAACAGAAGGCGCGTTCGCCTGACATTCACCACCCTATTGCACGGACACACCCCGTGACAGGCCGGAAGGCACTATACCTCTGCCCCGGCATGACAACTGAGATTGTGGGTTGGGATCCTGTTGAAAGCAAAGAAATGCTGAGCTATCTCTTTGAGTGGACGACTAAGCCCGATTTCGTTTACTCGCACGCGTGGCAGCCGGGTGACGCATTGATGTGGGATAACGCCTGCACCATGCACCGGCGCGATCCTTTTGACCCACAGCACGACCGTCTCATGAAGAGAACAACTATTTTGCCCCCTGCGGAATGTGCAGTGCCTTTTTAGAGCCCTAAACTTGAGATACGCACGTGCCGAAGCATAAAAAGTAACAACCAAAATATGCCAGAGGTCAGCATTGCCTCAGAGAATTGGTCTCCGGTTCGACGGGAGTTCTCTCTGAGCCAACCAACAAAAACAGAAAACGGCTACTGAGGGGTTTGGGCCATTCTCCCCAGAGATTTGCCATCGCCTAGAACTCTCCCAACGAATCCCTTCACAACTCCGTAGAGCCCTTTGTTCAACTTCGACACCATGGCGTATGCAGCGCCTCCGTCGATGCTCCATGCATTGACCGAGGCGATCACATCAACGGCATCCTCTAACGGCACGCCCGCCAGCACCTCGGCCAAGCCGATCACAGCACCCTCACCCAGAGAGCATTGAACCGAACCACGGCGCAACTGGAGCTTACCCGAGCTCACGACTATCGCCCTACCTTGGGTGATGTGATTCTGAATTCCAGCCCCGTCTGAGAAGTAAACCGAGTTCAGTGTGGACCCCTTTGCAAACGTTGACCACGCATGTTCCGCAGCGCCACCAGCCTCGATCGTGAAGGTACCTGCTGTTGCGCCATTATTCCCTAACGCAGAAATATGATTTCTCTGCAGAAGCTGCAGGGTAAGCGCCGAAAAAACATTAGTTAGCAATGGAGGCGCGCTACTGATCTGTCGCCCCAACCAGTCGGCAGGTATTTCAAGACACACTGCGTCCGTCTTCGCCGTCGCGGTGGCCATTCTGTACTTAGTTCCCACCACAGCCTGCTCACCGAAACTGCTCCCTTTTTCGAGTGTAGCCAACACGTGCTCGCCTTGGTTTATAGCAATCTCAATCTCACCTTGCTGCACGATATACATCGCGTCCGCCCGATCACCCTCTTTAAAAAGGACAGTCCCCGAGGAAATTAACACTTCAGAGAGCTTGGGATTGGCCTGTGAGGACCGTCTTTCGATACCACTCATTGTTTCCGATGCCTATGTTGATTTGTCTGGTGGGAGGGGAGAACCCCTCATTCGTTTTTGTTTAGCTTCTCTTCCAAAGCCAAAAAATTGGCTCTCTTCTTCTCGCCAAAAAGTCGCTGACCTGCTGGGCTCTGCCATTCATGACGCAACATTAAAGCTTGGGTCATGGGCAACATTGCGCTCATCTCAACGTCTAGCTCCTCAGCCAATAAGCCAGTCTTATCCCAAAAGTCGTCCCTGCCAAGATTGGCAAGATCCGCGTCCAGTAACCATGGTGACAATCTAGAGTTGGAAACTTGCGCAGGACCCTCAAGTACAAGCTGGGTATCCAAAATCATCTGCTCAACCAAACTTTGCTCTGCAGGACTAAACCGACCCGACTTCGCCATTGCATCGACCGCCATCTGGGCTCCAATAGGCTCATTCTTTGGGCGCTGGACCAAAAAGCCCGCGTCATGAAATGCAGCCGCTATCGCCAACAAAAGGAGATCCCTGCTGCTCAAGGAGTCTGCCTCCGCTAACTCCAGAGTCTGCCGCAGGACGTCTTTTGTGTGATCTGGTGAGTGGTAATGAAGAGTGGGGTCTAAGTCAGCAACCAACCCCTCCACCGTCTCAGACACGAGCGGCTCAGAATTTATCGCTGCACTCAGACTCTGCATAAACCACCCCGAGAGAATCTATCTTCGGGGGTTGCACCCCAAGATTCCCTGTTCTCCTCATCACCGCGCCGAAGATAACAAAACAGCGGTGTGCGGGCACCAGTGTCGTGCATAGTGCCAAAAGCTCGCTTCGCAAAGCGCACATCTAGATAGCGACCATTAAGCACTCAGCAGAAAAGTTTCCATTGGGCCCTTACCCTTAAAACTGAGCATAACTCTCAGATGAAGGCTGAAAACCTATGAGACCAAACTGACGCTTATTTCTTCACCCGCCTCGAAATCACTAGTACCTGGACTCAAAAACACCCCGATACAGGGCCTTTTCAACAAGCGAACGCCACACCCCTAATCGAATAAAAACGGGAAATTTTTGAGGCATTACCGAAAGCAAGCTGCGGAGGAGGCCGGTGCCGGAGTACCAACCTCTCGCGGATAACCGAATTTGGGGCACCTGATATCTCAATCGATGTCTTTGAAATCTCCATGCCTGCCTAAACCACCCGAGAATCTCCCCGCACCATCAACTCCATCTTTGACCAGTGCCTCTCTCCCGTTGTACCACTCACTAATGAGTGCGTCACGCATATTCATATCTCGGTGATTGATCGCAGATCTTCGGTCTGCCCGCACGCATGTTTGTGGGAATCTAGCAATCTCGGCCGCAAGCGCCTCTGCCTTATCGCGCGATCCGCCCTCCTCAACAACATATTCACAAAGCCCTAAGCGCTCACATTCTTCCGCCATGACTTGTCGTCCAGTGAGGATGATCTCCAGCGCGCGGCCTTGTCCAACTATTCGGGGAAGTCTGATAGTGCCGCCATCAATTAATGGCACGCCCCAACGGCGGCAGTACACTCCAAGATAGGCGGTGCTCTCCATGACTCGAAAATCACACCACAGCGCTAATTCCATTCCACCCGCAACCGCTGGACCTGAAACAGCTGCGATAACAGGTTTATCTAACTCTAGCCTGCTTGGTCCCAAGGGACCTCTCGGGATATCTCCACCGTTACCACGATTACCGCCATCCTGTGGAATATCCAACTCTTTAAGAGGATATTGCTTATCCAGTGTCGAGACATACTTGAGGTCCCAGCCTGAGCAAAAAGAGCCGCCTTCACCCCAAAAAACTGCTACCGAGGCAGACGGATCATCGTCAAACTCTAGAAATGCCGCTGTGACTTCATCAGCACTTGTTGGATCCATTGCGTTACGGGCCTCAGGCCGAGAATGAATGATTGTCCAAACAGACCCATCTTTTTCTATTCTTACTGACATTTTTGCTCCTTAAACGGTTGGCTTTTAGGGTAAATACATTGTCCCGCCGCCAGCTACTGAGGTCGGTTGCATGACGATTGGACGACGGATCTCTAACTAGTGGATCCCTTGACGTCTTGAAAATCCGCACGTCTGCCCCTGGCACATACCAGTCGTGATAGTGGTCATCAGCCCGCCCAGCGCCTAGGCTGCCCTATTGACCTCTTCGCGCAAAAGTGCGGTGAGAGCTGACACATCCTTCAATTCATCCAACGACATCATCGTGTTCCACAAAAGCTCGGCCGATTCGATGGAAATCGTTAGGACGCAGTTATCGAGAAACTTTTTTCGCACCTGATCCTGGGACAAAAGTTGCCCCTCTGCACCCCGATTGACCGCCTCAAAATGCTCCACCTCACTACCATCAGTTAACCTGATTTTTACCCCACCCGAGAAAGCGGCGGGATAGCGAGACCGCTCATCGTGAATGCATTCAATACGCTGCGCTAGCGCGAGTACTTCTGTATCCGAACGCGCAGTATCCTCTAAATCGGCGAGACTAAAACGGCCCTTACACAACGCAGTGGCAACAGCGTACGGCACACTGAACTTAGCGTCATACTCGCTCGAAGGCTCCCTTTTACCCTCGATCGGGTTAACCACTACACCAAACTGCCGCTCGTCGAGCAGTATCGTTACCGTATCAATCCTGTCTGGGGTCAGCTCATGCTTATGACGCAGCAAGAGCGCTGAATCGACCGGCGCGTGATTAAAATGGCAAATCGGGTAGGGCTTGATAGCGACGGTGCGCAAAGCCCAATCATTGAATAAACTAGCCGAGACCCTCTCGGTCTCGACCGACGTGCCCGGCGCATACAGAGCATAAAAACCGAAGCGTCCACCATAGGCCTCTCCCGGCCCCTCGAAACCTGAAACTCCCAGCGCCGCAGCTTGCAGCGCTGACGATGCTGCCCAGCCCGGATGAAGGCGTTTGGTCCAGCTACCATCATCCAAAAATGCCATGCTACCGCTACTCAAGCTGAGGGCGACGCCCTGTGCTCTCACCAGGGCATCACCGTCCCCGCCAAGCAACTTTGCGGCGGCCACCGTCGCTCCGAATACACCCACGACGCCAGTGGGATGGAACCCTACCTGTTGGAATACGCCCCCGGCCTGAGTACCCAGCATCGCATCCACCTCAATCGCCATCAGAGTTGCGAGCATAAGGTCAGCACCACTCATGCCTCGCTGCTCTGCAATTGCGAGTGCCGCCGGGAATGCGCTGGCTGTGCAGTGAACCACGGAAGCTAAGTGGGTATCATCGAAGTCCAACCCGTGTATCAACAGACCATTCATCATCGCGGCATCGCGGAGTGCCGCCGGCGCCTCTTGGCCAATGATGCTCGATTGTCCTGCACTGCCCAAAAGCCCTAATGAATCCAAAGCTTTTCTAGCAAACTCGTAATGTCTCGATGCAAAAGCAATCCCCACAGCATCCGCTAGGCATAGCTTGAGATATTCCCACACATCATCCGGCACAGCACTGCGATTCAATTCGATCGCCCGCTTAGCAATAGCGCGGCTCAATGGCCCGGTTTGTTGCGTAAGGTGGGATACCTGCATAGGTGGCTCCGCAAATGTCCGGACATAATACACGATGCCACGCCTTATGCCGACTGAGCCTGCTCAGTCGGCTGTAAAAATTCTCGTGGCGATGCTCCTTACGCCAGGCCCGCGGCCCCTGACGATCACGCAATCAGCAGGGTCTAAACAAGCAACCTCTCGGCCAGAGCCAGAATACGTTGACTCTTGTAAACAATCGGATAGTCGATGAAATAGCCGTCCAACTGAATCGAGGCGGATCCCTCTGCTTCAGCGGCCTCAAATGCCGCCACAACCGCCCTTGCGTGGGCAATTTCTGCCTCAGACGGCGTAAACACCTCGTGAGTCAGAGAGATTTGATCGGGATGAATACACAGTTTGCCGCCGAATCCGAACTGTTTACCCTGCCGCGCCGATTGCAAGAAGCGGTCATTATCCCTGATCTGAAGAACCACTGTATCGATGGGCGGCTCCAAATCACCCAATCGTGAGGCATGGGACAGTTTGGCACGCGCATAGCTCAAAACAGCTTCATCAGCCTGCCATTCGTAGTTCAGGTCAAGCGTGTAATCGCCACCGCCAAACGCCATTCTCTTTATCCGGCTATCTGCGGTAGCAATTTTTTTCGCGGATTCCACACCCCGCGCTGTCTCGATAATAGGCATCAGGTCAAGACTGCCGACGGTCAACCCATGCGCGGCCTCAGCAGCGGCCAACATCCGCTCTAGCTCGTACAAACACGTCTTCGACTCGACCTTGGGTAATACGACACCATCCAGCCAGGGTCCGACCGTTGCCTTGATGTCCTCTTCGCAATACGGGGTATCAATGCTGTTAACCCGCACGTAATGCCTAGTCCCGCTGTTTGGTCGATTACCGAAGGCATTCACGACATCCTGACGCGCAGCGGGCTTCTCACTGATTGCTACAGCGTCCTCCAGATCAAGAATGACTGCGTCTGCCCCCACCTGAAAAACCTTCTCAACCCTCCGAGGGTGATTTGCCGGCGTAAACAGGAAGCTGCGAATAGGGGCGCTCTGCGTATCGTTCATCTTAATTGCTCCAGGACCAATGATCGGCCGTCTGCCAACCGCGGGTAAATTCAAAGGTATAGCTAAAATTGCTGGCAGGGTGTTCCGACATCGATACTTCAAACACTCTGCCGCCCCTTCCTTGATAAAAACGACTCACGCTGAGTGATGGTGTGCCCTCATCAACGCCCAGGGTCTCGGCCTTTTGAGCAGACAGCACACCGGCGGTAAGTCGGACAGTGATGTGCTCAATTGACTCTTTAAAAGTTTCGGCAATCATTTCGTAAACGGGCCGGGAACTACCACCCAGGCGCTGAGAAATTGATCCATATTCAGGAATGACATAAACGTTAGCCCAGCAAATGGGCATGCCATCTGAGCCCAGCGTGCGCAGTCCTGATATCTCAACCCATTCATCGCCGACCTGGCAGCCAAGTTCACGCGCCAAAGATTTGTCAGCCTTGATAAGGCCGTCAGTTAGGAGCCGAAACTGGCTGCTATCGGGGTAACTGAAAAGCTCGGAGGGTGAGCGCACCATTTGTACAAACGCAGGCGCAGCTTCAGTGGATAACACCAGAGTGCCTCGACCGCGCTGTCGCTTCACCAGCCCCATATCCTCGAGCACTCGCAGCGCTTCCCGGATTGTGTGACGGCTGGCATCGAAGCGATCAATGAGTTCAAGCTCCCCCGGTAGAAAACTGCCTACGGGAAACTTTCCTTCTCTGATCCCAGCCAACAGGCTGTGGGAAATCTTTCTATACAACGGTGTCCGGGCATCTGCATCCATAGTCGACTTCCTTATCTTTTTTGCTGCTTCAGCTTGCATAGGCTCCTGCAACCCACCAGACTTTAATTGTCCAGTCATTCTAGATGTATCGCGGTACGCCACAACCCGTTGCAACCCGACATTAAGGGAGCCGAACATGGCCAAAAAACTTGCTAGCGAACGCTACGCGCATCAGAAGGGTCGCCATTTTGACGACTTCACGATCGGCGACATTTACCATCACCTTCCCGGGCGAACTATTTCCCAACACGATAACGCGTGGTTCACACTTCTCACAATGAACACGCATCCGCTCCATTTCGATGAGGAGTACGCCGCTGGAACTGAGTTCGGACGGCCACTCGTGGCGAGCCCACTCACCGTGGCAGTCATCGTGGGTATGAGCGTCTCAGATGTCAGCGAGGCTGCGATTGCAAATCTTGGATGGAAAGAAATAAGACTACCCGCCCCCGTTTTTCCGGGGGACACGTTGTATGCGAATACAGAGGTTCTCGATAAGCGCACATCGCGCTCGCGTCCTAATGCGGGGATCGTCAGCGTGCTGACGCGAGGGATTAATCAGGACGACACCGAGGTGTGCGTTTTTGAGCGTCAGATTCTCATTCCCAAGCGCGCTGCGTCCTAAAGCTTATATTCAGGAGGCATTCCATGAGTCACGATAGTTCTGTTGAGCAGCAAATGTTGGCGACAATCGACAAATGGGTCGAGCAGGAGCTCAAGCCCATTGCACGCGAGCATGATCAGGCAGACGAGTACCCCACTGATCTTGTCGAGCAAATGAAAGAACTGGGGCTCTTTGGTGCCACGATTTCGGAAGAGTTCGGTGGTCTAGGGCTTAGCGCTTCAACCTATGCAAGAATCGTGTCGCGCATCTGCGAAGTTTGGATGGCGCCTTCGGGCATATTCAACTCGCATCTCATCATGGCGAGTTGTGTTGAGCGTGCTGGCACTCAGGCACAAAAGGAGCATTTCCTGCCAAAATTTGCCACGGGTGAACTCCGCGGCGGTATTGGCCTCACCGAGCCTGACGCAGGATCAGACCTGCAGGGTATTCGATTGGTGGCTAAAAAAGAGGGCGACAACTACGTTCTGAATGGCACCAAGACCTGGATTTCAAATGGCATCAAAGGCAACTGCCTGGCTGTGCTAACCAAAACTGATCCGGACGCCTCACCCCGTCATAAAGGTATGAGTTTATTTATCTGTGAGAAAGGCGAGGGCTTCAGCGTAGGGAAGAAACTTAAGAAATTGGGGTACCGATCGATCGACAGTGCCGAATTGATTTTCGATGATTTTCGGGTCTCGAAAGGCAACCTGGTGGGCGGCGAGGAGGGTAAAGGCTTCCAGCAGGTCGCAGGCGGCTTGGAGCTTGGCCGAATCAATATCGCTGCGCGGGGTGCAGGCATGGCAAAAGGCGCCACCAATATGGCCCTGCATTATGCGATGGATCGCAAAACTTTTGGCAAACCCATAGCGGAACACCAGGCGATCCAGCTGAAACTCGCCGAGATGTCGACTCGTGCGGCTGCAGCAGAGCTCCTAGTTCATCAGGCTGCCGACAAGTTTGATCGACAGGAACGATGCGACCTAGAAGCGGGTCAGGCGAAATTCTTCGCGTCGGAGGCGGCTGTGCAGAATAGCTTGGATGCCATGCGGGTATTTGGTGGCTATAGCTACTCACCAGAGTACGAAATTGAGCGGTTCTACCGAGACGCGCCGCTTCTTTGCATTGGCGAGGGAACGAATGAAATTCAGCGCACGATTATTGCCAAGCAAATGGTGGCCCGAGCTAGCTAATTCCTACTCCAGTACCGTCATGTATTCACTCGCTTCCAGGCGCCCGGTGCGATAGGTATTTACGAGCGCATCGGGATCCGCGTATCCCAGCGACATGCCGCACACCAACATCTGTTCTTGGGGCGCCTCCAGGAGGGGCATCACGCTATCATGGTAGGGGCAGAAGGCCGCCTGAGCACAACTCTCAAGACCCGCCTCACGCGCCGCAAGCATGAAGGATTGCATGAACATGCCGTAATCAAGCCAGCTTCCCTGCTCCATATCGCGGTCGATCGTGAAAAATAGCCCGACGGGTGCGCCGAAGAATTGATAGTTCTGCACCCTGTAGCTTTGTACTGACGCGGTATCGTAACGATCCACGCCCAGAAGCCCGTAAAGGCCAAAGCCCGTCTGACGCCGACGCCCTATGTAAGGTTCGCGCCAGTCCTTCGGATAATAATGATATTCGTAGGCACCCTCGTCTCCGGAGAGAAATCGGTCTGAGCAGACTTCGGTGATACGGGATTTTCGTTCACCGCGCACAACGTAAACCTGCCATGGCTGTATATTCGACCCCGACGGCGCTCTGCCCGCAACATTCAATAGCGATTCGATTTTTTCATCACTAACCGGGCGGTCGGACAAAAAGGCTCGTATGCTCTGACGGCCCGTAATAGCCTCGCTGACGCGCACGGTTCAGATCACGCGCACTGTTTGGACAACCAGGTGTGTGCCCGACCACCCTGTGGAGCACCAATCATCTCGCTAAGTAAATCCACAGCGCCCAACAACTTAGACATTTGCACGCCCGTGTGGAAACCCATCGCTTGGCACATCATCACCACATCCTCGGTAGCCACATTGCCCTTGGCGCCCGGGGCAAAGGGGCAGCCTCCGAGTCCTCCTGCAGAAGCATCAAATCGGCGAACACCTGCCTGCAGCGCCGCGTACACATTCGCAAGACCCATGGCACGAGTATCATGAAAGTGGCACCCGAGATGGTCAGGGCCGTAACGCTCAATAAGCTTCTGCATCATTGACGTCACGGCTGCGGGGTGAGCTGCGCCAATGGTATCCGCAATCATCAATCGAGCGGGCTTGTGCGCCATGAGTCGTTCAACTAGTTGGAGTGCCAAAGATTCGTCCACGGGGCCTTCGTAAGGACACTCAAAAGCCACTGCAAGATAAGCGTGGATGGCAACACCATCCACAGCGGCGCGATCCAGAATTTCTTCCCCCATCACAAAGGTCTCTTCAAGACTCTTGCGAATATTATTCCGATTCATTTCTTCTGTGGCAGCCAAGGCAATCGCATGACTACGCACACCCGATCTTACCGCAAGCTCATAACCCTTCATGTTTGGCACCAGAGCGCTGTAAGCGAGATTCGCAGCCGGCAAACTCGCCGCAATTTCATCAGTGCCGGCCATCTGGGGCACGGCTTTGGGCGAGACGAACGAACCGATTTCAAGTTCTGGAACACCAGTGTCTGCAAGCGCGGCGATCAACGCGATGCGCTGCTCGACAGTCAGATGTTTCGGCTGCGCTTGTAGTCCATCGCGAGCCGCAACCTCTTTGATGATTATCGTTTCTGCCATAGCTCACTCCTCTGCGACCGGACTTCGTATGTTTTTGGAAGCCGCGATCGCGTGGGAAGTTTAGCGCCGCACCGGTTGCGGCATCAAATCATTCTTGCTTGGTGTCAAGTCGAGAACACAAATGCCTCGCGGCGTCGGCGATTGTGACCGCGTCAACACCAAAATACTCGCGCAACACCTCTCGCCGCTCACTCAGCCCGAAACCGTCAGTACCTAATACGGTGTATGGCCCCGGGATCCATGTCGCGATCATGCGGGGCAAGGCTCGCACGTAGTCGGTGGCAGCGATGGTCGGCACATCGCTCTCATCAAACAGATGCATAACCCACGCTGCGTCGTTTTTATCACCGTCAGCGCATGCTTTCTCGCAGCGCTCGGCGTCTCGCGCAAGCTCCACATAACTGGTGATACTGTACACTGCCACCGCGAATCCATCGCTTCGCAACTGTTCAGCAGCCTGAAGTACCTCGAACAATATGGTGCCAGAACCCAATAAATTAATTCTTGGACCCTCTCCAGAAGCAGGTTCCAGCAGGTACCCACCCCTAACGATACCCTCCTCAAGATTAGCGTCTAACAGCCGAGCCGGCATCGGGCGCGCTTCGTTGTACATCATTAAATAGAAGAGTTCATCGTACTCCTCTATAAACATGCGTTGGATCCCGTAGCGCACTAGGACGGCCAACTCCCATGAGAAAGCGGGATCGTAGGTACGCACCGAGGGCACAGTGCTAGCGAGTAAGGGTGAGTGACCATCTTGATGCTGCAAACCCTCACCATTGAGAGTCGTCCGGCCAGCGGTGCCACCTAGCAAAAAGCCTTTCGCCATCATGTCAGCTGCCGCCCAGATCAAATCGCCGACCCGCTGAAACCCAAACATCGAGTAAAATATATAAAAAGGTATAGTGCGCACACCGAAGGTAGCGTAAGCGGTGCCGGCAGCGATGAACGAGGCAATCGCGCCGGCCTCGCAGATACCCTCCTGAAGAATCTGCCCATCAATCGCCTCGCGGTAACTATTTAGGGCCTCCCCGTCGACAGGCGTATAACGCTGCCCGTCAGGTGAGTAGATACCAGCAACCTTAAACAGCGCGTCCATACCAAAGGTTCTGGCCTCATCAGGCACAATTGGCACAATCAACGGCCCGACTTCGGGATCCTTCAGCAGCTTAGTCAGTAATCGCACCATTGCAGTAGTCGTCGACAACGCCCGCGTGTCAGAACCCGCATCGAAAGCTTCGAAGATCTTCATATCAGGCGGGTTGAGGTTGGACGAAACGACCTCCCTAGACGGTAGATAGCCACCCAGTGCCTCGCGCCGCTGTCTGAGATACGTCAGCTCCGCACTGTCTTCTCGAGGCCGGTAAAATTCGGCCGCTGCAATCGAATCGTCATCAAGCGGAATACCCCACTCCCGCGCACACGCAATGCGTTGTTCGCGAGAGAGGTCCTTCTTTTGATGTGCCGTATTTCTCCCTTGCAGCGCCGACCCCATGCCGTCTCCTTTGACCGTCTTTACCAGAATGACCGTGGGCCGATCCTCGCTCTCACAGGCTTTAAGGTAGGCGGCATAGAGTTTCTTTGGGTCTTGCCCGCCACGCTTGATCTGCGCAACCTCAGCGTCGGTCAAGGTATTCATCAGCTTTTCAAGTCGGGGGTCGCCGTGCACCCAATGTTCACGCTGCTTGTCGCCGGGCAAGATAGAATACCTCTGATAATCTCCGTCCAAACACTCTTCCATCCGATGACGCAGCACGCCCTCGCGATCAGAGGCTAGCAATGCGTCCCAACCGCTGCCCCAGATCACCTTTAGCACCTGCCAATCAGCACCGCGGAACGCACGCTCCAATTCTTGGATGATTTTTCCATTTCCTCTGACCGGACCGTCTAAGCGTTGCAGATTACAATTCACGACCAGCACTAAGTTATCCAGGCGTTCACGACCCGCAATGTTGATGGTGCCCAGTACTTCCGGCTCATCAGCCTCGCCGTCCCCGATGAAGCACCATATGCGTGAGTCATTAGACGCCAGCAGGCCTCGATGCTGCAGGTACTTGGCAAATCTGGCAATGTAGATGGACATGGGAACAGATAGCCCCATAGACGCATTGGGAACCTGCCAGAACTGGGGCATAGAGCGGGGATGAGGGTAGGACGACAGTCCGCCTCCGTCACCCAGCTCCCGTCTGTAATTCCGCAACTGCTTTTCACTGAGGCGCCCCTCCAGAAACGCGCGCGCGTAGATACCTGGCGCTGCATGCGGCTGCGGTAACACCAGATCCCCTAGACCTTGTGCGCTAAAAATGTGGTGGAACGCCGTTTCATACGCCGTTGCAAAAGAAGCATATGTGGCAATATGTCCGCCTAAACCCGTGCCTTCGTCATGCGCCCGCAAGATCATTGCTGCTGCATTCCAACGAATAATGTTTTCTATTCGTTTTTCGATATCAAGATCGCCCGGATAATGCGGCTGCTCATTTAAAGACAGGGTATTGATGTAGGGCGTATTCAATAAAGCGTCAGATAACGTAACGCCTTGATCGACGCTATACTCCTGAAGTCGTCTCAGTAAGGCGCGGACGCCCTCGTCACCATATTCGCGTCTTATGTCCTCAAGAGCAGCCCGCCATTCAGGCCAGTCAGCGTCAACCAATACCGCCACATCAACGGGTGTTAAAGGGGTATCCCTCATTGCGCTCTCAGTGATGGAAACCGGGGCTCTTTGGCATCTGGCACTTCCCTCCACGATCACTCATGATTTGGATGGTAACGGTACATGAGTGAAGGGCGCCAGCCATGGCGATTAGAAAAGCACTGAAAAGGGTCGATGGTGGCTTTGGCATTAAACCTGCGCTGATCGTTGTCGACGTCGTAAAGGGGTTTACGGATCCGTCATGTCCACTGGGTTCGGAGGCGGATGAAGTCGTCGAGGCAAATGTACGGCTTATGAATTTCTTTCATGACGCCGCTTTACCGGTAGTTCTGACCACGGTAGTTTATCGCGATGACCAACAGGCCTCCGTCTTCAGAGCACGCATCCCTGCCCTGAATTTACTGACCCCAGATTCTGAGTGGATTCGTTTTGACTCAAGACTGCCTATCGAAGGCAGTGATTTGCGATTGGAGAAACGCCACACGAGCAGCTTTCACGGTACCGAGCTGGACGCATGGCTCAGGACCCGCGACGTTGACTCAGTCGTCGTCACGGGTTTGACAACCAGCGGATGCGTGCGCGCCACAGCAGTAGACGGTTTGCAAAACAACTATCACGTAGTGATGCCGATAGAGGCTTGTGGTGATCGCGATATTCAAGCTCACGACGCCAATCTCTATGACCTCAAAGCGAAATACGCAGACGTCCTATCGCTAAACGATACATTGGCGCTACTCTCCATCTGACTGAGCCTGCTGGGCCTCAAATAGCGCGGCTTGCTCAGTCGTCGCTTCGGTCTGGTATTTCGCCTTCCACTCCGCATAGGGCATACCGTAAACAATTTCACGAGCAGTCTCTTTATCAAGCGATCGCCCTTCTTCAGCCGCCGCCTCGGCATACCACTTTGACAGACAGTTACGACAAAAACCTGCCAAGTTCATCAGATCAATATTCTGAACATCTTTCCGGCTGTCCAGATGCGAGAGTAAACGGCGAAATACCGCCGCTTCAATTTTTTGATCACTCATACCGGCATAATCCTCGGTCAATCTTCAATTGAATACTTAACACTCGATAGGAGGTCGCGAATAAGCGCGCCCTGTCCAGGATATCGCCACTGCTCGTCCTCCAACCCGTCGAGTTGCTGCCATGCCACCTTTCTCACCTCGAGCGGACGATGAATGCGTGGGGCGACATTTGCCCCGGCACGACACCAATAAAGGTGAAATCCATTATCAAACACGGTCGCGAGTTGCGTAGCCCTCACGGAGATACCCGTCTCCTCAAAAACCTCGCGCTCGGCACCACATAAGGCACTCTCACCCGATTTAACGCTCCCGCCCGGAAGCGCCCAATCTCCGAGCCAGCCCTGAACAAGCAACACCGCATAATTCTTCAGCACCAGACAACCAGCACTCGGGGCAGTACGACCGGCACCCTCGCTGGAGCAGGGGGGAGGCTTATCGCCGCACCCCATCACCATTGCGTAGAGGATGAGAATACTAAGTCTCATACACCCAGTCCGCCGCATCGTTACCAACTGCAATCCGCAGCTCATCGAGTAGCGCATCGCTGGGATGGACTTGCCACGCTCCCCCCAAGCGAACTGATACGGAACCCTCCGGTTGCACATACTCCATCACTACCGGACACTCCCCGCCAACTGCCGTTCGCAGCGTATTGGCGAGCGTCTTATTGAACCTTTCGTCCACGCGGTGACTGGCAACACGCAATCGCAACTCAGATACCTTGGCTTTCCTCGCCTGCTCAAGAGACCGGGCTGTTTTAGTGCGCATCGCCAGCCCGCCGTTAAAGTCGTCTGTCTGCAGACGCCCCTCGAGCAGAACGATGCGATCCCTTATTAACAGATCGCGATGTTCGGTGAACACATCGTTATAGACAGTCGCCTCGATCTGGCCCGAACCGTCATCAAGGGTCAAAACCGCCATCGGCCCCCTTTGGGTTTTGATGGTGCGGATATCGAGAATCAGTCCGGCTACCACCGCCTGATTTGTCGGCTGTAGTTCGCGAATACGTCGCGGTGCAAATTTGCGGACCTCTGCCTCATAAGCCTCCATGGGGTGACCGCTCAAAAAACTCCCCAAACTCTCTTTTTCAGCATTTAGTAGCTCCGTCAGCGTCCAGGGACGCGCTCTGCGGTGCTCCTGATAAAGGTCGTCCGTCTCATCACTGGCCGTAATCAGATCTCCAAAAAGATCGTCGATACCCGCCGCGGAATTACTGGCAACCTGTTCTGCGCCCCTGATCGCGTCATCCAAAGCGGCCAACAAAATCCAACGCTCGACGCCCAGCTCATCCAAGGCGCCGCTCTTGATTAACGCTTCCAATGCTCTGCGATTAACCTTTCGTGGATCTGTGCGCGCACATACGTCGAACAGACTGGTATAAGGTCCTTCGGCTCGCGCAGCAAGCAGGCTGTCGATCGGACCTTCACCCAACCCTTTAATCGCACCGAGGCCGTATCGAATCTGACCCTCGTCGTCGACCGAGAACGCATAATGGCCCGATTGGATGGAGGGCGGCTGCACCGCCAGTCCCATCCGCTTCGCTTCATCGCGAAAAGTCAGTAGCTTATCTGTATTGTCGATCTCGGAGCTCATTACCGCTGCCATGAACTCGGCGGGATGGTGGGTTTTTAACCAGGCTGTTTGATACGACACCAGCGCGTAGGCGGCGGAGTGAGACTTATTGAATCCATACCCAGCAAACTTCTCGACCAGATCAAATATCTTGATTGCCAAAGTGGGATTGATTCCAAGCGCTGCAGCTCCCGCCTCAAAGACACTTCGCTGCTTGGCCATTTCCTCAGGCTTTTTTTTGCCCATCGCGCGCCGCAGAAGGTCCGCACCACCCAGCGTGTAGCCTGCCAACACCTGTGCGATCTGCATCACCTGCTCCTGATACAGGATGATGCCGTAGGTCGGCTCTAAGATCGGCTTCAACCACTCGTGCTGGTACTGGGCATCAGGATAAGAGATGGGCTCCCGGCCATGCTTTCGGTTGATAAAGTTTTCGACCATGCCAGATTGCAACGGGCCGGGACGGAACAATGCCACCAAAGCGATAATGTCTTCGAAACAGTCAGGACGCAGGTTCTTTATCAGCTCTTTCATGCCACGACTTTCCAACTGGAAAACAGCGGTGGTATCGCCAGCCTGCAGTAACTTAAAGACCTGAGGATCATCCAGTGCAATCCGATCGATATCCAGAGACTTCTGCGCGCGAGCGTTGATCATTTGTGTCGCCCACTGGATGATGGTGAGTGTACGCAGGCCAAGAAAGTCGAACTTAACAAGGCCGGCTTCCTCGACGTCATTCTTGTCATACTGCGTGACAACACCCGAGCCGTCCTCATCACAGAAAATCGGTGAAAAGTCAGTCAGTTCGCTGGGCGCAATAACGACGCCGCCCGCATGTTTGCCGGCGTTACGGGTTACTCCCTCCAACTGCACCGCCATGTCCCAGATTTCCTGCGCCGAGCTGTCCTCCTCGAGCAGCCTGACCAGCTGCTCCTCTCTCTCGAGAGCCTTCGAGAGGGTCATTCCCACCTCAAACGGGATCAGCTTCGACATGCGGTCAGCTAGTCCATAGGGTTTACCTTGAACGCGCGCTACGTCCCGCACGACCGCCTTGGCGGCCATGGTGCCGAAGGTAATTATTTGAGAGACGGCGTGCCTACCATAAGTTTGCGCAACGTATTCGATCACCTCATCACGCCGCTCCATGCAGAAATCGACATCAAAGTCCGGCATCGAGACGCGCTCGGGATTGAGAAATCGCTCAAAGAGCAGGCCATACGCAATCGGATCCAAGTCAGTAATACCTAGCGCATACGCGACCAGCGAGCCCGCACCCGATCCACGTCCCGGACCAACGGGGATGTCCTGTTCCTTGGCCCATCGGATGAAATCCATTACCACCAAAAAATAGCCTGGGAAACCCATCTCGTTAATCGTATTGAGCTCGAAGTCGAGTCGCTCGCGATAGTCCACCAACTCCTCAATTGTCAAATTGGAAAAACGTTGTTGTAGTCCCTCAAAAGAGAGGCGGCTCAGAAACTGCTCGATCGTCTCCCCTTCAGGAACGGGATAATTTGGCAGAGAGGGTTTCCCGAGATTGATTGATACCGAGCAGCGTCGGGCAATCTCGACAGTGTTCTCCAACGCCTCGGGTATGTCGGCGAACAGCTGAGTCATCTCCTCAACGCTTCGCAGATACTGCTGATCTGAATACAATCGGAGCCTGCGAGGATCATCGAGCGTCCGCCCTTCTCCGATGCACACGCGTGCCTCATGCGCCTCAAATTCCTCAGCATCCAGAAACCGCACATCGTTGGTCGCAACGACGGGGCAAGATCGCTCCGACGCCAACCCCACGGCAGCATGGACGTAATTCTCCTCGTCGGCCCGGCCCGTGCGCTGTAACTCAATATAGAAACGGTCTTTAAAGCTCTCCCGCCAGCGCTCAAGAGCAGCTCGAGCGTCAGCGTCGCGGCCATTGAGTAGAGCCTGCCCGATATCGCCTTGCTTTCCTCCAGACAACGCAATGACGCCATCGGCATACTCTGCGATCCATTCCTGTTGCACTCGGGGACGACCGAGGTACTGCCCCTGCTGATAAGAGCAGGACAATAAAAGCATCAAGTTTTGGTACCCTGTCTCATTTTGCGCCAACAAGCATAATTCGGAGTGCCGTTCATGATCCTGAGGGTCTAGCACGTGCACGTCAGCGCCGACGATGAGTTTGATACCCAAATCCGCTGCCACTTTGTAAGCCTTCACTAGGCCGAAGAAATTGTGGTGATCCGTGATAGCGACGGCAGGCATACCCCACTCCGCCACCCGATTCAGGGCGGGGCGAATGCGCAGCAAACCATCAATCAAAGAATATTCTGTGTGAAGACGAAGATGAACAAACGAGGTCATAGGGGGACGCTATCCCACTCGGGGTATGCCAGCAAGCGTTTCACTGGCGCAAAACTCCGGCGGTGGATCGGCGTAACGCCCAACCGCTTCAAAGCTACCAAATGCGCTTTGGTCGGGTAGCCTTTATGGTTATCAAATCCGTACTCGGGATACTGATCATGTAGCGTCTGCATTTCGCCATCGCGCTGCACTTTGGCCAATATTGAGGCAGCCCCAATCGCAGGCTCATGAAGGTCTCCCTTCACAATAGCACGTGACTCAAAAGACCACCGAGGCAGACGGTTGCCATCAACCAATACCAGCGTCGGCGCGACACGCAGCCCTTCCACGGCTCGTCGCATAGCCAGTAGCGACGCTTCGAGAATATTTAGCTCATCAATCTCAGCCACTGACGCCCTGCCAAGAGCCCAACTGACGGCCTCGTTCCGGATCACATCCGCCATGCACTGACGGCGCTTTGCTGTAAGTGCTTTCGAGTCGGTGACCCCCGCCGGAGCTAGATCAGACAAAATTACTGCCGCCGCAACCACATCACCGGCCAGAGCACCCCGTCCGACCTCATCAACACCGGCAACAATCTGCGAGGACGTGTCTTCAATAAGACCATCCAGACGCACAATCAACCAACCAATGACGCGAGGGCGGCGATACTACGGCCGGCAAAATTTCCGCCAATTTGCTCCGCCAGTTCATCGAAATGGCTGACTTGCTGAGCACCGGCATTTTCGAGCAAAACGCATACTTCATGCACCATTCGCTCGGCATTCGCCTCAGATTGCAAAAGCTCCGGCGCCACAGCCCGGCCCGCCAAAATATTGGGCAATGCAACGTGGGGCGTTTTCACCATTCTCGAAAGCACCGCCCATGAGGCCGGCGCTATGCGATAAGCAACGACCATCGGCTTCCGTAAAAGCATCGCTTCTAAAGTCGCGGTTCCCGAAGCGACCAGCAATACATCACTCGCACGCATGGTCTCTCTGCCTCGACCCAATACCACAGTGATCGGCAGTTCATCGTGACTAAGTAACGCCACTATCTGTTCACGTCGATCCTCACTAGAGGCTGGCACTACGAAATGTAGCTCTGGGTGGCGTCGATTCAGTTCCGTTATCGTCTTTACAAACTGAGGCATCAGATTGCGTACTTCACTCTCGCGACTACCGGGTAAGATACCAAGGATGGTGCGATCAGACGGCAGACCCAGCTGCTGTCTGATCGCGCTGGCCGAGGCCAACTTCTTGAGTTCATCTACCAAAGGGTGGCCAACACACACTGCATCGATACCCGCTTGCCGGTATAGTTCAACTTCAAAGGGGAACAGGCACAACATTTTATCCACTGAGGCGCGAATACTCCGGATGCGTCTACTTCGCCATGCCCAAACGGAAGGACTCACCAAATGAGCTGTCGCTACACCCGATGCTCTTAACCGCCTTTCAATGGGCAAATTGAAGTCAGGGCTATCAACCCCCAAGAACAACTGAGGCCGGAGTTCGAGTTGCTGCGCTATGAGTCGTCGGCGAATTTTCAGTAACTCGGGGAGGCGCTTAAGGGGCTCAACCAAGCCCATCACCGCTAGCCTGTCCATCGGAGCCAGGGAGCGCAGACCGAGGGCGGCCGTTTCTGGCCCGCCAATGCCGCTGAGCTCCAAGGTCCTGCCTGCTTGCCGCCAGGCATTAAGAACCGCACCGGCCAAAATGTCGCCTGAGGCCTCTCCTGCGCAAATACCCAGTCGCAGCGGAGGGGTAGACACTAACGGACTATGCCCCTCTGTGAATGTTTGAGAGAGTCGATGAGCACCTGAATACTGGGGGTCTCAGCCACCATGCCTTGCAGTCGCTCGAGCGCGGCGTCCAATGTGAGACCCTGCCGGTAGATAATTTTGAACGCCCGCCTCAGCTCGCCGATTTCGTCTGTGTCAAAACCTCGCCGTCGTAGTCCCTCGGAATTGATAGTCTTTGCCTCTGCAGGGCTACCTGCAACCGTAACAAAGGCCGGCACATCCTTGCCGATTGACGTTCCCATGCCGCTGAAACTGTGAGTACCAATTTTGCAGAACTGATGCACCAGTGTGTAACCCGACAAAATCGCCCAATCCCCAACCTCAACGTGGCCTGCCAACGCCGTGTTGTTAACGAGAATGGTATCGTTGCCTATCACGCTGTCGTGGCCAACGTGAACATATGCCATAAATAAATTCCGGTCACCAATCGCCGTCAGTGATCGATCCTGTACCGTCCCACGGTGAATAGTTACATTCTCGCGAATCACGTTTTCATCGCCGATGTGGAGCTCAGTCGGCTCGCCCCGATACTTCAGGTCTGGCGTCCCCTCGCCTACCGTAGAGAATTGGTAAATATGGTTGCGAACCCCAATGCGCGTTGGCCCCTTGACCACAACGTGGGACTCAATCCGAGTGCCTTCACCGATTTCAACTTCCGGGCCAATCAGCGTCCAGGGGCCGACCGCCACAGAGTCGTGCAGGCGCGCAGAAGGGTCGATGATGGCGGTCTCGTGGATCACTACTCAGCGGTTCGCACACAGTATAGTAGCTGACGCAGCGAGCTCTTCATCCACTTTGGACTCAACCTCGAACTTCCAAATGCCCCGCCGCTCACTCACGATGGTCGCATACATCATTACCTGTTCACCGGGAACACAGGGTCGCTTGAACCGAAGGTTATCGGAGCCGACAAGATAATACATCGATCCATCCGCAGGCGTTTTATCCATGGTAACGAAACCAAGAATACCGGCGGCCTGCGCCATAGCTTCCAGCAATAATACGCCTGGAAAAACCGGTTTCCCTGGGAAATGTCCATCAAAAAAGGGTTCATTAATCGTCAAGTTTTTGTAGGCGTGAATGCGCTCTCCCGGCTCAATTGATACAACGCGGTCGACCAGTAAAAAAGGATATCGGTGCGGGAGTCGATTACGGATTTCTTCAATGTCGAATATCACACCTTGTCATCCTTTTGCTGATCGAGACCCGTGGCTTTCTCCAATTCCACTATACGCTTCGCGATCTGGTCCAATTGGGTAAATCTTGAGGCACTTCTCAACCAAGCCCTCATAGGCTGAATAGGCGTACCGGATCCATAGTGCCCCGCTTCGGTCACTGAGCTCGCTACCCTGCCTTGGCCACCAATGTGCACGTCATCAGCAATGACAATATGCCCTACCAAACCGGCCTGCCCTGCAATCACACACCGGTCTCCAATTTGAGTACTGCCTGAAACACCTGCCTGGGAGGCAATAGCCGTCTGACGACCGACACGCGCCCCGTGTGCGATTTGTACAAGGTTGTCGATAATGGCGCCATCACCGACAACCGTGTCCTCTAATGCGCCGCGATCAACGGTGGAGTTGGCACCAATTTCAACATCGTCACCAATCAACACCGTCGCAAGTTGCTCGATTTTTACCCAGCCCCCATCGCTAGGCGCGAAGCCAAATCCATCCGCGCCGATCGTTGTGTTGGGATGAATCGTGCAGCGTTGGCCGATCTTCACGGCATGACAAATCACTGCGCCCTGCTTAATTACTGTGTCTTCCCCAATGCTCGCGCCATGACCGACGTAAGCACCCGCACCAATCCAAACACGATCACCGAGCACAACATCCGGCTCAATGCAGGCACCGGCGTCAATCGTCACCTTATCACCAAGCTGCGCATTGTCTGCAACAATCGCCGCGTCGTGAACATGACCTGAGGGTCTGGGGTGATTATCAAAGATCCGAGTCACATGGGCATAAGTAATGTAAGGGGCAGCACTTAGCAGCGCATTACCAGACCAGATCTCAAGCCAATCCGGATGCAGAATAACAGTGCCAGCTTGCGTGCTCGCCAGACGATGAAGGTGCTTTTTTTCCGAAACAAAGCTGAGATGCTCTTGTTTTGCGATATCGAGCGCCGCCAAACCCTGAATGGGTGTATCGGGATCCCCGCGAAGCTCGAGTTCCAGATATGTCGCGAGCTCCCCAAGGGTAGGCACGGGCTTTACTCGGCGCCTAGCTGATTCATCTTGTCTGAGACCTTAGCCGTGATGTTGTAGCCCAGATCGGCATGGATCACCGCTTGCTGCTGGAGCAACAACCCAATCTGGTCAGTCTCGATGATTTCGCGAAGCACTTCTTGTGCTTGCGGTGCAAGTTCCTGCATCACACGCTGCGCGTTTTGAGTCTGCAGAGTCTGCAACTTTTTCGCGACATATTCTAAATCGGACTGTTTACTCGCCATTTTTTGGCGTGCAGCAACCTGATCTTCCTCACTCATTGCAGCTTGATCTCGCTGGAAATCCTTTACCAACTGGTCTAACTCGGCTCGCAGCGCATCAAACTGCGACTTGTCCGACGCAAAATCTTCGTTGCTCTCGAATTCCTGCAGCCGCTGCTGAGCAACATCTGTCTGCAAAATCGCTTGCTCGAGATTCACGACGGCAATCCGACCTTGAGCTAGGACAGTTGAGGGCAGCACAACTATGAGCAGGGCAACCAACCAAGCACGTGCATTCATTGGACGATCTCCATCTTTTTCTATATTCAAAAGCCTCTTCCAAGCGTGAACTGAAAGACTTCTCGTTCATCGATTGGACTGGCATTTAGTGGCTTAGCCAAACTGAAAGTCAACGGACCAAATCCTGACAGCCAAGTCACGCCGATGCCAACAGAGTACCGCAATTCCCCAGCCTCAATACCAAAACAATTCACCTGATTTTCACGGCAATTGGTATTGAAAACGTTCCCTGCATCAAGAAACAACGCGGATCTCAACGAGCTCCGATCTTTAATAAAAGGCATTGGGAAGAGGATTTCAGCGCTGGCCTCGATCAGAACGTTGCCTCCAAAAGGGTCCGGCTCAGTGTAAAACTGTTGTACCGGAATCTGCCCGGTCAGGGGATCCACCGCGTATCCGTAACCACGGCCATCAGCACCTCCATACTCAGTGGGTCTGCCATTCTCGTCAATACCTGTGACCGCCGTGTTGGCTCGATAGACAGCCGGTGGGGTGGAGCGCGGACCTAGCGTATTGTTCTCATAACCCCTCACCGAACCAAAGCCTCCGGCAAAGAAATGCTCATAGAACGGCAACTCCGTCGTATCAGCGTAGCCGTCGCCGTAACCAACTTCACCACGCAGGTGCAGAGTAAAATCACCAAAGAGTGGGAAGTAGATCTCACCGCGGTAATTCAGCTTGTAGAACTCCAAATCTGACAGGGGCACTGCTACCTCTAATGAGAGAGATTGCGAGGCACCACGCGTGGCAAGCTGGCCACGATTAAGAGTAGACTGAAGCCAGCTAGCAGTCAGTGTCCAATTAAGGTACTGGTCGCCATTGAGATCGAGAAATCCCTTGTTAGTGGGGGGCGAGAGTGCAGACAAGGGAATGGTGTCAATAGGTTGCAGTATTTCCGCAGCCGAATACGTGCCATCAGCCTGCAACATTGAGTAGTACCAATACTCAATCTCGGGGGCCAACCTGGGGCTACCCGAGATTTCCTGAACAGCATACTGACCGGAGGTGATTTTCGTATCCGTTACACCTACCGAGAACCCCAATCTCTGGGTTTCACTGATCGGATAGCCAAAGTTAACGCTGCCGCCCCAGGTATCTGTGGTATAGCTAGCAACATTGATCTTGGACAAATCTGTTTTTCGGTAAAACACCCCGAAGCCTCGGCTCACGCCGTCCTCGGTAAAGTAGGGATTCGTATAATTAAAGCTGACAACATCTTGCCACCGTGATGAATTGACCGAGACACCGACTCGGGTACCAGTGCCAAGAAAATTGTTCTGCTGAAGGTTTAGCCCTAGAATCAGACCCGCGTCTTGCGCATAACCGAGACTGCCCCCAATCGAGCCAAAAGACTGCTCTTCCACCGCAAAATTCACGTCGATCAGGTCATCGGTGCCCGGTACCTCAGTCGTTTCCACCACGGCCGTTTTAAAGAACCCCAGACGCTCCAAACGTATACGTGACTGTTCAATGGCTGCTGAAGAGGCGGGCGCTGACTCCATCTGGCGCATTTCTCGGCGAAGCACATCGTCAATAGTATTCATATTGCCCGCAAAATTAATGCGGCGAACGTAGGTCCGCTTTCCGGGATCGATGAAGAACTTCATGACCACGGTGCTACTGTCCTCGTCGACCTCGGGCATGCCCGTCACTTTGGCGAAGTTGTAACCCTCATTGCCGAGTCGGCGAGTGAGATAGTCCTCCGTAGCGGTAACAAGTTGCTGCGAATATACCTGCTCAGGCTGAACGATCAAAAAACGGTTGAGGTCCTCCTCCGGTAACACCAGATCACCGCTCAAACCTACTTCACTTATCGTGAACTTCTCGCCCTCGGTGACATTGGCAGTGATGTACACCTCTTCCTTATCCGGTGAGACTGCAACCTGCGTTGAATCAATATTGAACTGCAGGTAGCCGCGGTCGAGATAATAGGAGGACAGCGTCTCCAAATCGGATGTCAACTTTTCTTTAGAATACTTGTTGTCGCTGGTGAAGAATGAGAACCAGCCGCCCGTTTTTAACTCGAACAGGTCGAGTAAATCCTCATCAGAAAAGATATCGTTACCCACCACGTTGATGTGCTGGATAGTTGCAACCGTGCCCTCGTTCACATCGATAGCGATCGAAACACGATTGCGAGGCTCGGCAATCACCTCAGAATCAATAGTCGCATCGTAGCGACCTTGCAGGACATACTGACGCTGTAACTCGAGCTGCATGCCTTCCAATGTAGAGCGCTGAAAGACTTGGCCGACCGCCAATCCGGCTCCTTTCAATCCATCGAGCAAAGCCTCGGTCTCGATCGCCTTATTACCATCGATAGTGACCTCGCTGATGCTAGGTCGCTCTGCAACCACCACCACCAGCACGCCACCATCCCGCGCTATCGAAATATCGTCGAAATTACCCGACGCAAATAAACTTTTGGCGGCCGCGCGGACTACCAGCGTATCGGCCGTGTCACCGACCCCAACGGGCAGCGCCGCAAAGACACTCCCTGGGGTGACCCTCTGGAGACCCTCAACGCGAATATCCTGAATTACGAATGGCTTAAGCTCAGCCATAGCAGGCTTAGAAATCCCTAGGCACGCCGCGATAATTAGCATGACGCCGAAGCGGACAGGCTGCTGTCTGTGATAAATATTTAAGCGCATACTATCTTCGTATTCAGGAGAAAGACCTTGCACATGCTGCCCGCTCCGTAAACCGTCTTCGATAGCGCTTTAGCTTGTCCAGCAATGGCAGGTTGGTTGATCATCCGGCGTTTTTATAGATTAGATAGATCATTATACAGGGCAAACATCATGATGCTCAGCACCAAAACAACGCCTACCTGGTAACCCGCCATTTGAATGCGCTCTGGCAACGGCTTACCCAGCAGCACCTCAAACAAACCAAAAACCAACTGGCCGCCATCCAGCACTGGAATTGGTAGGAGATTTAATGCACCCAGCGAGACACTGAGAAGCGCCAAAAATCCGAACCAGGACACCCAGCCTGCCTCGGCCGTCGATGCCGCAACCTGCGCAATCGTAATGGGACCCGCAAGATTGCTGGGTGAGATCAACCCCTGAAGCATCCTGCCGATTGATTTGAAAGTGAATGTCAATAAATCAAAGGTGCGATTGAGTGAAGCCACCAGCGCCTCGACTGGGCCACGATGAAAAATCCGCTGCTGTGAGTCAGGTATGACGGGTATGGCAACAGACATACCCACTAAGCCAAGCGGTTCACCTTCGGACATTACTGTGGCGGGCGTCACGACAAGGTTTTGCCGTGAACCATCCCGCTCAAATAGCACGCTAATGGGTTGACCAGGGCGCGCGCGGACATAAGTGACCCAATCCATCCAAAGTGGCATGGACTGGCCATCAGCCTCTAAAATCAGATCGCCCGCCTTGAAACCCGCCGCAAACGCTGCCCCCGCCTCGGTCAATTCGCCAATCTTGGGTACCACCTGGGCAGTTTTGATTGTGACACCTAGCGCGCTCAGCAAGTTCGGTTGCTCAGCATCCTTCAACCACCGATTAATGGAAACTTCGTAACGACTCAACGTGTCTGAGCCCTGATAAGCGGTCGCGAAGCTCAGAACGCCAGAGTCCCCCAGACGCTCCAGCAAGGCAAAGTTTACCGCGGCGACAGTGGGTGTATCTCGTCCATCGATGGCCCTGATTTCCTGCCCAGACTGCAAGCCTGCGCGCTCAGCCAACGAATCAGGAGCAATAGATGCGATCTGAGGAACAACACCCATTTCACCGCGCAAAAAGAGGGCCCACAGGACTAAGATTGCCAGCAAAAAGTTAGCCATCGGCCCCGCTACTGCGATGGCCATACGGATGCCCACCGGCTGACGATTGAAAGCACCTGGCAAGTCGGCTGCGGGAAGGTCGTCAACGCGCTCATCTGCCATCCGGACGTAACCACCCAAAGGGACCGCTGCCAGAACATACTCTGTCCCACCCGCTCCCTGCCATCGCAACAACGGCTTGCCAAATCCGATTGAAAACCGTATTACCTTGACGCCCGCGCGTCGGGCGACCCAAAAGTGCCCGTACTCGTGGACCGCAACCACCGATGCAAAAGTCACGAGTGCTACCGCAAGGGTTTGAAGTGTGTTAATCAATGCCCTACCTCTGATTTACGAGCCAGAAGACAATGCCGCAAGACTCGAGGAGGCAACCTCACGTGCAGCTTGGTCGAGTGCTTGGACCGCTTTCAGACTCTGAGGTTCCGACAGTTTCACCTCCGCCAGAGTCGATTCGATCACAACGTCAATATCAGTAAATCGAACAGTGCCAGCTAAAAAAGCCGCAACCGCGATCTCATTCGCCGCGCTGAAAACACACATGCCACCCGGTTTAGCGATGGCTTGTTGGGCCAGAGTCAGGCACGGGAACGCCTCAAGATCAGGAGCCTCGAAGTCGAGCCGTCCCGCAATGACCAAGTCAAGGGGCTCGACGCCCGCATCCACCCGATCGGGCCACGCTAGGCAGTAGGCTATCGGGGTTCGCATGTCGGGCTGCCCCAACTGAGCAAGCACCGAACCGTCACGATATCGAATCATCGAATGCACAACGCTTTGAGGGTGTACCACAATTTCGATTTCATCCGGCGTACGGTCAAACAACCAGCAGGCTTCTGCCAGCTCGAGACCTTTATTGGCAAGCGTAGCCGAGTCGACCGAGATTTTCTGCCCCATAGACCAATTAGGATGCGCGCAGGCCTCCTCGGGTGTCACCATATGTAGCGACTGCCGCGACCGTCCACGGAAAGGTCCACCGGAAGCCGTCAGAAAAATTTTTTCTACATTGCTCATCTCGGGTCGCCCAGAACTATCTTTCGGTAAACATTGATGCATGGCGTTATGCTCACTGTCCACCGGCAGCAGAGTGGCTCCACCTTGCCTCACTGCCTCCATAAAAAGCTTCCCCGCGCTCACCAACGCCTCTTTATTCGCCAATAAGATTGTCTTGCCAGACCTTGCGGCACTAAGCGTCGGCCGTAACCCAGCAAATCCGACGATACCTGCTACGACTGTGTCGATACCGGGTGACGAGACCAACTCATCCAGCACTTTTGCACCGGCTGATACGGTGACCTCGGGCACATTTGCAAGCGCGGTTCTTAACGCGTCGGCCGCCGCCTCATCACCCATAACGGCATGTTCAGGGCAATGGCTGCGACACAGAGCCGCCATGTCCTCTACCGATTTATTTGCGGAGAGCACCACTACCCTATAACGATCAGGGTGGCGTGCAATCACGTCCAGCGTGGACTTTCCGATGGAGCCCGTTGCCCCCAGTAATGCAATGCGCCGCATGGTCAGTAACCCACTAGCAATAGACCAAACGCAAAAACAGGAGCGGCACCGCAGATACTGTCCAGCCGGTCCAACACACCGCCATGTCCCGGTAGAAAGGACCCTGAGTCTTTCAGCCCCACCTCTCGCTTGAGCAGACTGACGGTTAAATCACCTACAACCGATGCCCCAGCCGTGGCGAGGCCAAGCGCCAACAAAGACCAGAACCCCAGATGCAGATAGGCAGGTGGCAGGGCTCGCCAGATTACCGCGGTCAAAACCACAACAGAAAGCAATCCACCCCAGAAACCCTCCCAGGTTTTGCCAGGACTGATATCTTTCGCCAGAGCGTGGCGCCCAAAGCGCCGTCCCACAAAGTAAGCTCCAATATCCGCGGTTGCTACAGTCAAAATCATCAAAAACATCACGGAAGGGCCGTTACTCATCGTCAGGCACACAGTGACTGCGAGCCAGGTAACCGACAAGATTGTCCAGCCCAGCGCAGCGCGCACAGAACTGTTTCGCCACACTCCCTTACCGGCGGGGTAATATTTCAGTCCCAAAAACATAATGGACCAGAGCAGCGCACTGGCCGCGAGAAACGGTTGCGCGGACTCAGCGCTACCGACTGCAGGCAAGACAATCCATCGCCACATCGCAAAACACAGCAACGGCACACCGGCCGCGAAGACACACCGCTGCCACACGGTGCTTACACCCACGAGTGTCGCCCATTCCCACGCGCCTGCTGTGGCGACCAACGCAAAAAGCACAGCCTGGATGGGATAAGGAGCATAGATAAGTGTGCCAATCAGCGCGCCTGCGAGGATCAGTGCGGTTATGACTCTCTGCTGAAGCATTGCGGTCGTGTCCACTCAGCTCAGTATCGATGCATCAAGGGCCGTACGCCAAATCGGCGTTCCCTAACAGCGTAATCAGCAAGTGCAAGATCCAGCACCGTTTCATCGAAATCAGGCCACAATACCTCGGTGAACCAGAATTCAGCGTAAGCGAACTGCCACAGCAAGAAGTTGGAAATGCGAGCCTCACCAGCAGTGCGAATGCACAGATCAGGATCAGGTAATTCGGCGGTGGCGAGCCGCTTAGACACGGTCTCTTCATCAATGTCGTCGGGATTCAACTCTCCTGCCAGCACATCTTGCGCGATAGAGCGGGTGACTTCCGCAACATCCCAGCGGCCGCCATAGTCCAATGCGAGTGTAAGAGTTGCTCGATTCCCCGCCTCTGTGACGGATTCGGCCTTGGCAATTAAGTCTTGCAGACGGGTACTAAACCGATCTCGCCGGCCAATCACTCTGAGCCGTACACCGTCTTTCGCCAGCTTTTCAACCTCATTGCGCAGGTACCGTGACAACAAGGCAAGTAAAGCTCGCACCTCGGCTCTGGGTCGACCCCAGTTCTCACTGGAGAAGGCAAATAACGTCAGATAGCGTATACCACGAACCTCACAGGCCGAGACAATCTCTCTGACTACCTCGGCGCCAGCCCTGTGCCCGGCAGCCCCCGGGTAGCCCTCCCGGCGCGCCCAACGGTTATTGCCGTCCATGATAATAGCCAGATGGCGCGGAACGCTGCGAAATTGAATGTCGGAGGCTTGCACTAGATGAACCTGGGTCCGTCAGATCGCCATCAGATCGGTTTCTTTCTCACCAAGAGCGGATTCCACCTTTTCAATATAGTCGTCTGTCAGCTTCTGGATAACATCCTGAGCCCGGCGCTCCTCGTCCTCAGAGATTTCCTTCTCCTTTAAAAGCTCCTTTACCATACTCATGCCGTCCCGTCTGGAATTGCGCACAGATACCCTCGCTGACTCAGCCTCACTCCGGGCCTGCTTGATGTAGCCCTTGCGAGTCTCCTCGGTCAGCACCGGCATGGGTATACGAATCACATCGCCAGCTGTGGCGGGATTCAGGCCAAGGTCAGCCTTCATGATCTCACGCTCGATGTCAGGTGTAATGGCCTTATCAAACGCCACAACGCTGAGTGTTCTCGCATCCTCGATATTAATGTTAGCGAGCTGATTAAGCGGAGTTTCAGCGCCATAGTACTCAATCCGGATACTTTCCAGCAGGCTGGGATGAGCCCGCCCTGTGCGAATCTTGTTGAAATTGTGCGAGAGCGCCTCCAGTGCCCTACCCATCCGCTCTTCTGTGTCCTGTTTGATGTCATCAATCATGTCACTAATCCCGCCTTATGTTCACTTCAGGGCCTCGAGCCTGAATTAAGGTCCCCTCGTTGCCGCCCCGTACGATGCTCAGTAGGGCACCGCGCCGCGACATATTGAAGACTCGCACCGGCATATCATGATCCCGCACTAGACATATCGCCGTTAGATCCATCACACCCAATTTCTTGTCTAGTACTTCATCGTAAGTTAGCTCATCGTATTTGACCGCATCCGGCTCAGTCACTGGGTCTGCACTGTACACTCCGTCGACCTTAGTCGCCTTCAGCACAACATCGGCCTTGACCTCAATACCGCGGAGGCAGGCCGAGGAGTCAGTGGTGAAAAAAGGATTACCCGTCCCTGCAGCAAAGATCACTACATCACCGTTTGATAGAGCGCGAATAGCCTTCCGTCGGTCGTAGTGCTCAACCACGCCGCTCATGGGAATCGAGGACATCGCCTGAGTGGCAATGTTAGAGCGCTCGAGGGCGTCTCGGAGTGCAAGTGCGTTCATGACTGTCGCCAGCATGCCCATGTGATCGCCGGTCACGCGATCAAGTCCAGCGGCGTTCAAGGCAGTTCCTCTGAAAAGATTACCGCCTCCAACTACCAACCCGATTTGGACACCAATACCCACCAACTGACCAATCTCGAGCGCTAGCTGATCCAGCACTTTTGGGTCAATACCAAACGCCTCCTGGCCCGTAAGTGCTTCACCGCTGAGCTTAAGGAGGATCCGTTTATAAACTTTGTCTCCCGCCATCTTCGTCTTTCCCGAACAGCTTCATCGTGAGGCACCATGCTATCGAACTGCAAGGCTCATATTCATACAGAAACCTTGGTGATTCTTCTTATCTCGATGTAGCGCCACCACGACCTCTAGCCGCGCCAAGTCTGCCACTCAGTTGCCCAGCTGTGCCGCCACCTCAGCCGCAAAGTCAACTTTCTCCACTTCGATGCCCTCGCCGACTTCAAAGCGCGTGAAGCCAAGCACCTCAGCGCCAGCTTCGGAAACCAGCTTGCCCACTGTTGTATCGGGATCTTTCACGAACGCTTGTTCTATCAGACTGTTCTCTAACAAGAATTTCCGGATACGCCCATCGATCATTTTCTTAATGATTTCCGGAGGCTTGCCAGAATCCTGAGCTTGAGCCTCATAAATCTCACGCTCTTTAGCCACTTGCTCAGCGGGCATGTCATCAGCCGACACCACCTGCGGACTCACCGCAGCCACGTGCATGGCCACGTCGCGGGCCAACTCGTGAGAACCACCCTTCAATGAAACCAAGACCGCAATACGGTTATTCCCGTGGACGTAACCGCCCACGACGCCGTCGCTGGCCTCGTACGTAACGACTCTCCGAACGCCGATGTTTTCACCTATTTTTTGAACGAGTGCCTGTCGCGCATCTTCAGTTTCTCCCGCTGCCAACGTCTGAACATCTGCAATGCGATCTTCGAAGACTTTTCCCACCACCGAGCTAACGAAGCCAAGGAAGTTTTCGTCTCGAGCAACAAAATCGGTCTCGCTATTAACCTCAACCATCGCGCCAAAGCTGCCGTCACCGGCGATCTGTATGGCAACGACCCCGTCAGCCGCGGTGCGGCCTGCTCTCTTGGCGGCTTTCATACCGCTGGATTTCCGCAGCGCCTCAATAGCCGCATCGACATCGCCATTCGCTTCAGAGAGCGCTTTTTTGCACTCTAGGAGACCCAGACCGGTCCTTTCGCGCAGTTCTTTTACCAATGCAGCAGACATGATTTTCCTCGCAATCCCGCATCCAAGCGGTAACACTTTAAGACTAAAGGAACCGGCTAAGGTTCATTTTTGAACGATTCCAGGCACCCTCGTGCCCGGAATCGGATCACGAGGAAGGTGCCTTGACCGCGTCGCCAGCGGCCGTCTCATCTTCAGCTGCTGGCGGCTCGTCCGCTAGAGCCCTCTCATCCGCTGGCGCCTCCGCCGCCTCGGCGAGCGGCGCATCCTCTGCCTCCGGCTCAGTGACCTCGACAAAATCGTCGGCGGCTACGACTTCACCCGCCGCCGCCTTACCGGCGATTACAGCATCTGCAACAGCAGTGACGTATAACTTTATCGCCCGAATCGCATCGTCATTGCCCGGAACGACGTAATCGACCCCATCAGGGTCACTGTTAGTGTCGACAATTCCGATTACCGGGATACCGAGCTTGTTCGCTTCGGTCACCGCGATACGCTCGTGGTCAACATCCACCACGAACAACACGTCGGGTAAGCCTGACATTTCTTTAATCCCGCCAATGGAGCGTTCAAGCTTCTCCTTCATGCGAGAGCGCATCAGTGCTTCTTTCTTCGTCAGCTTGGCGAAGGTGCCATCTCGCTCCTGCTCTTCCAGCTCCCGAAGGCGCTTGATGGAGGACCGTATCGTTTTGTAGTTGGTAAGCATACCACCCAACCAACGGTGGCTGACGAAGGGCATACCGCAACGACGCGCGTGTTCTTCGACGATTTTGCCCGCGGCACGCTTAGTACCAACGAACATGACCTGATTTTTGTTTTCTGCCAAGCGCTTCACTGTTACCAATGCCTCGTTAAAAGCTGGCACCGTGTGCTCAAGGTTAATTATGTGGATTTTGTTGCGAGCCCCAAAGATGTACTGATCCATCTTCGGATTCCAGAAACGGGTCTGATGGCCGAAATGCGCACCTGCCTGCAGCAAGTCACGCATGCTTACTTGCGTCATAGTTAAACTCTCTGTTTGGGTTCATCTTCCGTTTTCTCTGCGACTCCAACCGTGACCGGCACCCGGGTCCGCATATGCGAGAAGACGTGCTATTTGCTGTATGTGGCATCTTTGGCGGCCACTAGCGGCGCGCTTTATACCATAGCCTTTTGACAAGTAAAAGCGCGGCCCAAAAGCGCCGTCGAGTCGGTTACACTCTCGCTGCTTCTAAATTCTGAAATACCGACACTTTTTCATGAGTAACGTAACCCCCAAAACCGACTCCGAAATCGAGGGCATGCGTGAGGCAGGCCGTCTAGCGGCCGAGGTGTTAGATATAATTGGCCCCCAGGTTGAAGTCGGCATGACGACGGGGGAGCTTGATCGGATCTGCCACAACCACATCGTGAACGTGCAGAAAGCCATACCAGCGCCCCTAAATTACAGAGGATTCCCAAAGTCGATCTGCACCTCGGTGAACGAAGTGATCTGCCATGGCATCCCCTCAGACAATAAAAAGCTCCGTAATGGCGACATTGTTAATATCGACGTCACTGTCATTAAAGATAGCTGGCATGGCGATACCAGCATCATGGTTGGGGTCGGCGAGGTGGCGCCGCACGCACAGCGGCTTGTTCGCATAACTCAGGAGTGTCTCTACCGGGCGCTAGCACTCGTCAAGCCCGGCGCTGTGCTGGGGGATCTTGGTCATGTGATTCAACAGCATGCGGAGGCGCACTATTACTCAGTGGTGAAGGAGTACTGTGGCCACGGCATTGGCAAGGCCTTCCACGAGGAACCTCAAGTGCTTCACTACGGCAAACCGGGCACGGGACTGCGCCTGGAGCCTGGCATGACATTCACAGTCGAGCCTATGGTCAACGCGGGCAAGCGGTATACAAAGCTCAACGCACGGGACGGATGGACTGTCACCACCCGCGACGGTCGACTATCGGCGCAGTGGGAACACACCATCGCCGTTACCGAATCGGGCTGTGAGGTACTTACCCGGAGGCGGGATGAAATCCTCCCCTTCTGAAGAATCGCTGCACACCAGTTCGACCCCTTCCTTGCCAAAACTTGGTGATTACGCCACTGAGCAAAATAGCGCTCCAGTTATTGCGCGACAGTATTTGCAGAACACACGAGAAGCTATCGCTTCTGCGTTCGCGCCGGGCAACGCCATCAGACCTTTATTGCGTCAGGCTAGTGAGTGCGTAGACAAGGCATTATCTTTGCTCTGGACTGAGTGCCTTGGTGAAACCGCGGATGCGGCACTGATCGCGGTAGGCGGCTACGGGCGTGGAGAGCTCTTCCCTCAGTCGGATATCGACATTCTGATTCTGATTGAGCGGCCGCCAGACGACGTCACTGCAGGCAAGCTGGAGCGCTTCGTCACCAGCCTGTGGGATATAGGGTTGCAGATCGGTCATAGCGTCCGGACGCTCGCCGAATGCGAAACGCTGGCAACCACGGACCTAACCATCATTACTACCATGATGGAGGCCCGCCACCTGTTTGGAGATCAATCGCTACTCCCTGCGCTGGAAGAGCTGATTGCACCGTCTCGGATGTGGGGGCCCAATGACTTCATCAGAGGCAAACTGACCGAGCAGCAAGACCGGCATGATCGATACAGCAACACCGAATACGCGCTTGAGCCCAATATCAAGAGCTCACCGGGGGGACTTCGCGACCTGCAAGTGATTGAGTGGATCACGTTGAGGTGCTTCGGTACTAGTCTAACCGCCTCTGGTCAACCAGATTTCCTGAGTGAAAACGAGCGTGAGCAGCTTCGCAATGGCCAGGAGTTCCTTAGTCAAGTTCGCTTCGCACTGCACGTCATGACAGGGCGTCCAGATGACCGAATCCTATTTGATTATCAGAAAAAACTGGCCGCACTTTGGGGCATGACTGATGGTGATCGATTGGCAGTGGAGCAGTTCATGCAGGTTTACTACCGGTGGATGCAGACACTGAGTCAGCTCAACGAGCTACTAATCGAAGTCTTTGAGCATCGCTTGGCAGATACTGCTGCATCTGATGTCCGGGTGATAGATAACGACTTTGAAGTCAGCGACAGTCGCATCCGCGCTAGACATGACGACGTCTTTCGAAACCATCCCAGCAACCTGCTTCGGCTCTTCGTGCTGATTGGCAACGACCCGCTGGTCGACCGCATAGAACCCAACACGCAAAGATTATTGCGACGCGATGCCCCCCTAATTGACGATGCATTCCGGGCGGATAAGACTAACCGCCAGCTGTTCATGGACGTGTTAGGCGTGCCCCATAACATGACCAAACAACTGCGGCGTATGTCCCGTCATGGCGTGCTGGGCCGATACCTACCAGCCTTCGGCGCCATAATCGGGCAAATGCAGTTTGATCTTTTCCATGCCTATACTGTCGATGCGCACACCACCGAAGTAATCGCCAATACGCGGCGCTTCATGCGCGCTGACTACACTGATCGCTTTCCTGTCTCGACCCGGATTGCCCGGCGCCTGCGCGACCCCAAACTACTCTATATTGCCGCACTCTTTCACGACATAGGAAAAGGCCGTGGTGGCGATCACTCAGAGTTGGGCGCCGTCGATGCTGAGCAGTTCTGCACAGACCATGGCTTATCTTCCACGGATACCGGGTTGATTGTTTGGTTGGTACAAAACCACCTGCTGATGAGCCAAATCGCTCAGAGACGAGATATTTCCGACCCGGAAGAAATTCAGCGATTCGCCGAGATTGTTATCACTCAGGAGCGCTTGGATTACCTTTACACACTCACTGTTGCCGACATTGCAGGGACTAACCCCGAGTTATGGAATGCATGGCGCTCCTCGCTAATGCGCCAACTTTACACCGAGACACGGCGAGCCCTCAGACGAGGTCTCGAGAATCCATTGGATCGCGAGGATGTCATCAGGTCGACCAAACAAGTGGCTGCAGAGACACTTGAATATCGCGGATTCCTAAGTGAGGAACTTGATAGCCTCTGGGCAACTCTGGGCGATGACTACTTTCTCCGCGAGCGTGCAGATGACATCGCCTGGCATACGGAGGCGATCGCAGACCACGACCACAGCAACGGTGCGCTAGTCCTAGTCAGACAGGCCAGCGAATCCCCGATCAGCAACGCAACGCAAATATTCGTCCACACCCAGGACGAACCCAATACCTTCGCCCGTATCTGTGCCGCAATCGAGACGCTGGATCTGAGCATTCACGATGCCCGCATCTACAGCGACGCAAACGGCGGCACGCTAGACACCTTCTTCGTGCTAAAGAGCGATGGCAGCTCTTTGTCGTCACATCCCGATTCCTTTGCCGAGATTGAAGAAATAATTCGCCACAGTTTGGCACTGGAAAGCCTCAAAACGGTTTCCCGGCATACGCCGAGAACCGCTCTCGCATTCACTATCCCGACCTCCGTGGCGTTTTCCGAAGACGAAGCAGGCGTGCACACCACCCTAGAAATTTCCACCGCAGACCGTCCCGGCCTGCTGGCGAGGCTGGGCTCAGTCTTATCGGAGCATCAGGTCTCTATTCAAGGCGCCAAAATTCAGACGCTGGGAGAGCGCGTGGAAGATGTGTTCTTCCTGACCGATGCTGCGGGTGGCCCTTTGCGCGACAAAGATTCGCTGGCGCGAATTGAACAACAGCTGATCACTCTCTTGGAGGCATCACGAACTGAAGATGACTCACCCTCGGAGATAGCGATTTGAATATCGGCCTGGAGGCTTTGCAGCCCTACCCGTTCGAGAAACTGGCTCGCCTCTTTGAGAATATCTCGCCAGAACACAGTCTAGTCATTCCACTCACGATCGGCGAGCCGCAACATCCACCTCCCGAGACAATCCTGTCGTTACTGCAAGAACACGCTGGCTTGATTGCCTTCTACCCCGCCACCGCCGGGCGACAGGAACTTCGTGCGGCTATTGCTAAGTGGCTCGAGCAGCGATTCTCACTTTCTGCAGTGGATCCGGAGCAACAGGTACTGCCTTTGAATGGCACCCGGGAGGGTTTGTTTGCACTCGCCCAGGCCGCCGTAACCTATGGCAAACCCGGTGCGGTGATCTCCCCCAATCCGTTCTACCAAATCTACGAAGGCGCAGCGCTACTCGCCGGGACGGAACCGTTCTGGGTGAATTGCAACGGAAGCAATGGCTTTCTCCCGGATTTTGATGCCGTCACCCCCGAGCGGTGGCAGGCCTGCGAGCTTCTGTATATCTGCACGCCTGGCAACCCGGCCGGAGCTGTCATTCCGCGCGAGATGCTGCAAAAACTTATCTACTTGGCTGAAGAGCACGATTTCCTGATCGCCAGTGACGAGTGCTACAGCGAGATCTACCCTAATGAGGGCACACCACCGCCCGGGTTGCTTCAGGCCGCCGCTGAGCTGGGGAGGCACGACTACCGACGCTGCCTTTGCTTTCACAGCCTCTCGAAGCGCTCCAACCTGCCAGGGCTGCGCTCCGGCTTCGTAGCCGGCGATGCGGAGTGGATAGAACACTTCAAACGCTACCGGACCTATCACGGTTGCGCGATGCCGCCCCACCACCAAATTGCCAGCGAATGGGCATGGGGGGATGAACAACACGTAGTAGCAAACCGGTCGCGGTATCGGGAAAAATTTGCTGCAGTAACACCGATTCTCGCTGATGTCATGCCCGTGACCTCGCCCGAGGCGGGCTTCTATCTCTGGCCCGAGACGCCCATCGATGACGAGACCTTCGCAAAGCAGTTATTCAAGCGCGCAGCTGTCAAGGTATTACCAGGTCGCTACCTCGCCCGTGATACCCATAACGGTAATCCAGGCGAAAATCGGGTGAGGCTAGCTCTAGTCGGTGATATTGAAAACTGTGTCGAGGCTGCTGAGCGAATAGCTCATGTCGTTAAGCAGGGCTAGTGATATGGCTACTGTGACCAATCTGAGTAAAGCTGAGCGCGTTGCCTACATAGATGACAGACTGCAGGCGCTCTATCCCGAGACGCCGGTCCCCCTCGACCATACCGACCCCTACACGTTGCTCATAGCCGTCTTGCTGAGCGCACAATGCACCGATGAGCGTGTCAATCAGGTGACACCTGGGCTCTTCGCGAGAGGGGATTGCCCTGAGGATATGGTTCAACTGAGCGTCGAGGAGATCCGGTTGATCATCCGCCCCTGCGGGTTGTCTCCACAAAAATCGAGAGCGATCCATCGCCTGAGCGAACTCCTGCTGGAACACCATAACGGTGACGTTCCCGCAGATCTGGAAGCATTGGAGCAGTTGCCCGGCGTCGGGCACAAGACCGCCAGCGTCGTCATGGCGCAAGCGTTTGGATTACCGACCTTCCCTGTCGATACGCATATTCACCGTCTGGCACAGCGCTGGGGTCTGACCCGCGGGCGCAATGTAGTCGAGACGGAGCGAGATTTAAAAAAAGCCTTCCCCAAGGCGCGCTGGAACGCACTCCACCTGCAGATTATTTATTATGGACGCGAGTACTGCACTGCGCGCGGCTGCGATGGCCGCGTCTGCGAAATCTGTACCACCTGCTATCCCGCGCGAAAGCATCCCAAGCGCTGCAATAAACCCTGATCACAAAGCAGCCGCATAGCAATTCTGCTAACCTGCGCGGCCTGTTTGGGATGCCGTACGATCCGACACCGCGCGCCAAACCGTAGATGCATCATCACCAGCACGGGCATAGTCATGAGTCTGCCGACACTATTTGGAATTCCGAACTGCGACACGGTCCGCAAGGCACGTAAATGGCTCGACAGCCACGGCATTGCGCACGATTTTATCGATCTTCGTGAAAATACGCCGCCTTTCAGCCTCATTGTATCGTGGCTCGAGACAGTCGGAGCGGAGCATCTGATCAACCGTCGCAGCACGACCTACAAACAGTTGGATGAGGCGCAACGCGACGCTTTGGGCGGCGACGCTGCGGCCGAATTGCTCTGTGAACATCCGACACTGATCAAGCGACCGGTATTGGTGTGGCAGTACTCGGTGTCGGTAGGCTTCTCCGAGCAGGATTTTGCGGCACGGTTTAATGTTTGAAGGCATTTTTGAGGGTAAGACAGAATGAGCTCGCTACATGGTTTTGGTCTGGGCATCGCATCGGAAAATGCCGCGGGCGCTTCCCTGGACACGTTTTATCCTCATCCTCTCGCACAGGTGACGGGTGCGGCTGCTGACGTCTTGCAGGGTGTCACGGGCCACCTCGACGTCGCTCAGTTGAAAGAACTGGCCAGCGCATTGGAGCAAACCGGCGAAACGGGGCTTGCCGTCATTGCCAGGCAACTTATGGATACCGATCAGCGTGTTGTGGCCACGCCGCTTGCTGATAACGTTGCCCCAGATTCAGTCGAGGCGGCGTACCTTAAGCTGCATCTGCTCTCCCACCGATTAGTCAAACCTCATGAGACGGATCTGACTGGCCTATTTGGCCTGTTACCCAACGTGGCATGGACCGATCAGGGCCCGATCGACCTCAACGAATTGCCCCAGCGACAGCTCGACGCGCGGTTGAGAGGCGCCGTGCTGGAAGTCTCTAGCGTCGATAAATTTCCCAAGATGACTAACTACGTGGTGCCCGCTGGCGTGCGCATTGCTCACACTGCCCGAGTACGACTGGGCGCTTACCTCGGTGAAGGCACGACTGTCATGCATGAGGGGTTCATCAACTTCAACGCAGGGACCGAGGGCCCGGGCATGATTGAAGGCCGCGTCTCTGCAGGCGTGTGGGTAGGCGAAGGTTCTGATTTAGGTGGCGGCTGCTCCACAATGGGGACGCTCTCAGGCGGCGGCAATATCGTGATCTCGGTGGGCAAGGAATGCTTGATCGGCGCCAATGCAGGCCTCGGTATCCCACTGGGCAATCGGTGCACCATCGAGGCGGGATTGTTCGTCACAGCTGGCACCAAAGTCAGCGTGCTGGATGACTGTAGCGAGACCATCGAAACCGTATCTGCCAGAACGCTAGCGGGACGCTCCGATCTGCTGTTCAGACGGCATTCATCCACGGGAGCGGTGCAGTGCCTGACCAAAAAGAGCGCCATCGAACTCAACGAGATGTTGCATGCCAACAATTGATTATCAGGACGCCACGCTGGCGCTTACGAGAGAGCTAATCGCACGCCGCTCCGTCACGCCCGATGACGCTGGGTGCCAGCACAGCATGATGACTCGCCTGAAACAAGCTGGCTTTTCAGTTGAGACCATGCGCTTTGGCGAGGTGGATAACTTCTGGGCAACGCACGGCACATCGGGCCCCTTGTTGGTCTTTGCCGGGCACACTGATGTCGTCCCCCCGGGTGACGACGGCCGCTGGGATTCAGACCCCTTTACCGCGACCGTCGATGGCGATGATATCGTCGGACGCGGCGCAGCGGACATGAAAGCCAGCCTTGCAGCGATGGTGGTGGCCTGCGAGCAGTTTGTGAGCCAGCACCCTGACCACATGGGCCGAATCGGCTTCCTCATCACCTCAGATGAGGAAGGTCCGGCCGAGCATGGCACCGTCAAGGTGATGGAAACGCTGATCTCGCGGGGCGAGAAGATCGACTGGTGCGTTGTTGGGGAACCTTCTAGCACGGAGAATTTGGGCGATCTCGTAAAGAACGGTCGCCGCGGTTCGCTAAACGCGCGACTCACCGTGCTCGGAAAGCAGGGGCATATCGCCTACCCTCACCTTGCTGATAATCCGATTCACCGAGCCATGCCTGCCCTCGATGCGCTTGCGAAAGAGGCCTGGGATAAAGGCAACCGTTACTTCGATCCCACATCTCTGCAGATCTCCACCGTTCGATCAGGCCATGGCGTAACCAATATCATACCGGGCACTGTGGAAGTGCTCTTTAACCTGCGCTTCAGCACCGAAATGACCGCCGAGGCGATTCAGTCACGTTGCGAGGCCATATTGGATGCGCATGATCTCAAATACGAGATCGAGTGGTCGCTGGGCGGTGAACCGTTCTTAACCGAACCCGGGGCCCTGCTCGATGCCGTGACTGAGAGCATCGAGGCCGTCACAGGGCACCAGCCCGTCGTCTCCACCGGAGGCGGCACATCAGATGGCCGGTTCATTGCACCCAGTGGCGCACAGGTGATCGAGGTTGGTCACGTCAACGCCACCATTCATCAGTGTAACGAGCGTGTGAAGATTGCAGCTGTTCCAAAGCTGACCCAGATTTACAAGGGCATTCTGGAGCGCCTACTCATCTGAGTCAGCGCGTTCAATGCGGAGTGAACGCCCTCCTTCTGCCCATAGCGCGGCTTCAGCGGAAACAAACTTCTCCACAAACGCGGCCAGTCCCTCCGTCAGCGGAGAGTAAGCCTGGCGCGGCCCGCGCAGCATCACCGTCAGTGTACCGCTTCCCGGGGGCATCATGGCCTCTACCCCCCGTGTAACAACTATCAGGGCCTCTACGATACTGCGCGTCCTTACCAGGTACTCATCCAATGACGCCATGAACCGATCGCCATAATGCTTGTCTGCCGAGACATCCAGCGCCAAAACAACTCTCTCTAAAGGTAAACGCTGGCGTAAAAGGTCGATAAGGTATCCCTGACCAATTGCCGTATCCAGGGCTACGTCGTGCCACTCTGCTCGTTCGTGAACATCACCCAACGCGGCCTGAAAGGTTTGATTTAGCGATAACCGACCACAGAATATGGGCCGTTCATGCTCCGTTGCGGCGCACAGTACCGATAACGGCATTGCCTCCACGCCAATCCAGAATCCGCTCGCTGCCACGCTACACCTCGGCTCGGCTGGCCGGATCGGCCTGCTTATTGCGCACAAATACGTCAAAACGCACTGACTTACCTGACAGCGTATGCGAGGGTCGCTGTGCCCCCAAAACAGGCGCGCGCAGCGGCCGCTTCACCACAATCCGCTCAACCGGCTGTGCCCATGCCCAGTCCCATAAGTGCTCGGTATCATGGCCACCCGCCAACCGCTGCAACATCACAGCTTCTTTTCTCACAGCGGCCGCTTTTTTACGTTGGGGGAACATTGGGTCAAGATACAGCACGGCATCTGAGGGCACAGCAAATTGGCAACTATCCCCTGCCACAACCGCCATGCGTCCAGCGGCACTGCGCATCTGCTCGTGACTGCTGACGCTGGCCGCAGCAATCGCTTCATTGAGCAACCAGGCAAGCACGGGTACCCGCTCATTCAACGTGATCTCACAACCGAGGTCGGCCAGCACGAAGGCGTCACGGCCCATTCCGCCGGTAGCATCCCAGATACGTGGTTTACGGTCCGCCTTCACCCCCACCGCGCGGCCCAACAGCTCATTCTGCCCGCCGCGGCGCCGATGGCGCATGGTCGCTGAATCAAAGCTCAATCGTACCTCGGTGCCGTCCAACTCCAGCCACGCATCTGTCTCGCCTACCACAAGTAGCGGTTCCGTCGATGTTTTTTCCAAACACAATGGAACATTTAATGCTGCAGCTGCCGCGCGGGCGCGCGCCGGCGACTCCCCTGAAACAGCCAGCACCGCCGGGGGAGCGGGCACCGCGACACTTGCCTCGCTCATGATAGTTTGCATTGCATAATGCGCCGTGATTGACTGAAGTGAACCTCGTCCCAAGCATACTATGAAGCCATTCCATACAGGGTTAAGCGCCGCATTTGCGCTGATCGGCATCGCCCTTATGACAGCATGTTCCACAATGAGCCAGTACGACATTACGGTCAACGAAGTCACCGTCTATGCCCCCGCATCACCTTTACGCGTCGATGGTATCGAGGATGCGGCCCTACGGAACTGCCTGCAGCAAATCGCCGAAGACATTGGGGCCACACAGCCAAGCGATATAGTGAGTCTCAACTGCAGTGACGCAGGCATTACTTCGCTGGCTGGTATCTCGCAATTTGATCAAGTCCGGTCGCTCAAATTAAATGACAACACAATCCGGAATCTACTCGAACTCGAGCGCCTCACGGGGTTGGAGCAACTATGGCTTGATAACAACGACATCATCGATGCGATCCCGGTGCTACGGATGAGCGGCCTGCGCACACTGAATCTGAATAGCAATCCGCGCCTACAATGTCCGACATCGGATAAGATCCGGCCAACTCTGCAACTCATTCTCCCCAACCACTGCATCGCGCGATGATTTATTGGCTCTACAAGGCGCTCGCACTGTTACCGCTTCCCATCAAGTATGGGTTGGCATCGGTTGGCGCATTTTTGTTACAGCGTGTATTTCGGTACCGAACAAAAGTGGTTTATAAAAATCTGCAGAACGCTTTTCCCGAGCGGGATGAGGCATGGCGGGGAGACGTTGCTACACGTTTTTACCGACAATTCACCGATGTCACCATGGAAATTCTCCATGCCTCCCGGATGCCCCTAAGTGAGTTCAAGCAGCGGGTCACTGTTGAAGGGTTGGATGAGCTCAACCGAGTGACTGAGAACCGCGTTAAGTCGGTCATCGTGCTGACGATTCATTTGGGCAACTGGGAGTGGATGATGCATGCCGCCAATGCGCACGGCAATCTCGCCATTGATCCAGTCTATAAGCGCCTGCGAAACGAAGGCGCCGACCGTTTTGCCTACGAAGTCAGGAGTCGGTTTGGGGGCGAGCCGATATTAATGGAGAAGGTTGCACGCAACGTCCTCAAAAACCGCCGCCGATTCCGTCTCTTGGTATTACTTGCTGACCAGTCACCTGGCGGCCGCGACAACGTCTACTGGACTAACTGGCTAAACCAAGCTACCGGATTTTTCCTCGGCCCCGCGACCATCGCTAAGTTAACCGACTTCCCGGTGATGTTCGCTCGTTGTCAACGCAAAAACCGTGGCCACTACCATCTGAGCCTGATTCCCATTGTTGAAACACCCGGGCAACTCACCGAGGAGCAAATTATCGAGGCCTATATCCGAGCAGCAGAGCAGACGATTCAGGGAGAGCCCGAGAGTTATTTATGGTCGAATCGTCGTTGGAAGCATCAATCGCCTCAGACCGAATAACACTCCTCATCAGCTGGGCGCACCCTCAAGACTCTTGTGAGGACTTGGTCAGTGCAGAATCCTAAATAATCAGGTCTGGGTAAGTCTTAGGCTGCGGAGTCATCATGAGACGATAGGAGGGTGCCTACCATAGCGCGTCACCCAGTCAAGTTAGTTGCTTTAGTTTCATGCTCTCCTCGCAGGCGCGCACTGGCTCTACCCTCGAGAGCGAGCGTCATCCCAATCCCGCTCGGATCTCAAGTTGTTGATTTAATCCATCAAGGGTATGCCATTCAAAACCAGCCTCCTGCGTTGCATGAATCACTGCGCAAGACGACAAGCCCGGCCATCCTTTCAGAGCTGCATCAGCAAGCTCAGGGGCGTTGTTCTGCTCGCTGATATGTGCCACGAAAAGCATTTTCAATTTAGCGGTATCGGCATGATCCAGAAATTGGCGGGCCTGCTGGTTCGTCAGATGGCCGAATGCACCACCCACTCGGGTTTTCACAGATTTTGGATAAGGGCCCTCGGCCAACATAACTGGGTCATGATTGAACTCGAGCACCAAGGCGTCACAGTTTGAAAACGCCCGCACGACATGCGGCGTGACACTGCCGAGATCGGTCAGGATACCCAACTTGCAGTCACCTGACTGCAGGCAAAACTGCACTGGCTCGCGAGCATCATGAGGTACTGGCTCTGCTGCAATCCGACAATCGCCGATGTCAAAGCGATCGCCAGGGCGAATCACCACACCGCTGCGGAGTCCTTGCAACTTGCGACTACTGGCGGTACCCGCGGTCAGAAATACGGGGAGTGAGTGCGCTTTAGATAGGGGTACCACGCCCCGGCAGTGATCGCCGTGCTCGTGGGTAACCAGGATGCCATCTAGATCTCCGGCAACAATACCTCTGAAGGCGAGTCGCTTTTCGGCCTCCTCGCGGGGTAATCCACAATCTATTAGGAGAAGGGTCTCTCCCGTGTCAACCAGCGTCGCGTTCCCCTTGCTACCACTTCCGAGCAACGCGATTCGCATCAGGTAATATTGCCCCGTAGGATCGTCAGCAGTGCCTGCTGCTCACGACGCTCAATGACTTCACCCTTGACCCCACGCAGCGTAATCAACATTGTGTCATCGTTCTCAGCATCGAGGTGAATCTGGTAGCGGTGACCTGCCAACGGATGGCCGTCTTCCCCACCCCAGAGCCAGTCAAACCAGCCGCTATCTTCCTCTTGCTGAGGGCCAACAAACGTCGCATACAAAATCCCCTCGCTTCGGTTGCGGTCTTCGATAACAAAATCGGCCTGCTCAGTGCCCTTGACCAGAGAAGCCCACGCCCGATCAAAGGGGAGTGCGAGGCGAATACGCGTTTCCTGATCCCCGTCCTCGAGGGTGATGCGCCCTGAGTCGCTCATCGAACGATCGGCCATCATTGAAATGGGCACCGTTTCCGCACTGTTCGCCAGGTACTGAGCCACGTCCTGCAGCATCTTGCGTTCTAGGTCACGGTCGTCTGAGTCGCGAGGCCATTCGACGTCCTCGACGCCACGATTCTGCTGCAACACATGCAGTTCGGAAGTATTACGCTGCACGCCAGTATCAACCCGGAATCGGAATCGCGAGGACAATTCACGATCTTCGAGTTTAAACCACTGGGTGTCGATGAGGCCTGCTTCGGCATCGACCGCAGCCACACCAATGCCGCTAGTCGTCAAAAATCCCCGCACCTGCGGCCATAGCTGCCCGGGCGCGACATTGACCAACGCCCAGCGCTCGCCCGAGAGACTCTGAATACGCACTGCGTCGGCTTGATTTTTAGCCGTCAGAGGTGTTGGTCTGGGTGTCTCAAACTGAGTCGCGAGCTGTGCGCTTTTCGCTATCGGTGGCACAGGGTAGTCAGGCTGAATCGCATCAGTAGACAGGTGAGGCGGCACGTCGATTGGCGCCAACTCGGGGGCCGTCTGGTATCGGCCGGCGTTATCGGGGAACAACCCCTCCTCGCCGAACAACCAACTGCAGGCTGGGAGTGGCAACAACATAGCCAAAAAGAGTCCTAACCGCTTCACGCGAAATACGTCTCCATTGCTTGCTCCAACGGCGCGTAGCATTCCTCAGACATAGGAGTCAACGGTAAGCGAATACCCTCTTGAATCATGCCTCGACGCGCCATGGCCCACTTTACCGGAATCGGATTGGTCTCGCTGAACAACAAGTGATTGAGCCGCGACAAACGCGCATCGATCTCCATCGCCGCTTCCCATTCATTAGCCAGCGCCAGGTTGCACATGGTTGCCATATCAACTGCAGCGATATTTGCCGTGACCGAGACGTTGCCTTTACCGCCGCGACGCATCAGCTCCAACGCCGTCGCATCATCCCCCGAAAAGACCGAAAAGCCATCCGGCACCGCTTCGATGAGAGCCGCGCCTCGCTCAACCTCCCCCGTAGCGTCCTTGATTGCCACGATGTTATCAATTTGACTCAGCCTGATGACCGTCTCATTGACTAAATCACAGCCTGTCCGGCCCGGGACGTTATAGAGGATGACGGGTAAGTTCACAGCGCCGGCAACTGCCTTAAAATGCTCAATCAAGCCCTGCTGGGTAGGCTTATTGTAGTAAGGCGTCACCGATAATGAATAGTCCGCCCCCGCCTCAGCAGCGGCCACGGTGAGCTCGACTGCCTCATGGGTCGAGTTGCCGCCCGTGCCTGCCACAATGGGTATCCGCCCGCCCGCCTGCTCAACAGCAAATCGAATCACCTCGCAGTGCTCTGGCACGGTTAGCGTCGGGCTCTCACCCGTGGTGCCCGCAACACCTAGTGCGGCCGTGCCGGATTCGATGTGATATTCGATCAGACGTCCTAACGCGGGCCAATCGATTCCGCCATCTGGGTGCATGGGCGTTACCAACGCAACGATGCTTCCGGTTATCATCGACTTACTCCAGGAGGGCCCTTACAGGGTCGAAACAGGTCTTCATGATGTCGCAATTATCCATTTCAGCGCGGGTTTCACAACTGCATAAGGCAGTGTTTTTTGAGTTTGCCAAGCGAATAGGGCAGCGCATGATCACCCTCGCGCTATCGCTCAGTACGGCGTCGCTGTGCGACGCACAAAGCGCCGATTTCGAAGTGTTGGTCGGACCGCTTACTGCCATTGACCTGCAATTCATGGATCGGCAGCGCAGTCGCGTGGAAGCATTCGCCAATAGATTGGGGCGTGGCCTGACCGGCAACGTCGACCGGGATCTCGATACGCTCCAGCGGATACTTGATGAGCACATTGTGCCCGCGAGCGACACCCTAACATTGCAGGCGATGGGGCTTGTGTTCGGGGACTTGCTGGGTGGCCGATTAAGTATGCATTGGGTGGTTTACCGGGATCGTAAAGGGCGATCTCGAGCATTGCGCTTCCGCGATCTCGACGTGTTCCTGTTTCCAATAACAATGATTTCCAGAAGGCAGGAGTTGGGCAGCGACCGTCGGCTTCGACCGCTATTTGACGAGACTGTGGCCGAGACTAAGCCTAGGTTACCGGGCGCAAAATGGTTTCACTAGCGCATCCGAGCGGCCTGTTCAGAAACGCATTGCATCATCACTTTAGCACTTGGCTTACACTCCTGCAGACAGAGACTCATAGTAAAAGATATCTCCTTTACCCAACGTTCGGTGCACGGCCCCCTGCAGATTGAGATCACCGCTCTCGTAACTTATATCGCCCTCGTAAAGAAAGACCATCGCCTCATCATCACGCACCACTCTAGGGGAAAAATGGGCCGGTGACCTTGCAGACAAAGCAGCCCATCTGTCTCGGGACACCTCTAGCGTCTGCAGGTCGTGAAGAGAGACCAGTGTTGGCGGCGTCAGCGGCAAATCGCCGCTATGGTGCGCAGCAATCGCCTCGGATGGACACCACCAGCGATGCGCCGTGATCTCGCTGCCATCAACAGTAACGGGCGTATCATCATCAACTTCAGCCAGAAAAAACCAGGTGCTAAAACGTCTTTTCACCACTACAGGCGTTAGCCAATGCGAAAACGGCATCAGCTGAGCGGGAGGCACTGTCACTCCAGCCTCTTCTTGTAACTCGCGAGCTGCACCGTATCGTGCCTTCTCAAGGGCGTCCGCGCCGGGATCTTCTGACTCGACTTTCCCCCCGGGGAACACCCACAGGCCCGGCATGTGCTTAAGCGTTTCGTTGCGTTTCAGTAGCAGCACTTCCACCGACCGATCGGTAAACCGCACCAGAATCGCCGTCGCAGCAGGCCTGGGCTCACTTAAGGTATGGGAAAGCTCGAGTACCACCGACGCACTAACCTCAGAAAATAGGCGCGCAGGACAAGCACTGCACGTAAACGTGCATTGGGTCGCGCAGAGTCGACAACCCTTTGACAACTGGTTTGAAACTCGCCGCCAGAGATTTAAACCACCCCCCAGCAGGGAGAAGGCTTGTATTGATTGAGCGGCTTAACTCCTCGAGCAAAATAGTTTCAAAAGGAGGTGGCAACTGCGTTCTGCCTGTTCGCCATTCCTTGACACCTGCCAATGCCGCAGCGGACGCAACTGCCTCCTTTAACCCACCCAGCTGATCAACCAGCCCTATCTCTCTCGCGTCTGTACCTGTCCAAACAATGCCCTCGGCAATCTTTCTCACGTCGCTCTCGCTCATCTCGCGACCTGTGGCGACCAGTTCAATGAAATCATCGTACACGCCGTACGAAAGCGCTTGGACGATGTTGGCCATCTGGGAGCTCAGACCGCGGCCCAGGCTTGCCTCCCCCGCCAGAGGGGTCGTCCTGACACCATCCACCGTCACGCCGATGTAGTCGATGATGCCCTCGATCGTTGGGAACGCAGAGAAGGCACCAATACTGCCGGTAATAGTGCTGGGCAGCGCCCAAATTTCGTCGGCCTCTGCGGAGATCCAGTAACCTCCGGAAGCCGCCACGCTCCCCATCGAGACAACTAGTGGAATGTCTGCTGCGAGAAGTTCCGCCAATTTTCGGCGAATCAGGTCAGAGGCGAAAACGCTCCCACCCGGGGAATTAACCCTCAGCACCACCGCAGCGAGATCCTCTGCCTCCAGCGCAGTGTCAATGTAACCCACAATTGTGTCACTGCCGGCCATGCCATCTTCGCTGTCACCAGGCACAATAGTGCCCTCCACTGGAATAATGGCAACCAACGGTAACGTTTCTTGGCTGACAGCCAAGTGAGCTTTCTGATCATCAACGTAGCGACCCAGCCTCACCAACTCGGCGTCGCCGTCTTCGTCTGTCGCGCCGACCCACTTAGCGAGAACCGCTTCGATCTCGGCGTGATCAGCCAGGGAGTCGACCCAACCGGCCGCTATCACGGTCTCAGCCAGATTATTATTCGATGCTGCAAGCCGCTTGCCAAAGCTGGCAATAAACCGATCCATTTCACCCTCGGGCATGTCACGGCCCGACTCGGCGAGCTCGGTGTAGGCTGACCATAGTTCTCCCAACCAGCGCGTCACAATCTCGCGCTCAGTAGCCGACATATCGTCACGAAGGTAGGGCTCGACAGCAGACTTGCTCTCTCCCGCACGAAATACATGCATCGTAACTCGGATTTTCTCGAGAAACGTGCGCAGATAAGACCGATACACGGAGAATCCTTCGAGGAACATGCCGCCCTCGGGGTGGAGCAAAATATGATCGGCCTGAGAGGCCAGAAGATAATGCGCCTGAGAGTAAAAATCACCGAATGCGATCACGGGTTTGCCAGCTTCTTTGAACTCCGCGATCGCGTCACTAATCTCGACGGTCTGGCTGGTGGATGGTCCAGCAAGGTTCTCGAGATCCAGCACAAGTGAGGTGATCCTGTCATCGGTCTTAGCCCAGCGGATCGCCCTTACGACATCGTTGAGCAGCATCGGCTGGTAGTAGTCTTGGTTGAGAAATGCCGACACAGGCTCAACGGGCAGCACGTCCTCTACCAACGGGCCGTTCGGCGCAATTAATAAGCCAGCTTGCTGAGGCAGCGGCTCAGACGTCGACTCATTCAAACTGGAACTCACCGCCACAAAAAAAATCGCCACAAAAATCAGCGGCAACAACACCGTTATAAACCGACTAATGCCGCTTAGGACGCGCCAAATTCCTTTTAACAATCGCATCATGATCTATTCCTTACACTCTTTACTTTCGCGATACACAATCGTGCTGATATCGGGTATGTCTCTGATTGCTCGGCGAAATAACACTGGTACAACGTCAGTGTGGTCGATTCCATCGCGGTGAATCAGGTGGTCGCCGCCCGCACCTCGCGACCTCGATACCGGATATACAACATACACACCGTAAATTGCCCCGTTACGAGGCCAAGTCCCACTATAGACAGCACATCCGCCTGATAGGCAAAGGCCGCTTCGACGGCTGAGATGAAATAAAACAACAGCGCCACCTCGTGCCAGATCAGCAGGCGCAGGTTGTCGCGGACAGCAAACCAAATAAACAGCGCGAGAGGCAAACAACGCAAACCAACTAGCGCCACCGTTCCGGAGAATCTTTCCACATCTGCGGCCTGCTGAACCAAAAATGATAGCCACGTGACCCACATGATCCACCACATGGATTCAGTTAGGGCACCGCGTTGCACGAATTGCTTCATAATCCTGCTACGCACCCGAACCGCGCAAGGCCCACTCCGCGACACGGCGGCCCAGTGCACGACAGATCGCAGCCTCGTTATCGTCCAACGCACGATCACCCGTTTCCGTAGCCCAATGACTAGCGCCGTAGGGTGTGCCGCCGGCTTCAGTCGCGCGCAATTCAGGTACGGCGTAAGGAACGCCTACCATAACCATGCCGTGGTGCATCAGTGGCAACATCATAGTCAATAAGGTCGACTCCTGCCCCCCGTGCAATGAGCTGGTGGACGTAAATACGCCCGCAGGCCGGTCAATCAAAGCGCCTTGCAACCAGAGGGCACTACTGTCATCGAGGAACTGCTTCAACGGAGCCGCCATGTTGCCGAACCGAGTCGGACTGCCTAGCACTAACCCCGCACATCCCCGCAGGTCTTCCTGAGTTGCAGGGAGCGCCATCATATCTTCGTCATAGCCCTGTGAAGATAAACCCGGAACGGTGCGCAGCCGCGCTTCGATACCGATAACACACTCCACCCCACGCGCGACTTGTTTCGCCATGGCAGCGGTCCCGCCCTCGCGACTATAATAAAGCACTAAAATATAGGGTTGAGTACTCACGAATTGGATTCCAGTAGGCGTCTCGAAGCGGACTCAAACACCGCGTTACGGTGAGTGGCATTTGTAGCGAATACCGGGAGGCTGCCTCTGTATAGTAACGCATCCCTCACTTCAACATGCGAGCCTGCAGCTACGATATCTCTCATACCGCTTTGTTGAAGATCGTCTCAACGCGAATGTAGCTGAACTGACTGTTGTTAATCTTTTCACCCTCGTACCAATCCTTACTGTGACGCCTCTATCGCCTCGGTACTGCCGGCAGCGGGTAATATTGAGGCTAAGCTGTATGACTCTCCCCTGCAGTTTTTACTTCCTGAGAGTTCCACTCGAGTAATGCATTACCTTTCAAAGTTTATCGGACAGACGCGCTCACTAACGGTACCCGACATCGGCATTATGTTGATCACCACGATCCTGATGCCTCGCAACGGTGAGAGAGTTCTGAGCGACATCTGGCGTAACCGCGCCAATCGCAGGCCGCTAAAGAGCTTACTCCTCTACTGGGCGGTACTGCATCTGGGCCCCGCTTCGATCGGTTTAGGCTCAGGTTTACCCGCGTATCTTTTTGCGGCGACCACCGATTGGGGTGAAATTCAATTATTTGGCTTGAGGTAGATACTGATTAGCTTGCTGCCTTTCACGATCAGCGCAAGTGGAATAACAGGCCTTCATGCCATTGTGCCCAACTATCAGGTGCCGTTCCGTCATACCCTGATCGGTGGCGTATTTGCCGTCAGCACTCTCAGTGTGGCGCGGATGGTGTCCACCGAGGTGATGGCAGAATCCAGCTAAGCTCTGGTCTACGGCGCCTTTGCTGCATTACCGCTTTTTTTGCACGGCCTGTCGGCCAATCAAACAAGCGAGCAGAAACAGACTCCACCTCTCGTGAGAGCGCTCGATATTTGGTATCTGTTTTGGAGGGCGCAGCAGCAAGGCCAAGGTTTTGCCGAGGTTGAGATCATAGGTTCAAAAGAGGTATTGAGGGGTCGCATCGATGCCGACGCTTGGCGGCGTATCCGCGGCATTCTCATTGAAGCTAAGTGGCTAATATGCCTGGACCGCGGCCAAAATCTTCTTAGCAGAGATCTGCACGAAATTAGCCACGCGATGCTGGTTGCCGTAATTCGCGCCGAGCCGAAATACAACCAGCTTTCTGAGCAATTGAATCGGCAGAGGCAGGCGTTTAATCTGCTCCGCATAACACGTGATCAAGAAGAAATGGCCTTAGATACTCCGTTGGCAATCCTGTTTACCGGGGGCGAATCAAAGTGAACACCCCCCATCTAGCATGCTTAAGCGCGCTGTTACTGGTGCTGGCAGGCTGTGGACAAAATGACACCGCATTGCCTAACGCCGGGGATTGGCGGGTGGTGAACTATTGGGCGATTTGGTGTGATCCGTGTCGGGAGGAAATCCCTGAGCTCAACGCGCTGCACCATAATTCAGCGCTGACGGTTTTTGCCGTCAACTACGACGGTCAACAGGGCGAAGCGCTGATTCAACAAGCAGCTGAGCTGGGTATCACTTTTGAGCTGCTCGAGCAGGATCCGGGCCCCGACCTCGGTGTTGAGCGACCCCGCGTGCTCCCGACTACGCTGCTAATCAACCCGGAGGGTATCGTCACTGACACATTGATAGGGCCCCAGACTCAGGAGAGTTTATTGAACCTGTTGGAAGTGCGCCGGCTTTGAGCCGTCGATTGGTCGGACAATTTTCAACCGATCACTCGGCGCCGCACGCAGCTGCTGGGGAGAACTCTTGGGCATCCGGTCTTGGCAAAGAAACGGGGCAAACACCTAAGCAAAAAAAGCCGGCTGTCACACAGCCGGCAATGAAGGAGCCACTCAAGACGGGGAGGGACTATGTTAAAAGTCCCCCGCTGCTCAGACGTTTCCCTTGCGAGGTCCCCGTAGACAACGCCATCTCAACAACTAACCATTTGACAAAGACTTCAGAGAAAAGTTCCAAGAAAGTGGAAGTTTTTTAGGCGGCTCGCCAGCACGCTGAACCCACCTGCCCGTCCCCTGATGAGACGAAGAGTTCAAACTCAACGAGTTCTCCCAGCGAGGACTCAGCCAGCACGAGCTTGAGCAGGTAATGCGCTAACGCCTCGACCGTGATGTTGACGATCGGTAGCAGCAGCGTCTCATCGACCGGAAATCGGAGCGTTTTCCCCGCAAATGTCGCGTGATACTCGCCTTCCTCTGTGACCACAGCCAACCACGGCGAGTTACCCGGCAGCAACATGTACTCGTCGTGGGCATCGCAAACTCGCTTTAAACACCGCTTGTATACGTTATAGTCAGCCGAGAATCCGTTTTCACCCATCTCCGCCACGATGCGCGCCGACACGCCGTAATTATGGCCGTGGAGTCGTTCCCGCTCGGTTTCAGAGAAAATTGTGAAATGGGCGGCTGAAAATTTGTGCGCCTGCTTATCAATATGCAAGGTGGCGAGCTGAGTCATAGCTAGTACCTGCGGGCGGTGGCCCTCAATGGTGTGGGAAGCGATGACTTACGGCAAGTCCTACAAGCCGGATCAGGTGCATGTTTCCGCCGCGGAACCGTGACCGCGGTCCTTGGCTGCAGTACCCTGTCTTACTGCAATGCAGCTATCGGACACAACATGAATTTAATTGCGATCCTGACAGGTGCCAGCTCAGGCATCGGCGCCGCCGCTGCCAGCCGATTTGTGGACAATGGCGACACCGTGATCAATATCTCACGTAGAACCTGTCCGGTAGCCGGCGTAGACACCCTCCCTACCGACTTCACCGATGAATCCTCAGTAGCGAGCACCTGTGAGCGGCTCATAGAGCGTCTCGCGAGCCATGAGGACTCTCCCATCTGCCTGGTCCACAACGCGGCGCTGATGCTGAAGGATCGCTGCGATACCACTGAAGATGACAACCTCCGGCAGGTTCTGGCAGTCAACGTGGTCGGAATCAACACGCTTAATCGCGCCTTGCTTCCCAAAATGCCCGAACACTCCAGCGTTCTCTACATTGGCTCAACGCTGTCTGAGAAAGGCGTCGCGGGTGCATTTAGTTACATCGTTAGCAAACATGCGCAACTGGGGATAATGCGTGCCACCTGTCAAGACCTCATGGGAAGGGGTATCCACACCGCAATGATCTGCCCAGGATTCACCGATACTTCAATGCTGCGCCGGCATGTCGGCCACGACGAGAGTGTTCTTGATCATCTCGGCACTATGAATAGCTTCGGTCGACTCGTTGCGCCTGAAGAAATCGCTGACATGATTTTTTGGGCGCACCACAACCCTGTCGTTAATGGTTCAGTCGTTCATGGCAATCTGGGACAAGTCGAGCATTGATGTGCCCCTGTCGCCAGAGCTGATTACTGAACGGCGAGAACGAACCTTTTTGGTTCTGGCGGGCATATTTTTGTCTGCCATGACCTTGCTGAATGTCGTGGGTATCACGCGGTTCATTCAGCTCGGCCCCCTCGCTCTGGCGGTCGGCGTGTTGCCATACCCTCTTACGTTCCTCTGTACCGATCTCATCAGTGAACTCTATGGCAGAAGTCGCGCTAACTTCCTCGTCAGCGTCGGCCTAGCGATCAACTTTTTAATCCTGGGCGTTTTGACTCTGGGAGCGACCGCTCCAGCCGTTCCCCAGACCATGATGCCGCCTTGGCAGGTGCTGCAGCTTGCTGCACCCGTTACGCTCCCCAACGGGACTGTCGCAGAATCTGAGGTCGGTCTATTCCAGCTGATTTATGCCACAACCTCGGGAGCCGTTTTCGCGTCTATGCTCGCCTACATCGCGGCCCAGTACTGTGACGTGCAGCTCTACCACTTCTGGAAACGGATCACGAAGGGTAAGCATCTGTGGTTGCGGAACAATTTCAGCACCCTGCTTAGCCAACTGGTCGACTCTGTAATGGTCGTCACCGTGACCTTTGGCGCCGCATTCCTAGCCGGGGATATCGCCGTGGCAGCGCTGATGACCCTAGTGGGGAGTAACTATGCCTTCAAAGCGCTCTGCGCCCTTATCGACACACTACCTCTCTACCTCGCCGTGCATTGGCTGCGAGAGTACCTTCAGCTGGCACCCGGCGAGTACGCCGTCAATCAAACGACGGATGAAGCAACCCAGACCCCCTGATGAAAGGCACGGTGACTGCACGCCGCTGAGCCAGGCTAAGCTTGTCCAATTCATCAATAAAGCTGACCACCAACCGCGGGTTTCGCCTCAATCGGACTGCGCAGTAGCGCACGACCTCTTCGGACAATTGGAGCCCGGCCAAATTGCCACGTAACGTTAGCAGCTGTGCGACCTGCCCCTCATCAAATCGCGGTATCTGAAACACGGGCAAGCTGCTGAGACGAGAACGCAAATCAGGCAAGACCCCAGCCAGTCCCTGCGGTCCCTTACTCGCCGTCACTAGCAAACGGCTTCCCAACTCGTGGCACAGGTTGAAGAAGCCAAATAGCGCCTCCTGCCAGTCGAAATGGCCGTCCATCGCGTCGACATCGTCTAGTGCAATGACACGCGACGACTCTGCGCCTGCCAATACCTGCTCCGGCGGGTAAACCACAAAATCCCGCAGGGGGAAGTATCGTGCTTCCTCCCCCTGAAGGTCACAGCAGGCCTGCAGAATATGACTCTTACCCATACCTGAGGTGCCCCAGATATAGGCCCCGTTACCCGGGGTATTGCTTTCGGTCAGCAGCGACTCCAGCGTCAAGGTCTCCTTGCGATGCAACCAATTGTCCCAGGTGGCGAGATCTTCCTGCCGCATCAGTAGCGGTATTTGCCCAGATGGCGTTGTCATGAGGGTTTGTCCTTCGGGGACGCAATGTTCGTCACAGCGATTCCCAACGTAACACCACCCCCTTATCGGTGCCGAGGTCATCCTCAATCCATGTGAGCCGAGCCAGCGGGGTCATCAGGCGCGACAGGGTCTCCGCGTCGCCCGCACCCGTCAACTCAAGCGTGAGCGTGTCGCCCTCGACCGCGACCGGCCTAACGCGGTCCAATGTGGGCAATGAGTTCATCGCCTCGGTCACCGCACGGTAATCTTCGCGACTAATGACATTGCGGATTCGTACCCTTAGTACTTCTTGTGCGCTCTGCTGCGTCAGCGCTACGGCGTACTGCCGACGCATCTCTGCCATCACCAGCGCAATCGCAGGCTCGATAACCGCCTTCTTAGACACCGCCTGAACCGAAACGGACTGCTCAGTCGTGGTGTCCCGATAACGCCACTCAGCGATGGTTCCACCGCTACTGAGGCGAATCAACTTTCCAATGAGGAGATGCGTCATCCCGTAACGCTCGGCAGCCTCAAGAATCGGACCGAACTCTGCGTTCCAAAGGGTTTGCGGAGACAACAACAGGGTGTCAGAGAGATCGTAAAGTGGCCTGCGCAGATCGACGCCCAAGCTATCAAACGTCTCGCTCATTGCTGACCACAGCGGCTGCTCGATATCGGTATTACCAAAGCGACGGCCCCCAATATCGTCCACCACCAGCCACAACAGCACTGGTGGTCGCGACGCAGTCCACATCGTGCCATTGGACTCTCTAATCAAGTTATCAATCACTTCAGGATCAATGTGCGCAACAAAGCGAGTACGCCCCTCCGTTTGCTCGAACTGATAAAGCGACAGTTGTGATAGCGCGTTACTGAGAGCGGCACTGATCGTAGCATGCGTGAGCAAATCGCGATCACCAGACCGTAACAACAGCGTCTGCTGCAAAGCCTCGCGCGCCGCTGAAGCAATTGTCGCATCAGTGCGGTCCGCCACCTCGATTCGCACCACCACTTCGGCTGGCTGAGCTATCGCCATGGAGGCAGTGGCAGCGAGGGCTATGGTCAGTAGCAGCATGACGCTCAGTGGGCGCAACCATTTGCTATATCCTTTCCTGCGATTCAATTTCTTCATACCTGCCTGCTATCACATCTTTGAGAGCACTATGACTCGCTTGCCGCCAGGTCTGCCCCGGTCAGACACCAATCGAGCACTTGCTTGAAGTGCCATATTATCAGCCAATCTTGTCGCCATTACTTTCCAGCGCGAAGCCGGCGCATTACTATCATGATTTGACCGCCAAAGAGCACGGCATGACGAACTCATCCCCCCCGGAAACCCCACTGACCTATCGCGATGCGGGCGTCGATATCGATGCGGGAAATGCACTGGTAGAGCGCATCAAAGCCGTGAGTAAAGCGACGTTCAGACCGGAGGTTTTGACCGGACTGGGCGGCTTTGGAGCCCTGTGCGCCATCCCACCGGGATATACTGAACCCGTGCTGGTATCGGGGACCGATGGCGTGGGCACCAAACTCAAGCTTGCGATGGACCTTGGAATCCACGATACGATCGGCATTGATCTTGTCGCCATGTGCAGTAACGACATCGCCGTCGTCGGCGCGGAGCCACTCTTCTTCCTCGATTACTACGCAACTGGAAAATTAAACGTAGACGTGGCCGCTGCAGTCGTGACCGGTATCGGGAAAGGCTGTGAGCTGGCCGGCGCCGCACTGGTTGGCGGGGAGACAGCCGAGATGCCCGGCATGTACGAGGATGACGATTACGATCTAGCGGGCTTTTGTGTGGGCGTCGTGGAACGGGCTGATATTATCGATGGCAGCCGTGTTCAACCGGCCGATGCCTTGATTGCACTCCCCTCGAGCGGCCCACACTCCAACGGCTACTCGCTCATACGCAAGGTACTCGAAGTCACCGGCGCAGACACAAATCAGGGCTGCGGTGAGGTTAGCCTCGGCGAGGCACTCCTTGCACCCACCATCATTTACAACCGTCCCCTGCTGGCGCTGCAAAAAGCAGTTGATATCAAAGCGATGGCGCATATTACCGGGGGCGGCATCCTCGAAAATCTGCCCCGTGTACTGCCTGCAAACCTGGGTGCTGCGATACACCGTGACAGCTGGCAGCTGCCGCCCGTTTTCCGATGGCTACAGGCTGGCGGCAACATTGAAGAAACGGAAATGATGCGAACCTTTAATTGCGGGATCGGGATGATTCTCGCTGTCGATCAATCCGCGACATCGGCCACACTCGATTCACTGGCCATGCAAGGCGTGCCAAGCTGGGAGTTAGGACGCATTACTGAAGACGTTGCGGGCGTACACTTTTACTGACCCGAACCATTGGCCACCTTGTATGACCAGCACAAATGGCGCGTGCAATGAGGAGTAGTTTCTGAGCAAGCGGATCGCAGTGCTGTTATCAGGCAGGGGCTCCAACCTTCAGTCCATTTTATCGGCCAGCCAGTCAGGTGCGCTGGGCGGCGACATTGCTCTGGTTATCAGCAATCGGCCCGATTCAGGCGGGCTCGACATAGCGCGCGATGCCGGCATCGAAATCGCTCTCATTGACCATCAGGCTTATGCAACCCGGGAGGCCTTCGATGCCAGCCTCGCCGGCGCGCTGGAGAATCAGTCGCTCGATCTAATTGTGCTGGCTGGCTTCATGCGCATTCTGACTCCAGCCTTTGTGTCGCGCTTTTCGGGCCGACTTATCAACATCCACCCCTCATTGCTTCCCTTGTATCCAGGCCTCAACACTCATCAACGCGCCCTCGATGCGGGTGATACCCATGCCGGCGCAACGGTGCACTACGTGACCCGGGAACTTGATGGCGGCCCATCTGTTTTACAGGCAAAGGTGGTGGTGCAGCCCGACGACGATGCAGATTCACTGGCGGCGAGAGTATTGCAGGTAGAGCACCAGATTTATCCGCAGGCGATTGCGTGGCACCTCAGCGAACGGTTGCAGTTCACAGCGGGCACGCTCTACCTTGACGGCGTTGCTCTGCCACCGACAGGGCAGCGATGGGAGTCAGTGTGAGAAAAAATTCGAAGCTGCTCGCCGCCTCAGCGTTAACCAGCCTGCTCCTGCATGCGCCCCTCGGAACACTGGGCGCTGACGAACTCTCACTGTACGACGCTAGCTACACAACCAAGGTGGCCGGCCTGTCTATAATGCTCAACCGCAGTCTTACCCGCAACGGCGATCGCTATCACCTAAGTCAGGCCGGTAGAACATTCATGTTGAGATTAAACGAGGACTCACACTTCACATTACAGGGCGAGCAGATCATCGGTGATGACTTTGTCTATCAATTGGGCGGCGTCATTAAGCGACGGCGCGAAGTCCATTTCGACTCAGCGAATAACGTCATTCGCAGCCTAAAGAAAAATGAGTGGACCGAGCACCCCTGGTCGCCTGGCGTGCTGGACCGGCTCAGTCAGCAAGAGCAGATGCGCCTGCAACTGCTGCGCGCTGAAACACCACCCGAGCGCATTTCGCTCTCAATCATTGACGGACCACGCATTAAATTGAAGCACTTCGATCTGGTCGAGGCGGGCCCGCTGGAAACCGAGGTCGGCACGCTGAATACGGTGCACTACAGCTTGCGCCACGACGATCCGTCACAGCGCAGCTCAGACGCATGGTTAGCGACGGATCATGATTTTCTGATGGTGCTCACCGAACACACCGAGGATGGCTCCAAGACACTCGTCCGCCTTCAGAGCGCTTCGGTCGACGGCATGCCAGTAAAGGGAAACTAAGACGCGCCCTGCACGTTGAGTGGTAGACACGTTTCAGAGCGTTATCGCTGTTGACCCATCCCAGAGGCGGTGTACTTCGAAGCATTATGCTCGGGGCAACGTTACCCCGCGCTGCCCTTGGTACTTGCCGCCGCGATCCGCATAGCTAATCTCACAAATCTCATCGGACTCAAAGAACAGCATCTGTGCTACGCCCTCGTTGGCATAGATTTTGGCCGGGAGTGTCGTGGTATTGGAAAACTCTAGGGTCACATGCCCTTCCCACTCAGGCTCAAGTGGGGTGACATTGACGATGATTCCGCAACGCGCATAAGTCGACTTTCCCAGACAGATGGTCAACACGTTGCGAGGAATGCGGAAGTACTCGACAGTGCAGGCCAACGCGAATGAGTTGGGCGGGACCACACAAACGTCGCCTTCAACGTGAACAAAGCTGTCCTCATCAAAATGCTTGGGATCAACGGTCGCCGAATGGATGTTCGTGAAAACCCTGAACTCACGCGAGCACCGAACATCGTAGCCATAGCTTGACGTGCCGTAGGAAATTAGCCGCCGATCGCCATCCATCCGAACCTGATCTGGCACAAAGGGCTCAATCATGTCCTCCTGCTCTGCCATGCGACGGATCCATCTATCTGACTTGATGCTCACTGCAATTCTCCTGCTTATATCCCACGCGAACTGCGCGGTCAGTCGCTCATGCTAATCACTGGCGCCGATGCCGGCTGTTGTTGATCTAGGGCTGCCATCAACTCTGTGGCCGCCGATTTATAGACACTGGCCACCGCGCCTTCCGGCTCTGCGCAGACAATGGGGTGCCCCGCATCTGCATGCTCTCGGATGGCTCGGTCCAGCGGTATTTGCCCAAGCAGCGGCAAACCGTACTGTGCAGCGAGATTTTCCCCCCCCGCCTCACCGAACAGAGGTTCAACGTGCCCGCATAACGAACACACATAAGCCGCCATATTTTCGATCAAGCCCAACACTGGTACTTCGACCTTCTGGAACATCTCGATGCCCTTGCGCGCATCGAGTAACGCAATGTCCTGCGGCGTCGTGATGATCACTGCTCCCGACAGCGTTGCCCGCTGCGCCAGCGTCAATTGAATATCACCCGTACCAGGAGGCATGTCGACCAGCAGTACATCGATGTCACCCCACAGTGTTTTTTCGAGTAGCTGGCTCATCGCCGAACTTGCCATCGGTCCACGCCACACCATTGGCGTCTTGGCAGAACTCAAATAACCCATCGACATGGTCTTCAAGCCATGTGCTTCGACCGGTAACAGAAACTTTCCGTCTTGCTGGATCGGGGTTGCGCTCCCGGGCACACCCAGCATGAGCTGCTGGCTGGGGCCATAAATATCGGCGTCCAACAGGCCAACAGACAGACCCTGCTCCTTCAGCGCAACGGCAAGGTTAGTGGTTACGGTGGACTTGCCAACGCCCCCCTTTCCGGAGGCCACAGCAACTAAGTGGTGAGAAGCTGACACCACTGTTTTCCTTTTATTAGAGGCTATCCGGAGTATACCGCGACAGCGCCCCTTACCGATCACCAATAGACAGCGAAATAATCGAAAATCCGGTAGACTGCGCGCCTTTCCTCCTCTGGGACCAACCTTCGATGAGCACCTCCCCGAGAAAAATTTTGGTGACCTCGGCGTTACCCTATGCTAACGCACCTCTGCACATCGGACATATGCTAGAGCAGGCACAGACAGATATCTGGGTGCGATTTCAGCGTTCTCGTGGCCATGAATGCCGTTATGTCTGCGCAGACGACGCCCACGGCACCGCCATCATGCTCTCAGCGGAGGCATCGAACCGCACCCCGGAAGAGCATATTGCAGCCATTCAGGCTAAACACGAGCAGGACTCTGCGGGCTTTCTAATTGAATTTGATCACTATCACTCGACCCACTCACCAGAAAATCAGCGCTGGTCTGAAATCATTTTTGAGCGCTTAAAGAGGGGCGGGCATATTGCGGTGAGAGAGATCACGCAGGCCTTCGACCCTGAGAAATGCTTGTTCCTCGCAGATCGGTTCATCAAAGGCGCCTGCCCAAATTGCGAAGCTCCCGATCAATACGGAGACAATTGCGAGGCTTGTGGCGCAACCTACTCGCCGATCGACCTGATTGATCCGGTCTCGGCACTTTCAGGTACGACCCCAATCGAGAAGGCGTCTAGTCATCTGTTCTTTCAGCTAAGTCACTTCGAGGACTTGCTGGCAACTTGGATCTGCAGTGAGCACCTGCAGTCGCCAATTGCAAACAAGCTTCGGGAGTGGTTGGATGCCGGGCTTCAGGACTGGGACATCAGCCGTGACGCGCCCTACTTCGGCTTTGAGATTCCAGGTTATCCCAGCAAGTATTTTTACGTTTGGCTGGACGCTCCGATCGGTTACATCGCAAGTCACGAGGCGCTGTGCCGCAAAAACGGCGACGATTTTGACGCCTGCTGGCTGCCCGGCAGCGACACCGAACTCTACCACTTTATTGGCAAGGATATTGTGAACTTCCATGGCCTTTTCTGGCCCGCGATGCTACATAGCGCCGGCCTACGGCAACCCACGTCCGTATATGCCCATGGCTTCCTGACCGTCAATGGCGTGAAAATGTCGAAAAGCCGCGGCACCTTTATCCTAGCCCAGACCTATCTCGAGCACCTGGACCCCGAGTACCTCAGGTACTACTTCGCAGCCAAACTCTCAGCGGGTGTTGATGATATTGACCTCAACCTCGATGACTTTGTGCAACGAGTGAACTCAGATCTCATTGGCAAGGTGATCAATATCGCTAGCCGCTGTGCCGGCTTTTTGCGCAAGAAATTCAACAACCGCATGAGTGCTGAGTGCGCGGAACCCGAATTGGTGCAATCTTTTATAGATGCGGGTGAGAGTATTGCTGCACACTACGAGGCACGCGAGTTCAACCGGGCGATGCGCGAGATCATCACGCTGGCAGATCGAGCCAATCAGTACATCGACGTGAAAAAACCTTGGCTCATGGCGAAAGACGAGACTCTTTCCGATCAGGTCCAGGACGTCTGCTCCGTTGGCGTCGATTTATTCCGCGTATTGGCAACCTATTTAAAGCCCGTGCTGCCGGCCATGGCCGAAAAATCCGAAGTGTTCTTGCGACACTCCCTAGATTGGACTGCCTTGTATGCACCGCTCGTCGACCATGAATTAGCATCGTTTCAGCCGCTTTTGCAACGTGTCGATGCTGAAGTGGTCGCCGCGATGGTTGAAGCCAGCAAAAGCGGTAACTCAACTAGCAAACACTTCCTGCCGGACACCTGATATATTCTTCAGGCGTAGGGCGCTTTGGCAATACTACGTCGCCGTAGGGAGGTGGCATGCTGGGAGATATCGCACTCCTTGTATTAGGCGCGGTCTTGGTCAACAACTTCGTTTTAGTGCAGTTTTTGGGGCTGGACCCTTTCATGAGCGTTTCCACTAAATTCGAGACCGCTATTAGCACCTCGATGGCCACGACCTTTGTTCTAACTTTGGCTTCAGTTTGCAGCTATCTAACCTACAACTACCTGCTAATCCCTCTCGATCTGGCCTACCTTAGAGCCTTCACTTTTATCTTAGTGATCGTTTTGATGGTGCAGGGCATAGAGATTGTGTTGCGCAAGACTAGTCCGCTATTGCAACGGACGCTTGGCGTATTCATGCCTTGGATCACTACAAATTGCGCCGTTTTGGGCGTGGCATTACTCAACATTGATCAAGCACACAACCTAGTGGAGTCAGTTTTCTATGGTTTAGGAGTCGGCATGGGATTTTCACTGGTACTCGTTCTGTTTGCAGCTATGCGAGAGCGACTCGCGGTAGCTGACGTGCCTGAGCCCTTTCAGGGTGCTGCGATTGGTATGATCACTGCGGGCGTGGCCTCACTGGCATTTATGGGTTTTTCGGGTCCCACATCTTGATCGCACTGCTCAGCGAGCCAGTACTGCTGGCCACCCATAGCGCCCTGCTTTGCTTGGGTTCCATGCGGCAGGTTGTCGAGTGTTTCCGTCATTTGCGGTCGTACGCAAGGCAAGCCAGTGAACGAGTGCTGGAGCCCTTCGCGTTATTGCGTCCCGAGAGAGAGAAGCGTCACTGGGCTGAGTCGTATTGGTTTCATTGCTGCACGGCAGCTGAATCCAAGCCCTGTTTGAAAAATGAGACCATCTCAATTAATGAGACTGAGCTCGGGCAGTGTATCAAGGCTGCAGACAGACTGATGCAAGATGACAACAATGAAAAGAGCCTACGCTGTGAGCTTGCTTAATGTCACGTCTGGCCATGTCGCAAGCGCCAACAGGGCGTCTTCAGTGATGCAGGAGGTCTTGCTAGCCACCATACCCGGCGTTTTGGTCCTAACGTTTTACTTTGGACCTGGGACGCTGGTAAATATTATTTTTGGTGGAACAATAGCCGTGGCCTGCGAGTATTCTGTGACCAAGTGTCGCGGCCGCAACCCGGCTGCAGCGATTAGCGACCTTAGCATCTTGGTAACATCTACGCTCTTATGCATTGCGCTTCCGCCCTATGCGCCATGGTGGCTCATTTTGATTGGCGTGCTCACCGCTGTACTGCTTGGCAAGCACGTATTCGGTGGTCTCGGACATAACCCTTTCAACCCAGCCATGGTGGGCTATGCGATGCTGCTGATTTCCTTCCCCGTGCAGATGAGCGCGTGGGCTTCACCTCGCGGTCTAGCAGAGGTACCAGGACTAGTCAGCGCACTGCGTCACCTTTTTGCGCCGGGTACAATCGACGCAGTGACCGCCGCAACACCCCTCGACCTGCTCCGCCAAAATACGGGTCTGTTGTTCGAGGACTTGATGAACAGTCGGCCAGAACTTCGTGGATGGGGCGGGATTGGTTGGCTGCAAGCGAACGTAGCATTTCTAGTTGGGGGTATGTGGCTTCTGCATCGCAAGGTATTCTCTTGGCATGCTCCTGTTTCCATGCTTGCAGCACTTGGCGTCTGCGCGCTTATAGGCTATGACGGCGGCAGCTCAGAAAGCGGCGGCAGTGCGCTATTCCATTTATTCAGCGGCGCGACGATGTTTGCTGCGTTCTTCATCATTACCGATCCGGTGAGCTCCGCGGTTTCTAACCGCGGCCGATTGATTTTTGGAGCGCTAATTGGCGCCTTGGTGTATCTGATTCGGGTGCTGGGTGACTACCCAGACGCGGTCGCTTTTGCAGTACTTATTCTCAACTTCTGTGTGCCCTTTATCGATCGCCACACCCAGCCAAAAGTGTTCAATATGAGGAACGGAGCTCAGTGAAGTGGCTTGCCTCCTTTAGCCTAAGTGGTTTAGTGCTAGTGCTGGTCGCCGCTTGGACTTCAATTGCAATTGGCTGGACGCATATGAATACAAGAAGCCAGATTGACTTAGAGCTTCGGCGAGCGAAAGCGCGTCAGCTACTCGAGATTTTTCCGCTAGAAACGCATAACAACGAAATGGTGGATGACACGTTTTTAGTCAGGGCTGAAACGCCGCTGCTCGGAATCCGAGAGGCGAAGCAAGGCTACAAAGTTCGGCAGGATGGAGTGGTGATAGGCGTCATACTGCCAGTGACAGCGCGTGATGGATATAGCGGGGACATTCAAGCGCTAGTTGGCATCCTAAAGGATGGTACGCTGGCCGGGGTAAGAGTTGTATCACACCGCGAGACACAGGGTTTAGGCGACAAAATTGAAATCCGCAAGTCGAGCTGGATCAGGGGTTTTAACGGACGTGGCCTAGACAATCCGACGCCTGCTGGTTGGAACGTCAAAAGAGACGGCGGAGTTTTTGACCAATTTACGGGAGCCACCGTAACCCCCCGCGCACTGATTGTTGCGACTAGGCGAGCGCTGGAATACTTTCAGTTCAACACGGCAACGCTGTTGGAAATGGAGCCAGATTCAGCATGAATAACGCCTCCTTATATCAGCTCACCCTTGACGGCCTGTGGAAAAACAATCCAGCGCTAGTGCAACTGTTAGGGCTCTGCCCGCTGCTTGCTGTTACAGACTCTACGGTTAAGGCGCTGGGTCTCTCCGGAGCAACACTCTTTGTACTAGTGGTGTCCAATACGTCTGTATCATTGATCCGCACCGTCGTAGCCGACAACATCAGGTTGACGGTCTTTATCATGATTATCGCAGCTGCGGTAACGGTCACTGACTTGCTCATGCAGGCTTACAGTTATGAGCTATATCAAATTTTGGGGATATTCCTTCCGCTTATTACCACTAATGGCATCATTGTAGGCCGAGCTGATTCTTTCGCCTGCAAAAACTCCATTTCAGCCGCACTGTCTGACGGCTTTTTTATGGGTTTAGGTTTTAGTGCTGTAATGGTCCTGATGGGCACGATACGAGAATTGCTGGGCACTGGAGCATTGTTCGCTGATATGCAGCTCTTGTTTGGCGAGGGTGCCGAGAGTTGGCGATGGGAATTACTGCACATCGATTACCCTCTTTTGGCCGCTGTGTCACCACCGGGGGCATTCTTGGTGGCGGGTTGCTTAATTGCCTTGAAAAATCAGATCGATACTTGCGTCGAACGGCGAGCACAAGGTTCAGCAGAAGCCGCGGGTGCGGTGAGAAGCGAGCATAGATAATCGGTACGGTCTTTAGAGGCCTAAATACAATTGCACATTGACTGTCCACCCTCTCGCGAATCACCGATTAAAGGCACCGACATTGGTGATAATCAAGCAGTCAGGGCGTCTCCAGCAACCAGTGTAGCGAGGATATCATCAACCGCGGCAGCGTCTAGGCCGTCATTTTCTGTGCCGCACGTGTAAGTGACGTAAATGAGAGCATCTCCATATGCAAGATACCATTCCTGTATCACAGAGTTGCCCTCTTCAAAACGTCCCGTAAAACCGCTGAAACAGCCAAACTCTGCAGAACTCCAAGCTACGACCTCCGGCGACTCCTCTCTGGCTACATTAGTGGCACCCACGTCCTCGCTTGCACCCGGATCACGCACCAACGTCGTAACCGCCAATTCACCGACACCATCATGGTCAGTAATCAATACAACATCCTCGCTTTTTTCAGCAGACCATTCGGCAGGCAACATCAAACACCAGTAGTCGGTTTCGATAATATTCATCGGTCCATTCCCTTTTTCATCGCTTAACAGTCAGCGAATCGTATGCCGAGTAGCCGCGTACACGCTGAGTGCAAAATAGCAGGGTTGACCTCAAAAACAGTGACTTAACTTGCGACAGTGTAGTTTTTGATTCTGCTCAGCGATTACTATTCAACCGCAGCGTCATTAAAACAGCATCCTCTTGTCCGTTTACCGACGCATAGTAATCACTCCGGCGGCCCGTCTCCTCAAAAGCCAGTGAACGATATAAGGCTTGCGCCGCTGTGTTGCTAGAGCGCACTTCTAGATTAACCTGTGTAAGATCCTCCATAGTGACTAGAGATGCCGAGAGGAGCTGCTTGCCAAACCCTTGGCGACGGCACGAAGCCGCCACTCTTAGATCAATTAACTCTGCATGCCCCACCGCGCATTGATACCAGACGGCGGCGACTGGCTCCTTATCACTCTCCAATAGCCAGGCGCGACAGGATGGTTGGGCAAGCAAATTGGACAAAAACGACAGGCTGGGGCCGTGAGAAGTGGCGTAGAGCGGCTCTATCGAGCTGGTGTCACGATCAGGCGTTAGCGGCTTCAGCGCCAGAATAGCTTCAGGCACTGTGGCAAAGCGGCTTCAGTGTTGCCCAAGCAGTTTGCTTTAACGTGCCGTCTTGGAGCATGTCCAGAGTGGAAGGGATATGGTGCACCGGTAAACCGGTGTCGGGCAGGCTGCTAAAGGAACCCATGAGCACCACTAAATTAGTGCTGTGATCCGTTGTTAACCGCTGAAGGAAGCCTGAGAACACCTCTGCCATGCCACTCTGAGTGGCAACAAGAGCAGTCTGTCCTGCGAGCGGCCAATCAAACTGTTGGTGATCGCAGCGCGTGGATGGACCACGAATGGCACGGGCCATGGCTGCAATCAACTGCAGCTGCTCTTTACGGAGTAATTGATCCTCAAGGACTTCCAACCAGAGCACGTCACCACTAGTTACTATCAGCAGTGAGATCGGCGCCTGTTTTTCCGGACTGTTTGCTGCCTTAGAGATAGAAACGGCTTTTGGCGGCACCGTGTCGGGCTGTGCCCGCAACTCTCGCTGTCCTTTTGATAAAGGCATTTCATCATTGAAGCTTACGATAGCACGGAGCTGCGCGCCTGACGTCTCAGCCTCTTCCGTGCCCGCTCTGGCTCGACTGCCTGAATCAGATTGTTTCGGAGCTTCGTAGCGCCTTGCTGGCTTTGCTCTGACAGGATCGGCGCGACTCACCAGAGGTGTGATGCCAAGCGCCACAAGCGAGGTACGCCGAGCACATTCCTGTGCGCACAATTCATCCGGCGCGATCGGTAGAGAGGTGTCTGCATCGGTCATAACCGCAGTGTCCCACCCAAGCATCGCTCTTTGTGAGGCATCAGCCACACCATTTCCACCCCCAACGCCTGAAAAAGCGGATGGCACCCCCAACAAACCACCGAATGTGTCGCACTCCTTTCCGTGCTGCAGCGCCACCATGGTGAACAATACGAATCTGATTGTGCTCCAAAACTTTGCCAAGTTGAGCCATCTTCAGCGACAAATCATAGTCCTCGAAATAGAGGAAAAATTGTTCATCAAAGCCTCCGGCTTTGTCAAAATATTCCCGCCGGACCCACATACAACACCCGGAAGCCAGGGTGATAGGCCTTAAGACTCCGCTCCTGGGCTGATCTCTCATCTCGTATCGCGCCAGCGCTCGCTCATTGAAGGCCCGTAGCCAAGAGGGTGCAAAAGCGCGCAATCCCAATACCCAAACCGAGGGGTAAGCCTTGGCAAGATATTCGGGCTCGCCGCAGTCACTACACCCTGTAGGCGCCAGCAATGCGACTGAACTCCTCGCAGTCATCACATCCATCGCGAGACGGATCGCATTCTTAGCAAGCTGTACATCGGGATTTAGGATCAGATGGAATTGCGCTGCGCAGGAAGAGATCGCTCGGTTATGCCCCGCGCCATAACCCTCGTTGTTTTCAGCAATCACATGGGTTATCGCAAGATGCGCGTCCAAAGAAAAATCTGCAAGCAGGCTTTTACAGCGCTCGCTGTAAGCCGCATCGCAGCTATTGTCCCAACATACCATCTGTGTTCTCAAGAGATTTGCCGCTTGCAGCGACGCAATCGCTGACTCAATCAGAGCGCGCAATTGCTCAAGCGGGCTGCGGAACAGAACCACGCTAAGCGTCAATTCCGGGATTGACTCAGTGTTTAGGGGATCCTGCATACCTCAAGAATAACAGTGTGGCTCATGGGTGGATACGCAGTCGCTTCCCCTTACGTCGCCCGCGGTCTTACCGCGCCGACCTTTATTATCAAGTTGCAGCGCAAGCAATCCTCAGATGGCATTTTTGTGTCTGCAAGAAAGGGGCATGTGCGGCAGGCAGACTGTGGTCTTACTTGCAGTAGTTATATTCTGCTTCTTCGTCTTGAAAAATCGCCGGGGGCCTTAATGAGGTGTTCGGCTGCATAATGTCGACTCTTGAGCGAGGGTCTCGAGCCCTTGTCAGTTGTTTACGACACAACGGTATTCGGGTCCATCGTCTAATCGAGACGATCCATCTTGAGTGCTGAAAAAAAACCATACACTCTTCCGCGGTTTTAGAAGAGCTCGCTTTTGGAGTACACCCATCAACCCTGATATAAGTCCCAGTCAGCACTTAGGGTCGCTATATCGTCCCGCCACACACACCGACGCACATGCACTAGAAGCAAGACTCCGTGATTCGAACTTTGTTCACCCATGCGGGAAACATGGTTCAGTACCCCTGACAAAAAAACCCCGGACACTAAGTGTCCGGGGTCTAACTTTAGGAGCCTGACGATGACCTACTCTCACATGGGGAAGCCCCACACTACCATTGGCGATGCACCGTTTCACTGCTGAGTTCGGAATGGATCAGGTGGTTCCAGTACTCTATTGTCGCCAGGCAAACTGATATGAATGGCTGCTAGCACACTTAGAGCCATTCTAATAGGGCGGTAAATCTAGACTGAGCCTATCGGGTGATTATCTCGACGCACACTATAACTTTATCACAACATGCTCTCATCGCCGCGCTAAGTGTTACCACCTAGCTTGGGACTCGAACCATCACGCATTCGCATGATGCCGAAGTCTTCTAAGCGCCTCTTCTGCTATTGCAACTGCGTTTTACCGCAGCGAGATACGCTACAAATAACTTGGATTATATGGCCAAGCCGCACGAGCAATTAGTACTGGTTAGCTCAACGCCTTACAACGCTTCCACACCCAGCCTATCAACGTCCTAGTCTTGGACGGCTCTTCAGGACCCTCAAGGGGTCGGGGAGAACTAGTCTTGGGAGGGGCTTCCCGCTTAGATGCTTTCAGCGGTTATCCCGTCCGAACGTAGCTACCCGGCAATGCGACTGGCGTCACAACCGGAACACCAGAGGTTCGTCCACTCCGGTCCTCTCGTACTAGGAGCAGCTTCCCTCAATTCTCCAACGCCCACGGCAGATAGGGACCGAACTGTCTCACGACGTTCTAAACCCAGCTCGCGTACCACTTTAAATGGCGAACAGCCATACCCTTGGGACCGGCTTCAGCCCCAGGATGTGATGAGCCGACATCGAGGTGCCAAACACCGCCGTCGATGTGAACTCTTGGGCGGTATCAGCCTGTTATCCCCGGAGTACCTTTTATCCGTTGAGCGATGGCCCTTCCATACAGAACCACCGGATCACTAAGACCTACTTTCGTACCTGCTCGTCTTGTCAGACTCGCAGTCAAGCGCGCTTGTGCCTTTACACTAACCTCACGATTTCCGACCGTGATTAGCGCACCTTCGTGCTCCTCCGTTACTCTTTGGGAGGAGACCGCCCCAGTCAAACTACCCACCACACATTGTCCCCGACCCGGATTACGGGCCTAGGTTAGAACCTCAACATTATCAGGCTGGTATTTCAAGGTTGGCTCCACAATGACTAGCGCCACTGCTTCAAAGCCTCCCAGCTATCCTACACAAATAAGGTCAAAGTCCAATGTGAAGCTATAGTAAAGGTTCACGGGGTCTTTCCGTCTAGCCGCGGGTACACTGCATCTTAACAGCGATTTCAATTTCACTGAGTCTCGGGTGGAGACAGTGTGGCCATCGTTACGCCATTCGTGCAGGTCGGAACTTACCCGACAAGGAATTTCGCTACCTTAGGACCGTTATAGTTACGGCCGCCGTTTACCGGGGCTTCGATCAAGAGCTTCTCCGAAGATAACCCCATCAATTAACCTTCCGGCACCGGGCAGGCGTCACACCCTATACGTCCACTTTCGTGTTTGCAGAGTGCTGTGTTTTTAATAAACAGTCGCAGCCACCTGGTCACTTCGGCCAGCCTCAGCTCAGGGAGCAAGTCCCATCACCAAAGCCGGCGTACCTTCTCCCGAAGTTACGGTACCATTTTGCCTAGTTCCTTCACCCGAGTTCTCTCAAGCGCCTTGGTATTCTCTACCTGATCACCTGTGTTGGTTTACAGTACGGTTCCTTCTTACCTGAAGCTTAGAAGCTTTTCTTGGAAGCATGGCATCAACCACTTCGCACCCTTAGGTACTCGTTATCAGTTCTCGACCTTAGAATCCCGGATTTACCTAAGATCCCAGCCTACTACCTTAAACAGGGACAACCATCGCCCTGCTGGCCTAGCCTTCTCCGTCCCTCCATCGCAGTAAGAAGAAGTGCAGGAATGTTAACCTGCTTCCCATCGACTACGGTTTTCACCCTTGCCTTAGGGGCCGACTCACCCTGCGCCGATTAGCGTTGCGCAGGAAACCTTGATCTTCCGGCGGGGGGGTTTTTCACCCCCCTTATCGTTACTCATGTCAGCATTCGCACTTCTGATACCTCCAGCAAACCTCCCGGTTTACCTTCAGCGGCTTACAGAACGCTCCTCTACCATGCATGCAAGCATGCATCCGCAGCTTCGGTTACCAATTTAGCCCCGTTACATCTTCCGCGCAGGCCGACTCGACTAGTGAGCTATTACGCTTTCTTTAAAGGGTGGCTGCTTCTAAGCCAACCTCCTAGCTGTCTGAGCCTTCCCACATCGTTTCCCACTTAACTGGTATTAGGGACCTTAGCTGGCGGTCTGGGTTGTTTCCCTCTTGACGACGGACGTTAGCACCCGCCGTCTGTCTGCCGTGATTGCACTCCTGAGTATTCGGAGTTTGCATGGGGTTGGTAAGTCGGGATGACCCCCTAGCCCAAACAGTGCTCTACCCCCCAGGGTGAGACACGACGCTCTACCTAAATAGATTTCGAGGAGAACCAGCTATCTCCGGGCTTGATTAGCCTTTCACTCCGATCCACAGCTCATCCCCTAATTTTTCAACATTAGTGGGTTCGGTCCTCCAGTGCCTGTTACGGCACCTTCAACCTGGCCATGGATAGATCGCCCGGTTTCGGGTCTATTGCCTGCAACTGAGCGCCCTGTTCAGACTCGGTTTCCCTACGCCTCCCCTAGATGGTTAAGCTTGCTACAGACAATAAGTCGCTGACCCATTATACAAAAGGTACGCAGTCACCCCGGAGGGCTCCCACTGCTTGTACGCACACGGTTTCAGGTTCTATTTCACTCCCCTCTCCGGGGTTCTTTTCGCCTTTCCCTCACGGTACTGGTTCACTATCGGTCAGTCAGTAGTATTTAGCCTTGGAGGATGGTCCCCCCATATTCAGTCAAGATAACACGTGTCCCGACCTACTTGTCGCAAGCTCAGTACTACAAAAAGGTTTTCGTGTACGGGGCTATCACCCTCTATTGCCGGACTTTCCAGACCGTTCCACTAACCAAAATGCTATCGCTTGCAGGCTGCTCCCAGGTCGCTCGCCGCTACTGTGGGAATCTCAGTTGATTTCTTTTCCTCTGGTTACTTAGATGTTTCAGTTCACCAGGTTCGCTTCCTACACCTATGTATTCAGTGCAGGATACCCCTAAGGGTGGGTTTCCCCATTCGGACATCTCCGGATCAAAGTCTGTTTGCCGACTCCCCGAAGCTTTTCGCAGGCTACAACGTCCTTCATCGCCTCTGACTGCCAAGGCATCCACCGTGTGCGCTTAGTCACTTGACCATATAACCGAAGTTATCTGGGTCTCTGTCTTACCGACCAGAAACTCTCTTTCGAGATACAAGAAGACATTTCCCCACCCCCCTTTGGCACGGGATGGGTACTTGCTAGATGTTCACCGATCAAAGTGAACATCCGCCGGATGTTGTGACGCTTAAGTCACAGTGTGTACAACTCGTTTCAGGCACCGAAACTGAAGCGATGCCTGAGAACTTTTAATCACTGAATCATCATCAGCAGCAAAGCGAACCTTACTGCGGATTGCTGATTCAGAGACTCAGCTTGATTTACCTTGTTAAATAGCCTTCTGGTTGTCGAAACCAGATGAGGACACACCGTATGTGCCCTTATCTGAGCTCGATGCGAGTGAAAGTGGTGGAGCTATGCGGGATCGAACCGCAGACCTCCTGCGTGCAAAGCAGGCGCTCTCCCAGCTGAGCTATAGCCCCAAGAAACTTGGTAGGCCTGGGCAGATTTGAACTGCCGACCTCACCCTTATCAGGGGTGCGCTCTAACCAACTGAGCTACAGGCCTAACGTGACTCGCTTGCCGCGATGCCTATTTGAATCGGAGTGCCTGCTGGCATACCGAGGCAGACACGTTGCCTTGCTAGTCCCGCCGCCCGCGGCGCATAACCGGTGACTCAGAGCTTCATGGCACACTCTCGACAGCCTAACGGCTATCATCGCATCAACCACGCAGATAAAGACAGATGTGTGAACACTTGAAGGGTGATATCACAATCGTTTAAGGAGGTGATCCAGCCCCAGGTTCCCCTAGGGCTACCTTGTTACGACTTCACCCCAGTCATGAATCACTCCGTGGTGATCGTCCTCCCGAAGGTTAGACTAACCACTTCTGGAGCAACCCACTCCCATGGTGTGACGGGCGGTGTGTACAAGGCCCGGGAACGTATTCACCGCGACATTCTGATTCGCGATTACTAGCAATTCCGACTTCACGGAGTCGAGTTGCAGACTCCGATCCGGACTACGACTAGGTTTGTCGGATTGGCTCCCCCTCGCGGGTTTGCGGCCGTCTGTCCTAGCCATTGTAGCACGTGTGTAGCCCAGGCCGTAAGGGCCATGATGACTTGACGTCGTCCCCACCTTCCTCCGGTTTGTCACCGGCAGTCTCCTTAGAGTTCCCACCCGAAGTGCTGGCAACTAAGGACAAGGGTTGCGCTCGTTACGGGACTTAACCCAACATCTCACGACACGAGCTGACGACAGCCATGCAGCACCTGTCACTCGGTTCCCGAAGGCACCGATCTATCTCTAGAAAGTTCCGAGGATGTCAAGGCCTGGTAAGGTTCTTCGCGTTGCATCGAATTAAACCACATGCTCCACTGCTTGTGCGGGCCCCCGTCAATTCATTTGAGTTTTAACCTTGCGGCCGTACTCCCCAGGCGGTCTACTTAGTGCGTTAGCTGCGCTACAAAGGTCTCAAGTACCCCTACAGCTAGTAGACATCGTTTACGGCGTGGACTACCAGGGTATCTAATCCTGTTTGCTCCCCACGCTTTCGCGCCTCAGTGTCAGTGTCGAGCCAGGAGGCCGCCTTCGCCACTGGTATTCCTCCACATATCTACGCATTTCACCGCTACACGTGGAATTCTACCTCCCTCTCCCGCACTCTAGTCTGCCAGTATCGGATGCAGTTCCCAGGTTGAGCCCAGGGCTTTCACATCCGACTTAACACACCACCTGCGCGCGCTTTACGCCCAGTAATTCCGATTAACGCTCGCACCCTCCGTATTACCGCGGCTGCTGGCACGGAGTTAGCCGGTGCTTCTTCTAAAGGTAACGTCACAGCTCACGGGTATTATCCATGAACCTTTCCTCCCAATTGAAAGTGCTTTACAACCCGAGGGCCTTCTTCACACACGCGGCATGGCTGCGTCAGGCTTTCGCCCATTGCGCAATATTCCCCACTGCTGCCTCCCGTAGGAGTCCGGGCCGTGTCTCAGTCCCGGTGTGGCTGATCATCCTCTCAGACCAGCTATGGATCGTTGCCTTGGTGAGCCATTACCCCACCAACAAGCTAATCCAACGCAGGCTCATCTAATAGCACGAGGCCCGAAGGTCCCCCGCTTTCCCCCGTAGGGCGTATGCGGTATTAGCTCGAGTTTCCCCGAGTTGTCCCCCACTACTAGGTAGATTCCTACGCGTTACTCACCCGTCCGCCGCTTTACTCACACCGAAGTGCTTTCGCGCTCGACTTGCATGTGTTAGGCCTGCCGCCAGCGTTCAATCTGAGCCATGATCAAACTCTTCAGTTGAAGATCTTTAACCTCTGACCGAAGTCAAGAGGAGATGGTTACGCAAAGCCTGCTTCACCATCTAAAATCTCAGCTCAGACACAATTCGAAATCATTGAATCAATGGTCACTTGTTGTGTCTGAATAGTAAGTGAAAACCATCCCAACAAGTGCCCACACATCTGTCTTTATCTGTTTGTTAAGCAACGAAACTGCCGCGTGGACAGTTCTTACGGAGGCCGAGTTACCCCCCCCCCGAGGTCGCGCATTATACGTACCGCTTGATGCCGCGCAAGCTTTTTTTAAAAGTTTTGAGACCAAAAAGCAGAGGCAAAATACTAATACGCTTCGCCTCGCAGATGGAGAATGGTAACAACACCCGGGCGGGCACCGCAACATCATACCAAGCGATTTGATGTGACTTTGACCGATATTGGCGCTCGCAGGTTTATCGCGCTTTATCTCGCGCCTAGAAAGAACCGCCGCACACGCCATCCCAGCAGCACAGCAAACAACATGCCGTATATTAAAGCCTCCCCAACGTCCGATCGCGCAAGCCATAGCAGATGTAGCCACGCTAGAATCGCTGCGGGATACACCAATCGGTGCAGCTGACGCCAGCGTCGACCCAGCCAGCGCCGTGCCTTGTCAGTCGAAGTCAACGCTAAGGGCATGAGCGCGCACCACGCCGCGAACCCGACCATGACATAAGGCCGCTCATAAAGCTCTTCGGTCAATAACGCACCACTCCAACCTACATATACCTGAACAAAAAGCATTAGATGTAGACTGATGTATAAGAAGAGCAGAAGCCCCAGCATTCGGCGATACCGGGATAACCCGCGATAACCGCGCTGCGCCAGCGGTGCAGCAAGCAATACCAGCAGCAATCCACGAAGCCCCCATTCCCCCGTACTCTGCATTAAGTGTTTTGCAGGGTCGGGGCCAAGCTGCCCTGACGCCAACTCGTAGATCATTAACGCCAAAGGCACCAGGCACAGCGCCAAAACAATGGGCGTGACCCATGGCCCCCTTGAAGCTGTGTGCGTTATTTTTAGCGCCATGCGAATCGTATGTAACCTAATTGCGCGGAGCGCGCGTTGTGAAGCGACCCGCCGAGTGGGTAGCCACTATGAGCGCTGCGTTTTATAAAAGTGATCAGTAGTACTGCCGGAGGTCCATTCCTTCATACAGGCCCGCCACTTGTTCGGCGTAGCCATTGAAAAGCAATGTTGAGACCCGGTTTGGCTTGAATATAGATGAGGGCAGCCGTCGCTCGAATCGCTGAGACCAACGAGGGTGGTCTACCTCCGGATTCACGTTAGCATAGAAGCCGTATTCAGTGGGTTGCAGTTGCTGCCAGCTCGTGGCGGGCTGCTTATCCGTGACATTGATCTCGACAATCGATTTGATGCTCTTGAAACCATATTTCCAGGGCACCACGAGCCTGAGCGGCGCACCATTTTGATTAGGCAGGGTCTTGCCGTATACGCCCACGGCCATCAGCGTAAGCGGGTGCATAGCCTCGTCCATGCGCAAACCCTCTCGGTAAGGCCAGTCTATGATACTTGTGAAGGATCGAGTGCCGCGCATCTCGCTCGGGCGGTGTAGCGTCTTGAATTCAACGAAGCGACCTTCTGAGCGCGGCGCGAAACGCGCTAAAAGCTCTGATAGGGGAAATCCGATCCACGGCACCACCATGGACCAGGCCTCTACACAGCGAAACCGGTAAATACGCTCCTGCAGCTCAAACCCTGAGAGTAGATCCTCGAGGTGCAGTTCTCCGGGTTTTTCAACCAATCCACCCACTTTGACCGTCCAAGGATCAGTCGTCATGGCGTGCGCGTGTCGGGCCGGATCTGATTTATCCGTGCCGAATTCATAAAAGTTGTTGTAGCTGGTCACCGCCTCATAAGGCGTGCGCAAGGCAATCAAAGACTGATCCGGGTCTGCGGTAAAGCTGAGCGGGGCCTCAGCATCATGACCGACACCAGCCGCCGCGTCGATCGCCGTGGCTGATGCCAGCCCAGCCACGGATTTGATGATATCTCTGCGTTTGAGGAAAACCGCCTCGGGGGTAATCTCCGATGGCGCGATGATGGGGTCAGTGTAAATCCGCTTTTTCATGGTCCTGAGTACCCTCCCGGCGAGACTGATCTGAGGTACGCAAGTATTGTAGTGGACCTGACAATGCATAGATCACCGACATCCCCCAAATCGCGAGCGGAGGATCCAAAGCGATAAGGCCGAGCACTGCCACCACCAGCAACATGCGGACAAATGGGACGCGACGATCAAAAGTAATCGACTTGAAACTCGAGTAGGGAAAACGGGAAATCATCAAAAAGCCAAGCAGGGTTAGTAGTAAAGCGTGGAGCCAATCGAGCGTTGGCCCTGTCCAGCCGTGGGTCTGCCCCATCCAGACCAGGCCTGCGGCTGTAGCGGCAGCGGCTGGGCTCGCGAGCCCCGTGAAATGAGTGTTGTCGTCGCTCTCCATATGGGCGTTGAAGCGCGCCAGCCTGAGAGCCGCGCAGGCAGCGTAGATAAAGGCCGCCACCCACCCCACCTTCCCCAGCCCGGTCAATGCCCAATTAAAGGTGAGTAACGCGGGCGCCAATCCGAAACTGACCATATCGGAGAGGCTATCATACTGAGCACCGAACGCACTGCTAGTGCGCGTCATGCGAGCAACTCGCCCATCCAAGCCGTCAAAAATCATGGCCACCAGAATGGCGACGGCACCCGCATAAAAATCACCCTGCATGCCGGCGATAATCGCGTAAAAGCCACAAAACAATGCGCCTGAGGTGAAGAGGTTAGGTAACAGAAAGATACCTGAGGCCCGCGGTGTATTCAGCGCATCCGCCTCTTCATATTCTCCGACAAGACTGGCCAGCGGCGCTTCAATTGACTCTGCTGCTCGCTCAAGCTCGTCGGTATCCGGTGTCTGGTCCGTTGATGACATGTCCTGTGATCCATCGCGTCGGCACACCCGACTCTCAATAAATTGTAGCAGCGGCGTTTACCCGGAGCACGATGTCCGACACAATATGCCCCCTTTTTTTGACCTCTCGCAAAGGACGCCCTGTGAGCAACTATTTTAACTCCTTGCCACTCCGCACCCAGCTGCAAGAATTGGGTAAATGCCGATTCATGGATCCTGCCGAGTTCGAGGCGGGCGTCGCACCCCTCACGGGCAAGAAACTGGTCATCATCGGTTGCGGCGCACAAGGCTTTAATCAGGGCCTTAACCTTAGGGACAGCGGCCTAAATGTTGCTTACGCTCTCAGAAAGGAAGCGATCGAAGAGAAGCGTCCCTCTTGGATAAAAGCCACTGAGGCAGGGTTTCAGGTCGGCACCTATGAGAAAATGGTGCCCGACGCCGATATGGTGTTGAACCTGACGCCAGATAAGCAGCACACAAATGTCATTCAATCGGTTATGCCCCTCATGAAGCAAGGTGCCTGCCTTTCCTACTCCCACGGCTTCAACATTGTGGAAGAGGGCATGAAGATTCGTGAGGACCTCACGGTCATCATGGTCGCACCGAAGTGTCCGGGTACTGAGGTGCGCGAAGAATACCTGCGCGGCTTTGGGGTACCGACCTTGATTGCGGTGCACCTCGAGAACGATCCCGATGGCAAAGGCCTTGAGTGGGCGAAAGCCTATGCAGCAGGGACCGGTGGACATCGCGCGGGTGTGCTCGAGTCATCATTCATCGCTGAAGTGAAGTCCGACCTGATGGGTGAGCAAACAATTCTCTGCGGCATGCTACAGACTGGCTCGTTATTGTGTTTTGACCGAATGCTAGAGCTGGGGCAGGACCCTGCCTACGCCGCCAAGCTGGTTCAATGCGGCTGGGAGGCGATCACCGAAGGCCTCAAGCAAGGCGGCATCACCAATATGATGGATCGTCTTGCCAACCCAGCAAAGATTCGCGCCTTCGACCTCGCCGAAGAAATGAAAATCATCCTGAGGCCCCTTTTCAACAAGCATCAGGACGACATTATGTCAGGCCACTTTTCCAGCACTATGATGGCCGACTGGAATGCCGGCGATGCCAATTTGCTTAAGTGGCGCAACGATACAAATAGCACGCCCTTTGAGCTGCAGTGCATCACTGATAACCCCATTGATGAGCAAACCTACTATGATCAGGGTATTCTGATGGTTGCTATGGTCAAAGCGGGCGTAGAGTTGGCCTTCGAAACGATGGTATCAGCCGGGATCATAGAAGAATCCGCTTACTACGAGTCACTCCACGAAACACCGCTCATCGCCAACACCATCGCACGCAAAAAGCTTTACGAAATGAATGTGGTGATCTCCGATACCGCCGAATACGGCTGCTATCTGTTTGATCAGGCTGCGAGACCACTTCTAAAAACCTTCGTTGCGGGTCTGGATGCCGAGGTCATTGGCACTGGTATGACCGGCAACGGCGCCGTTGACAACCGGCGGCTGATTGATGTGAACGCGCGAATCCGTGCACACTCTGTTGAGGTTGTTGGAGCGAGATTGCGCAGCTACATGACCGGCATGAAGGCGCTTTCATCGGGTGACTGAGTTCATTTGAACGATCTCAGGCCTGATCACGTATTAGCTGGCATAAAGAATGCCGTTGATAGGGGCCGCACCGGTCGTTAGACTTGCGCCCCACTGAATTCTGAATAATCGACACCAGGAAATCCTATGAGTTTTAATCTGATGTTACCCCCCATCCTTGGGGTGGTCGGACTCGCCATTGCTTTTGCGATCTACGCCGTCATGTCACGGGCTCCTGAAGGCGAAGACAAGGTCCGTGGTATCGCTGAGCAGATCCACTTGGGCGCAATGGTGTTTATGCATCGCGAGTACAAAATGCTGCTGGCTTTTGCGGCAGTGTTGGTCGTTGGCATCCTGGTGTCCCCTCTAGGCATCAACACCGCCATCGCGTTCACAGCCGGTGCGGTGTCCTCTGCAACCGCCGGGTACCTCGGTATGTACGCTGCAACCAAGGCCAATGTGCGAACAGCAGTTGCTGCGAACCAGCAAGGTGCAGCCGCGGCGCTCAACATCGCCTTCTACGGCGGTTCGATTATGGGCCTGTGTGTCGCATCACTCGGCCTTTTGGGCTTGGGCGGTCTTTACTACTACTTCGGTGGTGATCCGAACACGGCACATGCTATTCACGGCTTCGGCATGGGCGGTTCTGTGGTGGCACTATTCTCTCGTGTCGGTGGCGGCATCTACACCAAGTCTGCTGACGTAGGCGCCGACCTAGTTGGTAAAGTCGAAGCGGGCATTCCGGAAGACGACCCCCGCAACCCGGGTGTAATCGCTGACAACGTCGGCGACAACGTGGGCGACATCGCCGGAATGGGCTCCGACATTTTTGAATCCTATTGCGGCTCAATGATAGCGTGTATCGCTATTGCTTCGACGATGGCACTCACCGCAGCAGAGCAAAGCGCGATGATGGCCTTTCCGCTAGCGCTGGCCAGCATTGGTCTTCTTGCCTCCATCGCGGGCATTCTGATTGTCCGCGCACGTTCATCTGCGGCACCCGAGGCGGCACTCCGCAGCGGCACGCTCGCCGCACCTGTTATATTCATTACGCTGGCTTGGTTTTTGTCAGAGAGCATGGGAATTTCACGAGACATCTGGTGGGCGGTCGTCAGCGGAGCCGTTGGCGGTATCGCCATCGGCCTAATCACGGAGTACTACACGGGGGGGAAACCTGTACGAACCATTGCCAAATCGGGTGAAACCGGCCCCGCCACGGTCATGATCACCGGACTCGCTATCGGTATGCAGTCTGTCGTGGCACCAGTGCTGTTCCTTGCTGCGATCATTTTCGTCTCAACCAACCTCGCTGGTCTTTACGGCGTCGGCATCGCGGCTGTTGGCATGCTGGCTACCGTTGGTATCACCATGGCCATTGACGCCTACGGTCCTGTCGCAGATAACGCGGGTGGCATTGCCGAGATGGCAGGCATGGGTCCTGAGACACGCGAGATCACCGACGGCCTAGATGAAGTCGGCAACACCACCGCTGCGATCGGCAAGGGCTTCGCAATTGGCGCTGCGGCGCTCGCTGCGCTTGCGATCATCGCTGCCTTTGTTGAAACCGTCACGATTAATAACCCGGATTTCGACCTGCAACTGTCTGATCCCCAAGTTCTGATAGGGATCTTCATTGGCGGCACCATTCCATTTCTTATTGCCTCAATCACCATGACTGCCGTAGGAGAAGCAGCGTTCGACATGATCAATGAAATTCGCCGGCAGTTCCGTGAAATCCCCGGACTGCTTGAAGGCAATGCCGAACCTGATACTGCACGATGCGTGGACATCGCGACCACTGCAGCACTGAAACGTATGGTAGTACCTGGTGCGATCGCAGTGCTTGCGCCGATTGTGGTTGGATTTAGCTTAGGAGCCACCTCACTAGGAGGCATGCTGGCTGGCGGCCTGCTAGGCTGCGTCCTGATGGCTCTGATGATGGCAAATGCCGGCGGTGCCTGGGACAACGCAAAAAAGTACGTCGAGAAAGGCAATCTGGGCGGTAAGGGCTCCGATACTCACGCAGCTGCGGTAGTAGGTGATACGGTTGGTGACCCCTTTAAGGACACGTCAGGCCCCTCGATGAACATCCTCATCAACGTTATGGCAATAGTTAGTCTGGTCATTGCACCGCTTCTCTGATCAACCGGCTGAAAAAACAAAAAGAGGGGCCTGACGGCCCCTTTTAAAAGTAACGATAAACAGGCATATACTCTTTATGGTGCTAGCACTCTTTCTCCACGCGCCATACCCGCAACACCGGAACGCACCACCTCCAACACCTCGGTCTCACCCAGGGCCTGAATAAAAGAATCGAGCTTTTCCGAGGGTCCAGTCAGCTGCACGATATAGGTGGTGGGACCCACGTCGATAATCTGGCCCCGAAAAATTTCGGTGGCACGCTTTACCTCATCACGCTGAGCCTCGATCGCGCGAACCTTCACCAGTAGCGTGTCGCGCTCAACATGCGCTCCCTCGGTAAGATCGACCACCTTCACCACATCGATGATCTTGTTGAGGTGCTTGGTAATTTGTTCAATCTTCAGATCATCTCCAGACGTGGTCACCGTGAGCCGCGAAAGCGAGTGGTCATCAGTAGGAGCCACATTCAAAGTTTCAATGTTATAACCGCGCTGCGAGAACAGGCCCACTACGCGTGACAAAGCGCCCGATTCGTTTTCCAACAGAACTGAGAGTATCCTTCTCATATCAGGTTCTCTCCGTTTTACTAAGCCACATATCCTTCATCGCACCATTTGGTGCGACCATCATGGGATAAACGTGCTCATCTGGATCGATGTGAATATCCATAAAGACCAGTCTGTCTCTAAGTGCGAAGGCTTCCTTCATCGCCGGGAGCAGATCGGCTTGCGACTTCACCTCTATGCCCACATGACCATAGGCCTCAGCCAGTCTCACAAAATCGGGTAGCGAAGCCGCATAGTGGCTCTCCGAATAACGACCTTCGTACTGCATGTCTTGCCACTGCTTGACCATACCTAGGTAGTCATTTCTCAAATTGATGATTTTCACGGGGCAGGAATACTGGCTGCAGGTCGACAATTCTTGGATATTCATTTGAATACTGCCCTCGCCAGTGACACAAGCCACGTCTGCGTCGGGCAAGGCAATCTTGATGCCCATTGCCGCGGGCAATCCGAAGCCCATGGTGCCCAGACCACCAGAATTTATCCAACGACGGGGATAGTCAAACTTGTAGTACTGCGCGGCAAACATCTGATGCTGGCCCACGTCCGAGGTCACATAGGCCTCCCCATTTGTGGCCTCATACAGCGCACAAATAGCGTCTTGCGGCATGATCGAGGCAGATTCGCCATAACGCCGGCCATGCCAGAGTCCATGCGCCGCTCGCCAACTATCGATCTGCTGCCACCACTGTGCCAACGTTTCCGGATCAGGCAGCGGGCGCTCCGCACTCTCAATCTGCATAGCGACCTGTTTGTCGAGCTCTCCCAATATGGTGTCTACTGGACCAACAATGGGGATATCAACCGGCACAATTTTTGCGATTGAGGCGGGGTCGATATCAATGTGGACAATTTTCGCGCCGGGGCAAAACTTCGAGACCGTGTTGGTCACACGGTCATCGAAGCGCGCGCCAACGGCCAAAATCACATCGGAGTGGTGCATCGCCATATTGGCCTCGTAAAAGCCATGCATGCCCAACATCCCAAGAAACTGGCGATCGCTGCCGGGATAAGCCCCCAATCCCATCAGCGTGGTCGTCACGGGATAGTTCAATCGGCGTGCCAGTGCAATCAGCTTTTCAGACCCCTCCCCCTGAATCACGCCACCCCCCGCGTAGATTACCGGGCGCTTAGCACTTAGCAGCAGCCGCGCGGCTTTGCGAATTTGACCGGAGTGGCCTTTGGCTGATGGCTGATAGGAGCGCATGCTCACAGATTTTGGATACTGGTACTCGAACTTCTGTTCCGGATGGGTGAAGTCTTTCGGGATATCGACCACAACCGGCCCGGGCCGGCCCGTCGAGGCGATAAAAAATGCCTTTTTTATTGTCGAGGGGATGTCCTCCGGCCGCTGCACCAAAAAACTGTGCTTCACGATAGGTCGCGAGATACCCACCATGTCAGTTTCTTGAAAGGCGTCCTCGCCAATAAGATGGCTCTGAACCTGCCCCGAGATCACCACCAGCGGAATCGAATCCATGTAAGCCGTTGCAATACCTGTGATCGCATTGGTCGCGCCTGGGCCCGAGGTCACCAACACAACGCCGGGCTTACCGGTCGCGCGCGCGTAACCATCTGCAGCGTGAGTTGCCGCCTGTTCATGGCGGACCAGAATGTGGGGAACTTTCTCGGCCTTGAACAAGGCATCATAGATGTGGAGCGCAGCTCCACCGGGGTATCCAAAGATGTACTCGACACCCTCGTCTTCAAGAGCGCGAACGATCATATCGCCGCCAGATAGCATTCCCATGGCCACTCTCCATCTCGTTTGACCGGAGGATGGCAAAACACCATACGTGCCGCACCACCTTCACCTGTCGCACGAGACACCGGCCGAATCGCTCCAGCTCCCCGCCAGACCGCGATCACGAAAGCCGTGTATCGGTGACCTGCGGGGTATCGCAGTGTCGAGCCCGAGCGGCAAAGACATCGCCTTGCCTAACGGAACCCGCAAACAGCCTGTGAAACTATCCCGTTTCAGAGGTAGGCCAGAGGATGGGGGTACTCACCAATAGCCGTTGCCGCTCGCGTGACAGCGCGGATTGTCGGCGTGTCCCCCAGCCCAAGTCAAGGGATCCCGACAAATGACCACAATCAGCATTCCAGGCCTACTACCGCCGTATCACTCCACAGAAGCGTACCTATTCCGAAAGCCGTTAATACTTAGGGGGCGGGAAAAGCCTAGGCAACCGAGGATACGGCAGACGCTTTCGTGAACTTCAAAACCTCACCTGACCGGGAGACGACTATCCGATCACCTGTGGTGAAATCACAGCCCAGCAAAGCCTCGGCAAGGGGGTTCTCGATCAACCGTTGTATCGCGCGCTTGAGCGGCCGGGCGCCATATACTGGATCAAAACCCTGCCCCACGAGGTAGTCCATTACATCCGTATCCAGCGAAAGCTGCAAATCTCGCTCAGCTAGTCGTGTCTCCAAAGCAGTCAGCTGAAGGGCGGCGATCTCGCGAACATCCTCTCTGCCCAGAGCGTGGAATACGACCGACTCATCAATGCGATTCAGAAACTCGGGTCGGAAATGCATCGCCACGTCAGCCATCACCTTCGCCTGAATAGCAGCCTTCAATACACCACTGTCCGCCTCACCCTCTGCGTCGTCCAATGCCTCTCGGATGTGCTCTGAGCCGAGGTTGGACGTCATGACAATGACCGTGTTGCGAAAATCGACAGTGCGGCCCTGCCCATCTGTCAGGCGACCATCTTCCAGAACCTGCAGCAGGATATTGAATACTTCGGGATGCGCCTTTTCGACTTCGTCTAGTAAAAGCAAGGAGTAGGGCCGGCGCCGCACCGCCTCGGTAAGATAACCGCCCTGCTCATAGCCGACATATCCCGGGGGCGCGCCAATCAGGCGCGCAACAGAGTGCTGCTCCATAAACTCTGACATGTCGATGCGCACAAGCGCGTGTTCACTGTCGAACAAATATTCGGCCAACGCCTTGCAGAGTTCCGTTTTACCCACACCGGTGGGACCCAGCAACAGGAACGAGCCATTAGGTCGCGCCGGATCAGATAACCCAGCTCGCGCGCGCCGAACCGCGTTGGACACCGCCTGAACTGCTTCATCTTGGCCGATAACACGCTCGTGCAGCGATGCTTCCATGCACAGAAGCCTCTCCCGCTCACCCTGAAGCATTTTAGCAACTGGTATGCCGGTCCATCGCGAGACGACATCGGCGACCTCCTCCTCGGTGACCCTAGAACGCAGCAGCGTCGGTTCGGGCTGTGCATCATCCGAGGCTGCCAGCAGACGGTGCTCAAGCTCCGGCAGTATCCCGTGTTGAATTTCCGACATCCGCGCCAGATCACCCGCGCGCCGCGCGACCTCCAAATCCAACTTCGCCCGCTCAATGTCACTTTTAATCTGGGTCACGCCTTGTACCGCGGCTTTTTCCGCCAACCACACTTCTTCGAGATCAGCGTATTCGCTGGCAATGGTGTCGATTTGCTCATCCAGTAAAATGAGCTCTTTTGATGCAGCGTCAGAATCTTCTTTCTTCACCGCCTCACGCTCGATTTTCAGCTGAATCAGGCGACGTTCCAATCGGTCCATCGACTCCGGCTTTGAATCTATCTCCATCCGGATGCAACTTGCCGCTTCATCGACCAGGTCGATGGCCTTGTCCGGCAGCTGACGGTCCGAGATATATCGCTGGCTCAACTTCGCCGCCGCGATAATGGCGCTGTCGGTGATATCGACACTGTGATGGACCTCGTACCTCTCCTTGAGACCACGCAAAATCGCAATTGTGTCCTCCTCACTAGGCTCATCAATCAACACCTTCTGAAAGCGCCGCTCTAGCGCTGCGTCTTTTTCGACATGCTGACGATACTCATTCAGAGTGGTCGCACCCACGCAATGCAGTTCACCGCGGGCCAATGCGGGTTTCAGCATATTGCCCGCATCCATAGACCCCTCAGCTTTACCCGCACCCACCATGGTGTGCAATTCATCGACAAACAGAATAATTCGTCCGTCTTCTTTCGAAAGTGCATTGAGCACAGCTTTCAAGCGCTCTTCGAAATCCCCTCGAAACTTCGTACCAGCTAGCAGCGCACCGAGATCAAGCGCCAGAATCCGTTTGTTCTTGAGACCCTCGGGCACTTCTCCATTGACCACTCGCTGTGCCAAACCCTCGAGAATGGCCGTCTTACCCACACCGGGCTCACCAATTAGCACCGGGTTATTCTTAGTACGTCGTTGCAGCACCTGAATTGTTCGTCGAATTTCCTCATCACGACCGATCACTGGGTCCAGTTTGCCAGCCGCAGCGCGCTCGGTCAGATCGACGGAGTACTTCTCCAGGGCCTGGCGGTTCTGTTCTGATCCCGCGGAACTGATGGATTCGCCGTCCCGCACCGACTCAATGGTTCGAGATAGCGACTCAGCGGTTAAGCCCGCATCCTTCAATAGACCGGCAGTTGCTTTGCATTCCAGCATGGCCAGCAATACTGAGTCAGTCGATAAAAATGCATCTCCCGCCTGCTGTGACAATTTGTCCGCATGATTAAGGAGCCGCTGGGTGTCCTGACTAATGTGCACATCAGCCGGACCCGATACAGTCGCAATACCCGATAAGACTTGCTCCATCGAAGCTTGCAGCGGTTCCACTGCGGCACCCGAAGCACGCAACAACGCCCGTGTCGGAGAGGCAGCAGGGTCAACCATAGCTTTCAGTATGTGAATCGGCTCGATGCAGGGATGATCCCGGCCGACGGCCAAAGATTGGGCGTCACCCAGTGCCGCCTGTAATGAATGAGTTAGCTTGTCCATGCGCATCACTCTTTCCTTCTCCCTGCCACGCGGGCTGATGTCTTGCTCGGAGTGATATGAGGATCTAATCCCTTTTTTTCAAGTGTGGAGATCGACGGATAGGCAGATATTGGTCAATTTTTGAGAATGTGTATGGTTCCGAAATAATTCTGGACCGTTCACAGCATTCTGAACAGGCCACTTATCCGGTGCGCCAAATCAGGGTTGCCATGCGTCCAGTGGGATCACCATCACGGCGATAGGAGAAGAATTTATCCGACTCACTATAGGTGCAGCGCTCACCTCCTTGGATCTCAGACACACCGGCCCGTGTCAAATGTAACCGCGCCAGCGCACACAGATCTGCCATCCAGTGCCTCTCGTGCACGGTCGAGGGCGCAAAACAGGCATTACTAGTCTCTCCCAGGGCATGTTGGAAAGCGTCTTTCACAGCAGGCCCCACCTCATACGCTGACTGGCTGATCGCGGGGCCCAGCCATGCCGTGATCAGTGCTGGGTTTGCCGGCATTGAGGTTATCAGAGATTCCAAAACACCTGCCGCCAAACCTCGCCACCCCGCATGTGCAATGCCGACACATCCGGCGTCACGCGTCATAAGCACCACCGGCAAACAATCCGCAGTTAAAACCGCCAGCGCCCGCCCCGCATCGGTCGTCCACTGGGCGTCTGCCATCGGCACCTGGTCGTCGACCGCTCTCACTGTATGCGTACCGTGCACCTGTCTAAGCCAGTTAATGCAAATGACCGGAAGCGCGCTTTGCAGCCGACGGCGGTTTTCAGTGACGTTCTCTGCGATATCACCCACATGATCACCCAGATTTTGTGTATCCCAGGGCGGCTGGCTGATGCCGCCGGCGCGCGTAGTCACTCTGATCTGCACGTCGTCTATTCCGATATCGGGCGCTACCCATGAAGGAGTTGGAGTCATGTAGAGTCCTCAGCCGACAAACACTTCAACAACCTATCGAGATCAGCGGGAATATCGGCAGAGAAGGTCTGGCGTTCGCCAGATGCGGGATGCTTAAACGCCAGCTCACGTGCATGCAGTGCCTGCCGATCGAAAGCCGATAAGTGCTCAAGAAGCCGTCCACTCGCACCCGGCGGTCGGCTTGTGCGACCTCCATAGATGCGGTCACCTACAAGCGGGCGTTTACGCCAGGCAAAGTGCACGCGGATCTGGTGCGTTCTGCCCGACTCCAGGCTAACATCTAGGTGCGTGTGGAAGCCGAAACGCTCCGTAATGCGATAGTGGGTAATAGCTGGCCGACCATCCGACACCACCGCCATTTTGGTGCGGGAAGTCGGGTGTCGGCCAATTGGGCCATCAATCGTTCCGCCAGCTATAAAGGTACCCTTGCACACCGCCGTGTAGCGACGACTAAGGCTACGATCAGCGAGTTGGGCAATCAGTGACTTGTGGGCAAGTAGCGAGCGCGCCGCGAGCATGATACCAGAGGTATCTTTATCCAATCGATGCACGATGCCTCCACGGGGCAAGGCCGCCATGTCGGGCGCATGAGAAAGTAAGCGATTAGCCAGTGTGCCGCTATGGTGACCAGCAGCAGGGTGCACGACCAAGCCAGCCGGTTTGTTCAACACAATGACGTGCTCGTCCTCATAAATTATGTCCAGCGGAAGATGCTCGGGGCCCCATTCGACCCGATCTTCATGCTCAGGCGTTAGAACCAATGCATCGCCCAAGACAACTTTGTCGCGCGGTTTAGCCATCCCGCCATTACGCCGCAAACGACCCGACTTGATCCATTCGGCGAGCCTGCTGCGCGAGAAATCAGAAAATATTGAAGCTGCGGCGGCATCGAGGCGAGCACCATGGAGCCCCTCGGTGACGTAGGCCGACATCGACTCAGATTCGCTGAAAACTTCCTCTTCCAAGTGCTGTGACTCCCGCACGGTTGCGTTTACACTAATGCCCCAAAATGTACCACGGTGGACAACCGGTCTTGGCCTCTAGCAACGCTCTTTCACGCGCCATCTTACTCTTAACGCTTCTGCTCGTGTCAGGATGTTCCTGGTTTAGCGGAGACGAAGAAGAACTGGTAGCGGACTCAGGTGAGCAACAGCTTTACCGTGAGGCTCAGCGACACCTCAAAAACGAAAACTTCAGTCTGGCGGTGCGCAGCCTTCAGATGCTGGAGAGCCGCTACCCCTTTGGGCGCTACGCGGAGCAAGCCCAGCTGGAATTGATCTACGCCCACTATGGCGCTTACGAGTTTGCTGCTGCAACTGAATCAGCCGATCGATTCATCAGACTACACCCGCGCCATCCGAACGTGGACTATGCTTTTTATATGAAGGGCTTGGCAGCCTATGACATCGAGCCAGGATTCTTCTCCCGCTTTATCCCCTCGGATGACACAAAGCGTGACGTCAGCCATATCCAGATCGCTTTCGGAGAGTTTTCTCAACTGCTCACTCGCTATCCCGACAGCGCTTATGCGTCCGACGCCCGGAGGCGAATGGTACACATGCGTAACATGCTGGCGCGGCATGAAATCCATGTTGCCAACTATTACTTTCGGCGTGGGGCCTACATGGCGGCGCTGAATCGCGGTAAATATGTTGTGGAACACATGCAACAGACGCCCAGTGTTGCCGACGGATTGGCCATCATGGCGCAAGCCTACTTATTGCTGAATTTGAACGACCTGGCTGAGGATTCTATCGAGGTGCTCTGTGAGAACTTCCCTGACCACCCCAATCTGAAGCTGGGGTGTGTCTTCGATAGCGTTTACACTGTGGACGGCCTCCAGCGGTCATGGATCAATGAATCGACCTTTGGTCTGTTCGACCCCCCAGAACCGCCGCAGTTTAACTATCGGCCCAAAAGCTGACTCAATCAGGCAGATGCGCGCCAAGCCCAGGTGATAGGGTAGCGGCGATCGCGGCCAAAGCCACGCCGTGAAATGCGAACTCCAACTGGTGCCTGGCGACGTTTGTATTCGTTCAGATCAACTAGCCGCAAAACTCTTGCAATGTCATCCTCAGAAAACCCGGCTGCCAAGATCTGCTGTCGAGACGCATCCTGCTCGACATACAGTTCGACAATTTGGTCCAAGATTTCATAGGGCGGCAAGCTGTCCTCGTCTTTCTGATCTGGAGCAAGTTCGGCGGACGGAGGCCGCGTAATAACGCGATCAGGAATGCAATCCCCCAGAGTGTTGCGATAACGCGCCAGCGCATAGACCAGCATTTTAGGGCAGTCCTTGAGGACATCGAATCCACCCGCCATGTCGCCGTACAGCGTTGAATAACCCACGGCCAACTCACTTTTATTGCCGGTGGTCAGAACCAATAAGTTCTTCTTATTCGAGATCGACATCAGTAGGACGCCACGGCAACGTGCCTGCAGGTTCTCTTCCGTAATATTTGGCGCGAGCCCGTCGAACTCTGACGACAATGCGCCCATAAAAGACTCATACAGAGGCTCAATAGAAATGTTGCTGAAACGCACATGCAGCGCCTGTGCCTCCGCCTCCGCGTCTTCGATACTTATTGATGCTGTATAGCGAAAAGGCATCATCACCGCTTCAACACGGTTGGGGCCCAGGGCATCCGCCGCCACCGCCAGCGTTACCGCGGAATCGATCCCGCCCGACAGGCCCAGCACGACGCCCGGGAAGCCATTTTTATTAATGTAATCTCGCAGCCCCAGTACCAGCGCCTGCCAAACCGCTTCAATATCCCCCATTGGAGCGGCGATATTGCCAGGCGCCAGCAAGCCGTCGGCAGCCAAATCGAGTGCCACGGTTGCAAATGCCTCCTCAAAACTATCCGCAGTGACGCAAACATCGCCCTTTGCGTCGACCGCAAAAGAACCGCCATCAAAGACCAACTCATCCTGACCGCCCACCTGGTTTACATACAGAATGGGAATGGCATGGCGTTGCGCCACAAGTTCTATCTGCGCGATCCGTTCCGCCTGTTTACCCCGGTGAAAAGGCGAGGCATTCAGATTAATCAGCACCTGTGCACCGGCCTCTTTGGTCATTGCAGCTGGCGCTTCGTGCCAGATATCCTCGCAGATCGTAAGGCCAAATTGGATGCCACCAAAGGACACCACGCAAGGCTCTGTACCAGCATCAAAGTAGCGTTTTTCGTCGAAGACTTGATAATTTGGCAGGCACTGTTTGTCGTACTCCGCAATGACTTCCCTGCCAGTGATCACGCCCGCCGAATTGAATAGCAAGTCGCCCCGCGCTTTGGGGTAACCGACAACTACTGCTAACTCTTCAGGCAGTTCAGCACGCAACCTCCGCACCGCAGCTTCGGTCCTCCGCAAAACGTCACCACGAAGCAGTAAGTCTTCAGGCGGATACCCGGTGAGTGTCAGCTCCGGGAACACGACCATCTGCGTACCGTTAAAATGCTGATCGCTACAGACAGCCAACACTCTGTCGGTGTTGCCGACGATGTCACCTACCACCGTGTTGATCTGCGCCATGCAGATTTTCATACTGGGCTCCCACCTGCGCGAGGTCTGCAAGTAAAACAGGGAGCGAAGGTTACCCTATTTCATCGCAACAGGGGTGCTGCTCGAGCCCGACGCTCGGGGAGTTGCACCTGAAAACTGGGCAAGCTCATGCTCAGGATACCAGTAATAATCCCTACCAAAATGGGGGTTTTTAGAAGCATGAACCGATCAGGGCGGGCATTACGCTAAAGAGAGTCATCGAACATGCTGCCCCATAAGGGCCCGGATATCATCCGCAACACTGGAGGAGTGAGCGGAGGACGAGGTTAGTTCTCGGCACTGATGGACTCCTCATACACTCCATAGTCGAACCATCACGAGAATATCAGAACCACACAACTGATCATTGCTGCTCGGGCGAGAATTAATCCACCGACACCGTTGGGATACGTAAGCCTTTAGGCAGAGAGAACGTAATGTTTTCTTCCCTGCCATCCAGATCACGGACGCTCAGTCCACCGTGATCCTGTAACATTGTAATCACTTCTCGGACCAACAATTCAGGCGCCGAAGCGCCTGCCGTCACGCCTACGTGCTTCGCGCTCTTGAGCCAATCTGGATCAATCATACTCGCATCATCGATCAAAAATGCATGAGCGCCGCATCGCTCAGCCAGCTCCCGGAGCCGATTGGAGTTTGAACTATTCTTCGATCCGACGACAAAGACCAAATCGACCTCTTCTGCCAGCGATTTCACCGCGTCTTGGCGGTTCTGTGTGGCATAACAGATGTCGTCTTTACGCGGACCCTGGATCTCGGGGAACTTTTTGCGTAGCGCATCGATGACTTTAGCTGTGTCATCTACCGAGAGTGTCGTCTGTGTCACAAACGCGAGCGTTGAGGGATCTAGGACATCCAACGTGGCCGCCTGGTGCTCATCTTCAACGAGATAGATCGCACCACCGTGGGAGGTGTCATACCGCCCCATCGTGCCCTCCACCTCGGGATGGCCAGCGTGCCCAATCAGCACACATTCTCGACCGGCGGCACTAAAGGCAGCGACTTCGAAATGCACTTTGGTGACCAACGGGCACGTTGCATCGAAGACCTGTAACCCGCGGCCTTCTGCCTCATCCTGCACTGCACGGGATACACCGTGAGCACTGAAAATAACGACAGCATCGTCCGGTACCTCAGAGAGCTCATCGACGAACACGGCACCGCGGGTGCGCAGATCCTCTACGACATGCCAGTTATGCACTACTTCATGCCGCACATACACGGGCCTACCGAAGACTTCGAGGGCGCGATTGACGATATCAATAGCGCGATCGACTCCAGCACAGAATCCTCTCGGATTGGCAAGAACGATATCCATCAGTGCAGCTCGGCCGGCTCTACGTGTGCAATGCACACCTTAAAGTGGATAGTACGCCCAGACAGGGGGTGATTGAAATCCACGGTCACACGCTCGTCGCCCACTTCGGCAATCATGCCAGGAACTTCGCCTCCCGCCGCGTCAGTAAAGGTAAACAACATGCCGGGCTCAAGCGGTGCGTCTTTATCAAAGTCAGCGCGTGAAATAAACTGCACGTTGTCGTCCTGCGGCTCTCCGAAACCCTCTTCGGGTGGGATCCGGAATTCTGCCTCGTCGCCTGCTCGCATCCCTATTAAGCGCCGCTCGAAGCCCGGTAATAGCGAGCCATCACCCATCACAAAACTCACGGGGTCGGCGCCAAAATTAGTATCGACCTCCTCGCCCGACTCAAGCGACAGCGAGAAATTGAGTGTGACACGCGTATTGGTTTCGATTTCAAGATTCATGGTATCAGGATACGGAGGCTTTCTCCGTTGGGGAAGTACTACCGAAAAAAGCACTGAGCAGCCACCACGCCGCACCAACCGTAATCGCTGAATCAGCGAGGTTGAACGCTGGCCAATACCAACGGTCGTAGTGCAGTGAAATAAAATCAACGACATGTCCAAGCCAAACGCGATCGATCAGGTTCCCCAAGCCACCACCCAAAATGAGGCCTAGAGGGATGACCAATCCACGGTCAGCCGGAGCGAGCCGAAACAGCCAAACGGCAATGAGAACGCTCACAATCAGCGCCACCCCCGCGAGAAACCACCGTTGCCAACCCCCGGCCTCCGCCAAGAAACTAAACGCCGCGCCCGTATTGTAGGTTAGCATCCAGTCGAACCAACCCGTGACCTCAATCGGCTCAAGGAATGACAGTGATGTAACGGCCATCTGTTTCGTCCATTGATCCAAAATCACGGTGAAAACAGCCACTACCAAGCCGATCCATGGCCGCTCTCCGATCACCACCCAAAGGCCGCGTTCAGGCAAACTGCCGGACCTCGCCGTCGCCCTCTATGTTGGTTACGCACCGATCGCATAGTGTGGGATGCGCCGCGTGCGACCCTACATCCTCCCTGCGGTGCCAGCACCGCTCACATTTTTCGCTGGCTGATTTCGCGGCCAGGATGCGTAGAGGCATATCCTCGGCATAAATCGCGTGATCGGGTGCCTGATCCAATTCAGCTACTTGCGCCTCAGAGGTAATTAAGACAAAACGCAGCTCTTCCCCCAAACCTCGCAGTCGCACTGCCAGCGCTTGCTCGGCGAATAGCGTTACCGACGCATCTAGTGAACCCTTCAGCGCGCCCTGCTCCCTAGCCAGCTCAAGCGCTTTGTTGACTTGCTGCCGCACATTCATCATCTCTGTCCAAAATCCGCGTTCTTCGCTGTCGCCAGATTCGGGTAATCCGTCGTACCACTGACTCAGAAAGACCGAGGCGCTTCGAGCTCCCGGCAGATTCTCCCAAATCTCCTCAGCGGTGAAACTCAGAATCGGGGCGATCCATCTGCACAGTGCCTCGGCCAGGTGAAATAAAGCGGTTTGAGCCGACCGCCTCGGGAATGAGTCGGCACCAGTGGTATATTGGCGATCCTTGATGATATCCAGATAAAAGCCACCCAACTCACCACTGCAAAAATTATGAACTCGGTTATAGACATGATGGAATTGATAGTTGTCATATGCGGCTTGTATCTCGCCCTGCAAAGATTTGGCTTGACCGAGAATCCAGCGGTCAAGGGGCAGCAGTTCGTGAACTGACAGCGCATCGGCCTGCGGGTCAAAGCCCGTCAGATTTGCGAGTAAGAAGCGCGCAGTATTCCGTATCCGACGGTAAGCATCGGCAGTGCGCTTGAAGATTTCGTCCGAGGCGGAGATCTCGTTGCGATAATCAGCGGCCGAAACATACAGCCGCAACACATCCGCACCCAGGTCTTTCATCGCCTTGCTTGCTGGAATGATATTGCCCAGCGATTTGGACATCTTTCGGCCATCGCCATCCACGGTGAACCCATGTGTCAAAACGCTGCGATAGGGCGCCTCGCCATGAGTAGCGATGCCTGTCAGTAGCGAAGACTGGAACCACCCGCGGTGCTGATCAGAACCCTCTAAATACAGGTCTGCAGGCCAGTTCAACCCGTCCCGTTGGCGCAATACGCACTCGTGGGTCACACCGGAATCAAACCAAACATCGAGGGTATCAGTGACTTTTTCATAATCTCCCGCTTCCTCGCCCAGTAGCTCAGCGGGATCTAGATCAAACCAGGCATCAATGCCCTTTGTTTCCACGCGCTGGGCCACCTGTTCCATTAGCGCCTGCGTATCAGGATGGGGTTCACCAGTGACGTTGTGCGCGAACAGCGCAATCGGCACGCCCCAGGTCCGCTGTCGCGAGACGCACCAGTCAGGTCGCTCTGCTAGCATTGCGTCAATACGCGCCCTGCCCCAGTCCGGCGTCCATTGCACATTCTTGACCGCCTCTTTAGCGGCATCGAGCAGACCATATCGCCGCATACTGATAAACCACTGCGGTGTCGCGCGGAAAATAATTGGCGTCTTATGCCGCCAGCAATGAGGATAACTGTGGTGAAAAGGCTGGTTGCACAGCAACACATTGCGCTCTGACAACGCCGCGATGATTTTATCATTGGCTTTGAAGATATGCTGCCCCGCAAACACTGGTGTATTGGCGTGGTAGACACCATTGCCCCCGACAGGGTTGTAAACCTCAAGGTCGTAGCGGCGCCCCATATCAAAATCTTCAAGGCCATGGGCGGGAGCCGTATGAACACAGCCGGTGCCCGCATCGATGGTCACGTGCTCACCCAAAACGATGGGTACCGGTGCGTCGCCGAATGGCGGTCGCAGCAGTAAACCCTCTAAATCGGCGCCCGACGTACGACCAACAATTTTAACCTCGCCAAAACCAAATCGCTGAGCGCAGAGCTCGGCTAGCGCCTCGGCAACCAACACTTGGCGATCTTTATGGGCTAGCACGACATATTTCAGGGATGCGGATAACGCGACGCCGCGGTTAGCAGGGAGCGTCCAGGGCGTGGTGGTCCAGATCGCTAGTTCAATAGGCTTACCACCTTCGCAACCGAGAACGCCCGCGACCCTGTCACTATCGATAAAGGGGAAAGCCACGTCGACAGCCGAGGACTGCTTGTCCCGGTATTCGACTTCTGCCTCGGCCAGCGCCGAGCCGCAGTCAAGGCACCAATGCACTGGCTTGAAACCTCGTTGAAGGTGGCCAAGATCGATGATTTTAGAAAGCGCACGGACGATATTCGCCTCGAACGCAAAATCCATCGTGAGGTAGGGGTTTGACCAGTCACCGAACACACCCATGCGGATAAAGTCGGCTTTCTGCGCTTCTACCTGCTTAGTGGCGTAGTCGCGGCAGCGTTGCCGGAACTCTCGCGCAGTGATTTTATGGCCAGGTTTACCGAATTTTTTTTCGACATTGAGCTCGATGGGCAGTCCATGGCAGTCCCAACCGGGCACATACGGTGAGTCGTACCCAGAGAGCGTTTTCGATTTGATTATGATGTCTTTAAGGATTTTGTTGATCGCGTGGCCTACGTGGAGCTCTCCATTAGCATAAGGAGGGCCGTCGTGAAGAATGAAGGTCGGCCGGCCCTTACCCTCTTTACGAATTTGCCGATACAAATCCATCTCGGACCAGGCTTTAAGTCTCTCGGGCTCGCTCTGCGCCAGATTGGCCTTCATCGGAAAATCCGTCTGAGGCAAATTTAGCGTAGCTTTGTAATCACTCATACCCTATCCGTGTTCGGTAAGCCAAGCTACCGCTCTGGCCTTGTCCGCCGCGATGCCCGCTTTTAGTGCATCGAGAGACGGAAATTTCTGCTCATTGCGCAGCTTGTGTCTAAACCGCACCGTTAGCCTCTCGCCATACAAATCCGGCGAGCCTGTAAGTACATGTACCTCCAGTGTCGCCTCGAGACTTTCACCAATCGTCGGCTTGACCCCAACGTTGGCAACGCCGGACGCGCACTCCAGACCACCACCCCAAACGTTCACCGCATACACGCCATGCAGGGGCGACCGGATACGGTGAAGCGCAATATTAGCTGTTGGCGCATCGAGCTGTCTGCCCAGTTTCTGACCGTGCAAAACCCTGCCAGCAAGTTCAAAGGGCCTGCCCAGCAACTGCTCTGCCGCATCGAAGTCTGCCGCCGCGAGGGCATCTCGAACTCGCGTGCTGCTGGCGCGCGCTCCCGCCACTTCTAGTGTGGGTGTGGGCGCAACAGCATAGCCAAATTCATCCGCCAGCGCGCGAACATAATGCAGATCCCCTTCACGCCGATTCCCGAAACGGAAGTCATCACCGAAGGCCAGATAATTGACACCCAAACCCTCGACAAAGACCTGTTCAACAAACTCTCTGGCACTCAGTCGGCGCAGCCGCTCATTGAAAGGTAGGCACAGTACGTGGTCTACACCACAGGCCTCCAGCAGCGGCCATTTATCACGAAGCGTCGTAATGCGCGGAGGTGCCTCTAACGGCCGCAGGTACTCGCGGGGTAAGGGCTCGAAGGTCACCACCGTGGTTTGCACGCCCCGCGCGTCCGCTTCGGCTTTCAGATGCGCCAGCACAGCCTGGTGACCCAGGTGTACGCCGTCGAACGCGCCAATAGTCACCGCACAGTCACGGTGATGGGGTCGCAAATTATGCCGACCGCGGATGAGTTCCATCCCCGCCTATATCCCCTCAACACACAACAATGAGTATACCTGCCAGTGACATCGAGATCAGCCACGTCACGCCGTTACCGCGCGGGCTGGGCTGCTACAGCGTGTCAATCCGATGCGCCTACACTTCCTGTCAGCGCTAAAAATGTGTAGGCCAAATACCCATCCTACACAGACTCACCGCGGACACGCCGAATGCTGTTGAACGCAACAAGCTGTGCTGGCTAGCGCAACGCGATCCTTCTCGGGATGACCGCGCAACATCGCATTACCGCCGCAAATCAGCGGGCCGAGCACCCGTTAGCCATAAGCTTGCGGCAAAGATCGTAAACCCAGTGAGGCACAGCATCCCAAGTTGCGTAGCACGTTCCCACCAAACCCACGTTGTCCAATCAGCCTGGTCTGGTAGCCTCCACCACAGCATCAAGGTCATTGCCGCACTTGCCAGGCCGATTTGTAGCAGCCACTTTGAGGGCACTGACGGGCCGGGCAACGCTGAGTCGCGTCTCAACCCTCGATAAAGGAGCCCTGCGTTGAGCCAGGCCGATAGACTGGTGGCCAGCGCGAGGCCCACATGTCCCATAGAGAAGATTGCCATTAGCGGAAACACAAAGGCAACACTAAGCAACATGTTGCAGACCATAGCAATAATGCCGATACGCACAGGTGTTCTCATGTCTTCGCGGGCATAAAACCCGGGCGCAAGCACCTTAACCAACATGAAGGCACCCAAGCCAAGGGTATAGGCACGCAGACTTGCCGCTGCCATCGCACGGTCGTCAGCACTGAATGCGCCGTACTGAAAAAGCGTTGCCAGCAACGGCTCAGCCAGGACTAATAATGCAAGAGTAGCGGGCACTGCAACCAGGAGCACGCTACGCATAGCCCATGCTAGCGTGTTGGCGAACGCCGCATCATCTGCGCGGGCTCGCTGGCTAGACAGTGTGGGCAGGATGACCGTCGCAATGGCGATCGCAAATACCCCCAACGGCAACTCGGTAAGTCGGTCTGAGTAGTACAGCCACGAGACGCTACCCGATGGCAGCAGTGACGCCAGAACAGTATCGAGCAGCAAATTAATTTGACTCACTGATACGCCAAAAAGCGCGGGCACCATCAGTGCTAAAATTCTTCGTACGCCTTCGTGTGCTGGCGCCCAACGCGGCCTTGGCACCAGGCCAATGCCGGCCAAGGCGGGCACCTGAAAGAGCAACTGCGCGAACCCCGCCACGAGCACGCCCAGCGACAGCGCGACGACGGGTTCATCAAATTGGGGGGCGCCCCACAGCGCCGCCGCGATCAAACACAGGTTCAATATCACGGGAGTCAGCGCTGGCACAGCAAAGCGCTGATAGCTATTCAAAACGGCGCCGGCAAAGCCGGTCAATGAAATTAGCAGCAGGTAGGGAAACGTTAATTTAATTAAGTCTCCTGTCAGCGCCAGCTTCTCAGGGTCGCGTAGAAAGCCGGGGGCAAAGAGTATTGCCACCACCGGAGACGCCATCACGACAATAAGCGTGAGAATAAGTAAGGTACCACCCAACATTCCAGCGACACGATCGACCAATTCACGTACTGCCTCTCGGCCACCCTTATCACGGGTATCGGCCAAAACGGGCACAAAGGCCTGCGCAAAAGCGCCCTCAGCGAATAAGCGCCGCAAAAAATTAGGGATCTTGAAGGCGACAAAGAACGCATCAGCGTTGCCATTGGCGCCGACCAAATTGGCCAGTACCACGTCGCGGAGCAACCCTAACACTCGCGAGAGCATAGTGGCGGCGCCGACCACAGCACTCGACCGCACCAATTTGGGATCGTTAGCTAAGATCTCAGACATTCCGTCTGGCCCGCCTGGCAGCGCAATCAGTCGTCACGCGGGCGATGTCCATCTCGCTTTTAATAGGCAATCGCTGTGAGACGCCAACCATTGCAGCGCGATCAAGGTGTGTCAATTGTTAATCTCGATAGGGTCCAGCATGGCGAGCACTGAACCTCTCGGCATCTGATGGACGAAAATATCTTCGTGTTCACCGTCGAGACCTTGCACAGTCCCCGGACGAGTGACGGTGGCCTCGCCAACGAAGAGCCGAATTTGCTCTGGGCAGGCACCCGCGCAAGGGTAAAAAGAAGCGATGGGTTCAAGACGACCGACCTGGCACGCTGCCTCCTGCTGGGCCTTACGCTGTGCCAAACGGGTGTCAGACTCGCCAGGCTCTGCAATCCTAGCAATAAGCCCTAGCATCCATAGACTATCCTCGTCCCGCATCTTACCCACCCTAAACTGCTCGATCAGCACCACCTCGGCCGAAACGGGGTTCCAGGGTAAGACACCTAGGACATCACCGCGCTGAAAAAACTTTCGCCGCACAGGTCGCGACCGTCCACCCTCAAACAGCTGGTGCCGAATCGTGAGTGTCTCAACGGCGAAATATCCCTTAAAGCTAGCTTTACGGTCCACAACCTAAACATCCTGAGCGCCGAAGCGGGGACGGAAAATATTCAAAATCGCCGCTCCGTGCACCAATTGACGGGCGCATCATGCTCCGAAATCTGATCCGCCACATCGAGTAGAAGGGCGAACATCGCCATCCTCACCAAAACGCCGTTATCGCTCTGGCGGAAAATGGCCAAGTTAGGATTATCGTTTAGGTCAATATCCAGCTCGCGGGCACCTTCACGCGAGTCTCTAGGAAGCGGATGCATAATGACGGTGTTGGGCTCACAGTTCGCTGTGTAAACGCTCTGATTCAGTCGAAACCGGCCTCGATACAGATCGGCTTCCTCACGGCTCGCAAAACGCTCCTCTTGAATACGAGTGCTATAGACAATATCGACATCGGCAATGCCCTGCTCCAGCGCGTCGGTCTCCAATACCTGATGCCCGGCCGCTTGGAGGTTGTCTACGACCTCAGCTGGCATCTTGAGGGCCTCGGGAGAAACGAGACTGACGCGCAGGTCCGCAAACAGAGACAGTAGCTTCGATAGTGAATGCACGGTCCGCCCGAAGCATAAATCTCCGACCATGGCGATACGGAGCCCGTCGATGTCGCGCTCTCGCCCCGCGAGCTCAGATCGAATGGTATAGAGGTCCAGCAACGCTTGACTCGGGTGCTCGTTGGTACCGTCACCGCCATTGATCACGGGTACACGACTCGCAGCTGCAAACTCAGCCACGGAGCCGTTCTCAGGATGGCGCATGACGACGATATCAGAGTAACCGCTCAATACTCGCGCGGTGTCCCAAAGCGATTCCCCTTTGGCTATAGCTGAATGCTCAAAACCAGTGGTTTCACGGACTTCGCCCCCCAAAAGATTGAAGGCGCTGCCGAAGCTGATGCGGGTCCGTGTTGAGGGCTCGAAAAACATTGACCCGAGAATCGCCCCGTCAAGGACGCAGGTCCTGCGCCGCCGGTGTGCGTAGGGCCGCATGGCGTCGGCGACGGTGAAGAGTTGCTCAACGTCGGCACGTTCGAACTGGCTGATACTCAAGATGTGGCTACCGGCAAATTGCATTCTTTGCACTCCACTTTCGCACTAAGCCAAGACCGATCTCTAGCCGGCCTCTTCCGTTATTCACCATAAACCTGCACCCTTTACACTGCATACTTCAGATAACAGTCTGTGAGTCTCGATCACGTAGCGCCCAGCTCATTGGCCTCAGATAATTCGGGTGAGGCGTCCTAAGCTGCACAAGCCCGCAGTGACCCAGACGCCTCGAACCGCTTGGAGGCCTTTGATTGACCTATATTGTAACGCTACTCATCCCTGCGCCGACAGCGCCCGCACCCAGCCATCCAGCGAATCCAGTGCAGCGAGCGTCGCCTCGCTAACCTCGGGACGCGCTCGCTCATCTGCCAATTCCTGCTCATACTGAGTGAGCGGGAAAGACCCGTCCTGCCACTGCTGCTTGCAGTGCTCTCGCCACTGTGCAGTTTCGTGAGGGCTCAGGCTGTCTGGATAATTGCGCGCCCGGTAACGAAACAATAATTCTGGAAGACGTCGATCCTTAAAAGGGAAAGTCTGCTCACTTAGCAAAGCCGGATCGGCTGCCACCACTTGCTCACACAAGCAGCGGTCATTGTTATCGATGAAGCCCTCGTAAAGCATTACATCGGGATCTGACCGCTCGGCAAACTCGCTCTCCTGCCAAATGGCCCGCATCCGCGCTGTGAATGCCTTGGGGCTCGCTCCCCAAGCGGCTCGGACCGCGGCGAGGTGCTGACGATGGCTACTACCGTCCAACCCCAAACGCTCTGCCACCTCGCCCGCGACCCAGCTTGCCGGCAATAAAACCGGCGCGCGATTAAGTCGAACCGTCTTCAGTGGCGGTCTTTGAATTCCCTCGGGGAGCGCGTCACGGGACTTGAATAAATGTTCGCGCAGGGTCTCCGCATCTTCTTCGAGAAAGTCGGGGGCGCGTCCCAGATCGACACAGATCACCTCGCTATTGTTCCGCGGGTGCCAAGCGACGGGCAAAATTACCGCGAGATTGTGTCGGGCATTGCCAAACATGCCAGAGACGTGCACTAAAGGGGTGAGATTTTCAAGATCCAGCAGCGACGTGACCGCTCGCTTGGTACGCTGTCGATACAAAGTACTGAACAACTCACCATCAGAGCGCTTTAGCAACTTTGCCATTTCGATCGTGGCGACCACATCGGCCATGGCGTCGTGCGCCGCGCCATGCTCAATCCCATTGACGGCGGTTAAGTCTTCGAGGCGGAAGCTGATTTGACCATCTTCTTGGACTGGCCATGTGATCCCCGCCGGCCGAAGCGCGCGAAAGGCACGCGCGACATCGAGCAAATCCCAGCGGCTATTGCCGTTTTGCCACTCGCGCGCATAGGCATCATGGAAATTGCGCCACAACGCGAAACGCGTGATCTCGTCGTCAAACCGTATGGAGTTATAGCCGATGCCGCAGGTACCAGGCTGTCCCAGTTCAGCACGAATGCGCTCAATGAAGGTTGCTTCGGGGTGCCCTTTGGATTCGGCTTCCTGAGGGGTTATGCCAGTGACCCTGACGGCGGCAGGATGGGGTAAACGATCCGGCGTCGGCTTTGCGTAGAGCGTCAGCGGCTCACCAATAATCTCCAGATCAGCATTGGTTCGAATGCCCGCAAACTGCCAGGGGCGGTCCTCCGCCACGTTGGCACCTGAGGTTTCGTAATCGTGCCAGTAGAGAGACTCGGGTGAGCTCAAGCGCCTGCTCGTCGATCTGCGCCTTCTAGATCTGCGGCCGAGGCACGATATACGGCCTGTATCAAGCTTAAGAGAGGGCAATGAGAAATAAACTGCTGTACGTCGGCGACGCTGTCGATAAAGTGTTGCTGCTCGATAACCGGCATATCGATCGAAAACTCCCCGTGTTGTCGCTACTGCATGGGCGGCGCACTCAAATCCGCCATATCGGCCTCCAGCTCAGCAATGCTCGCATTAGTCTGTCGCCGAAATGCGTTAATTGATTCAATCCACTCTGCATTGCTCTCAACCTGCTTGCGCAGTGCTGAGCGCTCGAGGTTGGACCTGTTGAGGCCATCGGCCAATCGTTCAACGTCGGTTTGCGCTTGCTGAGCGCTAGTAGCGAGGCGCTCAAGATCACCCGCGACCCTAGTCAGTGCAGCAAGCTCAGATTGCACCGAGCCCAGTTGCTGCGCTTGGAGCGAAGTCTTGTTATTCAGATTTGTAATTTGTTTTTCCTGCGTGACGGCGGTTTTTTCAAGTTTGGTTAACTTTCCGTTACTAATTTTGCGGGCGTCCCATAACTTGCGTACCTCGGTATCGAGTAAGCGCAGCTGGGCGCCCATCGCCGCAGCAGATTTGTTAACGGTCTCATCTGTATCCGAAAGCAAGGCCTCGAGGTCGGCAACCCGACCCTGGGTCACTTTTTGCTGGCGCTGCCCGTCATCGACCAAGGTCTGAAGCTGCCACGCCCAACCGCAGGCAATGCCCGCCACGGCCATGGCAACCGTCAATACCAATCGAGCAGTCAGTCCCATAACCGCTCTGCCACGAGGCGAACGAGCTGGGACTGCGCCGCGAGGCGCAGAGCTCACCGCCTCATCGCGGTTGGCAGCAAACGAAGGAATGTCATTCAAGTCGTCGCGCGACATATACGTCACTCAGAGGTATGGATCCGTCACTGGACGGCAGTATATCGCGGCTCGCGGGTCTGGCGTTGCCCAGAGGGATTATTCCCGCTCAAGATCGTGGGTTTGTGCAAGCCTCGAAATCCACGTTAGACGCCAATAGGCAGCACCTATAGCTTTCGCAACGCAGTGCGCCGCCACTAATAGCGATATTGGAAGGTGTTTCGAGGTTGAGAAGCTGAGCGACTACGGGATACACATCTAACTGGTGTGCCTCGGGTATGACCATACCCGACTGAAATCCGGGCCCTACTGCCACCAGAAAGGCGGCCATTTCCTCAACCAACGCCGGATAATCTTGCATCCCTCGCCAATCGGCACCTTTTCCACCACTCCCGGGAAATATCAGTGGTGGCGCAGTTTCAATCACCAACGCGCCTACCGCGGGATGATCAACGAAGTGACGCGCTTCCAGCGTTTTTATAAAGACTATATAGAAGCGCCCAATGCTCATATCGGTCAATGCGGGAGCAAGTTTATGTGTATCTACCCCATCTGCTCGCTGGTAATAGGTCACCCGTATGCTGCCGTTGACGCGTTTAAATCCTATGGCCTTGGGTAAGATAGTGGTATCAACAGAGATACTCGGATCCACTTCGGCCATCCCATTGGTCATTCGCTTTTAGCAGGCTAATCTCTATCCCAGCTCGCTCACTCGCCTCCCAGAGCTCCGCAATCTGAGGATCGATTTCGATAGTGGCAGCTAGAATCTCGGGTGCCTCGGGCCCGTAAGTATGGCCCGCAGAATACACAGCCACAAAATTCAGGGTGGCGAGCTCGGGGCGCTCGGCATCATTAAGGTTCAGCCACTCTATGACTTGATCCACTCGCGCCTTACTAGGCACCTAGCTATCGTAGGCTAGATAATCACTCAGAATCGTATCGGTGGCGTCGGACTCGGGCCGGAAAAAATTTTGAGGTGCGGCTACGCCGTTGCTCAACCAAGCCCCAAATTAGAGTACTGACTGACCACGCAGAATCTTTTCAGGCTGAACCCATGCTATAACAGTCGGCGCGATCATCCCTTCAGAAGTAGTTTTCGACAATGGTATGGCCAGGTGGGTGCAAACCGCTTACCAATGACAGATGGCCTGAGAAAGTTCTAGCGGAGTAAACCTTGAGTAACTGCGTAACCCGCGTGCCCTGCGCGGCAATGGCGTTCATGTGCCTTACCAGGGGCCAATCAAAATGGTCCCCGCGGAAATCGTCAATCGAGACCCATAGCAAAGTGCGGTAGACACTCGTTGCACTCCATAACATAGCTGCCACGCACAATGATGTGGTGAATAAGCAAGGCGTAACGCTAGTGGCTCGCGGGTAAGTAGAGTCTATTCCTAAGGATGAGGACGACATCACAGAAACGGGCCTATCGAACTAAGAAAGGCAAACCGAGCACACACCGGGCAGGGACAACTAGACTCTCGAGCACACAAAAGAGCGGCCCGCAGGCCGCTCTTTATTCTATCGATCGCACCCAAAAGATGAGATCAGAGGTATAGCAGGATACCCAGAATAGCGAGCATCAATGCGAGTGAGCAATAGATAACGCCCATCACCGATTTCATAGGACCCACGCCGCCGAAAAGTGCGTTGATCTCGAGAACCAAAATGACGCCAAGCGCCATGAATAATCCGGTATCAGACACCGAGCCGCCGACTTGGGTAGAAATGGCTGCGAGGTACTTGGAGCCCAGCATGCCCAACAGCATCGGTCCTGAAAACAGGGTATTCGTCCGGCTCGCGCGACCTGCCTTGGCAGCCGCCGAAGGACCGTCGCCCTCCCTCATGCCCAATACGATCTGCTGATTCGGCCAAATTACCAGCCATACATTCAGGAACATAAAGGTGCCAGCCAGTGCGCCTATCCAAATGGCGGGCATGGCAATGCCTAGTGCGCCAATCTTGTGAAACAAATAAGCACCGGTCAAGAACGTCAGCATAGCGCCCCAGCGGAACCACCACAGCGCACGCGGCGCCAGTTTGGCCATCGCGTCAGATTTTGCGCTGGCTTCGGCTTCCTTAAAGTACTCGGTCTGAACAAAATTGAAGTAGTAAAGCATGCCGATCCAGACGATGCCGGCCAGCACATGGAAATAACGAAAGAAAAACTCGATATAGGACATGCGTGCGTCTCCCGATTTTTTTTTAATGACGGGCCAAAGGCCCCGCACACATCAGATTATATCTCACGGGCAGAATTGAAGGTAAAAAAAACCCGGCCGCAGGCCGGGTTCTCTCAAGCGTTGCAAACGCGGTTACATCATGCCGCCCATGCCGCCCATGTCCGGCATTGCGGGTGCAGGCGCTTCGTCCTTGGGGGATTCAGCAATCATCACCTCGGTGGTGATCATGAGACCCGCAACCGAACCCGCAGCCTGCAGCGCAGTGCGCGTGACTTTCGCAGGATCGAGAATACCCATATCGATCATATCACCGTACTCACCTGTGCTCGCGTTGTAGCCAAAGTTGCCCTCGCCTTGCCGGACTTTGTCGAGCACTACCGATGCCTCGTCACCCGCGTTGGCCACGATCTGACGTAGCGGACCTTCCATCGCACGCAGCGCAGCCGCAATACCAATGTTCTGATCTTCATTGTCACCCTCAAGGCCCGTAATCTGGCTGATTGCGCGCACCAGTGCGACGCCACCACCGGCCACTACGCCTTCTTCAACAGCGGCGCGAGTTGCGTGCAACGCATCTTCCACGCGGGCTTTCTTTTCTTTCATCTCGATCTCAGTCGCGGCACCCACTTTGATGACAGCTACACCGCCAGCCAGCTTGGCAACGCGCTCCTGCAACTTCTCGCGGTCGTAATCGGAAGAGGTGTTCTCGATCTGGACGCGGATCTCGCTGACGCGACCTTTGATGGCTCCGGCATCACCTGAGCCATCGACGATGGTAGTGTTGTCCTTGTCCATGGTGATACGTTTTGCATTACCCAGGTGCTCAAGCGCGGCGCTCTCGAGATCAAGCCCAACCTCTTCAGAGATCACCGTGCCGCCTGTAAGAATGGCGATGTCCTGCAACATGGCCTTGCGGCGATCACCGAAGCCAGGAGCCTTACAGGCCGCGACCTTCACGATACCGCGCATGTTGTTCACAACCAAAGTTGCCAAAGCTTCGCCTTCAACGTCCTCAGCGACGATCACCAGCGGACGTGACGCCTTCGCGACCTGCTCTAACACAGGCAGCAGCTCACGAATGTTGGAGATCTTTTTGTCTACCAGCAGAATGAAGGGGTCTTCCACTTCAGCCGACATGTTGTCTTGGTTATTAATGAAGTAGGGAGAAAGGTAACCGCGGTCGAACTGCATACCCTCAACCACGTCGAGTTCATTCTCGAGGCCTGAGCCTTCCTCAACGGTGATCACACCCTCCTTACCGACCTTATCCATCGCCTCGGCTATGATTTCACCGACCGAGCCATCGCTGTTCGCAGAGATCGTGCCGACCTGAGCGATCGCCTTGCTGTCTTCACAAGCAGTGCTCATGCCAGACACCGCCTCTACTGAAGCCGCCACTGCTTTGTCGATGCCGCGCTTCAGATCCATTGGATTCATGCCAGCGGCGACGGCCTTTAGTCCCTCGTTAACGATAGATTGAGCCAACACCGTTGCAGTGGTAGTGCCATCACCGGCGGCATCAGAAGCCTGGGATGCCACTTCCTTCAGCATCTGCGCCCCCATGTTCTCAAATCGATCCTTTAGCTCAATTTCTTTTGCCACCGAGACACCATCCTTGGTGACGGTGGGTGCACCGAAGGACTTTTCCAAAATTACGTTGCGGCCTTTGGGGCCGAGAGTCGCCTTTACAGCGTCGGCGAGAACGTTCACGCCATCGAGCATGCCGGCGCGAGCCTTATCGCCAAAAAATACGTCTTTAGCTGCCATTTCTAGTATTCCTTAATCTCAAGTCAGTACGGCGCGATTACTCAACGACCGCAAAAATTTCGCTTTCGCTCATCAGGATCAGCTCTTCGCCGTCCACCTCAATGGTGTTGCTGCCAGCGTACTGGCCGAACACAACTGTGTCACCGACCTTTACAGTCAAAGCACGTTGCTCACCACTATCCAGCACTTTGCCATCGCCGACGGCAACGATTTCGCCCTGATTGGGCTTTTCTTTAGCTGAACCGGGTAGCACAATGCCACCAGCTGAAGTTTCCTCTTCTTCCTTACGACGAACGACCACACGGTCGTACAGCGGACGAATATTCATGGGTTTAACTCTCCAAGATTTACAATTTCGCTAACTCGCCCTTGCGGGCTTGTCCCCTGTATGGGGGCGCCGACGCGCATTTCAAGGGATTTTTTAGCACTCTGCAAGAGAGACTGCTAAAAAAAACGCTCTGAGCACAAAAAAAAGGGCAAATAGGTACAAATTGCTCGCTTAAAAGGCGCTTCAGGTTGCCTCCACCTCATTTTGGAGGACTACGGCGATTTGGAATCCGGCGACTTTGAGTCCTGGCGAGACAGTTTTCGTGCCTCAGGATTGAGCTCCCGGAATTCTCCTTCTAGAGTGACGCCGACATCCTGTTGCGCGGCGTCCCCGCAGGTAGGGCGAGAATGGAGGACGTCCTTGTTTAGATCGTCCTGCATGTCTGGCTGTGAATAGCCTCTCGCACTGACCCAGTCGCCCTGAGTCCAGCGGGCTGCAAACAAGAGGCCCAATAGTCGCCGGAAAGGTCGAATCAGAACCAACACCGCCAGAGCATCGGATAGTAAGCCTGGAATGACGAGCAGGATCCCCGCGATGGCCAGCGAGAAATCGCCGGCAAGCAGCTGACTACGAAGCGCACCATCTCGCTGAGCCGCTTGTAACCGCAACAGGACCTGAGCGCCCGCAAGGCGAATGGTCGAAATGCCGACAAATCCAGCACCCAGTACCCACAACAACGCCAGGCCGACGCTCGTTTTTGCGCCCAACTCTATCAAGCTCCACAGCTCAAGCAGCGGATAAAACAGCCATACGCTTCTCATCGAGGATCCTCTCTTTTGTCATCCGGTCCAGTAGGTGAGGCTTCGGCACAACGCACCATTGCATGTCGCAAGGATTCACCTCGCCAGGGGGCCACCCAGATCAGCGCCACCATGCCGGGCAACGCGAGTAACGTACACAGCAAGAAAAACGTTACCCAGCCAGTGCTCTCAACGATAAAGCCTGTTGACGCGCTAGCGATGGATCGCGGCATTGCCGCGAAAGCAGTGAAAAGTGCAAATTGGGTCGCCGCAAAGGCACGACTCGACTCTCGCGCAATAAATGCGGTAACGGCCGCTGTGCCTAAGCCCACACCGAGGTATTCGAACGTAATCACCGACGCGAGTGCCCACACTTCGCCACCAACACTTGCCAACCACGCAAATCCGAGAATACTGATCATCTGAACGAGGCCAAACACCCAGAGCGCTCGATTAATACCCAACCGCAACATAATCAGTCCGCCCAGCAAACCACCTGCGATGGAGGGCCAAAGGGCCGCATGCTTCGCCACAACACCAATTTCGGTCATCGAAAAACCGAGGTCCAGGTAAAACGGCGTCGCCAGAGCCGTAGCCATGTTGTCACCCAACTTGTAAGCGACCATGAAGAACAGTGCTAGCAAAGCACTGCGCCACCCTGCCCGCTGGAAGTACTCGCTGAAGGGCGTCACCAATGTCTCACTAAAGGATTGGTATGTAGGGCTCAGATCCTCAGGTTCGGTCACAGTGAGTGATAGCAGCAGCCCTACTCCCATGAAACCGGCCGTAATCCAGAAAACCCACACCCAGGGCAGTAGATCAGCCAGTATCAGTGACAGCGAACCGGGAACGAGCCCTGCAATACGGTAGGCCTGCACGTGGATCGTATTACCCAACCCTAATTCTTCGTCAGGCAAGATTTCCCGGCGGTAAGCGTCGATCGCGACATCCTGAGTGGCGCTTAAAAAGGCAATCAGTAAAGCAAACGTGGCAACCAGTGCAGTCTGATTAAGTGGATCGATATATCCCAACGCGCCAATGCTGAGAATCAAGCCTACCTGCGCGATTAACATCCAGCCTCGGCGTCGACCAAGTGGCGGTGTGATGCGATCCATGAATGGCGCCCAAAGGAACTTCCAGGTGTAGGGCAGACCTACAAGTGAGAACAAACCGATCTCGGCCAGCGAGACATCTGCGGACCGGAGCCAGGCCGGCACCAATTGGATGAGTAGGTACAATGGCATACCAGACGCCAGACCGGTGATCACACAGATCAACATGCGACGGTTTAGCAGACTTTGCTGCCAATGCATTTCAGTCTCAGTATTCAGTTTATTCAACCCTGAAGAGGCGAAACTAATGGCCTCAAGTTTACATGGGGCACGGGCGATAGGCGCGGTAAACCCCTAAAAGTTGACTGGCCAAGCGCATGGGAGATGCTCAGGCACAATAAATGAGCGTGCCTCTGTTTAAATACGCTGAGCGCCCCTGCTGGTAGTGATGGCGGATCACGACACTGGCCGACAGGAGATTTACGATCGAGGGGGGGGTGAGGCCATCCCGAGTGGTCGATAAATGAACGCTCGACTTACCGCCAGCCCATCAGAGGGCGCTCAATAAATCGATAGCTCATGCTGGCGATAGGCAGGGTTAGCAGGAGCGCAAGAGGCAAAGCCAACACGCTCATCGAAACAGCGCTCCATTCATCTTTAAAGAGATAGAACATGCTGCGCATGATGGGGTAGTGCCAAAGGTAAATACCGAAGCTGATATTCCCCAACCAGGTCATGGTTGGGTTGCGTAGCCACCGGATAGAGGCCCCGGGTTGCGAACAAAAGTAGACCATGGCCCCGAGCGACACAGCAATGCATGGAGGCCAAACCGCCAGGGCCCAGTGGCCTGTCCAGTATGATTCCCCCACAGTTAGTTGCCATTGAAGCAACATCACAAATAAGACGGTCGCCAGCCACAGCCCCAAAAAACGCAACTGCGCTGAATTGTGCGCAGGTAAAAAATTCAAGCTGTAGCCAACGATAAAAGTGAAGAGTGTCCCCGGGAGCAAGTCCAGCCAAGGTAGCACGGCTGTGTAGTTTGGGACCAACTGCCAATCCATGACGTAAAAACGCCACATCAACGTGATGCCTAAAGACACTACCAGTAGCAAGATCCAGCTCATGCGACGAGTAAAAAAACCGATGAGTGGCAGCACAAGATAGAAGCTGATCTCTATCGGCAAGGTCCACATTACGTTACTGATAGGAGCCTGCATGGTGGGTGGCATGTTGATCCACAATAAAAATTGCCAATGGAGCGTTGACCACATATCGGGAGCGACAAGGCGCGGCAAGTACAGCGACATGAGCAACAGACAGATCAAATGGAACCAAACGGCTGGATAGATACGGAGAAAGCGGCGACGCCAAAAACGCGCCAACGACCACACAGTCAGCTTTTGCCGGATGACTTGCGAGCCCAAGATATAGCCAGACAACACAAAGAATAGCGGCACACCCAACCAGCCAAATCTCAGCGGTGTTACGGGGTTCAACACAAGCTCACTGGGCAGAAGCGTTTCCAATTGCGCGGCAGCGACAGGAAAAATCTGGTACCAATGAAAAAGCACCACAGAGAGCGCTGCGATGCCCCGCAGCCCATGAACAGCATGATTCATAATTGGAACCTGCTTACACATAGCAGTTTTTCAGGCGCCCAGCTGAAAATATCGGCGGCTCGCTGTGCCACACGGACCAGCCGCTCTCATTCAAATCGGTGCTACCGCGCCGACTCGTATGATTTATTTATCCAGGCTCGGAAATTCTGTTCGCAATTCATCCAGAATTTGTGCACCTAGAGCTGCCTCGTCCAAATCGTCGACATAAGGCCACGCTTCGCCCCGAAACCCGGCCAGTACCTCTCCACGTAACGCCTCAGAGCGCTCCCGTCTGATCTGCTTAATGATACCCGCCTGCACAGAGGCTTGGGGTGTCGCAGGTCGTGTACGGCGACCATTGTACTTAATGAAATGCACCCCAAAGCTGCTCAACACTGGCTCAGATACAGCACCCACTTCGTTCATCGAGAATGCGACTTCCTCAAAGGCAGGATCAAAGCGTCCGCGACTACTAAAGCCAAGTTTTCCAGCATTTCGGCTAGCGGAACTATCCTCGGAATACTGCGCTACCAGCTCCTGAAAAGACACCCCCTGCGCAAGGCCAGCCTGAACCTCGGCAACGCGATTGACCAATTCGGTAAAAGATCGCCCATCCGTTTTTACCAGTATGTGATCAACACTGACTTCCACTCTCTCACCGAGCCTTGCCTGCTCGGCCAAATACCGCTCGTCTGCGAGCGCAGCCCAATCGGTTTCGCTCAATACGCCATCGCTCCGATCAGCGACAAAAACCTGAAGCCCTAGCCGCCGACCACCATCACCGCGTCGGTACTCAAGCTCAGCCTGTGAGGTGAGCCCCTCCTTTTCAGCGATATTCGACGCACGCTTCATGACGTAAAGGTTAACGATCGCATTCTTGAGCGCATCGGGCTTCGCAACCGCCGACTCCAGCGCCTCCGGCACCAACCTCTCTTTCAAGTAATATTTCAACTCGTCTCGCGTTACGGTTTCCCCGCTCGAAAACTCGAAGACTTCCTGAGCTAGAGTTGCTTGCGTAGATAGCATTACCAGCATGCAACATAGCGAAAAACGGGCTGAGCAGAACATGTTTCCCCAACGCGCCAATTTAGAGGCCATCATTACGGCTGCACTAGGGTCTATTATTGATTTCAACGTAGTAGTCGTTTGAATACCTTTCACCTTCCACACAACCGAGCGCGGCATTATGGCATGCCACTTCGACGTTTAGATACAGCGTCCTCTCAGCTGTACCCAAACCACACACGTACAAAGTGCTGGTGCTGTTATTCTGCTGCCATTCCAGAGTGGCTGGATTTGGCTCTCTGGCACGTTTCGAGCATCCGCCATTGGTGGCCAGTTCGGCACCACCCGGTGTCTCAGAGAACCATGCCTTAAACGTCATGTTGTCCTGCACGCGACCGGAGTTAGTGCTGAATGCGATGCGTCCACTCTGACCTGCAGCGTTAGAAGTAAACGGATAGGACACAATTTTTCTCTTCGGTATTTGAGCCTCTGCGATATACCCGGTGTAATCACTCCAGTCGTCCATATTGCCTCCCGGGGAGCCAACCAATCCAGACGCGCTGGGACTACATATCACGGTGTCCTCCAATTCAGATGTAACACCGGAGCAATAAGTCGCCGAGCTAGAATTATTTTGCGAGAAATTTGCTACGACAGTGCAGTCTGCGGTCACGGCTCCAGTAGTGTAAGTGGATCCACTCAAGGACCCCTCCGGACAAGTGCCACCCACATCGTCTATCTGGTACCCAGAAGACGCGGAGACTGTAAAGCTTTGTGTAGCACCGCTACTGACTGGGGTCTCACCGGATGGGGAGATAGAGCCACCAGTGCCGGCGCTCGCGGTTACGGTGTAGGTCGTGCCCCCTGAACTAATCGGGCAGCCTGAACTATCAACGCTGCCGCCTTGGGTCGGGCAATCATCTTCGTTCTCGTAATAACCGTCACCGTCTACGTCGTCACAACCGCTGGTATTAATTATCGTCGCACTAGCGGGCGTATCGGGGCATATATCCCATGAGTCTGGGACATTGTCGCCGTCACCATCTACAAGGTCACCGCCGCCGTTTGCCGCGATATAGCAGTACCCGTTCGCCGTGACCTCACCCAGACACCGCAACCGAAGGTCCAACTGGGGCATCGTGAGAACAATGCCACTTTCGCCGACGACAACACTTACCTCAGCGCTGCTTGGAATCTCAATGGTATCGCCAGAATCCGCGTTGCTACCTTTTATGGTGAGCGTCTTAGTCACCTGCGCAACTGAATTGCCGGCGCTGACGATAGCGATAGCCGCCAATACCAATGTGGGGAGTGCTATGTACTTGGTGAACATGGTCGCCTGGCCTCCATGCCAGTAAAGAACTGTTGAAAGTTTACTATACGACGGGCGGTAACAAGGCCTGATTCCCTTCGGAAACAGAAAAATTTTGCATAAAAAAAGGGAGCCCGAGGGCTCCCTTTGACCAGCACTACCTGCTGGCTGATCACATCATCAAGACAGGTCGATCGTTGTCTTGTGAACCGTTGACATAGCGTAATTAGCAAGTACGCCTGAGCCTAAGTCGCCATTGACGTACTTCTGTACGGCAAAGCCAACAACCGGAAGACCCGTCATAGTATGCCCATCAGCGTGGATCTGGCGATCACAAGGGTTAGTCTGATCACCCGTCGTCAAGGCGTCTCCGTCCTGTCCGCAGATGCCCAGATCGGCACCGCTGTTAAACAAATCAGCAGGGTCGAACGAGATTGTGCCCCAGCCGTCGGCTGAGTCGAGGAACGCGCCTACACCAACTGCGATTGAGTCCGTGCCGATAGCTGAGCTATCTGCGAACTGAACGATTGTGGACTCGTAGCATAGCTGGAGGTCACCGTTAGTAGGATCGGGATTACCGGGGCCAGGAGGAGGCTTCGGAGAGAAGTCCGGTCCATCAGACTGATCAGTCGCTGGCGCCGGTGGGGCCGTTGACTCCTCGCGGTCAATCATGTCCATGCCAGCATACTCACACGCGCTCTGGCCGGTCCACACTTCGCTAAAGGGCTCAATCGCCTCGTCGCCGTTGACGTGGAACGCCTTAGTCGGGAAAGTCATCACCCAGTCGGTGGTCGCAGACAGACCAGGATCTGTCACATAGTCGTTGTGAACCTTAAGAGCCATCATCGTGGCGTTCAGGGCCTGCACACGAGCAACTTCCGCGGAATAAGTACCCCCGCCCGTAAATGCGACAGTTGTCGCTACACCGGCATTGTTCACGATAGCGGATGTATCGAAGGCCGTGTCAGTGAAGTTCGGATCGATGTCACCGGGCTCATAGTGCATTGCAGAACCCGTTGCACCCGCGCCGACGTGGTCGGCAATTGCGATGGCGTCGTAACCGAAGGACGTGCCGTTAGCAACATTCACCACACTGGCGTAACCGTAAAGGCCACCGCCGTCCCACGCAGTCAGCATTTCTGAGGTACCCACGGTGCCAGCTGTTGCTTCAGAAAGCCACTGTCCAGCTGAACCATCTGAGGCTGTGGACCAAGCATCGACCAAGAGGTCGCAGTTAGCTGGAACACCGTCCGAGTCGTGCTTGATTGCGGCGGCTGCGTTGATCGCATTTTCTGTAGCCGTATCCAAAACAGGAGCTGCATCTGGATCGACCTGACCCATTTCAATAACTTCGATGTAACCCACAGCCGTACGGGTAATGCTGGTGTTATCGTAAGCCTCGTTGACATCTTCCGTATCAGTGTCGTCCTCAGCTGAATCAGCTGGGTTATAGAGGAAGTCACGGAACTTAACGCCGTCAGCAGGAATCGCAGGAACGGTGCAAGAGTTGTCGTTAGTCTTCAGCATACCGCCGCCGTCTGCAGCGTCGGCCAAAACCGCGAACGAGAAGTGGTCCTGCGGAGACATGTATAAGTTAAAGTCCAAGACCTCGCGAGAGTTTTGCGCCTCGAGGATGCGAACCTTAACGGCCTTAGTACCGGACGTCGTGTTTGCGATGTTGACGTTGGTTGAATTTCCGCTTTCAGCAGAATAGAGAGGGAAGATGAGCGTTTCACCCATACCCTTATCGTTGACGTACATGGCAGCGTTTGCAGCTGACATGACGACTGCAGTGGCTGTGCCCACTGCAAGTGGCAATACCTTCTTCTTCATTGATCACTCCTAAAAGTTGTCAAACGTTTGATTCCATTATCAGAACCCAGTAACCCTAGCTATGCTAGCTCGTCAGTCTTGCGAGTCGCGTGGCCACAGCATACGCAGGACCGAAGCTCCTCGGGCTCAGACAACAGGGGCAACGTATCACATGCATCGAACGCGCTTCAAGCGACCGATTGGTACTTTTTAACGCTGTTTAACGCTGTCGCAAAGAAAAATTGGATGCGCTCCCCCTAGAGACGATGACGCGCAACGTCGCGAGGTTATTCCCCTGTCACATCATTAATTCGATAAATTTTGATAGAGGTACCAGTTTCCGGATAACAATACCCAGTCTTCGAATACATGGGTATGCGAATCGCCGAACTGAGGAGCCTTAAAATCTATTCTCACCACAGCCTTGCAATATTGAGGTGGCTCTATGTCCTCACACTCTACCCGCACGACGCGTGCGCCGGTCCACATCGGCGCGCCCGCATACCGCGTGCCATATTGCCCCACGTTCTCGGTGGTCCGGTAGCCCGGTGTCGTGTATCGGTAGGATCCCTCGTAGTTTCGTGCCCTTAATGTATCTAATCTTTTTTGTGCGCGTTCAGCGACGATTTCTTCTGGCGTTCTCGTGTCCAAGAGGCTGCAGGCGGGAACAAACAAAATGATTAAAACCAAAGCTGGAATTTTCAAAACAACCCCTTGATTAATTCAACTGGGATAGAAGTACTTCTACAGGCTGAAAACGTGCCTTACGCCACCTACCGCTCGAAGTTCACGGGAAGATCCTCGAAATTGGTCAATCCCCTCATCCGCGAGCGCATCTCGCGATTCAGGTCACGCAGATCCTCGTCGCCCTCCATTACTCTTGGTGTTATAAAAATCAACAGCTCTGTTCTTGTCGAGGCCTGAGTGGTCGTCCTGAACAACGCGCCGACTAGCGGAATGTCCATGAGCAGAGGGACACCACTTTTGCCCTCAGTTTCGTTATCGCGAATCAGCCCGCCCAACACCACTGAGTCACCTGACCTGATCGCCACCCTTGAGCTGACGTTGCGCTCGAGGAAACTTCTTTGACGGGTCGCGGCATCGACGGGCCCTACGTCCGTCACAGACTGGTCAATATCCAGAGTCACCAGGCCACCGTCATTGACGCTTGGCGTCACTTGTAATTTCACGCCGGTGTCTTTATAGGTGATGGAGTTCTGCACGTTGCCACCATTAGTGACCGTGGACTGGCTTTGGATAGGCTGCTGATCACCCACGTGAATCGCCGCCGTGTGATTGTCGAGCACCAAAACAGACGGCGTCGAAATCACATTGATCAGCGACTTTTCTGCGAGTGCGTTCAACACCGCCTTAACTGCCCCTGCCGAGTTGGTGATGGTGTAAGAGAAGCCGGCCTGGGGCTGTAAATTACCACCGAGATTTAATAAGCCTGACCCGGTATCGCCGCCACCGAGATTGTTGTCGAAAGCCCACTCGAGCCCGTACTCAAGATCGTCTCTGAGAGTCACCTCGACGATACTTGCCTCGATCAATACCTGTGTGGCAACGACGTCGAGCTTGGTCAGAATGCGCTCGATTTTCTGGTACTCATAGGGCGCTGCATAAACCAGCAATGAATTGTTGTACTCATCCGCCACGACTCGCACGTCGTCACCTAGATCGAAGGTACCGCCGGTGCCTGAGCCCTTGCCGCCCCGCGCGGGCATGCTCGCCGACGCGGACATACCGCTGCCACTCTGCGCTTGGGTCATACCGGGTGCCACCCCTTGTCTGGTCGAGCTACCCTTGGCGCTGCCGCCGTATATAGTGCTTAGCAAACTGGCCAGCTGCGCCGCATTGCCGTTTCGGACCGGATACACCTGCAGCGTGGGCTCGGCCCCCGCCTGATCGATCGTGTCCAGCTCCTCTACCCAGCCCCGGATTGCCTCGATGTAGTGCGCTCTCGGCGACACCACCATTAGACTATTCAGTCTATCGATTGGCATGATATTCACCATGGCGTCAATGCCAGGCAGCCCCTCGCCACCGGGCCCGGACATGATGTGGCCGAGCTCCTCTACCACCTCTTCCACCGTGGCGTTTTGCAAAGGAAAGATCCCCACCGACATGCCAGAGAGCTGATCGATATCGAACGTACTGACAATATCAAGCCAGCCCTCCAGCTGTATTTGGGTGCCCGCCAATATAAGTAGGTTACGCGATTGATCAATCCGCACGAAGGTGTCGTCCCTCGCAACTGGCTTCAGAATTTCGGCCATCTCAGCCGCGCTGATGTACTGCAACGGCACGATGACGTTGCTGTAGCCCTCGGCGGGGGAGGACTCAAAGCTTGGTACCGTCGAACGAATGTTTGCCGACCCACTTATAAAAAACCGGTCGTTGGGCCCCCTGATCATAAGCACATTATTATTTCTGAGGAGTGACTCTAAGATCGGTAACAACTGAGCTCGGGGAATGGGGGAACGAGTGCGAAGCGTGATCTCTCCCGGGACCTGGTTCTCGATCACGTAATCCAGACCCAGTGTATCGCCCAAAATAGTATGGATAACCTCATTCAAGGGTGCTTGCTCAAAGTTGAGCATGACCGCATCGCCATCGAGTCTAATAGGCGGCCGTGCGGTAGGGAGCTGAACGCCCCTATCCGTGCCAAGGTAGAGGGCCGACTGAACGGCAGCGGGCTCTTGCGCTTCCGCAGTCTGCTGGGATAAGGCGCTCTCCCGAGCGTCTGTTGTGGCGTCCGTTTGATAGGCGTCCACTCGCTTTGAATCGGGGACAGTCGCGCAAGACACCAGAACAACCGCCAGTGCACCAGAAATCATTGACCTTAAACGCAGTGGCTTAATAGCGAGAGGGCGCGCAACGAATGAGTTTGTGAGGCACAGCCAAGGACATTCAGACACTGCAGCACCCTGTGAAGTCTGTCTACGAGATTTGCTTTTCATTTCGGTTTGCTCTTGTTGCGGGCTGCTTCTTGTTCAGCACGCTTGCGTGCTCCGATTGATTCAAAGGTTACGGGGCCGGGAGGACGCTGAGAACGTCTTGCGGTTTCCGCCTCACTGGTTTCTCTAAAATCAGCTGATTCACTCTCGTCAGAAGTCGCAGAGGTAGGAGGAGCGCTTGGTGACCTTGCGGCAACGGTGGGAAGCATTGGTAATGAGCTTGCTATCGCCAGTTCTATGGCTGCCTCGGCTCCGGCAGAATTCTCGAAATAAGCCGCTCTTAGAGAGGTTCTCTGGAGTCGCCAGCCGTCCAGGTCATCTCCTACGTGTAGCCGCTTTCGTAGCCCTTCTTCTGCAGCGACGATGGCGCCACTCGTCTCACCAGAAGCGAAGACGCCCAGCAAACTGTATCCAGCAAGTGTCTGCATTGAGGCGGCTCCACTTGGCTGCTCAACCCTAACAGTCGGTATTGCCTCTCTCTGCTCATGTGGTTTCCGAGAAGGACGAAACAATGGTCTAAAGATGAAATCCAAACTAGCTTGGGCGGCCTGAGAAGTCATTGTTACTTCCTCGGATTCCGCACCAGACAGCTCGGCAGGAGAGATCGGATCGATTGAGGGTGGCCATGTTGCGTTGATCACCATCGAAAGCGCACAAGTGACCGCTGCCACCGCAAAAAATCGCAAATGCTCTATCGGCCACATGACAAGCGCTCTGGCACTCACTGCGTCACCGCCTTCAGGCCCACTATGGATAACCGCACATTCAAGATGCCTTGTCTCGCTTTATCTTGGTTGCGTCGTGACTGCCTGACTTGCTGTATCTCCATTGTTCTCGCGGCGAGCTTCGGGCGATGCGCGGCGACAGCCACTAGAAAAGCATCCAGCGCGATCGGCGCGGCCTCAAGGCTTAAGTTAACAGACAATACTTCAAAATGCGGGTCAATCTCTTCTTCATTATCCTGATCAGATACAAGCGCGTTGACCGATAACTGACTCCCCGTGACTGTAGCTCCGGCGTCCTCTGCGAAGCCCCGCAGTGTTTGTTGAAGCGCCGCGCCCGCTCGAGCACTCTGCTGCTGAGAATCGTAGGTGATGCTTGAAAGCGTTTGTCGCTGTATCGCCACCGCAGAAGAGAGCTCCGCTGCAGTCATTTCATATCCAAGCAATCGCGCGATTCTGGGCTTCATGTCGCTAATTTCTTGCGCATTCAGCACCGCAATCGACAGCAACTTCAGCCACGTGAACAACATTATCGCCACAATTAGTGTAACAGCGGCCGCGCCTACGGCTCTTGCTTCACTAGGCAATTGTAGCCACCAAGTTTTCACTGCTGCGCACCGTCGGTCAATGTCATCGTAAGGGTGAACCTTTCACGGCCAGATCGCTTATCACGCGTAAAAGCGCTGGGAGCAGATAAATTTTGCACCCAATCAGATGCCACCAAGGTTGCCTGATAATCCGCAGCGTTGTCTGAAACCCCCGAAATAGTTAGCCGGCGACCGTCAAGGGAAAGGCGATTAAAGTGCGCTGTATCGGGCGTAACTGACGCAACCCGATGCAACCATGGAGCGTAGTCTATCAAGTCCGAAAAAAAGGTGTCCGCCTCGGCTTGTTGACTCTGTAATGTAACGAGTCTCTCGCGCGTCGAGACCACTGGGGCGACCCTCTGTTGCGTAGCGATCAACAACGCCTCTGTTTGACCGGCTGTTTGTGCAAGCCATATTGCGGGCATAGCAAGTAATAGGGTTACGGCGACCAAACCCAATCCAATCGAGCCTGTAACGCGTCGAAGGCGCTCTTTGTAGTGGCCTACCCGAACCGCGCTTTGATACCCCTCGATCGGAACAAGAGCATCGTCAACCCGAGCCCAAAGCTCAATCGGCACGCTGCCGAGTTCAGACCTCTCTGTAATCTGCGCCTGAATCATGTTAGCGGTCGAGCGCGCAACCATCGCTACCGCTACTTTTAAAGATAACTCTGAGCGCGCCATGATCGCGTGGCCCCATGCAACGTCTGTAGCGGGAAAGGGCGACTTCTCGTCAACATGGCTGGCTACTGCCTCATTAAGAAATACCTCTGCCGTCGCGGGCAAATCGATCACACTCACCAAACAATCACTTTCTGGAAGTGCCACAGACAGCACGTCAGGCGCTATAGATGCATTCATAGCCGATATTTCGGAAACTTCGTGCAGTACTACCGGGTCAGCAAGCCATGCTCTCAACCCCGACTCGTCACCCTCTAACAACTGATGCCAGCCCAGTCGTACTCGCTGGAGGGCATGCTCTAGGTCCAGACCGAAGAGATTAAGTTGATTATCGCTGCTCATTGCTCAACTCGATCTGATGAGTAACGTCTGGGAGCGTCCGCCCGCATAATCACACCGGGCGCCTTAGGCGAAAGCCATATTTTCTGCTTTACAGTCCCCCCCGAAGCCGATGCAGTAGACACCTCCGCCACTTGTATGCGGCGATCAGACGTGCCGCCGGGATTGCGTTTCCTCTCGGCAATCACTTCAAAGGTAAGCCGGCCCTCTGCTACCCGGCCGCCAGCCCCACTGGCTTCTCCGCTTGCAATCTCCTCTTCGAAAACGTCTCCGAATGTCTCTCTGATCTCTTCGGGCAGGTCTGCCAGCGAAAGTGCTCCCGTTCGGTATGGATGGATCATGTTCCTCACCCTGTCATATACATCGCGCGACGCACCATCTATCGCAAGCAATTCCTCCGGGTACCGAAAACCCGGGAAATTCTCACGGTACCTGACTACTGCTGCTGCCAAATCTGTAGCGACAGTCTCGGTGGCCTTGCCAACATGTTTAAACAGTAAACTCAATTCAACATCGCTCGCATTATTCAGGGAAACAAAGCCCGCCGCAGGGCGCAGTTGTACGCGCGTGCGCCATTCCCCTCCAAACTCGTAGGTCTTTGTAAACCGATGATTCCCCTCTCCCTGCGCTCGAGACCCCTCACCTCCGGCTGGTTCCAACGTGGCTTTTTGCGACACCATTGTTTTGTCGCGAACCGCCAACAGCGCGGCACCACGCCCAAGCGCCTGTGCACGAGCCTCGTCCAGCCTCAATTCCGCCATAGCAACATCAGCGTGGGCAAAGTGTATGACGGCCGCGACCATCAAAGACATCCCGGCAATCATCCACAAAAGTAAAGCGATCGCGAAGCCTTGCTGCTGCGGACTACTGCTCATAGCCGCTGCTCATATTGCTCAAATACCACGATCAAAGGAGGCCAGATCGCTTCCTCCGTCTCAATTTCCAGCTGAATACCCCACGGTAAACCCGCCGGCTCCTCTTCTTTTTGTCCGCTCATGCGCCCCCAGGACTCCTCCGGTTGCGCCCGATAAGACACCTCGAATGATTCGAGTCCACTGACTAGGGGGACAGCTTCAACAACGCTCCCCCACTCAGGTGTCACGTCTAATTCAGCCTCACGATCGAAAGGCGCGAAACTCAGCACCAACTGATTCCCGCGTGCCTGTAACCTTAAATGCTGCAGGCCGCCAGCGCTTCCCACGCGATCGAGCGGCGCTACCCATGCGACTTCCCGAGACGTTCCCTCAAAGTAGCCCGCCTCACCGAGGGCATCTCTCAATGTCTGCCTCAAAAACCGGTCAACCTCGCGTTTGACCGCAGTGCGCGCCGTCGTCTCTTGTAATCTGTCGTAGCTTTGGCCAAAGGCCCGCATGGCAGTTACCACGGCCAACATGATCATCGCAAACACCATTGAGGCTACCGTAACCTCAACCAGCGTCATCCCGGTTTGCCGCTTCATGATGCTGGCTCCCGAAGTGGCACCACAGTCATGAGATCGATTTCACGGGGTGCACCGCCGCGCCCCGGCCAGCTCACTACCACCTCCAAGTACTGAAGCGGTTCGGCTGCAACCGTCCGCTCCTCGGGGTCAAGCGAATCGTCGTACGGCACAGGCCACGAGGACACACTCCACTGAAAAATCTCGAACTGACCGAAGGCAGATAAGTTTTCCCCAGTGACATAACTGTGCTCTGCGAGCATCGATTCGGCCAACATAACGGCATCCGTGTATTCCGCGGCCACCCTCACATTTCGGGTTGCACCTGTTGCCGCCTGATACAGCACGCCCAAAGAAAGCGACAGCACGACCAGCGCCACCAGCATCTCAATCAAGGAGAAACCCAACGCCTGCCTTGAGTGATGGATTTCTTTAGCCGCCACTACAAGCCTGCCTGCGTGACGTCGCCGAGTAGCCAGTCGATAGTGAGATGGACACCGCCGCCGCTAGGTCGCGCCATTGTAATCTCACCACCTGAGGAACCGCCCGCAGGGTAAAAACGAATTGCCGCTAGCCCGGGCCTAGGGCTTACCTCTGCTGCGTAAACAACGGTGATGTCGAGAGCTTCAGGTAGAGCTGAAAACTCGAGGTTGTCCAAAAGTTGCGACCGGTTCGTCAACGCGAACTGATTGCGATCTGTATCGATAAGCAGATCCAGGGGCTGTCCACTGGCAAAGGCGCCCCGCCGCCCGTTTTTGGCTGCTGACACGACCTCTCGCACGGCATCGCGATACTGCATGGTGTCATATAGCGCACCAACAGATGGTCCGCCTAAACTAAACAGCAGACCTGCGATCACGAGAACCACCACAAGCTCCAGCAGGGTGAAACCTGCGGCACCAGTCGCCTTCATATCAGTTAGAGACGTCGCCGTCTTCGCCCGAGCCACCCTGGCGTCCGTCCGCGCCCAGTGAGGTGATTTCAATGTTTGAGCCCGAAATACGGTACTCATAAGGGTTGCCCCAAGGGTCCTCGGGAATTTCATCCTTTTTGAGGTAGGGGCCGTTCCAGCCCCGAGTCCCCGAGGGTTTGCGGACAAGAGCCTCTAGGCCATCACCCTGACGCGGGAAGCGCCCAGTGTCGAGCTTATACAGCTCCAGCGCCTGCTCAAAATCTCGGATTTGGATCGCCGCCGATTTTGATTTGGCACCGCCAAGCTGGTTAAGCACCTGCGGCCCGACGAGTGCGGCCAACATGCCCAGAATGGCCAGCACCACCAACAACTCGACCAACGTGAAGCCATTCATTCGCTTTCGTGCGTTCAATCTCGCCTTCACCCGACTTCTCCTCGACTTTGACTTGATGGCCATGCTTTAAACGACCAGCGTATTGACCGACAGGATGCCCATCAGTATGCCCATGATGATAACGGCGATAATACCGCCCATACCCAAAATCAAAGCAGGTTCAAGCAGCGTCAGCGCCCGCTTCACCTCGTCTTCAACCTCGGCTTCATATACTTTTGCAAGTTCGAGCAACATCGTATGTAGGTTGCCAGACTCCTCGCCTACCCGAACCATCTGGAGCGCTGCCGGTGAGAACACCCTGGCGTCCAAAGCCTGTGAGAGGCGTCCGCCACGTTTGATTGTGTTGGGCATATCACCCAAAGACGATCTCACGATGCCGTTGCCTACGGTGCCAACGGCGATATCCGTCGCACGTAACATCGCTACACCGTTGTGCAACAGCGTGCCCATGGTGCGGGCGAAACGCGCGACTTCATACTTCAACATAATGGAGCCGACGAGAGGCAGTGTCAGGCTTCTAAGATCAAACCACTCTCTTCCAGCAGCCGTCGCGGCCCACCGGCTGACCCACCAGAAAGCCGCTACGAACAGCGTTATTATTAGCCACCCCCAGGCTGAAACGATATCCCCCAGCCCAACGATAGCCTGAGTCAGCAACGGCAATGATTCACCCATATCCTCAAACAATGCTTGGAACTCAGGCACTACGTAGCCCAGCATGATGAAGACCGATATGGCTGCTACCGCCGCCAAGATTGCGGGATAAATCAGCGCTGACACAACTGAAGCGCGAACAGTCTTGGAACGCTCAAGGTACGCGGCGAGTTCAGCCAAGACGTCGGCCAGATGACCGCTTGCCTCACCCGAGCGGACCATATTGATATAAAAATGAGAAAACACATCGGGGCGCTTTTCAAGTCCGGCACTTAATGACTTCCCGCCTTTTAGCGCTTCCAGCAGTTCTTGCAGCAGTGCTGCCTGCGCACCCTCAGGGGCTGATTCGATCTGCACTCGTATGGCGCGATCAAGGGGCAATCCAGCTTTTAACAAGACTGCCATCTCACCGGTGAATCTGAGCACATCCTCGCGACCGATCGATCTCTTTGCCCGGATCGGCTTTGCTTTCGTCGAAACCTTATCCAGCAAGGCTCGTGCAACCTCGATATCGGGGGTCTCGACTGCAGGCGTATCGCCGGGAGGGCGCTTTGTTGAAGCCTCGGCCGTCGCCGTAACAGATAGTGGCATTAGCTTCTGTGCCCGAAGCTGCCTCTGCGCGGCAGCAACATCTTTAGCTGTCAGTGTGCCCGTATCGATGCTACCAGCCTGCCCCACCGCTTTGTATTTGAAGGCTGGCATAGATCACCTGGGAACCGATTTGAAGGAATAAAAATCACACATCGAGCGCATTCTCAAAGTCTTCATTTTGATCCTGAGTGACTCTCAGCACCTCATCAAGTGAGCTGTGCCCCAGAGCTACCTTACGCAAGCCATCCTCATACAAAGTGCGCATGCCACGGGCGCGCGCCTGCTCCCGTAATTGGTGCGCATCAGCGCCATCAAGCACAGCGCGTTGAGCGCTAGCATCCAATACAAACAATTCGTGGATCGCCATCCGACCGCGATACCCAGTGTCTTTACAGGTCTCGCAACCAACGGGCTCGTAGATCGTTTTGTTTCCCGCTGCCATGAAAAGTTCGATGCCCATTGACGTGATGATCTCGTCTGAAAGCTCGAGGGGTTTTTTGCAATCGGTGCAAAGCTTTCTAATCAACCGTTGCGACAACACGCCATTTACCGCTGCCGTAATCAAGAATCGTTCTACCCCCATATCCTCGAGACGAGTAATCGCTCCCGCTGCGGTATTGGTATGCAGCGTGGAGAGGACGAGGTGGCCGGTCAATGCAGACTGCACGGCAATTTGCGCCGTTTCCGTGTCACGCATTTCCCCGATCATAATGATGTCTGGATCCTGACGCAGGATGGAACGCAGTGCACGCGCGAAGGTCAAGCCAATCTCACTGTGCACCGGTATCTGATTTATCCCATGTAGCTGGTATTCGACGGGGTCCTCAACGGTAATGACCTTGAGTGAATCCGAATCCATATTGGACAGCGACGCATATAGCGTTGTCGTCTTGCCTGAGCCTGTAGGCCCCGTAAGCAACAAAATCCCGTGCGGACGCTTCAATAATTCTGTGTAGGAATCGAAAGTGTCCTCACTGAAGCCCATGTCAGCGAGGTCTAAACGAATACTCTCGCGGTCCAGCACGCGCATTACAATACCTTCACCATGAACAGTAGGTAAGGTGGAAATACGCAGGTCCAGTTCATGGCCCTTGACGCGCATCATGATGCGCCCATCTTGCGGTAAACGACGCTCTGCAATATTCAAGTTAGCGAGAAGCTTAATGCGCGACAGCACAGCCGCCGAGAGATTGGCATCACCAATCTGACTCGATTCCTGCAACACACCATCGATCCGGTAGCGCAAGCGGAGGCCGTCGTCGAAATTTTCGAGGTGAATATCTGAAGCCTCAATATCTAGCGAGCGTTGGATAATTTGGTTCACCCGCTGAATCACCGGCGCCTCGCTGGCGAGGTCCCTAAGGTGTTCGACAAATTCATCGTCTGACGCGTCAAAGTCGCTGAATGTATCGAGATCGTCCCCTTCCTCATCCTGCGTGTAACGCTCTAATGCCGCGTTAATGTCAGAAGCCAGCCCCAGCCTGAGCTCTACGGCCTTGCCCGTCGCAAGATGGAGGGCCTTCTTGATAAACGGGTCCTGCGGTTTCAGTGCGGCCAGGACCAACGTATCCTCGGTAGTCGAGACAGGCACCACGTTGTTGTTCAACAGAAACTGCTCTGGAAGACCATCCAGAATGACCGGGGCTTCCGGGTAACCATCCTTGGCAACGAACGAGACATTGAGTACCTCACATAACGCTGTCACGAGGTTACTTTCAGCGACCAGCCCAAGGCGAACCAGAGCCTCCCCCAGCATGCACCCCATCTCTCGCTTTGCTATTCGCGCGCGCTCCAGGTCTCGCTCGCTGAGCAGGCCACACCCAACGAGACGATCCCCAACACCTGTTGGTGGCGCTTCATGTTCTGTCACTTCGGTGGCTTCCAAAAAAGCGCTCCTCAAAATGATTGTAGGCCAGCAAATCCAATGACGCGCGGCATTTCGTGCTTATTCCTAGTAAGAATGCCTATTTTGCTCACTCTATCACTCTGACGTGCCCGCCTCGGGCGTAGTTTTCACATCTCAAGGAGCCCCACGCTTTCCCTAAAGCGGGTGATCACACGGATTCTCCAATGCCTGCTATCCTAATTACATCTCGACACGTGACCAGTGGCCATCGAGCCCGACTTTATTAGTAGACATGACCGCACGCACCGTCATCTGCCACTACCATATCTTCAAAACAGCTGGCACTAGCTTCGAAGCCTTACTCAAAAAGAATTACGGCGAGGGTCACGTTTCATTTGATGGTCCCACCAGCGCGTCTTCGATTGATCAGGCGAGCCTTACACGCATAATCCGAGACAATCCCGAGGCTTTCTCGTTCTCCTCCCATCAGACCGCATTACCCCCTGCAGACTCGTGTGATATCAAGATCCTGCCTGCTGTGTTTATCAGACACCCACTGTTGCGAATTCGTTCGGTTTTTTTGCACGAGATGAGAAATCGATCGGTCAAATGTACGGCAGATTTCATGCAGGGTTTTGACGCCTGGTTCGACGAACTCGCGGCGGGGCACCCTGACCAACTGCAGATCTGCAATCTCCAGACTAATTTATTGTGCCGGGAGCGAGACCAGCCGCCAAAGGGCCGCAACGAGGGTGGACGACCCTTGTATGACCTCGACAACGCAATGAAAAATCTTTTGGCGGTAGAGCTGATAGGGCGTGTGGAGCACTTTGATCAAGACGTGGCTAGATTCCCGTCGCTGATCGCAGCCCACGGCCTGCACTTCCGCGTCGAGCAATCGGTTCCAGAGAACGTTGGCTCGCCAGACTTCTCACTTACCACTGAAGCTCAATTGAATAACTTTCGCTCTCGAATAGCAGCCAAAACCTGGGACCAGCTGCTTTGGTTTAACGAGCAAGACCTCACATTGTGGGACTCTGTTTGCGAGCGGCTGGGCAACTAGTGTGATCGTCCCGCCCAACCCGGCACACCCACTCGGAGTGCGGCGTCCAGTGCATCCCGTGCGACCTGCGGCGTGAATCGATCTCGCAGGGAATGCTGTCCATTCTCCGACAAGGCACTCCACAACGCTTGATCCGAGTAGGCCTCAACCATCGCGGCAGCGAATGCTTCGGCGCTGTCAGCGAGCATGGCTTGCCTCCCATGCTCCAGACCCATGCCCTCTAGCGCCGTGGAGGTACCCACCACAGGGAGGCCGTAGCTGAGCGCCTGATTGACTTTGCCCTTGACGCCAGCGCCGTATCGAAGTGGTGCGATGGAGAGCACAGACTCCATGTAGTACGGCATCAAATCCTCGACAAAACCAAGCATATTCAGGCCATGTGACTCGCCTAACTTTCGCAACCGGTCAGGCATGCGACTACCGATGATGTGGGTCGGCACTCCGGGGCACTGCTTACGAAAAAGAGGCCAGATCTCCTCCGCGTAGAACTCTACTGCATCGATATTGGGTGGATGCTGAAACCCGCCCACGAACACGACACCCTCGCGCCCCTGTCGCTCTGCTGTAACGTCACTGATTTCGTGAACGTTGCTGACTACAGCAACGCGCGCAGTCGGAGCCGCTTTGCCCAGCTCCTCAACTTCTACCTCGCTCACCACGATGGTTAAGTCAGATTGGCCAATTACCTCCATCTCCTCACGATAGGCAAGCTCCGCGCGATCGGCAGTGCTTTTCTTGCCGTCCAGTTCAAACTGCCGCCGCGACCTTAGGTAATGCAGGTCGATCGTATCGAACCAAATCTGCGCGGCTGGATTTACCTTACGGACCATTTGAATGTGTTGTATCGCAATGTAGTGACGGCAGAGCGTCACTACGTCATATTCCCCTCCGCGCTGCTCAAGGAAATCGCCGACTGACTTGAAAAAGGGTGCGTAAATCACCTCAACCCCCTCTCCCTCTAGCTGAGACCGGTATGGATCCGCACCGTCCATATTGTCTGCAATGTAAGTGATCTTACAGCCCATACTCACCAGAATTCGCAGCAGACGAATCGTCCTCAGCGAACCAGAGTCCTGGTCCGGCGTGAGCATGCAGGCTTCCACCCACAGGATCCGCGCCGCCGCATTGCGGTCACGCTCGAGCAGAGGCTCTACGCCGTTGGCACGGTGGTGCTCTAGCACATGCCGCCACTTATCGGCGAATCGCGCTTGATTTTTTGTCTGATGGGCCTTCAGGCCTGAACTAGTATCGGTGCCATGAGATACGCCCTCAAAATGCGTCACCACTGCACGAGGCTGATACATCACGCGATAGCCAAGGCTCCGGATCTGAAAGCACAGATCCGTGTCCTCGTAATAGGCCGGTGCAAAGTGTTCATCGAAACCGCCCAACTGCTCCCAAAGCGTGCGCCGCACCATCAACGCAGCGGCCGATCCGTAATCCACCTCTCTTGGGTAATTGAATCGTGGGTCTTTAGGATGCTCGCCACGGCCCCAGTTCCAAGCTGAACCGTCAGACCACACGATGCCACCAGCCTCTTGCAACGTGCCATCGGCGAAACGAAGCTGGGCGCAAACAGCACCCACATCGTCGAACCGAACGAAGCTGTCAAGCATTGCATCCAGAGCGCCCGCACCAACTACAGTGTCGTTATTCAGGAGTAAGATATAGTCGCCCCGCGATTCGACAACAGCCCGATTGCAGGTGCGCAGAAAACCTAGATTTTGCTCGTTGCGAATCAGCTCGGCACCTGATACCTGCATCGACATTAAGTCCAGCGGCTCGGCGAAAGCATCGTCAATGACCAACACCTCGCAAGCTGATTCGGTGGCGTGCTCAGCCAGGCTGGCGAGACACCGCCGAGTGACGTCGTGTTCACCGTAAGTTGGAATGATCACTGAGACGATAGGCCTCGCGCGCTGCTGAAAAATTATGGGGTCTTCGCTAAGAACAGCAGACTCGTCGATTCCTGCAATCACCAAAGCGCGTTCAACGTCGCGGTTACGCCACGCCAGCCGCCTTTGAATGGCGCCGCGCAAGGCAGGCCAACCACCATGACCAAAGTGATAGCGTATGAATGCGAGAATGCGACGGCCCCATTCAATACGTGCTTTAAACCTAGATAAGGATGAGCGCACTACGTCCACTGTCGTGCGTAAAGGCGCGCTAATTCGCCAGAATGTGCTTGTCTCAAGCTCTCGAATCCTATCGGCGAGCGTCACCACCAAATCCTCACGATCGGAGAGGTGCTCGGACTGCTTGCGGAAGATTTGCTGTAGCTGGGAAAGCTGTTCGTCTCGAGCTGCCAAGGTGTTCGTCAGCGTCAGTACCTCAGACTCGAGCGCCCGTTCGTTGTCACACGCCTTCTGCAATTCAGCACTGATTGACTCAAGCCGCTGGCTCTCAACCACCGCATTAGCCTGCACCGCCGCAATCGTGTCTTTGAGATGCTGCGTCTCGGCAACCTGTGCGGATTTCAGTTCATCAATCACGTTTTCAAGATGAGCCTTCTCGTGCTCCATAGCTGACAAATGGGTATTGCGCTCCGCAAGCTGACTCTCATTTTGTATCGCTTGCTTGCGCAACTGCGCTGTCGCCTCTGAGAGATGACAATCAAGGGATTGCTCCAGCAATTCCCTCATGCCGCGCTCTATGGTCTGTAGCTGTGGGGCTTCGGATATTATTTTGAGGAGATGAGCGAGCACACCTTCTTTACTCAACCCTGCGCGCTCAAGCTCAGCAATCGGTTTACAGTGGCGGGTAATATAAGCAAGGCAATCAGAGTGATCAGCACTGCGCATGAATGGCTTTTCACTCAATAAGTAGGGCCCTGCCGTCCCACTTAGGGCGCTTAAAATATCTGCCGGCTTGGCATCTATCGGCAACACGGTTGCTCCGGCAACTCCCTGTAACCGCTCTCCGATTGCCCCGGCGTCCAGTGCGACAATGGGAAGTCCAGTGGCTAATCCTGCACTCAGCGCATAGTTATACGTCTCGGGCACGACAGACAGAAACAGCAGCCCATCAGGCCGTTCATGTGCCAAAAGACCAGGGAGTTCCTGTGGCTTGAATTGCCCGGTCACACGAATGTTGTGCATCGCGTCGGCGCCAATCGGGGCGAGCGTCGGCCCAACAACCACAAAGTCTATTGGTTCTGACATCGTCGCGGCAAGCAATCCCATCTCTCTGAGCAGATGCAGCCCTTTAACCTCAGACAATGATCCGATCAGACAGAACTTCTTCCGCACCAGCGACTGTTCTCTGTGTGATTGATAGGCTGCCAAAGATGGCTCCGGATGAGGCCAGACCTCGCCAGATAACTCCGGAAAATATGCCGAAACAATGTCTCTCACCGAGGTAGTGGGAAAGATCAGCCGCTCTGCCTTAGACAACCAATTAGCGAAAGTAGCGCGCCAGTCTCGAATTCCCAAGCCCCAAGGGTCGGAGCGTTCTGCAAAGCAAGTTTCACACTCCGAGAGATCCGGTCTCCCGCAGTAACGCCCATCGCGACTGATGAAATGCGTAGGGCTAGGACAAACGGCATAGAAGTCGTGAAAAGTAAAATCAAAAGGCAAACCCAGCAAATTGGGCAGTTCCATAGCTGAAGCCGGCAAGCCTGCAAAATGATGAAAGTGCAGACGCTGGATCCCTAGCTCGACGGCGAGCGCTGGCAAAGCCGAACCTAATTGGTCATGAGCGATGGGGATATCGAGTCCCGAATCCTCTCCACACCATGTGAGTCGAACGCTGCGCTCATCCCTGGGTTGAAGCAACCAGACTGCACCATCCAGCTCATCCCTAATCAGCGCCGCTAAATCGTTTACGTGCTGCTGTACACCGCCGCCAAGTGAGTGAGAAATAAACAGCCACTTCGGCCCAGACCGGTCACCCAACCGATCTAAATCCACTGCTAATCGGTAGGGTTTCGCGGGGTCCTTTTGAACCCAACGTTGGACTGATTCGCCGTAACCGGGGTAGCGCGCATCAACAATTTTTTGGGCATTCGTCCTGCGCTCAATGGCCTCAGCACCAAACGACACTCCGCCCTCGTGGTAAACGAAAACATCCGTCGCTAACAAGTGCTGCCAGCCCCTCGCTGACAGCTTGCAGCAAAAATCTACTTCCTCGCCATATCCGCGACCAAAGATAGGATCGAAGCCTTCGGCGTCTTCCCAAGCACCGCGCCGTATCCACGTGCAGAAACCCACTGCTGTTGGAATCTCCAGCACCTGCCCATGATTGACCTTAGCGAAGCGCTTATGGAAGTCATCAGTGTGCTCATAAGGCGGCAGCGCGTTGTTAGTGACAAGCTTCGGGTAGCTGGCAATCGTCGCGTTATTCGAAAAAGGGGTCACCGTTGCTGCCGCGGGGTGATCAGCACCATGCTGCCGAAGGCGCTGTAGCCAATCCCTTGCCACTTCCGTATCTGCATTGAGAATGACAAAATCTCGGTCAGGATTGAGTGCCGCCGCCGCGTTCACGCTGGCCACGAATCCTCGATTAGAGTCATGGTTAATGAGGCTGACAGATTTTCGTGCCGCGTGCTGACTCAAATACGCCGGAATGCGAGGCTCAGGGGAGGCGTCGTTGACAATCACCAAGTCAGCGATCTGCAAAGCGTCAGATGCGATGACAGAATCGAGACACCGGCGCACCGCCATCTCACCCCGATAGACGGGGATAATGATGTCGAGTCGGTCGGACGAGGCCTCAGTCATTCGCGGTCTTTTCCATCATGGGTTACGCGCAGATGAGTTATACGCGGACGCTTGACACACCGCCACCAAAGCGCATGGGCAAAAGTGCCATCACCACTCATACAAAAGTGGTGACCGCCGTCACGTGGGCCCAGGCCCTGAAGATTCAGGCAGGGAACTGATAGTCTGAAAAGATGTCCCGCAGCGTAGTTTTCTGGATCTTACCGGTTGCCGTGTGCGGCATATTCTCGATGAACTGCACATCGTCCGGAATCCACCACTTAGCGATCTTACCGTTGAGATAAGTTTTCAGCTCATCAGGCGATGGATCCTCACCCGGCGCCTTCACCACAATTAGCAGTGGTCGCTCACCCCACTTTTCATGGATACGTCCAATCACGGCCGCTTCAGCGACCTTCGGATGCCCCGTGGCGACGTTCTCAACCTCAATGGAGGAAATCCATTCGCCACCCGATTTGATGACGTCTTTGGTGCGGTCGGTAATCGAAACAAACCCCTCGGGACTAATAGTGGCAACGTCACCGGTTTCGAACCACCCTCCCTCCGCGTGTGCTTCGGAAGCATCAAGCTTAAAATAACTTGAGCATACCCAGGGGCCTCGCACTTTAAGTGCTCCAAATGCCTCGCCATCCCAGGGCAATTCGTTGTTGTCGTCATCGGTAATTTTAATCTCAACACCCCATATCGGTGTGCCCACGTTGGTGCGCATCTCGGCGAATCGTTCGAGACTGTAGAGCTCACGATGACCGCCCGCGTGGTTGGTCGTCCCCAACGGACTCATCTCGGTCATTCCCCAGGCATGTCTCGTATCCACGCCATAAGTATCGAACTCTTCCATCACCGACAAGGGGCAAGCTGAACCACCGACGACTACCCGTGCAAGCGTCTCAACGCGCTCCCCCGACTCACGCAGGTGTCCGAGCAAGTTGAGCCAGACGGTGGGTACACCCGCCGACATCGTCACGCCCTCCTCGTTGATGAGCGCCGCCAGCGTTGGCCCATCGCCCATTTTGTTACCGGGCATTACCATCTTGGCACCCGCTACTGGGCAGGCGTAAGGGTTACCCCAGGCGTTAACGTGAAACATCGGTACGATCGGCAGCATCACGTCACCACTGGAAATATTCATCGCATCGGGTATTAGAGTGGCATAGGTGTGTAGCACGGTAGAACGATGGCTATAGAGCACACCCTTGGGATTTCCCGTGGTGCCCGAGGTGTAGCAGAGAGAGCAAGCGGCCTGCTCATCAAGATCTGGCCACTCAAATTCGTCGCTCTGACAGGCCACCAACTCTTCGTAGCACAGCACATCGGTGCGATCGGTTTCAGGCATGTGCTCGCGAGTGGTCATAATCACCCAGCCTTCCACGCCAGTGCACTCGCCCGCCAGGCCCTCGATCAGCGGCCAAAAGTCGGGATCCAAAAAGACATAGCGGTCCTCAGCATGGTTAATTATGTAGACGATTTGCTCCGGAAACAGTCGCGGATTGATTGTGTGGCAAACGAAACCCGAGCACGCCGAGCTGTAATACGTTTCCAAGTGCCTATAATCGTTCCAGGCCAACGTGGCGATCCGTGCGCCCCGATCCAGCCCCCAACTTTGTATTGCGTTGGCTAGTTGGCGAGCTCGCGCGAAGCAGTCGCGATAAGTGTAGCGGTGGCGCGGATTGTCAGAGGTAATCGAGACAATCTCCTTATGACCATGCACGCGCTCGGCATGCCGCACAATCGAAGTAATCGTGAGTGGCACATCCATCATCAAACCATTCATGGGGGTGTTTCTCCTTCGCAACCGAGCGGGGAATGTAACGATTTGCAGTAGGGGTCAGCAACCCGGTGGAGAGACGCGACGTTTGCGAACAGCTAGGCCGCCACCTGCCAGCGTTCGATACCGGCCTCGAGACTCTTGAAAGTTCGGCGCTCGTCCTCGAGCTTAATTAGGTGCGCCAGTAGGGAGAGCTTGGCCCACTCGTGCATCATGGGGTCCACATCGTCGTAGACAATGGCCACCAAGTCATCAAGAGACTGCGCCGCTTCGGTGAGCGCACCAAAGACCTTGGCCTCACGGAGCAAGCGATGCCGAACAAGCTTCTCCACCTCACCGCGACAATCAGGAATCAACTCGCCATGACCAGGGGCGACAATCTTCACGTCGTAATCAAGCAGTCGGCGGAGCGAGGAAATGTAATGGGCCATATTGCCCCCCGGGGGCACGATCACAACAGTGGAGCCATTCATGATGTGATCTCCCGCAAACACTACGCCCTCTTCATCGAGTAAGTAGCAGACGTGGTTATCAACGTGGCCCGGGGTGTGGATCGCGCGAAGCGTCCAGTCTTCTCCCGTGACGCACTCGTCATCTTCAATCTGGGACGCGGGCTGAAATGATAAATCCTGATGCCGGTCGTCGGCCGTGGTTCGACCGACGAGCGTGGCACCCGTAGCCTCTGCCAGTAGAGAAGCTGCTGGCGAGTGATCTGGATGGGTATGCGTGCAAGCGATGTACCTTAGCCTATCGCCCACGCAACCCAATATGGCGTCGATATGTGCAGGTATTGCCGGCCCCGGGTCCACCACCACCAGATCGCTCTCACCAATGATGTAGCTATTGGTGCCAGGGCCGGTCATGGGTCCCGGGTTCGGTGCCACAACCCGCCGCACTCGCTGCGATAGCGCTTTCACTTCACCATGGGCTTGCACCCTATTCAACCAACTGCGGCATAGCGACCTCGGGGTTCACATCCGCTTCATAGTCAACACCCTCAACGCCAAAACCAAAGAGCTGCAGAAACTCCTGACGGTAGCCTTCGAAATCAGCTAGGGACCTGAGGTTGTCGGTTTCGATCTGCTCCCAGATTCCGGCCACTTCGGCCTGCACATCCGGATCTAGCTCCAGCTGATCGACTCGTAGGCGGCCGGCCTCGTCCACTATGCCATCGCCGTACAGCCGCTCTCTGAATAACCTGTCGATCTGCTCGATACACCCTTCGTGGACCCCTCGTGTCTTCATTACCTTGAAAAGAATCGCTAGGTAAATGGGCATTGCAGGGATCGCTGCCGAGGCCTGGGTGACCACCGCCTTGAGCACCGATACGCGGGCATCGCCATCCAATGACGCCAACTGCGCCCGAATCCCGACCACGCGGCTGTCGAGGTCTTTCTTGGCTGCACCGATAGTGCCGTGCCAGTAGATATCCCAGGTGATCTTCTCGCCGATATAGGTATAAGCCGTGGTCTTGGCGCCCTCAGCCAATACGCCCGCCTTGGCGAGTGCAGTAATCCACATCTCCCAGTCCTCACCACCCATCACTGCCACGGTGTGATCAATTTCTTCCTGCGTGGCAGGCTCAAGACGAAAGTCCTGTATCGCCTCTTTATCGGTATTCACGCCCTTCTGGGTGGTCGCCTGCCCGATGGGCTTGAGCGTCGAGTTGAACACCTCACCGGTTTTTGGATGCGTCCTTCGGGGCGCCGCGAGGCTATAGACCACCAAGTCCAGCTGACCCAAATCCGCTTTGACCAGGTCAATCACCCGCGTCTTCATCTCATCCGAGAACGCGTCACCATTAAGGCTCTTAGCATAGAGATTCGCTTCGTCGGCGAGCTGATGGAAGCCCGCCGAGTTGTACCAGCCAGCAGTGCCCGACTTGCGATCTGTGCCGGGCTTCTCGAAAAAGACGCCAATGGTGGCGGCACTAGAGCCAAATGCCGCGGTAATGCGGGAGGCGAGGCCGTATCCGGTCGACGCGCCGAGTACCAGCACTCGCTTTGGTCCATCTGCAATCTCCCCCTTGCTCTGGACATGCTCCGCCTGGCGCCGGACGTTCTCGAAACAGCCCGTGGGGTGGGCAGTCGTACACAGAAAACCGCGAACTTTGGGTTGAATCACCATAGCTGGGGCTCCAAAAAATCAGAAGTGAAGTCTAGCATGTGGGGAAGATTCCGAAGCACATTGCGGGCCTCCCTTGCGCAGTCTAGGCCTTCCGAAACTCACGATAGCTCGCGACCAGGAAACTGCCATCTCACTTTCGGAATCGAAGCATAGAAATAGATCTGTAAGATCATCGTGCAAATCGGAGCTGCCATCCTCGCGCCCGCATCGGCCGTCGCCGGCTGGACCATGAATGTATTCCTATGGCTATTGGCCCGCCAGGAGAGATGCTTGCCGGCAATGGCGGCGGAGACAGCTAAGCGTAAATGCCCACCAAGGCCAACTGGATTTCCCGCGATTACACCCATTCGATGGAACAGTCTATGGTGTTTCATCGATTCGTAATCATGCTCGCGGTCATGTGTGGAAATTCGGACATAAGCCTCAATCTCGCCTCACGTTACACCGGTCTGCAGATTCTACATGGCGTCTGGCGGGCCAACGTCAACGCCGAACTTTTTCGTTTTACCTTGCTCGGGCTGTCCAGCCTATGTTTGACCGAGCTGGTGGCACGAGCGGTAATGCAGGCGCTCTACCCCTCGTCTGCCCAGCGAACGAGATCCTCTGGAGTGTCGATATCTGCCACGTAGTGAGTGTTTTCGGTTTGCCACTCGAGCACCCAGTCGGATGAGGCATGGCGCCACGCTCCACTCCCAAAGGCGCCCTCCCCGCGCGCAACACGTGCGGCGATCCGGTGACTGAAAAGCACCGGGTTACCCGGACGTCCGCCGACGTTGGGACCAACAAATTCAACCAACTCCGGCGCATGCTTGTAGGCGCTAACCACGGCTACGAGATCGGCGCGGGTGAGCAACGGCATATCAACGGGCAACACCAAAACAGCGTCTGACTGCACAGTTAGTCCCTTAACCGCGAGGCGCAATGATGCCGCCTGGGAATGAGATCCTGTAGGCTGGGTAACTTCGGTGATAAGCAGATCGCTAAGCTCCGCGACTGCGGCAGCCAATACGGGTGCCAACTCGTCACGATAATGGCCCGTAACAACCACAACCTCTTTAACGCCCACGTCTCGTAAAAGTCGCAGATTGCGCTGCAGTAATGTCTCCCCCGCAGCGTGGATCAGGGCTTTGGGACGACAACCCAGTCGTGCCCCCTCACCGGCTGATAACAGCACCGCACCAAGCCGCAACTCCCCGGATTGGCAGGCACCTAGCTCGCGATAATCTCCGTCACCCATGTTGTTTACTTCGCATGTTTCCCAAGTCGCGCCTCATCGCACTGTGATGATATCGCGATGGTCGGTGTGGGGGCCGATGATGTCACTCCTGAACGTATCGCTTCGAATAGGGGCGTAATATGCGGCGCGAAGGCGGTGGAGCTGACTTCGAAACCCGCTTACATCACCATACGCTTCACATCAGCCAGCAATGCAGCGAATGCTGTTAAAAATCGACCACCGTCACCGCCATTCACGACCCGGTGATCGTAAGACAGCGCCAGTGGCAGCATCGTGGATGGCCGGAAGACTTCCCCGTCCCAGACGGGCTGCACAGCGACGCGGCCGACACCCAGAATCGCGACTTCGGGAGCATTGATGATAGGAGTGAACCCTCGCCCACCAATCGCGCCCAGGCTACTCACCGTGAAGACACCACCTTGTAAATCGTCGGGCTTGAGCTGCTTATCGCGCGCGCGTTCGGCCAAGGCCGCCACCTCACTCGCCAGTTCCCAGATCGATTTTTTATCGACGTCCCTAATTACCGGCACAACTAAACCTGCGGGCGTATCAACAGCCATCCCAATATGGCAGTAATGCTTCAACACCAACGTCTCGCCGTTATCCACCAGCGACGATTTCAATTTGGGATGGTCGCGTAGCGCGACAGCACAGGCTTTTAGGATGAAGGGAAGGGGGGTAAGCCGCACTTCACGCTCGACTGCCTCCTCTTTGAGATCCTTCCGGAAACGTTCCAGGCCACTAATGTCTGCGTCGTCAAACTGGGTCACGTGCGGAACGTTCAACCAGGACCGGACCATGTTACGCGCCGTCAGCGTATCGATGCGGCTCCGACTGACACGCTCGACACTGCCAAATCGCGCAAAATCTTGCTCGGGAATCACTGGCAGTGCTTCGTCCACGGCCGACTTCGCGGGTGCTTGCAGCGCGCGAGCCACGAACTGCTGCAGATCCTCCTTGAGGATGCGCCCCTTGGCGCCCGTGCCCGCCACCTTCGACAGAGTGACACCAAATTCTCTGGCCAACTTCCGCACCGCGGGACCGGCGTACACCCCCTCATTCTGACCGCCCGAGGACGTTACGGTAGACCCTGCCGGTTGAATTGCCAAAGCAACTGCGGCGGTATGAGATGGATCGGGAAAAACTGTATGTCTGTCGTGTGACGCCGCCTCGCTAGATGTTGTTGCAGCGCCTGACTGTCCGGGATTGTCCCCCGAGCGAGTAGATTTTGGCCTGTTGGTCGTCTCTGCAGACGCTTCTCCTGCTACGACATCCAACCGCGCAATGACCTCACCCACGTTGACGGTAGCGCCATCCTCAACCAACTTTGCGCTGAGCATACCGGATGCCGGTGAAGGCACTTCCATTGAGGCTTTATCTGACTCAAGCAGAACCAGCGAATCACCTGCTGCTATCGTAGCACCCACCTTCACTAACCACTCCACTAGATCCGCACCCTGATCACTGCCGAGATCCGGTATGACAACATCGATCGAAGTCTGTGCGGTAGCAGCGGGTTCAGACAGTTGGGCAAGCGTCTCAGCAGTGGTCGCCGCGACTGGGCTCTCATTCGCCGCGCCATCCTCCGCAACTAGCACACGAGCTTCGGCACTCTTAGCATCAACCTCTTTAGATGCTGGTGCCAATGAAGCGGCGACCGACAAAATCACGTCACCCTCCGATACCATATCGCCCAAGGCCAAGCGGAGCTCGCTCACGACACCTGCCAACGGCGAGGGTATCTCCATCGAGGCCTTATCTGACTCCACAACAATCAGGCTCTGCTCTACGTCGATGGTTTCGCCCGGTGCAACCAGCACCTCAACCACCTCCGCGCCCTCCGCGCCGCCAATGTCAGGGATCTTTATCAGCTCTTCCGTCATCGCGTATCTCCTCTCTAGCGCCTAGACGGTCATCGGGTTGGGCTTGTCAGCATCAATGCCCAGCTTGGACAGCGCATCTTGTGCCGCCTCGAGCGGAAGCGCACCCTGATCGGCCAGCGCCTTGATCGCAGCAAAGGCGATGTGTTCCCGACTCACCTCGAAATGCCGTCGTAGCTGCTGACGGCTGTCGCTACGCCCGAACCCATCGGTGCCCAGAACCGTAAAGCTGCCGGGCACAAACTCGCGCAGTTGATCAGTATGCGCCTTCTGATAATCCGTCGCGGCAATGACAGGTCCGGGGGCACCGGACAGCTGCTCCGTGAGATAGGGCACACGAGGCGTTTCTGCGGGGTGAAATCGATTCCATCGAGCGGCATCGTTCCCATCGCGTGCCAACTCGTTCACACTCGTTACGCTCCATATATCGGATGCAATGCCGAAATCACATGCCAGCAGGTCGGCAGCGGCCTCGACCTCACGCAGAATGGCGCCGGCGCCGAGGAGGTGCACAACGGGCCCTCTCGCTACCGTCACAGAACGCAGGCGATACAATCCGCGTACGATCCCTTCTTCAACGCCCTGAGGCATGTCGGGGTGCACGTAGTTCTCGTTCATGGTGGTGATATAATAAAAGCAGTTCTCACCCTCCTCGAACATACGACGCATTCCGTCCTGAATAATTATCGCCAGCTCGTATGCATAGGTCGGGTCGTAGCTGATGCAATTGGGCACCGTCGCCGCGATCAGTTGGCTGTGGCCGTCTTGATGCTGCAACCCTTCGCCGTTGAGCGTCGTCCGTCCGGATGTCGCACCGATCAAAAAGCCCCTTGCCTGACTGTCACCCGCCGCCCAGGCGAGGTCACCAATGCGTTGAAAACCGAACATGGAGTAGAAGATATAGAACGGCACCATCGGAAAATCTGACACGCTGTAGGAGGTCGCCGCGGCCAACCAAGCAGAGAAAGCGCCGGCCTCGTTGATCCCCTCCTCCAAAATCTGACCTGTCTCGGCCTCCTTGTAGTAGAGGATGCCGCCTGAGTCGTGCGGCGTGTAGCGCTGCCCTACCGACGAATAGATCCCCATCTGCCGAAACATGCCCTCCATTCCGAATGTCCGAGCTTCATCGGGGACAATCGGCACGACACGCTCACCAAAGGTCTTGTCTTTCAACAGCGTAGAAAGGACCCGCACAAACGCCATCGTGGTGCTGATCTGACGCTTGCCCGAGGTCTTCAACTGCCCGCCAAAAGAACTTTTCTGGGGTGCTGGAAGCGCGTGTGATGTTCGCCGACGTGCAGGGATAAACCCCCCCAGCTCGGCTCTTCGCTCGCGCATATAACGCATTTCAGGGCTGTCTTCTGGCGGCCGATAAAAGGGCACCTTCTTAAGATCTTTGTCACTGATTGGTACGCCAAAGCGGTCGCGAAAGGCCTGTAAGCTCTTCACATCTAGCTTCTTTAAAGAGTGCGTTTCGTTGCTGGCCTCACCCGCCTCGCTGGTTCCGTAGCCCTTGACCGTCATGGCTAGAATCACCGTGGGCCTTTCAATTTCTTCACAGGCCGCCGCATAAGCGGCATACACCTTGTAGGGGTCATGCCCACCGCGATTTAGGTACATGATGTCTTCGTCGCTAAGGTCTTTAACCAAAGCCAGAGTCTCGGGGTGCTTGCCAAAGAAGTGCTCGCGCGTATAGGCACCGCCGTTGAACTTGCAGTTTTGCAGCTCCCCGTCGCACACCTCATCCATGATTTTTTGCAGGTGGCCACATTTGTCACGCTCGATGAGCGAGTCCCACTTTCGGCCCCACACGACCTTGATCACGTGCCAGCCGGCACCTCGGAATACACCCTCTAGTTCCTGAATGATCTTGCCGTTTCCGCGAACAGGCCCATCCAGCCGTTGCAGATTGCAGTTAATTACAAAGTGTAGATTGCCGAGTCGCTCGCGCCCCGCCAATGAAATCGCACCAAGTGACTCGGGTTCATCACATTCGCCATCGCCAAGGAAACACCAGATCTTGCGATCACGGTGATCAACCAGCCCACGCTTGCTCTGATACTTCATGACGTGCGCTTGGTAGATTGCTTGCATTGGTCCAAGACCCATCGACACGGTCGGAAATTGCCAATAATCGGGCATCAGCCAAGGATGTGGGTATGACGACAGCCCATGGCCGTCGACCTCGCGCCGGAAATTTTCGAGCTGGGATTCGCTGATCACGCCCTCGAGATATGAGCGTGCATACATCCCGGGAGCACTGTGCCCCTGATAATACACCAGGTCACCCGGGTGACCGTTCGCAGTGCCGCGAAAAAAGTGGTTCATACCAACGTCATAAAGTGTAGCGCTCGAGGAGAAGCTGCTTATGTGACCACCGAGCCCGTCCTCGTTGTCATTGGCCCGCATGACCATAGCCATCGCGTTCCAGCGCACCAACGAGCGGATCCGCCGCTCCATGAATAGATCGCCTGGCATGGGGCGCTCATCTTGGGGGGATATGGTGTTTCTAAAAGGCGTAGTAATCGCGCTTGGGAGCGGTACACGAGCCGCCTCGGCGTGCTCCGATAAATGACTGAGAAGTTCACTCGTGGCTTCCGGTCCATTAGTGCGGAGCACCGCATCGAGGGACTGGGTCCACTCCTCAATCTCTACTGAATCCAAAGTGCTCACTGTTTCCCCCTTTGGCGACTTTGCGCCCCAGTCAAAGCGCTTTCCAGTCTCGCAGAATCGCTAACGCGCAGATGGCAAACTCGCTATTAGTTCTTTTTTAGAACTTTTAAAAACAGGCTCGCCAGCTCGTAAACTAGCAAAAAATGAGCAAAAAGTCATAGAGTTCTTATTTAGAACTTTATGGCCCAT